>NZ_JBITMT010000009.1:129929-305485 GCF_044466505.1 Streptosporangium sp. NPDC049376 | reverse complement strand
GGAGGAGTTCACCTACGCCACCGCCGAGACCGTGCTGGCCTACGGCGACGTCATCATCGTCTCCGGCAAGACCAAACAGATCGAGCGCTTCACCGACCTTCCCTGAACACCGGTTCTGACCTGCGCGGACGGCGGTCAGGGCCGGGTGGGCACTCGATGATGTTATCCCGAAATGGGATTTTCCCTGAGAAAACGGGGTTCATACGATCCACCGTGACGACGAAAGAGCGGCGGCCGTCCGTGCCCTGCCTGCCCGGCGGCGCGTCCACTCAGGAATGAGGGCCCGGTGAGTCGAAAACGCATTCTGTCTCTCGTGACCGCGCTTCTCGCGCTTCCCCCGCTGGCGGTGACCACCACCGCCTCCGCCACCGTCACTGCCGCCCCCTACTGTTACGAGGAACCCTCACAGCCGACCGCGGACGTGAGCGACCTCAGGGCGAGGTTCACCTCGTCCAACTGGATGCAGACGCTCCAGGCGGTGTACGGCAGGCGGTGGCCGAGCGGCCAGGCGCTGGCCGTCGCCCAGGCCAGGGACAAGTACTGGACCCAGTTCGTCCAGACGAGCAGCTTCGAGGCCTTCGCCGAGTCGATGATGGTGGCGATCCACGAGGAGACCCACATGTGGGACCTCGACCCGGCACGGACCAGGTGGAACGTGCACACCGCGGCCTGGATCAACGCCTCCAGGCAGGACACGGTCGTGCCGTTGTACGACGGGTTCCCCCGCAAGGAGATCCTGCCGCTGATCCAGGACCGGCTCAGCGACTCCATGGACGGCATCTACCTGCGTGACCGGACGCAGGGGGAGTATCACCTCCAGGGCGTGCTGGCCGAGCTGAACGCCGGACTGACGGGCCTGCCCGCGGTGACGGTCCTCCAGGAGTACATCAGGGGCATCGGCGCCAGCAACGCCCGCGACATCGCCGCGACCAACCTGCGCTACCTGCTGCTCTACCTCCGGGTGGCCAAGAGCAGGCACCCCGACTACTGGACGAGGATCAAGAACGAGCCGAAGCTGCGTGAGCTGGTCCTGACGCAGTTCCTGCGCACGGCCTACTGGCTGGAGAAGTCGGCGCCGTACACCGGCAAGCTGGGCAGCGCCGACGCCGACCGGATCACCGCGACCAACTACTCCCCGGCGAACATCGCGATCCTGGAGGAGTTCACCGGCAGGAGAGTCCGCACCGACACCCAGAAGAACTGCACCCTCTGAACGCCGAACGATCCCCTCCGGGTGCGGCCCCGGGGGGATCGTCTGCCGCTTGTTTCAGGAAATTTCCGTAATGCCTTGGATGGGCTCCTCGCTCGGTCCGGCCCGTCCTGTACGCCGGAAGACTCACGCCTCCAGCGGCGCGCTCACACAGAACACACGCTTTTTCATTGACGACCCAACAGCCCGGCACGCCAAACACCGCGCGCCGGGCCGTTGGGTCGGGCTCTGCCGGATCAGGGCACGATCACGTGAAAGGCCAGGTCGGCAGCGGCCCCGTTGTTACCGCCGGAAACCAGGACGTACCGTTCGGCGCTGCCGCAGGCGGTCGTGTCGGACTCGACGAACACGCTGGAGTTCCATGGGGCGCTCCACTGCTTGGTGGCGACCGGAACGCTACGCGCGGCGTTGTAGTCGGCGTCCAACTCGATGCAGTACCGGCCGGTGGCGAGCTTGCGGACGCCGGTGATGCCCTTCGAGCGGACCACGCTGCCGTCGGCCTTGACGACCGCGGCGGCGCGGACGCCCGGACCCTGAGCGCCGCCGAGCCCCGCGTAGGCGACAGCGGCGCCGCCGAAACCGACAGCACCGGCCACGAGGCCGACCAACGTCACAGCGGTGATCTTGCGCATGCGAAAGTCTCCCGATCGCGTAGAGGAAACGAATGCCCAAGAGGGACCGTCCAGATTTGTCATCCCCTCGGGCTGGACGTCACCGAAAGTAGCGATCCATCACTCCAAGTCTCTATAGCGCCAGAGTAAGCCCCCCCTTTCCCTGCATCAGCGCAGGCCAGAGGTGCTACGGCGCCCCGGGTGCAATTCAGTCGAGATGCGGATGGACCGACCACGGGTGCAGACGCCTCAGCCCAAAATCACGGTCGGACCTCGGCCCCTGCCGCTCGTCCCGGCCGGGCATGGCGACGAAAGTTCCCCGCGGCGCCGCCGAACGAGCCAAAGGAGACATCACGCGTGACAAGTTCGGCCGCCAAAGAATCACCGGCCAGGACGCTCGTCATCCGGAGGCTCATCGGCGCGACCCTGAGAGCACCTCACCCACCGGCCGGCGAGGGCGCGCATCCAAGCATCGTGACCACACCCGGTCCGGCGGCGGACGGTTCCGGCCCGATCGATCGGGGTCAGGCGCAGCGCCAGTCCCCGTCCCAGTCGTGGGAGTCGTACGCCTCAAGGACGAACCGGTGGCCACCGGCGACTTCAAGGCGGCCACAAGGACGGCCGGCACCAGCACGAGCGCCGACCTCGTCCACATGGTCCACGTGCTTCGTCTCATGAGATCGCACCCTAGGGCTGCCGGCGACCGTATCCATGCGGAACAGGATTCAGGTGGCTCCTCATCACGGAGAGGAGCCACCTGGCGATCGATCGGGACAACTCAAGGCCCGCGGTGTTCACCGTCATCTCCATGACGGCTGTTTCGGGAGGAAGCCCTGGTTCCCGGTTATCTGGATGACTGGGGAGACGAGCTTCGCACGACCGGGAATCCCGGGCGACCCGGTTACTCGGGCACCGTCAGGGTCACCGGGACCTTGACGACCGGCTGGCGCGCGCTGGTCGAGTGGATGACGAGTTCCCCCTCCCGCGTGTCGCCGGGGGCGAGACCGGCGGTCGAGACGGTGACGGTCAGGGTCGCCGACTGGTTCTTGAGGAGTCCGCCCGTCAGGGGCGAGACGCTCAGCCAGCCGGACTGGGCGGATTCGGCGGTGACGTCGTAGGGGGTCGGCCAGCCCTGGTTGGTGAGGGTGACCGTCGCGGTCCTGGTGGTGCCGGGCGGGGCGGTCAGGCTCACCTGGGTGGGGGCGGCGACGACCTTTCCGGTGATCAGCTCGGTGTCCATGGTGGTGCTGTCGCCCGCGACGACGGTCACCTGCCGGGTGGTCGTGCCGTAGTTCTCCCCGGAGACCTGCGCGGTGTGGTTCCCGGCCCGGATCTGACCGGAGAAGGCGCCGTCCTGGCCGGTGGTGAACGTGGCGACGTAGGGGAAGGTCACCGTCGCCCCGGCCACCGGCTGACCGTCGTTGGCGTCGGTGACCGTACCGCGCACCACGCCGTGGTCGGCGGCGACGAACGTCAGGCTCTGCCCGTCGGTGAGGGAGGCCGTGTTGTAGGAGTAGAGCAGCGCGTCGGTGCCGTCGGCGTTCTCGATGCCGACCGTGGCTCTCAGGCCCCGCTCGACCAAGCCGTCCAGGTCCTTGTAGCGGTAGCTGATCGTGCCGTCCTCACCGAGGAGGGCGGAGAAGGAGATCCTTGGACCCAGCGCCACGACGGAGACGTCCCGCCATTCGATCACGAAGGATCGGTGAGGGGCGGTGCCGACCGTGGTGGTGTAGACGTCGGAGCCGTTCTCGATTCTCAGGTCCTCACTCCAGAACGGATAAACCCCCAGATTGGGTGTGAAACTGTCCGGCAGCGTCGTGTGTGCGTCGCCGGTGGACAGGGTCTCGATGAAGCTCGCGAAGCCGTCGGAGGTGACCCACGCCTCGCTTCGCGACGTGCCGTAGAAGGGCACGGGGAACGGCAGGGCCACCCGCTTGGGTGTGAAGTCGGCCAGCGCGAGAGCCTGGGTGCCCGCCACGTACGGCTCGGTGCCGACCTTGCAGGTGTAGCCGAAGGTGTCACCGCGCGGTTGCAGGCCGATGTTCTTGGTCAGGGTCCCGGCCACGGTGATCTGCTCGTCAGTGGGTGTCTCGCAGAGCGAGGCGCTGATCCGCAGCAGGTGGGAACCGTACGGCAATTCCATCTGGTAGTGACCCGTGGCGTCGGTAACCGCCGTGACCGTCGTGCCGGGTACGGCGACCGTGGCGTCCTTCAGCGGGGAGCCCGCCACGGTGACCGTCCCCGAGACGACGCCCTTCGGCTTCATGGTCAGCGTGGCGTCGAAGGTCGTCGTCTGGCCGTCCGTGACGGTCGCCGTCCCGGTGAAGTCCTGGTAGCCGAACTTGGAGACGGTGACCTGGTAGGAACCGGGAGACAGACGCGGCAGGGAGTAGACGCCGTCCTGGCCGCCGGCCGCCGTACGGCCGAGTGGGCCGGTGACCCTCACGTCGGCGTGGGGCACGGGCTGACCGTTCGCCGTGACGGTGCCGTGCAGGTCGCCGAGCGGGTCGTCCGGCGCGGCCAGCACGGCGGCGTGGGCGTCCATGGCGCCCTCACCGGCGACGTTGTTGTCGTCGGCTGTCCCGCCGCAGCTCGTGTCGGGGATGTCGACGGCGGTGTCGTCGAGCAGCGCACGGATGGCGCTGACGTTTCCCCGCAGGGAGGGCGCGGCGGACAGGACGAGCGCCACCGCTCCGGCCACATGCGGGGCCGCCTGAGAGGTTCCGTCCATGAGGGCGTAACCTCCCCCGGGCATCGAAGAGCGTACCTGTTGTCCGGGGGCGGAGATGTCAGGCTTCATGTCCCCGTTCTCGCCCGGCCCTCGGCTGGAGGTGCTGGTGACGTCTCCGGCGGAGTTGAGATTGCCCACGCTGTAGCTCTCGACATACTTACCGGGCCTGCGACTCGTGTCGCACGGCCGCATCGTCCCCTCGTTGCCGTTGGCGAAGATCGGAAAGATTCCGGCGGCGATCCAGGAGGTGACGACGGATCTGAAGTCGGCTCCCCCCTCAAGCCAGCCCCATGAGCTGTTGACGACGTCGGGGGCGAGATCTTCACGAGGGTTCTGACCGTTCAGGTCGGTGGGCTTGATCATCCACTGACCGGCCGCCGCCAACCCCGCGGTCGTGCAGCCGTGGTCGCAGGCGTTGGAGCCGATCCACCTGGCGCCCGGCGCGACTCCGATCCCTTCGGCACCGGCCGCGATGCCGGTCACGTGTGTGCCGTGCCCGTCCTTGTCACACGGAGCGGCGGAGGGGCACGCCCCGTAGGCGTCGAACCAGTTGTAGTTGTGGTCAACGGACCCGTCGGCCCGTGTGCCGCGGTAGGACCCGATCAGCGCCGGGTGCGTGAAGTCCATCCCGCTGTCGATGACACCGATGACGATGCCCTCGCCCCGGTTGTGCAGGTCGTTCCACACCTGCGGGGCCTTCACCATGTCGATGTTCCACTCGACCCCGGCCGCCGCCTTCGAACGAGCCTTGTCCGGCTTCGGTCCGGGCTCCTTCGGAATCTCGATCTTGGCCACCGGCTCGACGGCGGTCACCTCGGGCAGGGCGGCGATCTCCTCGGCCAGCTTCTCGTCGGCGGTCACCTTCACCGCGTTGACGATCCAGAACGGCGTGAACTCGGCGTTCCGCCTGGTCAGCAGCGCGCGGATCCCGGCCTGGGACCGGTCGGCGTAGGCGGTCTTGGCGTCGTAGACCGCCTTGCCCTTCGCGGCCTTCGTCGTGGCTCTGGACGCGGGGCTGAGGTCGGCCTCACCCTTCAGCCGGACCCAGAGGGCGGCCTTGCCGTCCTTCAGGCTCGCGCGGGCCTTCGCCGTGATCTTGCCGGGCTCGTACGGCTTGGCGTTCGCCACGTTCTGGGGGAGGAGCAGGCACAGCAGGGCGAGCACGCCGACGAGTGCCCGGGATAAGGAAGTACGTCGTAGGGCATGGGACATGTGTTCTCCTAGCGTCCGCCGGAGTTCGGGACACCGGACCTCCTCAGGGAGGTCCACATGACTCTCCCGCGGCCGAGGAGGGACCTTCCTCGGCCGCGGAGCACTGGTGGGGGAGGACACGCCTGTCAGGCGGTCCCTGGCCGCGGCCCTCGTGGGCCGGTCGTCATGGGGCAAGCATGGCGGCGGGGATACGCCGTGATCGATCCCGCCCGCTGCCGGGACGGGGTACAGCCTGCGCTACCCGTGCGTGACGCGGGCCTGGATGCCGTGGAGCACGTTGTGGGTCGCGCGGATGGAGCCCTCCTGCCAGCCGTTGATGTGGCTCATGTGTTCGCCCGCGAACCAGTACGGCCCGTCCGGCGGCAGCAGTACGGAGTAGATGTCGCGGCGGGTGGCCGGGTCGTCCCCCCAGTCGATCCAGGCACCTCCCTGGAAGGGCACGTTCGGCCACGCGACGGAGACGGGACGCCGGACCAGGTTCCGGTAACCGGGGTGGAGGTGTTCGCCGTCGGCGACGGCCGCGGCGGCGCGTTGCGCGGGCGTCATCGCCGAGAAGGAGTTCCCGATGTCGTGTGTCCAGATGTAGGCGCCGACGAGGATGCCCTTGCGGGCGTGGAGGTTCGAGCTGGGGTACCACATCTGGGTGATGTCCCGGCTGCTCCACGAGATGCCGCCGTAGATCTGGTGGTCCTTCTCCCACCACCGGTCCGCCTGGAACGCGATCTTGACGGCCGGGATGTAGTAGGGGACCGCCTCCTCGACGGCCCGTTTCACGGGCGGCGAGAAGTCGCTGTCGATGGCGTTGACGACCGTGAGGGGGACCGTCACGATCACGTGGTCGGCGTCCCAGACCTGCACGCGCCCGGTGACGCGGTCACGCCAGGTGACCTGGGCGCCGGACCCGGCGCGCCTGAGCTTCGTCACCTGCGCGTTGAGCGTGATGAACCGCCGGGTCCGCTGGTAGAAGGCCCGCGCGACGGCGTCCATGCCGCCGGTCGGCTCCACGACGGTCGACTGCTGCGGATACTGCTCGCTGAACAGCGCGCGCCAGCGCAGCGACGAGCCCTTGGAGATCTCGACGAGGTCGAGGGGTTCGAGGACCTGGCCCGGTTCCGGTCCCCCCGGCGGCTCGGAGTATCCGGCGTCAGGCGACCCGGTGTAGCGGTAGTTCCCGTCGAGCCCGCCGAACCCCTGGATGAAGTCACGCACCCGGGCGAGGTCCTCCTCCGACATGGGACGGTCCAGGTCCTGCTTGAGCGCGCGCGCCGCCAACTCCGCGACGGCTCCCCGCGTGTCGGTGATCACCCGGCGGGTGCGCTGCGGCCGTCCGCCGAACGCGGCGGCGTCGTGCAGGTAGGCGGCGCGGTTGTCGTTGACGAACACCTGCAGGGGGACGTCGAAGTCGCGGCAGTACCCGAGGAGCGCCTCGTGGTGGTGGGGGATCCTGGCGGGCCCCGCGTTGAAGTAGAGGCCCGGGTCGCGGTCCCAGTCGACGCGCTGGACCGAGCCGTTCTCGACGACGGTGTCCCCGCCGCGGTAGGTCCTGATCCGGCCGCCGACCCGCTCCTGCGCCTCGAAGACCCGCACGTCGTACTGCGCGGCCGACAGTTCGAGCGCGGCGACCATGCCGGAGACGCCGGCGCCGATCACCGCGACCTTGACGCCCCGCCCGCCGCCGTGTCGTGCCAGGTCCGGCCGTCCGGCGTAGGCCTCGGGTACGGCCAGCAGGCCCATCGCCGTCAGCGTCCCGTACGCGGCTCCCACGCCACCGGCGCGTCCGACCAGGTTCACGAACGCCCGGCGTGTCAGTCGGTCACGGTACATACGCCCTCCAGTACGGGGATGAGTGCGTCGGAATCGGTGGGGCGCCGCCCGGCGGAGCGTGGGCGGGAGAGAGCCCACAGCCGCTTGGCGGCGACCTGGCCGGGGTCGCGAACCGGGAGGCGTCGACGCGCTGAGCTCGACGGGGCCGAGACGCCTGTTCTCCAGACGCGCCTCTCGGGAAAACATGAGGTTCTGGGGAGGTGCGAGGCCAGTTTGTCGTTTTATGACGGGAATGTCATTGACGGTTTCTGTATTGGTTGTTGATGGTTTCTGCACGCTTTCTCGGCGGGCGGGGCATGGCCGTTCGCCGGGGACGGCCCCTGTCGTCGCCCGCTCTCGCCGGGTGGGCCGCCGATCAGGGACTTCCGCCGCTCTCGCCCCGCGTGGCGCCCTCGTGGCTCGCCTGCACCGGAAATATATGGATATATCCGACTATTCCTCACTCAACAGGTGTAACTCTCCCTGAGGTCGGTAGCACCTGAAGTCAGGAGAGGAGGAGCCATGGAATTGACGGCCACGACGACAATCCGCAAACCGGCGCGGGACGTTTACGCGTTCTGGCGTCACCTGGAGAACCTCCCGACGTTCATGTGCCACCTTGACGAGGTACGTGTCACGGGCGAACGGACGAGTCACTGGACGGCGAGCGCCCCGTTCGACCGGACGGTCGGATGGGACGCCGAGATCACCGACGAGGTGCCGGGAGAGTTGATCGGCTGGCGCTCGACCGGCGACGCCGACGTGCCGAACGCGGGAAGGGTCCGGTTCGCGCCGGCCCCGGACGGCGTGAGCACGGAGGTGTACGTACTGCTCGTCTACGACATCCCGGGCGGTCCGCTCGGCAAGGCGGTCGCCAGATACTTCGGCGAGGAGCCGCACCAGCAGCTCGACGACGACCTGCGCAGGCTGAAGCAGGTTCTGGAGACCGGTGAGGTGATGCGATCCGACGGGGCGCCCTGGGGCAAACGCGCCCGCCGGGAGTTCCCGCAGCGTCCGGCGCGGCCCCTGTCGGCGGAGGAACTCGCGAAGGGGGCGGGGGCATGAGGGCCAACACCTGGGCCGGACGCAACAAGGTCGAGGTCCGCGACGTGCCGGACCCGACGATCCTCAACGGCCGTGACGCGATCGTCCGGATCACCTCGACCGCGATCTGCGGTTCCGACCTGCACCTTCTCGACGGGTACGTGCCGACGATGCAGGACGGCGACGTCATGGGCCACGAGTTCATGGGCGAGGTGGTCGAGGTCGGAAACGGCGTCGACCCGTCGCGGCTGCGTGTCGGCGACCGCGTCGTGGTGCCGTTCCCGATCGCCTGCGGCGCCTGCGCGGCGTGCGCGGCGCGGCTGTACTCGTGCTGTGAGAACAGCAACCCCAACGCCGGGATCGCGGAGAAGATGTTCGGCCACCCGGTCGCCGGGATCTTCGGATACTCGCACCTGACCGGGGGGTTCGCCGGAGGGCAGGCGGAGTACGCACGCGTGCCGTTCGCCGACGTCGGGCCGCTGCGGATCGAGTCGGAGCTGAGCGACGAGCAGGTGCTGTTCCTGTCCGACATCCTGCCCACCGGTTACATGGGCGCCGAGATGTGCGACATCCAGCCCGGCGACGTCGTCGCCGTGTGGGGCGCGGGCCCGGTCGGGCAGCTCGCCATGGACAGCGCGAGACTGCTCGGCGCGGCCGAGGTCATCGCGATCGACAGGGAACCGTACCGGCTGCGCATGGCCGAGGAGGCGGGCCACACCACCGTCGACTTCGAGGAGACCGATGTCCGCTCCCGGCTGCTGGAGCTGACCGGCGGACGCGGCCCGGACAAGTGCGTGGACGCCGTCGGCCTTGAGGCCACGCACGGCAGCGCCCACATCGGCGCCTACGACCGCGTCAAGCAGGCCGTCCGTTCCGAGACCGACCGTCCGCACGCCCTGCGGCAGGCCATCCTGTCGTGCCGCAGCGGCGGAGTGGTCTCGGTCATCGGCGTGTACGGCGGGCTGGTCGACAAGTTCCCCGCGGGGGCGTGGATGAACCGGTCGCTCACCCTGCGCACCGGGCAGTGCCATGTGCAGCGGTACATGGAGCCGCTGCTGAGGCTGGTCGAACGGGGCGAGCTCGACCCGACCCGGATCATCACCCACACCCTGCCGCTCGAACAGGCGCCGTACGGCTTCGACATCTTCAAGAACAAGCGGGAGGACTGCGAGAAGGTCGTCCTCAAGCCCTGAGAGGGCCCTGGGCGCCACGCCGCCGGAGCACCCCGCCCCCCGAGGGCGGGGGTCAGACGCCCGGCGAGGCGTGGACGGGGGCCAGGTCGGTGAACCCGGAGATGTTCAGGACGGGGAGCAGGAGAGGAGGGGCGATCAGTTCGATCCGGTCGACATGGGCGAACAGGACCGACAGGCCGGCGCTGTCGAGGTAACCGACGGAGGTCAGGTCGAGGACGACCGCGCCCGTCGTGCGTTCGAGGGCGGCGGCGAGGACGTCGGTGTTGCTCATGTCGATCTCACCGACGGCCGTCAGCAGGACGACGCCGTCCGGGCGGAGATCGGGGACCAGGGTGAGCGGTGTGGCCATCAGGTGATCCTCGTGTGCATGTCGACGGTGGTTCCGGTGGAACCCGGGGTGACGGTGACGTGCTGCATCATGGCGCGCATCAGGGCCATGCCACGGCCGCGATGGGCGTTGATCTCGGGACGGGGAGGCTTCCAGTGGCCGCTGTCGGTCACGGTGAGCCGCAGGTCGTCGACGGAGGCCTCGGCACGCAGGCGGATCGTGCCGCCGGGGGCGTCGCGGTGCCCGTGTTCGATGGCGTTGGCGCACGCCTCACCGGCGGCGAGCAGGATGCCCTGCAGGACCGGTGGGGAGAGCCTGCACTGGGTGAGCCAGCCACGCAGGGCCGTACGGATGGGTGCGAGCTGGGACGACTCAGCGGGGAAGACCACGTCCAAGGGAGCGGGGTGCCGGTACAGCAGCAGGGCGACGTCGTCGTCGTAACCCCCCTCCGGGGCCAGGCGGGTCATGACCTGGGTGGCGAGATCGTCGACGGCGATGTTCCGGCCCGCCTGGACCGCCGCGCCTGCCTGGTCGATGCCCGCGGTCAGGGGGCGGCGACGACGCTCGACGAGGCCGTCGGTGTACAGCAGCAGGGTGGCGCGCGCGGGGATGTCGCACTCGCCTTCGGGACGTGCCCTGCCGGGGAGGACGGCCAGCGGGGCGGAGCGGCCCTCGGACAGGAGGCGGACGGTGCCGTCGGGGTGGGCGAGGATGGCCGGTGGATGCCCGGCGCTGGAGTAGGTCAGGTGCCCGGTGTGCGGATCCAGGACGCTGCAGAAGACAGTGGTGCACCTCGCGCCGGGGAGACCGGCGGCGAAGTGGTCCAGGGCCATGAGGGTCCGGCCCGGCCGGGCGTCCTGCAGCAGCAGGGCGCGGCAGGCGCTGCGCAGCTGCCCCATGACGGCCGCCGCCTCCAGCCCGCGGCCGACACAGTCGCCGACCACGATGCCGATGCGGCCGTCTGGCAGGGCGACCGTGTCGTACCAGTCGCCGCCGACCTCCAGGGGAGGGGTGGCCGGTTCGTAGCGGACGGCGAAACCGTCGGGAAGGCTGGAGGGGCCGAGGATGGCGCGCTGCAGGGCGAGGGCGGTCTCGCGCTGCTGGTCGATCTGGTGGGCGCGGACCAGGCCCTGGGCGAGATGCCCGGCCAGCAACGACAGCAGCAGCTGGTCCTCACCGGTGAAGGGCCGGTGGTCACCCAGGTCGATCCACAGGGCCAGCGGGCCCTCGGGGTGCTCCAGGAGGACGCCGGCCCCGGTGCGGTCGGTCACCGAGGAGAGCGGAGGCCGTCCGCGCAGTTCGGTGAGGGCGTCACGGCGCCGCTCGGGCAGCAGCCGCCAGACGGGTGAGCCGTCGGTTGCGGTCAGGGCCGGCTCGTCGTCGCCGTCGAAGACGGCGGCCAGCACCGACCGGGCGCGCCAGAGGTTCTTCAGTTCGGTCAGCGCGCCGCGCAGCGCGTCGTCCAGGCTGGTGGCCCGGGACAGGCACGTGCTCAGCGACGCCAGGGCGATCTCCCGCTGGACGGCGTAGTGCTCCGCGGTGACGTCGCGGAAGGTGCCGACGGTCACCCTGCGGCCGGTTTCCGGGTCCTGGGCCTGGTTGAAGGTGGCGCTGATCCACAGCCGGTGCCCGTCGCGGTGGGTGACGGGCAGGGTGTGGCTGCCCCGGCCCTGGCCGAGCAGGTCCGCGAAGGACTCGGCGACCTGCCGGTGCGCCTCGGGATCGGTCTCGGCGTCGGGCCACCAGGGATGGGCGGGCGCGTACGGCAGGCCGTCGGCCCCGTAGCCGAGGATGTCGGCGAAGGAGGCGTTGATCTCGATGACCGCGCCGTTCTCGTCACAGACGAAGAACGCCTCCCGAAGGGAGTCGATCAGCGCGGTGCGCCAGCGGGCGTGGTGGCCGCGCAACCGGGCCAGTTCCACGCTCGCCCGTACACGTGCCAGCAGTTCGGCCGCGGTGAACGGCTTGACGAGGTAGTCGTCGGCACCGGCCCGCAGGCCCTCGATGGAGGCCTCCTGCCCGGCCCTGGCGGACAACAGCAGGATGGGAACCGAGGCGGTGCGCGAGTCGGCCCGGAGCGCCGCGACCAGCCCCAGGCCGTCCAGGTGGGGCATCATCACGTCGCTGACCACCAGGTCGGGAGTGGTCGTGCGGACGGCCCGCAGGGCCTGCCGTCCGTCGCCGACCGCGTCGACCAGGTAACCGGCCCCCCGCAGGATGCGGGCGAGGTACTCGCGCATGTCGGCGTTGTCGTCGGCGATCAGCACCCGTGCCGGGGGGTCGGAGGCCGGAGCCGCCCCCGCCGCCCCCGCCGCCTCCGTCGTCTCGGCGGCCGGATCGTCGGGCAGCCAGCGCAGCGCCTCCTGCAGGTAGGGGTCGGCCGCGGCGGAGGTCACGGAGAGGGACCCGGCGAGGGACGGGGCCGTACCGGTGGCCGGGGTCAGCGCCTCGGGGGGCAGGTGGGCGTGCCCGAAGGGCAGACGGACGGTGAAGGTGGTGCCCTCTCCTTCGACGCTGTCGGCGGTGATGGTGCCGCCGTGCAGACCGACGAGCTCCCACACCAGGGCCAGCCCGATTCCGCTTCCCTCGTTGGAGCGGGACCGGGTGTTCTCGATGCGGTGGAAGCGCTCGAACAGCCTGGGCAGTTCCCCGGCGGGCACGCCGATGCCGGTGTCCTCGACGGTGACCACGGCGTGGCCGTCGCAGGCGCGCACGCGGACCCGGATGGAGCCGTCGAAGGTGAACTTCAGCGCGTTGCTGAGCAGGTTGAGGATCACCTTCTCCCACAGGCCGTAGTCGATGTGGACCGGATCGTCCAGCGGGGGACAGTCGACGTCGAAGGACAGACCGGCCTTCTCGACGGCCGAGCGGAACACGCTGGCCAGGTCGGAGGTGACGGCGGCCAGGTCGACCGGCCGGTAGCGGGCCCGCATGCGGCCGGCCTCGATGCGGGAGAAGTCCAGCAGGGTGTTGACGAGCTTGCCCAGCCGCAGCCCGTTGCGGTGGACGGTCTCCAGCTCCTCGCGTATCCGGGGATCCGCCTCGGCGAGCTGCCCGCGCAGCTCATCCAGCGGCCCCATGATCAATGTGAGCGGGGTGCGGAACTCGTGACTGATGTTGGAGAAGAACGCGGTCTTGGCCCGGTCGAGCTCGGCCAGTTCCTCGGCCCGCCGCTGCTGGGCCTGGTAGTTGCGGGCGCTGGCGACCCCCGCCGCGATGTGCCCGGCGACCAGCTCGGCGAATCCACGGTAACCGTCGTCCAGCGGCCGGTACCGGTTCAGCGCGGTCACCAGGAACCCGTACGGCCCGCCGCCCTGTCGCAGCAGCGGCAGGACCAGTGCCTGCGTGGGCGGCTGTGGCCAGTCCCCGGTGGGCAGGGCGGTGAACGGAGCCCTCCCGAGGTCCACGAGCGCCGGTTCTCCCTGGGCGAGTGTCGCGGCGGGCCACACTCCGTCCGTGTCCCCGGCGGGCAGGGCCGCCGGGGCGGCGGGATGTCCGGGGGCGACGCCGGTCGCGTTGGCCAGCCGGGCGGAGCCGTCGTCCTGGAACAGGTAGGTCAGCGTGAAGGGAAGGTCCCGCAGGTTGCGGCCGAGCTGCCTGCCGGTGAAGGCGAGCATCTCCTGCTCGGTGCGCACCACGCTGAGGTCGGAGCCCAGGTGCCGCAGCGTCGTCATCCGCCGTCCGCCGACGACCCGCTCGGTGTCCTCGCTGACCACGCACAACATGCCGACCACCTGGCCGTCGTCGTCACGCAGGGGGCTGTAGGAGAAGGTGTGGTAGGTCTCCTCCGGGTACCCCGACCGCTCAAGGAACAGCAGCAGGGCCTCGTCCCAGGTCGCCCTGCCGGTGGTCAGCACGGTGTCGATCCGGGGGCCGATGTCGTCCCAGATCTCCGCCCACACCTCGTTCGCCGGGCGGCCGAGCGCCCACGGGTACTTGCGGCCCAGCGTGTCGCGCCGGTAGGCGGCGTTGCAGAAGAACGTCAGGTCCGGCCCCCAGGCCATCCACATCGGGAACCGGGACGACAGCAGGATGCTCACCGCCGTCCGCAGGCTCTGCGGCCAGCGAGCCGGTGACCCGAGGGGGGTCGCCTCCCAGTCAACCAGGGCGAGATCACCGCCGATCTCGCCGTCGACGGCGAACACGTCGGCTCCCGCCGTCACCGACGGTTCACGCCCAGCGTCTTCAGAACGCGTCACCGAACGCCCTTTCACCCACCTGACCGGATCCCGAAGCCGCCACTCGTCCCGGTCGCGTCCACGGCCCATGATGCACGTCCCGTTCTCTTGCCGATGTGGGGAAGAAAACACCGGCATCGCCCCGCTACCTTGGCCGCTGTATTATTTTTTCACCCATTGTAGGACAATTCGGTCTCTTTCCGGTGCGTGTGGCCGGGCCGACGAGGTACGAAAAGCACCCCTCGGGAGTACGGTGGCCAGGGCCTGAGGGCCCGGGGCAGGAGAATCCACCCCGGAGCGCAGGCACATATCGGCCGTCCATGGGCAGTAACCGGTTCGGCGCTCGTCGCCACGACCAGTAAGCATCACACAAGACAGGTGAACACCGATGTCGACCAAGGGCGCCGAGGGCAGGCGGTGCGAAGAGCGAGGACGGACCGGCCTGTCGGCCAGGGCGGACACGAACATGGAGCGCTTCGCCGCTCTGGTGGCCCGGACGTTGCGGGCACCGGTGGCGCTGGTGTCCCTGGTCGAGGGAGACCGTCAGGTCTTCCCCGGCCTGGCAGGCCTGACAGGACCATGGGCCGAGAGCCGGCAGAGTCCGCTGTCGCACTCGCTGTGCCGGTACGTCGTGACGGACGGCGAACCGCTGGTCCTGACCGACGCCCGCCTCGACGAGCGGGTGCGCGCCGTCCCGGCCGTCGCCGAGCTGGGGATGGTCGCCTACGCGGGGATGCCGCTGACCGACGAGGACGGGCGGGTGCTGGGGTCGCTGTGCGCGGTCGACACCACCGCCCGCCGGTGGACCAACTCAGAACTGACCGACCTGGCCGACCTGGCCGCGGCGTGTTCGAGTGAGTTGCGGCTGCGCCTGGCCTCCCGCGCCGCGGAGGACGCCCGCGCGGCCGCGGAGGAGGCGCGCGCGACCGCCCAGGCCAACGCCGCGATGCTGCTGCGCGCCTCCCAGGAGATGGCCGAGGCCACCAGCGTCCAGGACGTGCGGCAGCGACTGCGCCACCTGGTGATCGGCGCCCTGGCGCCGCACTACATCGGACTGAGCCTGCTGCGGGACGGCAGGCTGACGCGGGTGCCCGACACCGACGGCCCGCACGAGGTCGAGGAGGTCCTCGGCCAGTACGACACCGAGGCGCCCTTCCCCTCGGCACGGGCGCTGCGCGATCGCCGGATGATCGCCATCCCCAGCCGGGAGGACCTGGCGGCCCGGTACAGCCCCGAGGCGGTGGCCGCGTTCGACTCCCTGGGCCTGACCTCGGCGGTGTGCCTGCCGCTGATCGCCAGCCGCGGCCCGGTCGGCGTGCTCATGGTCGGCTGGAATCGGCACCACCAGCCGGACCTGGTGGAACAGGCGACACTGAACGCGCTGGCCAGCTACACCGCGCACACCGTGGCACGCGCGCTGTTCCTCGGCGAACGCATCACCGTCGCCCGTCAGCTGCAGAGCGCCATGCTGACCGACCTGCCCGCCACGCCCGGACTGGACAGCGCCGCCCTGTACCGGCCCGCCGCCACCGACGACATGGTCGGGGGCGACTGGTACGACAGCTTCCCGCTGCCCGGCGTCCCCGGCGGGCCGGTGACGTCCTCCCTGGCGATCACCGTGGGCGACATCACCGGCCACGACATACGGGCCGCCGCCCTGATGGGACAGGTGCGCAGCATGCTTCGCCAGGCCGTACTCGACCATCCCGCGCTCGGGCCCGCGGCCGCGCTGACCGCTCTCGAACACGCCTGCCTGAGCCTGCGGCTGCCCGCGACCGGCAGCATCCTGCACGCCCGTCTGGAGCACGGCGACGCCGGGTGGGCGTTGACCTGGTCGAACGCCGGTCACCCGCCTCCACTGCTGCTCCTGCCCGACCGGAGCACCCGGCGGCTCGACCAGCACGACGTGCTGTTCTATCCGGGTCTCGGCCATCCACCGCGTACCGACCACCGCATGGACCTGGTGCCCGGCTCGACGCTGCTGCTGTACACCGACGGCCTCGTCGACCGGCCCGGCCGGGACGTCGAGCAGGCCATCGGCACCACCCGTGCGTTGCTGGCCGCCCACGGGGAGCGGCCGCTGCCCGAGCTGCTGGAGACACTGGCCGACGAGATGGCCGGGCCGAAGGCCGACGACGACGTCGCCATGCTCGCCGTACGCGTCCCGCTCCGTCCGCATGTCTGAGCCCGGCGGGCACCCGGGGCCGGCGCGGCGCACAGGACGCCCGGATGTGCCTTACCGTGGTCCCAGAGCCGTGTACCGGCAGGGGGCGCCTGTCAGTGGAAGGGAAGCCATGTCGCACCACGCCGACCAGAACGACCAGACGGGGCAGGCGCAGCAGGCCTTCACCGTGGAGGCCGGTACAGACGGCTATCCGACGATCGTGCACGTGTCCGGTGCGCTGGACTACGACACCTCTCCCGTGCTGGGCGCCGTGATCGACAGGCTGTGGGAGGAGCTGGACGGCGACCACCTGCTGCTGAACCTGGAACGAACCACCTTCTGCGAC
Source organism: Streptosporangium sp. NPDC049376 (assembly GCF_044466505.1). Classification (NCBI taxonomy): domain Bacteria; kingdom Bacillati; phylum Actinomycetota; class Actinomycetes; order Streptosporangiales; family Streptosporangiaceae; genus Streptosporangium; species Streptosporangium sp. NPDC049376. The sequence continues at coordinate 288,665 of NZ_JBITMT010000009.1, read as the reverse complement.
TCGGTCGGCCTGAGCCGCCTCATCGCCGCCTTCACCGGTTCCCAGCAGCGGGGGGTGACGCTGCTGCTGGTCGCCCCGCAGCCCTTCATGCGCCACGTCCTTGACCTGACCGGCCTGTCGCGGATCCTGATGATCCGCGACAGCCTCGCCCAGGCGCTCGACGAGGCCCGGGAGCGCTCCACGAACGACCAGGGCCACGTGCCCTCCCTGTGAGGCCCTCGGCCGACGCCACGCCCGGACCCCGGGCCGCGGGACCGGTTACCCGTGCTGGGGCACCGGCCGCGTGTCGGCGAAGGGGACCGCGGGAAGGGGGAGCGTCACCTCGACCGTGGTGCCCTCCCCGGGGCCGCCGCTGACGAGGCAGAGCCCGCCCAGCTCTGCGGTGCGCTCGCGCATGGAGGTCAGGCCGACACCCGCGCGGCGATCCGGCGCCAGCCCGGCGCCGTCGTCGACGATCAGCAGGCGCAGCGCCTCGGGTTCGCGGCGCAGTTCGACCCGGACGTGGGTGGCGTTCGCGTGCCGCCGGACGTTGGTCAGCGCCTCCTGCGCGATCCGGTAGACGGCCACCTCGACGGCGGCGGGCAGGTCGTCCAGCTCGCCCTCGACGCTCACCTCGGTGACGGGCCCCTCGGGGGTGGCGGGTCCGGCGAGCGCCCGTACGGCGGCGGCCAGCCCGAGGTCGTCGAGGGCGGGCGGGCGCAGGCCGTAGACGAGCTGCCTGATGTCGCCGGTGACCGAGTCCATGCCGGAGCGCAGCTCACGCAGCAGCCCGTCGGCGGCGTCGGGGGAGGTCTTCAGGCTGAGGCGGGCCATGTTGATGGTCATGGCCAGCCCGCTGAGCGTCTGCCCGAGGCCGTCGTGCAGGTCACGGCGCAGCCGCCGCCGTTCCTCCTCCCTGGTGCTCAGGATGCGCTCCCGGGAACGTTGCAAGTCGGCCGACATCCGCAGCGCGTGCGCCACGTCGGCCGCGTAGGGGACCAGCGTGGCCAGCACCCGCTCGTCGTGCGCGGCGGGGAAGCGGCGCGGGGTCGGCGGTCCGACCAGCAGCCGCCCCACCCGCTCGCCGTGCCAGACCAGCGGCACCTCACGGGGGGCGTCGCCGATCTGCCCGCTGGTCGCGCTCGCCACGCCGACCCGCTGTCCCGGCTCGCCGCCGGTCACCTCGACCGTTACCCCCTGTACGGCCAGGCCCTCACGCAGCACGCCGATCACCGACGCCAGCGCCTGCGCCGGATCCCCCCGGCGTACCTCCTGGACCAGCCGTTCCGCGAGCACACGCGGGTCGCCGACCGGACCGTAGAGCAGGCGGTCGATGGACCGTTGCAGCGTCCGGCGCAACGGCTGGAAGAACGCGCCGGTGAACAGGGCCGCGGCGAGCCCGGCGATCTGGTCGAGGCCGGAGACCAGCAGGCTCGACAGCGCGGCCACGCCGAAGTAGACCCCACCGACCACGGCCAGCAGCCCCGCCGCGACGAAGGTCCGGCTGACGATGGTGTCGATGCCGTACAGCCGGTAGCGCATCACCGAGAACAGCAGCGCGACCGGGATGAGCATCGCCCACAGGATCGACAGCCAGGTCAGCTCCGGCGCGGCGACGCCGACGAACATGAACACGATGTACCCGGCGAACGCCAGCAGCGGCCAGCCGATCTGCCGCCTGACCTCCGGGTCCGCCCCGCGGAAACGCAGCAGCATGGACAGCGCCGCCAGCGGCAGCGTCGCCAGGATCCCCGTCCAGTTCACCACCAGCATCGTCTGGTGGTACGGCGCCAGCTCGGGGATCTGCAGCGGGTTGTGGATGACCGCAGGGAACAGGTAACCCTCAAGCGGCGGGTCGGGCCGGATGAACTGGCGGGTGGTCTCGGCGACGGTGGACACCACGCCGAGCAGCACCACCGCCCGCCAGCGCCGCGAGGGCAGCCTGCCGTCCGGGGAGTACAGCGGCAGCAGCATCTCCAGCGCGAGCCCGGAGACCCCCCAGCCCAGATACACCGCGAACCTCAGGAACCCCGCGAGCGTGAGGTTCCCGTGCGAGGCGGTCAACAGCATCATCGCCTGGCAGAAGTCGTGTACGGCGCCGCCGAGCCCGCCCAGGCACATCAGCCACGCCAGCTTGAGCCTGGGCCGGTGCGCGATGAGGAACGCGCCGACGGCGGGGAAGGTCACCCCCGCCGCCGTCAGCGGCGTGACGGTCTCGGGCGACTTCCACTCCTCGGGGAGGGTCGCGTAGATCCATATGGCCGCGGTCACGAGCAACGGAGACACCACGGCCAGGACGACGGTGACCGCCCTGGCTGCCCACGCCATCCCACTCCCGCTTTCCGGCGCCTGTTTTCGCCTGACCCTAGTGTGCCTTTGGGGCGGTACAAAGGTCACGATTCACCACCATTGTGGCAGGGGCGTTATCAACGGAAGCGCCGGATTTCACACTGATGACCGCCAGCTCGTTCACACAACGGCGGGAATGAGATACAAACTCTCAGTGATCCCGATCGATGGCACTGATCCTCGGCGAATCGGTCCGTACCACATCATGGGCAGATTGGGAGCGGGCGGCATGGGGGTCGTGTACGCCGGTCTTGCCCCGGACGGCGCCCGTGTCGCGGTCAAGCTCGTCCACGACTCCCTCGCCGGAGACCCGGAGTTCCGGATGAGGTTCGCGCGGGAGATCTCCGTCCTCACCCGGGTACGGGGCCTGTGCACCGCGCGGATCCTCGAATCCGACGCGGACGCGGCACGCCCCTGGCTGGCCGCCGAGTACGTGCCGGGGCGGACGCTGGGCGACCACGTCCGGGCCGACGGCCCCCTGACGGGGGATCAGTGGTTCGGCCTCGTGGTGGGGCTGGCCGAGGCGCTGGTCGCGGTCCACGCCGTGGACGTCGTGCACCGTGACATCAAGCCCTCCAATGTGATCCTCGCGCCGAACGGCCCCAAGCTCGTGGACTTCGGGATCGCGCGGGCCCTCGACGGGACGTCCGTGACCCGCACCGGGGCTCTGGTCGGCACCCCCGGCTGGTTGAGCCCGGAGGAGTACCGCAGCACGTCGGCAGGACCGGCCGCCGACGTCTACGGCTGGGGACTGCTCGCCGTGTACGCGGCGACCGGCAGACCGCCCTACGGCACGGCCCGTCCCGAGGTCCTCGCGCTCAGGGTCCTCAACGACCCGGTGGACACCTCCGAAGTCCCCGAACCCCTGCGCGAACTGGTCGGCAGAGCACTGGCCAAGGACCCGGCGTCGCGGCCCTCCGCGCGGGAGATCCTGGCGGAGGCGTCGCAGGCGTGGCGGATCGACGGGACCGACGAACTGACGACACGGCTCGACCACACCTGGGTGCTTCCCGTCGAGGACGTCCCCTGGCGGGAGCGGGACAGCGGCCGCCGCCGGGGCGTGATGGCCGGTGTCGCGGCCGTCGCCGTTCTGGGGGTGGGGGCTGTGGCCCTCTGGTCTCTGCCGGACGGGGCCGGCCTGTTCGCCTCGCCCACTTTCGCCGCCACCCCGCCGCGATCCACCCCTCCGTCCACTCCGTCCGCCTCGACGCCTCTTTCGATACCGCCCTCGACGGCCCCGGTGTCGTCTTCGATGTCACCCTCGACGACCCCGGCCACCCCGGCGCGGCCGGAAGTGCCGAAGACGACCGCCGAACTCGCCGCCGCCCTCGACCTGGCGTTGACCATGACCCCGGCGGCGAGCTTCTCCTTCGAAGGAGGATTCACCCAGAGCGACACTGTTGCGAAGGCGACCGGCCGGGTGGTGAACCATACCGTCCACACCGGCCGCGACGATTTCGACCTCCAGACCGCAGGCGGCGGAGGCTCGGAAGTCCGTCACATCGTCGTCCGCGGCGGTGACCTCTATCCAGGCAAGGAGGAACTGTCGGACCTGGAGGCGGCCACTCCCAAGTGGACCGCGCTCATGGTCGCGGGAACCGCCGGGCCGTCCGTCATCGGTGAGGTGGTGGCCAATTCCACTCGGATGGAGCGTAAAGGACACACTTACTCGGGAACTCTGGCCATCGACAGAACGAGTGGGCGCCTGCGAGAGCTCTTCAGCTTCTGGGTGGACGGGGATGTCGCTGAGAAAAGCCCTCGTTCGTACATCACCTACCGGCTGACCACCGACTCGCACAACAGGCCGAAGGTGTTCGACCTCGTTTGGTGTTTCCCCACCGGAAGCGCCGGCATCTACAGGTCGAACTTCACCACGACCTACAGCGACTGGCGCTCGGCCGAATGACCTTCAGGTACGGCCGACGCCCGAGCACTCGGTGGTGACGGGTGCGGTGCGAATAGGGGATGGCCCTTCTCGTAGGCGAGGTGCGCCCTACTGGGCTCCCCCTCCCCAGATGGCCCAAGGTATCCACTCGGATGCTTCTTGCCGCTGGGCATGGTTCGCGTGTTTTCAGCGGCGCGGGCTGATCGGGCCTGACCCGTAGGCGGTGACCAGGAGTTGGGCTCCGTCGCGGTCATGGGTCCTCACCATGGCCGCTGGGCGAGTTCGGCGCCGGACAGGTCGCGTGCCACCAGGACGCTCAGGACCGTGATCCGTTCGGTGAGGCGGTAGGAGCCCGCAGAAGGTCCCGCCAGTCGGCGGGCCAGTTGGCCAGCGCGAGAACGCCCATGATGAGGAGGTGGGCGGGTGCGGCCCAGCTTTCCACCGCCGGGTCGTGGTTGACGATGTGGGTGGTGACCGCGCCGGTGAGCACGAACATCAGCGTTGTGGCGCCCAGGAAGCGCGTTCGCCGGTCGGGGATCACGAGCAGGACGGCGGCGGCACCTTCCAGGGCGCCGACCACGAAGCGCATCCAGGAGGGGTAGCCCCAGTCGGCGAACTTCACGGAGTACGCCGTGCTGAATATCGTGTCTCCCGGCCAGTACTTGGTCACGGCGCCCAGCATGAACTGAAGGGCTATGAACCAGTACAGGCCAGTCTTCAGGTGTTTCGACATGTGCTCTCCCCTTTCGGGGGCAGGTCAGACCTCCGCGTTGCCGGAGGCGTTGTTTCTCTTCGCTGGGATCGCGACACGCCCCGCGCCGGGGTGCAGCCGTCCGGGACGGCGGCGCGTGGTCCGCCGTCCCGGGCTTGGCGCAGAAGGTCGCGGTCACTCCGCGTAGGGCTGGTCCGTTCCCCGGGGGCTGTAGCCGAGACTCCAGACGTAGCCGTCCGGGTCGGCGAAGGTGCCGCCGTACCCGCCCCACGGCAGGGCACCGGCGGGCTTGAGGACTGTGGCGCCGGCCTTCTCGGCCTCCGCCATGATCTCGTCGACCCGCGCCTCACCACGGACGACGTAGGTCAGGACCAGTCCGCTGAAGCCGCTGCCCTCAGGGCTTGTGCCCACCTGGTCGGCCAGGCCCTCACGACCGTAGAAACCGACGGGCGAGGCGCCGTCCGACTCGAAGAACACCGAGATGCCGTAGTCGTTCTTGATCTTCCAGCCGAGTCCCTCCGTGTAGAACCGCTTGGCCCGGTCCATGTCCCGGACTCCGAGAAGGATCGAGCTGACGTGCGCTTTCATGCCTTGCTCCCTGTGCGTGGGGTGGTGTGCGCCGGCGGGCCGGACATCCGGGCCGGGGCCCGGATGTCACATCGGCGTGCGTTCGCCGGTCAATTGGTATGACAGGCGCGGACGGAGGAATGTGACAGATGGCTGAGCAGGACTGGCTGAGCGAGCGGTTCGCCGAGCACCAGAACCGCCTGTACGCGGTGGCCTATCGGATGCTCGGCTCCTCGACCGAGGCCGAGGACGCGGTGCAGGAGGCCTGGCTGCGGGTCGGCCGCGCCGAAACCGGCCAGGTGGAGAACCCGGCCGGTTGGCTGACCACCGTCGTCGCCCGGGTCTGCCTGAACATGCTGGAGACGCGCCGGGCCCGGCGTGAGGAGTCGGCCGGGGCGCTGCCGCCAGAACCGGCCGAACCGCGACCGAGCACCCACCCGGTCGGCCAGGCCACCCCCGAGGAGGAGACGCTTCTGGCCGATTCGGTCGGTGTCGCGCTGATGGTGGTGCTGGACACGCTGACTCCCGCAGAGCGGCTCGCGTTCGTCCTGCACGACGTCTTCGCCGTGTCGTTCACCGAGATCGGCGCCATCCTCGACCGCTCCCCGGCGGCGGCCCGGCAACTCGCGAGCCGGGCCCGGCGCCAGGTGCGGGGAACGGCCGACGCCTCCGACGCCGCGCGATCGGCGAAACGGGAGATCGTCGAGGCGTTCCTCGCCGCGGCCAGAGGAGGGGACTTCACCGCCCTGGTCGAGTTGCTCGATCCGGAGGCCGTGGCCATAGAGATCCGCGGCGCCGAAGCGGTGGCGGCGTTCTTCGCCGGACGGGCCCAGGCCGCCAGGCTCGCCCTGGTCGACGGCGTCCCGGCGGCCGTCTGGTCACACCGGGGCCGGCCGAAGGCCGTCATCACGTTCACCGTCCACGACGGGAAGATCACCCGCATCGCCGTCGAAACCGATCCGGACCGGCTCCGCGACCTCGACATCGTCCATCTCCTGGCCGGTGACGAGGAGCGGCGTTGACCGGCGTCCGGTCAGGGCGCGGAACGCCGTTTTCGGGGAGGAGGGTCAGCGGTTCGGGCTGATCAGGCCTGACTCGTAGGCGATGATCACAAGTTGGGCCCTGTCTCGGGCGTGGAGTTTCGCCAGCAGCCGTCCGATGTAGGTCTTCACCGTGGCCGGTGACAGCTGTAGCCGCTCGGCGAGTTCGGTGTTGGACAGGCCGCGCGCCACCAGGGTCAGGACCTCCCGCTCCCTTTCGGTCAGGAGCTGGAGTTCGCGGGTCAGCACCGGGGGCCGTTCGGGGGAGCGGGCGAACTCGGCGATCAACCGGCGGGTGACGGTCGGGGCGAGGAGCCCCTCTCCCCGGGCGACGAGGCGGATCGCGTCGCACAGTTCCGCGGGCCGGGTGTCCTTGAGCAGGAACCCGCCCGCCCCGGCGCGCAGCGCGGCGTACACGTGGGAGTCCAGGTCGAACATGGTCAGGATCAGGACCCGCACCCCCTGGGTCTCCGGCGTCCCGCAGATCCGCCTGGTGGCCTCGATGCCGTCCATCGTCGGCATGCGCACGTCCATGAGCACGATGTCGGGCAGGTGGGCGAGGGCGAGTTCGACGGCCTCCGCGCCGGTGCCCGCCTCCGCGACGACGGTCATCTCGGGCTCGTTCTCGATCAGCGCCCGGAAACTGCCCCGCAGCAGGGCCTGGTCGTCGGCGACGAGCACCCGGATCGGCTCGGTCACAGCGCCTCTTCGTAGCGCAGGGTCGCGTTCACCTGGAATCCCCCATCCGGCAGCGGCCCCGCGGCGAACCGCCCGCCGTACATCGTGACCCGCTCCCGCATGCCGATGATGCCGTGTCCCGGGGAGGTCGAGGGCGACGGGGCGCCGTGGCCGTCGTCGGTCACCTCGATCGTCACGACCCCCTGCCCGGCCAGGACGTTCACCCGGCAGCGGGCCGGGGCCGCGTGCTTGACGACGTTCGTCACGGCCTCCTGGACGATCCGGTAGGCGGCGAGCTCGACGGGTTCCGGGAGGTCGTCCCCGCCCTCGACCGACAGTTCGACGTCCACCCCGGCCATGGCGGCCCGCTCGGCGAGTTCGGTGAGGCCGCCGAGGGTCGGCACGGGGGCCGGTCCGGTGTCCTCCCGGAGCACCCCGAGCAGCCTGCGCGTCTCGGTGAGCGCCTGCCTGCTCGTCGCCTCGATGACCCGCAGCGCGTCGAGGGCCTCCTCCGGCCGGTTCCGCGCCAGGTGGTTGGCGACGCTCGCCTTGACCGCGATCAGCCCCATCCCGTGGGTCATCACGTCGTGCAGCTCACGGGCGATCCGCAGCCGCTCGTCGACCAGCACCTGGTGCTCACGCTGCCGTTCCAGGCGTGCCTCCTGGTCACGGCGTTCACGCACGTTGAGCGCCCACCGCCAGGCACCCCCGAGCAGCGGCAGGGCCAGGACGTACCACCACGCGCCGCCGGGGAGCGGCAGGTCACCGACGGCGGAGGCGACCACCGTCGCGGCGGCGGCGCAGGCCATGGCCCGTGCCGCGAGTTCCCTGCGGGCGCCGAGTGTCAGCGTGTACAGGGCGCAGGCCGTGGCGACGAACGGGTCCCACAGCAGGCCGAGCGCGGCGGCGGGGGCCGAAAGCGCCATGATCACGACGAACGCCCCGAACGGCCGGTACCGCCTGAGCGCGAGCGGTACGGCGATCGCGGCGGCGACGGCCAGTGAGACCGGGAGCCGCCACGGGGACCCGGTCTGGTCCATGAGCAGGTTGCCCGCGAGACCGATGTCCACGGTCAGGAGCGCGACGGCCGTCATGACATCGGCGGCGACCTGACGGCGGGTGGGCTTCTCTGCGGGCATGACCGGTACGGTAACGCGCCGCCGAACCAGGACACATCCACCCAGGGAGGATCATCCCTGGGGATGAACGACAGCCCTGGGGCTGACCGGGAAGTGTCCACGGAGGGCTGATCCGCCCCGGGCGGACGCGGTGCGATCGTCGGGCCATGCCAACCGACCACAGCTTCCCCGGCCGCCGGATCAGCGCGGTCTCCATGATCGTCGGACCCCTGCTCCTGCTGGCGGGGGCGTTGACGCGGGTGCCGTTCCCCTTCTCCTTCACCGAGCAGCTGGCGGCCGTACAGCGGGCTCCCGGCCTGGTGATCGGCGGCTACACCGCGTTCCTGGCGGGCAACGTGCTGATGTGGCCCGCCGTCGTCACGCTGGCCCGCGGGATCGGGCGGACCCATCCCATGTGGGCCGCGTGGGGTGGGGCGTTCGTCATCTTCGGGCTGTTCGAGCGCACCTTCCACGCCGGAATCAACCAGACCGCGTTCCGGCTGGTGCTGCGGCGCGGCCTGGACTCCGCGACAGCCTTCGTCCAGGACTCCTACCAGGACACCCATCTGTTCAGCTACCTGTCGTTCACGATCATGTTCGGCTGGTACGTCCTGGCCTTCGGCGCCTACCGCAGCCGGGTCCTCGGCCTGACCGGCTCGATCGCGCTCGCCTCGATGGGGACGGTGCCGCTCGGCGTGCTCAAGGGGACGGACGCGTTCACGATCGCCGGGACCTTGGGGTTGTGCGTGGCGTTCCTGCCGCTGGGGTTCAGGCTCGTGCGTGAGGGGCCGAGGCCGAGCCGCCGCTCCGTCCTGCTCACCCTGCTCGGCACGGCGGTCGTCGGCCTGCTCGCCTACGCGAGCACCCTCGGCTGAGCCACTCGAACGCCGTTCTCACCCGTTGTTAGACTCCCGGAATGCGGATTCCTGGAGACGAACAGATTCGCGCGCTCCACGAGAAGTACGCGCCCACGCGGGAGGCGTTCGAGCTCGTCTTCACCCACTGCGAAATCGTGTGCGGCATCGCCGAGCAGATTCTCGCGCGTACCGGATCCGACCTCGACAGGGACCTTGTGCGGGCGGGAAGCCTGCTTCACGACATCGGGGTCTACCGGCTTTACGGCGCCGACGGAGAACTCGATCACACACGTTACGTACGGCATGGCGTGCTCGGTCACGAACTCCTCCGTGAGGAGGGATTTCCTGAGGAGATCTGCCGCTTCTGCTCCTGCCACACCGGAGTGGGGATCAGCCGGGACGACGTGCGGAACCAGGGGCTTCCCATCCCCGTCGCCGACTATGTCGCCGAGTCGGGTGAGGAGAGACTGGTGATGTACGCCGACAAGTTCCACAGCAAGTCCACCCCGCCCACATTCGTCTCCGCCGCGTCCTACGCCACCCGGGTCCGGCGCTTCGGCGAGGACAAGGTCGTCGCGTTCAAGGCGATGTGCGAAACCTTCGGCGTTCCCGATCTCACGCCTTTCACCACGGTCTATGGGTGCGCCGTGGTCTAGGAGGGCGGGCGTACGGCAGGGCGGCCTCTCCCGTCTGACGAGGTCGTGATCCCGTCAGGAGAGCCGGGGGTGATCCCACTCGGAGGCCTCCAGCGGGGTGGCCGTCTCCACGGGGACGACCAGCCCGGCCCTCCCGCGCGACCCGCCGGGGCCCGTGGGGTCGCCGACGCGCAGCAGGACCCGGGCGGGCTCCCCCAGAACCTCCTCGGGCACCTCGTACAGGGCGAGGGTCAGGGCCGGGTCGCGGGGGTCCTCCGCCGAGGCGACCAGCGGCAGTCCGGTCTCGGCGACGTAGCGGTCCCAGCCGAGGGACTCGATGGCGCACCTGCGGACCTCGGCGTCCTTCTCCGCCGCGATGGCCTCGCAGTTCGGGGCCTCGATCACCCACTTCGGAACGCGGGTGCCGTGCCAGGCGTAGAGCGTGTGCCCGTCGGGCCAGGAGAGCGCGGGCCCGTTCTCGCAGTGGAGCCGCAGGTCGCCGTCACGCCGGATCGCGACGGGACGTCCGGACATGACGACCGCGCCGGCCAGGGGGATCCACCAGCCGAGCCTGCGGGTCACCTCCGCCAGCGCGTCCAGGCGTTCGTCGGGTCCCGCCCCGGCCACACGCAGGGCGGAGGTGTAGAACGCGATCCAGTAGGCGTCCCTCCAGATGTCCTTGGCCCCCCACACGTACCTGGACGGATCGGATCCGGCCCGGTCGCCCAACTGGCTCAGGAGCTGCCCCCGTAACTGGGCGCGGAGCTGCCCCCACAGCGGCTCCCAGAGCCGGGCGCGGAGCTGACATCGGAGCCGGTCCAAGAGCCGCTGCCCGAGCCGGTCCCTGAGCCGGCCCTCCAGGCACTCCTTGAGCCGGTTCTCGAAGTGCCCACAGCGGACGATGGAGCCGCCAAGGGCGGAGACCATCGGGAAACAACCGGGTGGCGAGTCCACCCACACCTTGAGAAGGGGCGGCTCCAGGCCGACCAGCGCGTACATCTCGCGCACCGCCCGCTCCGCCTCGCCCCTGTCGACGGGGCGGGTGGACAGGCCGTCGCGCATCCACTGGTCACGGATGTCGGCGACGAGGGTCTCGTGCTCGGCGGTGAGGACGCCCTCGAAGGGGGGCAGGGGTGTGCCGCTCATCTGCAGTCGGTCATCCATCTCGGAGAGTCGCTCAGGACGATCGGTGACACCGCCGGTCCGGACTTCTCGTCGGCCGCCTCCGGACGCGTTCGCCGGGTCGAAGGAGCCGGGCGAAACACGAAGCGTGCCGGCGCTCTTCTTCGAGCGGCTCGGTCCGGAGGGGAAACCTGCGTTGTTCCGATGCCGCCAGGTTCACCGAACATTCTTGCGAGCCACTTGGAATTCGCTGGAGGACATTCTTGTGAGCCACTTGGAATTCGCTGGCGTCAAGGAAGTCGCCGGTCAGGGCGCCGGATCTCAGTCGCGGTGTGGTGCCCGCGGTTTCAGGGGGGCGAGGTGGCGGCCGACGGCGCGGGCCAGTGTCTCGACGTCGCCGCCGGGCTCGGGTTGCACGTTCCCCTCGACGAGCAGGCTGGCCAGGCCGTGCATCATCGCCCATGTGGCGACGGCGGCGGTCCAGTCGGTCGAGCCGTCCGGCATGGTGGTGCTGCTCAGCCACTGGTGCCAGGCCCGGTCGCGGGCGGCCACGAAGTCGGGGTCACGGCTGTTGAGCAGGTCGGGGACGCGCATGACCGCGAAGTGGGCGGGGTGGGCGGTGGCGAAGAGGACGTAGGCGACGCCCTGCTCGACGAGTCCGCCGGTGGCCCGGACCCGTTCCAGCTCGTCGGCCAGCAGGTGGTAACCCTCGACTGCGATCGCGGTGAGCAGGCCGGCCTTGTTGCGGAAATGGTGAGTGGGAGCGGCGTGGGAGACGTCCGCCCGGCGGGCGATCTCGCGAAGGCTCAGCGCGACCGGCCCGTCCTTCGCGACGGCCTCCAGCGCGGCGTCCAGCAGGGCTCGCCGCAGGTCCCCGTGATGATAGGACTGCTTACTCACGGCGATCAGCCTACCGGGGCCGTCTGAACGCCGTAATGCCCCCTCAGGGCTGCGGACCTGCTCAATCATCGGCTGGGCGGCCGCCCTGGGTCCCGGTTCTCGCGGACACCCCACGACGCGGGCCGCCTCCGGGATCGCGGCTTCGCCGGGTCCCGTTCGGCTCCCCTCGGAGGCCGGAGAAGAACCGGGACGAGGGCCGCGTGGCCTGCCGTGCCGGATGGCTCGCCGTACGGGCTCGGGGCCGGGCGGACATCGGCCCCGGAATGACCCACCTCAATCTTGCCGTTGCCAAGATTGGATCCGCGTCGTATCTTGTCGATGTCAAGTTCGGCATCGGGGGGCCGACCGGCAGGGGTGGTGCCGGCGGATCCCACGACGGCCTCGGCCGGGGGCCGGCCTGCTCAAGCGGTGGTCTCGACAGACCGGCGAGCGGACCGGTGCCGACGCCGCTCACCCGGAGCCGAACCCGGACGGTGAGCGGTTCGCGTCCGTCGTGGACGACGCGGACCAAGATCGAGCGAAGACGATGGGGAAACGTGGACATGCAGGCTGTCAACGGGGGAAACCGGTTCGATGAGGATCGTCACGTCCTGCGGGACGTCGCCACGGCGACGCTGGCGAGGGCCGTGAGCGGACCGGGTGACGCGCAACCACGGGCGGAAGGAGGGGCCGTCCCCGGCTGGGAGATCCAGCAGGGCGAGCCCTGGACCTACGTGACACCGCAGGACGCGGCCACCCGCCCGCAGGGCTGGAAACTCCACGTCTCGGCGACGCCGCTGTCGGCGCCGCTGGTGCTGGCGCGGGTGGTGGAGGTGCTGGCCCGGCACCGCTGCTCGTTCAAGTTCGCCGCCACGCTCACGGAACTGAGCGGACTCGTCTCCCGCGACCAGAACCGCGGGTCGATGGGCAAGTTCGTCACGGTCTACCCGCCCGACGACGAGGCCGCCGTGGCGATCGCCGAGGAACTGCACACCGCCACGTACGGTCTGCCGGGCCCGCCGATCCTGTCCGACCGCGCCTACCGGCCCGGCAGCCTGGTGCACTACCGCTTCGGGGTGTTCTCCGCCCTCAGCGAGCTCGACAACGACGGCACCTACGCCTCCCGGCTGACCGCCCCCGACGGCACCCTGGTGACCGACGAACGCAACGCCTGGTACTCCCCGCCCGCGTGGGCGCCCTGCCCCTTCGAGTCGGGACAGGCGACGGTCAGGACCACCGCGCCCGAGGCGGTCCTGCTGGCGGACCGGTTCGTGGTGCGCCAGGCCCTCCGGCACAGCGCCAAGGGCGGGGTGTTCCTGGCGGAGGACCGCACCGACGGCGGCATGGTCGTGATCAAGCAGGCCCGCCCCCACCTCGGCGCCTCGATCGACGGACGCGACGAACGCGATCTGCTGCGTCACGAGGCCCGCATGCTGGAACTGTTCGGGCCGCTGGGGGTCACCGCACGCGAGATGGCGCTGTTCGAGACCGGCGGCAACCTGTTCCTCGCGCAGGAGCACCTCACCGGGACCCCGCTCAGCGCCTGGGTCAACGAGCGGCGCCCCTCCCTGCCCGGCGCGGAGTGGCGTAAGACGGTGGTCGGCCTGGCGCGGAGGATGACGGCGCTGGTCTCGACGGTCCACGAACAGGGATACGTGCTGCGCGACCTGACGCCGAACAACGTCATGGTCCTCCCCGACGACGAGTGCCTGCTGATCGACCTGGAGATGGCCGCCGTGCCCGGCACGCCGGTCGGCCGGGCCTACACACCCGGTTACGCCCCGCCCGAGCAGGTGCGGGCCGCCCACTACGGCCCCGCGCCCGATGCCACGGTCGACCTGTTCGCGCTGGGAACGACCCTGTTCTTCCTGGCCACCGGCTGCCAGCCGTCGGTTCCCGAGGACCTGTCCCCCGAGGTCAGGCCGTGGGAGTCCCGGCTGCGCACGCTGCTGAGCGTGGTGACCGCCGACGACGCGACGGCGACCGCGCTGGCGCCGATGATCCTGGGACTGATGAGGGAGGAGCCCTCCCTGCGCTGGGACCTGACCCGGGTGCGGGCGTTCCTGGACGAGATGGCCGACGGGGCCGGGCCGTCTCCCTCCGCGGGGGGCGCCTACCGCCTGAGCGTGGCCGACCAGGATCGTCTGCTCGGGGACGGGCTCGCCCACGTCCTGCGGACGATATCGCCGTCCGGACCCGGGGGCGGTGTGACGCGGCGCGGTTCCCTGTGGCCCGTCACCGGGTTCGGCACGACCGCCGACCCGTGCGCCCTGCAGTACGGCTCGGCCGGGGTGCTCACCCTGCTCGCCGCCGTGGTGGATCCCGAGCTTCCGTCGTCCTCCGAACCGGGTACGGGCGGTGACCTCCTGGCGGGCTCACGCGAGGACCTGACGGCGGGGCTGCGGCAGGCGGCGGACTGGACCGTACGCCGCCTGGCCGGTGAGCCGCGGCCCTCGCCGGGGCTGTACTTCGGCCGGGCGGGCATCGCGTGGAGCCTGTACGAGGCGGGCCGCGCGCTCGACGACGCCTCCCTGCGGTCCCAGGGGCTCGACATGGCCCGGGGCCTGCCGGACGACTGGCCGAACCCGGACATCTGTCACGGCCTCGCCGGAACGGGACTGGCCCTGCTGCACTTCTGGCACGCCACCGGTGACACCGAGTTCCGCGACAAGGCGGACAGATGCGCCGACGCCCTGCTGAAGGTGGCCCAGCGCACCCCGGAGGCCGTGCTGTGGCGCATTCCCCCGGACTTCGACTCCGCACTGGCGGGAGTGCTGCACTACGGCTTCGGCCACGGCGTGGCCGGGATCGGGGCCTACCTGCTGGCGGCGGGAACCGCGCTCGGCCGGGACGACTGCCTGGAGACCGCCGTGGCGGCGGGGGAGACCCTGCTGGCCGCGGCCATCCGCCAGGACGACGCCGCCTGGTGGGCCGAGAGCCCCGGCGGCGTGGCCCGCAAAACCCACTGGTGCAGCGGCTCCTCCGGGGTGGGAACGTTCCTGGTCCGGTTGTACGCGGCCACCGGCGAACCGCGCTTCCGTGACGCGGCCGAGGCCGCCGCGGTGGCCGTGCACTCCGGCCGCCTGCACATGGGTACGGCCGCCTGCCACGGGCTGGCCGGTGACGGGCAGTTCCTCCTGGACATGGCCGACCTGCTCGACGAGCCCGCCTACCGCGAGCGGGCCGAGGAACTGGCCGCGTGCCTGTGGGCACGCGCCATGCTCCGCGACGGGCTGCTGCTCGTGGCCGACGAGGGCGGGCACGAGGTGAGCCTCGGCTGGAACACCGGCATGGCGGGTGTGCTGGACTTCCTGCTGAGACTGCGCCACGGCGGGCCACGCCCCTGGATGGCGGACGAGCCGAAGGGCGTTCCGGTGCCCGTGGCGGCCACGGGCCGGGCGCGATGAAACTCGGCACGGTGGACGCCGGCCGTACGGCGGCAGGCCTCGCGACCGGAGCCGACCGCCTTCCCGACGTCCGCCGGATCAACTTCCGCTTCTCCGGGCGCGGCCGGTACCTCGCCTGCCTGGCCGACCACGGTCACGGCCGCCTCGCCCCCGAGATGTGGGACCTGACCGACACCGGGCGGGAATCCCGGGAGCTGCGCGTCCGCGACGAGCAGACGCCGATGACGGTGCCGGTCGCCACCGACGACGGGCACATCCTGCTCTGCCACATCGGCACCGAGGGCGTGCACCGCGTCCTCCTCGCCGTCCCCTCCCGGGACGGCGGGCGGCCCGAGGAGCACGAACTGGGCACCGTCCTCGGCAACGGCCTCGGGGTCGTCGCGGGGCCAGGTGGGGGAACGGCGGCCGTGGCCTTCGCGACCGGCGTCGAGCAGAGCAGGGTGCTGCGCCTGTCCGGCAGGCCCGAACCGCCCGAGCTGGTCACCGTACTGCCGGACCTGGTCGGCGGAGGGATCTGGCTCGACGAGAACGGCACACGCCTGGCCGTTCGCTCCAGGACGGGGGCGAGCACGGCGGTCCTGGACCTGGCGCGCGGCGCCCTCGAACCCCTGACCGGATTGTCCGGTGACGAGCACCTGCTGCTGGCCGCGCCCCGTACGGGTGCGCTGCTCACCGCCGCCCGGCGCGACGGCGCGTACCGGCTCGGCGTGCGACTCCTGCACGACGACGGGCCCACCGTCTTCCCCGACCGGCTGAACGCGATCGAGGGAAGCGTGACACCGCTCGCCCTGTCCCCCGACGGGCGACGGCTGGCCCTGGCGGTCACCCGCCGCGCCCGTTCCCACCTCCTGCTGCACGACCTGGTCGGGGACGTCACGGAGGAGAGCGGCCTGCCGGGCGGGACGCTGTTCCCCCTGGCGTACTGGAGCGACACCCACCTGCACCTGATCCACACCACGCCCGACCGGCCCCCCGGCCCGATCACCGTGTCCAGGCGGGCGCAACGGATCCCGTCCGCCCCCGAACCCTTCAGGCCCCGCTGGGCCGGTGCCCGCGTCCACACCTATGACGGCCCCGCCGGAGCCATCGAGGCCGTCGTGTACGGCGAGCCGGCCACCGCCGCGCAGGTCGTGATCGCCCTGCACGGCGGCCCGGAGGCGGCCTGGCAGCTCGGCTTCGACCCGTTGTTCCAGAGCCTGGCCGCCGAGGGGATCGCGGTGGTCGCCCCCAACCAGCGCGGCAGCACCGGATACGGCGCCGCCCACCGCGACGCGATCCAGGGCGCGTGGGGCGGCCCCGACCTGGCCGACATTCTCCACCTGGGACGCGCCCTGGACACCGCCCGAGGGCCTCTCCTGGAGCGACCGGCGCTGTACGGCGCCAGCTACGGGGCCTACCTGGCACTGCTGGCCGCCGCCGCGCGGCCGGACCTGTGGGCCCGCGCCGCGGTCGTCGCCCCGTTCCTGTCCGGGCGGGAGCTGTACGAGGACGGGCCCACCACGGTGCGCACCATGCTCGACCGGCTCGGCGGCCGTGAGGAGATCCACGACGACCTCGGGCCCCGCGACCTGCTGCGGCTGGCCGACCGCCTGCGAACGCCCCTGCTCATCGTCCACGGCGAACGGGACCCGATCATCCCCGTCTCCCACTCCCGGCGCCTGCGCGACCGGCTGCTCGGCAGCCGCCACGGCGCGGGCCCGGCCTACCTGGAGATCCCCGGCGCGGGTCACGACCCGCTCTCCGAGAGCGACGGGAAGGCCGTTCGCGACGGCCTCGTCGGCTTCCTGCGCACCGGGACGCCCCCGTCCGCCTAGCCGGCGTGGACGGGGCCACAGCCCCGGCCGGCTTGGGCACCCCCACGGGCTCGCCCGGTGGAGGAACCCGGGACCGGCCGGTACGGAGGGCCGTCGTCATCGAAGGCGGCCGGCCCTGACAACCACCAACAAAGAAGGGAAAACGATGGAACTCGACATCACCGCTCTGGACCTGCTCCCCGCCGAGGAGGAGTCCCAGCTCTACCCGTGCCAGGTCACCTGCTACCCGCGTACCTGCGGCACCGGCCGTACCTGCCAGATCACCGAATGGTGACGTCTCCCTCGCACTGATCGGTATCAGAACCAGCGGATAAGCAGAAAGGCACCACCGTGGAACTCGACATCACGGCCCTGGACATGCTCCCCGCTCAGGAGGAGTCCCCGCTCTACCCGTGCAACAACACCTGCTCTCCGCGCACCTGCGGCACCAACCACCCCACCTGCCTGTACACCTCCGCGTGAGGTCTTCCTCGCGTCACCCGGCATCGAAATCACCGAATCAACGGAGAGGCATCGCCATGGAACTCGACATCACCGCTCTGGACCTGCTCCCCGCCGAGGAGGCCCAGCTGAAGGACTGCCAGGTCACCTGCAGCATCACCTGTCACGGCCGCACCTGCATGATCACCTCGGCCTGAGGCCGTCCGTCCTCGTGCGGCCGCCGGGTGTCCGGCGTGTTCCGAGGACGGCCCTGACGGCGCCGTGCCCGGGCACCGGCCTGGGCGCGGCCCCTTCCGGCGCGGTGGTGTTCACGCGACACCGCCGGAGAAGGTGCGCCTTCGCGCCGGACATCTCCCAGAGAACAGCAAGAAAGGCAGAAGCCATGGAACTCGACATCACCGCTCTGGACCTGCTCCCCGCCGAGGAGTCCCCCCTCTACGTGTGCACGGTGACCTGCGCCAGGACCTGCAGCATCGGCGGCACCTGCCGGGTCACCAGCAGCTGACGCCTCTCCTCGCTCCGAGAGAGCGGGAAAGAGGCGGACACCCGCGGACCTTGACGGCGACCGGAGAGAAAGGAGGAGAAGGCGATGGACCTCGACGTCACGGCCCTGGACATGCTCCCCGAGAGGGAGGAGTCCCGGCTGTACCCGTGCAACCACTCCTGTGAGTACACCTACCACTGCCAGCTCAGCTGCGAGGGCACCAACCGGTGACACCTCCTCCCCAGCGGGAGGAACGCGAGGAGATCGCGGATCTCCGAGGCGAAGGAACGTCACGGACCATCCCCGGAGTCCGCACCTCCCAGAAGGACACCGCGGGCGTGTCCACGCCCGCGGTGATTCCGACCACGGAAAGGAAGAAGACATGGAACTCGACATCACCGCTCTGGACCTGCTCCCCGCTCAGGAGGAGAGCCCCCTGTACCCGTGCCAGGTCACCTGCAGCGGCAAGTCCTGCGAGCACACCTGCACCGGCCCCACCTGCGACTGGACCAACCCCTTCTGACGCCTCCCGCGTCGGGAGGGTCCCGGGGGACGACGGCCCCGCTCGGGGCCGTCACGACCACGGTGGCCCGGACCTCCTCCGGGGCGATACGCGCCCCGCAGGAGGCACACCCGAACATCGCTCGCGAGGCGGCCAACGCCCGCGGCGACTCCCATCACAGAAAGGCAGAAGTCATGGAACTCGACATCGTCGCCCTGGACCTGCTCCCCGCCGCCGCGGAGGAGTCCCAGCTGCGGGAGTGCAGCGGCCCCACCTGCGGCATCACCTGCAAGGGCCGCACCTGCAGCATGACCACCACCTGAGCACGTCCGCCTCGTGGGAGGCGCCGGAGCCCGGCGTCTCCCCGGGAGGACGGCCATGACGGCGCCGCGCCCGGTCACCGAACCGGGCGCGGCCCTTCCCGGCCGGGTGGCTCCCCAGCCGTGACGCCGCCGGAGAACCGAGAGAGGACAACGATGTCAGACCATGCGTCGGACGCGCCGGAAGAGCGAGTGACGCACAAGCACGGCGACCGGCTCCTCTGGTCGCTGACGCGTGGCGCGTGGGCGCCGCTGGCGGTGGCCACGGTGTCCGTCCTCACCTCCTCCGCCGCCGCACTGGCCCTGCCCGCCGCACTCGCCGCCGCGGTCGACGCGGTCCTGACCGGACGGGGAACGGCGGACGCCGTGACATGGCTCGCCCTCGTCATCGCCGTCGCCACGGGCGCCGAGGTCACCGGCGCGCTGGCCGGGGTGACGGCCACCGCGTCCGCCACGTCGGCCCTGCGCTCCCGCCTCACCGCCCACGTCCTGGGACTCGACACCGTCCAGGCGCGCCGGTTCCCCACCGGGGAACTGGCCAACCGCCTGGTGAGCAACACCGCGATCTCCGGATACGTCCCGCTGACACTGCTGTACACGGTCACCGGGCTTCTCACCTCCATCGGCGGCGCCGTCGGGCTGTTCCTGATCGACTGGCGGGTCGGTCTGACCTTCCTGGCCGGTGTGCCCGTCGCGATCGTCGTCATCCGCGTGTTCGTCGCCCGGGTCTCGGGGTTGTACGACCGCTACCAGGACGCGCAGGGCCGCCTGGCCGCGCGCCTCACCGACGCCCTGGCGGGCATCCGTACCGTGCGGGCCTCGGGCACCGCCGACCGCGAGATCTCCCGGGTGCTCGCCCCGCTGGCGGAGCTGTCCGCCAGCGGGCACGCCCTGTGGCGCGCCCAGGCCCGCAGTGTGTGGCAGCTCTCGCTGTTCCTGCTGCTCGTCGAGGTGCTGGTGCTCGCGGTGACCGGTCTCGGCATCGCCGACGGGCGTCTTGAGCCGGGCCGACTGCTGGCCGCGGCCGGTTACACCGCGCTGGCCCTGGCCGTCGTCGAGAGGATCGACTCGCTGATGGATCTCGCCCACGCCCGTTCCGCGGCCCGGCGGGTCGGGGAGGTGCTCGCCCTGCCCGCCCAGGTTCCCGGCTCCCGCCCGCTGCCCGAGGGCGCCGGAGCGCTCTCGTTCCGCGCCGTCACGGTGGCCGGCGACGGCCCGCCGCTCCTGGACGGCGTCGACCTGGAGATCCCCGCCGGGGCGCTGACCGCCGTCGTCGGGCGTTCCGGCGCGGGCAAGAGCACCCTCGCCCTGCTGGCGGGACGGCTGATGGACCCCGACCACGGCCAGGTGCTGCTCGACGGCCTGCCCCTCACGGAGGCCGACCCCGACGCGCTCAGGAACGCCGTCGCCTACGCCTTCGAACGCCCCGTGCTGCTGGGCGGCGACCTCCTGTCGGCCGTCGCCTACGGCCTGCCCGCCGACGCTTCCGACGTCCGCGAGGCGGCGCGCGCGGCGCACGTCGACGGCGTCGTCAGCCGCCTTCCCCAGGGGTACGGCACGCCCGCCGACACGGCCCCGCTGTCCGGCGGTGAGCTCCAGCGGCTCGGGCTGGCCCGCGCGCTGGTCAGGCGAGCCCGCCTG
The DNA here is from genome assembly GCF_044466505.1 of Streptosporangium sp. NPDC049376. Lineage (NCBI taxonomy): Bacteria > Bacillati > Actinomycetota > Actinomycetes > Streptosporangiales > Streptosporangiaceae > Streptosporangium > Streptosporangium sp. NPDC049376. Next base: position 268,235 of record NZ_JBITMT010000009.1, on the reverse strand, counting down.
ACCGTTCTCGACGACGCGACCTCCAGTCTCGACACGGCGACCGAGGCCCAGGTGATCCGGACCCTGACGGAGGAGATGCGCGGGCGTACCCGGCTGGTCGTCGCCCACCGCGCCACGACCGCCGCCCGCGCCGACCTGGTCGTGTGGCTGGACGACGGACGGGTGCGGGCCCGCGGTCCCCACCGGGAGCTGTGGCGGGACCCGGCCTACCGCGCCCTGTTCACCGCCGTCGCCCCGGTGTCCGGCGCCTCAGCGTCCGCCGCTCCGGCGTCCGCCGCTCCGGCGTCCGGCGTCCCGGTGTCCGGCGCCGGTCGGGAGCCGACCGGTGGCGACCCGCTCCACGAGGAGGAACCGTGCCCGGTCCGTCCCTGACCCGCCCACGGCCCGGGCGGGACATCCCGCCGTCCGGGGCCGCCCCCGCGCAGGCCCCGCTGTACGACGGTCGTCTCACGGGGGACGGCGGGCTCCGGCTGCTGGTGTCGCTGCTGCGTCCGCGCCCGCGTCCCCTGGCGGTGGCCGCGCTCTGGTCCGTCGTCGAGGCGCTGCCGACGCTGCTGTCCGGCCTCCTCATCGCCACCGCCGTCGACCGCGGCTTCCTGGCCGGGAGCCCGGGGACCGGTCTGGCCTGGCTCGGCCTTCTCGGGCTCACGATGCTCGTCCAGGCGGCGGCCGTCCGGATGATGTTCCCCGCCCTGGCGGCGGTGGTCGAACCGCTCCGCGACGACCTGGTCACCGCCGTCGTCACCGCCGCCGTCACCCGTGCCGCGAAGAGCGCGCGGCCACCGGACGCCGCCGCCGTGACCCGCCTCACCGAGCAGGTCGAGACGGTGCGCAACCTGGTCTCCGCGCTGCTGCGGAGCACCCGTGCGCTGGGCGTCTCGCTCGTCGCCGCGCTGGGCGGCCTGCTGCTCCTGTCGCCTCTGCTCGCCGCCGTCGTGGCCGTGCCCGTCACCGTGGCGCTGGTCGTCTTCGTCCGGCTGCTCCGCGTGCTCGTGGCCCGCCAGCGCGCGCTCATCCTCGCCGACGAGGAACTCACCGGACAGGCCACCCCGATCCTGGCGGGCCTGCGCGACGTCGCCGCCTGCGGAGCGCGCCGGCAGGCCTACGCGACCGTACGGGCGGCCGTCGACACCCAGGTGGCGGCCACCCACGCCCTGGCCTGGGCCGGCCTGAGCCGCCGTCTGGTCGTCGCGCTCGGCGCACACCTGCCGCTGTTCGCTCTGCTGATCGCCGCCCGGCCCCTGATCGGGGACGGCCACCTGAGCGCGGGAGAGGTCGTCGGAGCGGCGACCTACCTGGCCACCGGCCTCGACCCGGCGCTGCGCGCCCTCACCGGCGTCGTCGGCGGCTGGGGCGTGACCCTCGCCGTCACCCTGCGCAGACTCGGCGAGACCATCGCCCCGCCGCCGGAACCGTCCGCCTCCACACCTGTTCCCCCTGCTCCGTACGGCATCGCCCTGGCGGCCGTCGCGGACGTGGAGCCGGTCGGCCACGGGCTGCGCCTGGAGAACGTGGGCTTCGCCTACGCGCCCGAGGCCACACCTGTGGTGCGTCACCTGGACCTCACGATCGCCGAGGGCGAGCACCTGGCCGTCGTCGGCCCCAGCGGCATCGGCAAATCCACCCTGTCCATGCTGCTGACCGGGATTAGCCGCCCCACCGAGGGCCGGATCCTGCTCGGCGGCCTGCCGATCGAGGCGGTCCCCGAACACCGGCTGCGGTCGTTGATGGCGCTGGTGCCGCAGGAGGCGTACGTCTTCACCGGCACCGTGGCGGAGAACCTCGCCTACCTCCGCCCCGAGGGCACGAGGGTCGCCGACGAGAGGCTGGAGGCCGCGGCCGAGGCCGTGGGAGCCGGAGCGCTCGTCGAACGGCTCGGCGGGCTCCGGGCCACGATCGAGGAACCCGCCGCGCTCTCCGCCGGAGAACGGCAGCTCATCGCCCTGGCCCGCGTCCACGCCTCCCCGGCCAGGATCGTCGTCCTGGACGAGGCCACCTGCCATCTCGACCCGGCCGCCGAACAGCGCGCCGAGGCGGCCTTCGCCGCCCGCGGGGGCACGCTCGTCGTGATCGCGCACCGCATGAGCTCAGCGGGCCGGGCCGGGCGGGTCCTGCTGATGGACGGCACCGCCGCGCTCACCGGATCGCATCGGGAGCTGACGGCCCGATCGCCCCTCTACGCCGACCTGGTCGGCCACTGGCACGGCGGTGACCCGTCGGGGCACCGGCCGCCTGAGGGCTCCCGCTGACCTTCCGCTCCGCCCGCCGCCGACGGCGGCAGGGCGGAGCCGTGCCCGCAACGACGAAAGGAACCTCTGACATGGACGACATCCTCTCCGGACCCACCGACGTCATCTGGGACGTCACCTACGCCTGCCCTCTGCGGTGCGCGCACTGCTACTCGGAGTCGGGCAGGCGTCCGGCCCGGCAGCTGAGCCACGGTGAGATGCTCCGGGTCGCCGACGCGATCGTCTCCCTGCGCCCGGAGGCGGTGGAGTTCGGCGGGGGCGAACCGCTGCTGGTCAGGGAGATCTTCGACGTCGCCGAACACATCAGGCGGGCAGGCGTCCAGGTGAACCTCTACACCGGCGGGTGGACGCTCACCGCACGGATGGCCGAGCAGGCCACCCGGGTGTTCTCCCGGATCACCGTGAGCGTCGACGGGGCCGACGCCGCCGTCCACGACCGGATCCGGGGGAGGGTGGGCTCCTTCGACCGGGCGATGAACGCCCTGGCCCTCCTCGACGACGTCTCCGGCAGGCGCGTCGCGGAGGGCGCCGACCCCGTGGAGTTCGGGATCGACTGCGCGGTCGTGCGGAGCAACCTCCACCAGACGGAGGAGTTCTGCACGGCCGTCCTGCCTCGCTTCCCGCACGTCCGGTTCCTGAACTTCGGCGCCGCCGTACCGTCCGGTCTGGCCAGCCGGGCCGATTTCGCCGAGCACGAGCTGCTCACGAACGACCAGATCCGCGCGCTGACCGGCGCCGAGCACGTCGAGCGCCTGGTGTCGGCGGCGCCGCCGTCGGTGCGGGTGTCGGCCTCGGACAACGTCATCCTCCAGATGCGTCCGGCCTTCGTCGAGCAGGGTTTCGTGATTCCCCTGATGCAGGTCGAGCCCGACGGGGAGGTGCGCGCGATGCCCATCTACGAGGGGACCGTGGGCAGCCTCCTGACGGAGGAGCCCGCCGTACTGTGGCGGCGCGCCGTCGCACGCTGGAGTGACCCGTTCGTGGCCGAAGCCCTGTCGTCGGCCCGGTCGATGGGCGACTGGGCCGAGGCCACCCGCCGTATCGACCGCCACTTCGGCTCCCAGGAGGTCCTCCTGCGCATCGACCGCCGCCCCGCCTACCCGGCCCCCGCTCTCGGGAGGTGACGGAGAATTCGGAACCGCGGGAGCGATGCAGGTCGTCGCGCAGCCGCTGACCGGGAGGCGCGTGTTAAGACCGAGCCGAAGACAAAGCAGTGGGGCAAGTGACAGGAGCCGACTGAAAACTCACCGATCGCGCTGTTCGGGCACGACTTGAGCTGAGCATCCGCCTGCTGGATCCGTAAGCGTAGGCTTGTGGTCATGAGCGCCGGGCATGCGTATGAGGAGCTTCACCACCTGGTGGATCGGCTGTCGCCGGACCAGGCGCGTCGGCTCCTGCGCTTGGTGAAGACAGATCCGGAGCTGGCTGAAGCGACAGAAGAGGAGCGGTCCGGCCCGGTTCGGCGTCGTCGGCTGTCGATTGCCGGAATCGGTGCGTCCGGTGAGGGCGATCTGTCGGAACGGGTCGAAGACCTGCTGGTGGAGCGGTTCAATCGCTCAGTGTGAGCGCCACACTCCTGGATACCGGCCCTTTGATCGCTGTTGTCGATCGAGACGACAAACACCATGCTTCGTGCGTACGACTCCTTGAGGAGTTGGAGGGGCCACTACTTCTGCCGTCAACGATCCTGATCGAGGCCGGATGGACGATCAACCGGCATATGGGTCCTGCCGTGCATGCGCAGTTCCTCGATCTCGTTGTCGAAGAATTCGAGCTGGTCGACCTGCTCCCGCAGATGTACGACGCATGGCTGAACTGGTCCGGCTTCACAGGAGCGCCCGACTTGACCCGGCCGACGTGTCCGTGGTCGCCATCGCGGAACGTCTGGGCATCACCCAGGTCGCGACGATCGACCGGAGGGGCTTCAGTCTGATTCGCCCTCGACATGCGTCGGCGTTCAGATTATTGCCGGAGGTGCTTGCGTGACGGCCGTTATGGTCGTTCTGTGACTTTTCGGGTTGAGCTCATCACCCCCGCCAACGTCGAGGCGGCCATGAAGGTGAACGTCCGTCCTGAGCAGGAGCGGTTCGTCTCGCCGGTGGCGACCTCGCTGGCCGAGGCCTACGCGCACGGGGAGGTGGCCTGGCCGCGTCTCATCCTCGACGGTGATCGTCCGGTGGGTTTCCTCATGGCGTTCCTGAACATCGACTGGGACGGAAAGGGGGCCGACTTCCGCTCCGGGCTGTGGCGGCTCAACGTGGTTCCCGAGGCGCAGGGACGTGGGGTCGGCCGTTTCGCCGTCGAGGCGGTGGCCGCCGAGGTGCGGCGCCGGGGCGAGAGGCGGATGTACGTCACCTGGGAGCCGGGGGAGGACGGCCCCGAGGGCTTCTACCGGAGGCTCGGGTTCGAGCTGACGGGCGAGACGTCCGGGGGCGAGACGGTCGGGGTGCTGGACCTGGGCGAGGCACCCTCCGGCGACCGGTCGTTCTGATCTGGCTCTGATCTGCGCTGCCTACTGTCGCGGACAACGCACCGGTTCCGCACCGACGGCCCGGTGACCGGACAGGTCCACGAAGGCAGAAGACAAGAGGAGCCAGTCATGCACGAGTTCCCGTCGTTCACCGAGTCCGTCCGGCCCGCCGGGTCCCCCGAACCGCCGTTCCCCTACGCGCTCCTCGACGCGCTGCGGAGCTCGCCCGACAGTCCGATCTTCGAGCAGGGGACGCGAGTCGTCTCACGGGGTGAGCTGCTGGACCTCGTCGGGCACATGGCCGGTGCGATGCTCGACGCCGGGCTCGACCCCGCCCGGGGCGTCGCCGTCCACACGGGCGTCTCGCCGGAGGCGTTCGCCGCGCAGACGGCCGCGCACGTGCTGGGCTGTCGTGTCGTGTTCGTACGCCCGGGACAGACGCCGGGCCAGCTCGCCCACATGCTCGACACGGGGGTGGACGCCGTGGTCGTGGACGCCTCGACGGCGGATCCCGAGGTGTTCGCCGCCGCGGGGGCGGCCACGATACTGACCCTCGGCCCCCTCCCCGGGGACGTTCCCGGCGCGGTCGACCTGCTGGCCCACCACGGCGGTGTGCGGCTGCCCGCCCTCCTGGGGCACCCCGACGACGTGGCCCTGATGGCCTTCACCAGCGGCAGCACCGGGCAGCCCAAGGGGTGCGCGCTCACCTACCGCGCGCTGGGGGAGAGCTGGTCGTGGCAGCCCAGGCTCTGGTCGCCGCTGGCGACCGAGCTGGCCGGGGCGTTCCGGCGCTATCTGCTGCTCGGCACCCTGTCCAGCCTGGTGGTCCAGGAGTTCCTGGCGTTGTGCCTGCTCGGCGGCGGTGTCGCGGTCATCCCCGAGGACGACGGACGGCCGCCGTTCCCGTACGCGATCGAGCGCCACCGCATCACCGGGGCCATCCTCCCGGTGCCCAGGCTGTGCCGCATGCTCGACCTGCTCCGCACGGAACAGGTCGACGTCAGCAGCCTGCGGGCGCTGATGGTCGCCGGGTCGCCGATCAGCCCGCACCGGTTGGCGGAGGCGGTCGAGCGGCTCGGGCCCGTCGTCTACCAGGCGTACGGGTCGAGTGAGGCCGGGATGATCTCCATGCTCACCCCCGGGGACTTCGCGAGGTTCCCCGACCGAGCCCTCGCCTCGGTCGGCCGCCCGCAGCCCAGGGTCGAGATCAGGGTGCTCGACGAGGAGGGCCGCCCGGTCGCCACGGGACGGACCGGGGAGATCCACGTCCGCAACGACTACCTCATCGCGGGCTACTGGGGGCAGCCGGAGGAGACCCGCGCGGTGCTGCGGAACGGCTGGCTGCGCACCCGCGACCTCGGCTACCTCGACGAGGACGGCCTGCTCTACCTGGTCGGCAGGACCAGGGACGTCATCATGGTCAACGCGATGGTGGTCTACGCCGGGCCGATCGAGCGTGTGCTGGCCGGTCACCCCGACGTGGCCGAGGCGTACGTGACCGGCGCCATGGACGAGCGGACCGGGGAGGCCGTACACGCCTTCGTCGTGCCCACCCCCGGCCGTGTCCCGGACCTCGGCGAGCTGACCGCGCTGGTCGGCACCGAACTCGGCGCCGACAGCGTCCCCCGGACGATCATGTCGATCCCCGCCCCGCTGGTCGCGGCCAGCGGGAAACCGGACAAGCGCGCCCTGCTCGAACGGTACGGCTCCGGCCGTGCCGAGGAGGCAGGACGACTCTGATCAATCTCTGAGAATCACGCGCCAACACTGATGTCGTCCCGTTCGACCGTACGCAGTGACGGAGGCATCAGTGTCTGACAACACCCTTGACTATCTGGTGATCGGCGCCGGGCCCGCGGGCCTGCAACTGGGCCACTTCCTGCACCGGGCGGGGCGGAGGTACCGGATCCTGGAGGCGGGCCCCGAGCCCGGCCAGTTCTTCCGGACCTTCCCCCGCCACCGGATGCTCATCTCCATCAACAAGAAGCACACCGGACAACACGACCCGGAGCTCAACTTCCGGGTGGACTGGAACTCGCTGCTCTCGGACGACCCGGATCTGGTGTTCACCCGCTACAGCGACCGTTTCTTCCCCGGCGCCGACGACCTCGTGCGTTACCTCGGTGACTTCGCCGCCGCCCTCGACCTGCGGATCACCTACGGCGCCCGGGTCGTCGACGTCTCCCGCCCGGACGCGAAGGGGCCGTTCCGGGTGATCGACGGGCAGGGCCGGACCCACCAGGCCGAGCACGTGGTCGTCGCCACCGGGGTCTCCAAGACCAACGTCCCGGAGATCCCCGGCATCGAGACGGCCGAGGGCTACGACACCGCCTCCGTCGACCCGGCGGACTACACGGCCAAGCGGGTGCTCGTCATCGGCAAGGGCAACTCGGCCTTCGAGACGGCCGACAACCTCATCGAGACCGCCGCGGTGATCCACGTCGCGGGCCCCCACTCGGTACGGCTGGCCTGGCGGACCCACTTCGTCGGGCACCTGCGCGCGGTCAACAGCAACTTCCTCGACACCTACCAGCTCAAACTGGGAAACGCGGTGCTGGACGGCGACGTCAGGCGCATCGAGCGCCGCGCGGACGGCACGTACCTGGTGACCGTGAGCTTCGCCAGGGCCGACGAGGTCACCAAGGACATCCCGTACGACCGGGTGATCGTCTCCACCGGGTTCCGGTTCGACGCCTCGATCTTCTCCCCCGAGTGCCGTCCCGAGCTGACGATCAGGAACCGCTTCCCCGCGCTGACCCCCGCCTACGAGTCGGTCAACGTGCCCGGCCTGTACTTCGCCGGGACCATCACGCAGTCCCGCGACTTCAAGCGCGGCACCAACGCCTTCATCCACGGTTTCCGGTACGGCGCCCGCGCCCTGCACCGCATCCTGGAGACCAGGCACCACGACGCCCCCTGGCCCGGCCGGGACCTGCCCGCCGACCCCGGCGCGTTCGCGGACGCCGTACTCGAACGGGTCAACCGCAGCTCCGGGCTGTTCCAGCAGTTCGGCGTGCTGGCCGACGTCATCGTCCCGGACGGCGACGGCGGCGCGCGCTACCTGGAGGAACTGCCGGTCGACTTTCAGGGCCCGCCGATCGGCGACGGCGGCCACTTCGCGATCACCCTGGAGTACGGCCCCGACCACGACAAGGTCGACCCGTTCGACATCTCCGTGTCGCGGATCAGGCAGGGCGACGCCTCCCGGGCCCACAAGGGCCACTACCTGCACCCGGTGGTGCGCCACTACCGGGGAGGGGTGGTCGTGGCCGTACACCACGTCACCGAGAACCTGGAGAACGACTGGACCTCCGAGGAGGTCCACCTGCGGCCGTTGCGGGAGTTCTTCCAGCGTCAGAGCCTTCCGGTCCCGGCGTGACGGCCATGCGCCCTCCACTGAACGTCAGGGAGTTCGAGGAGGCCGCCCGCGACCGCCTGCATCCCGCGCACTACGACTACTTCGCCGGCGGAGCCGGTGACGAGACGACCGTCCGGGCCAACGAGGCGGCGTTCGCGCGGCTCGCCCTGCTGCCACGTGTGCTGCGCGGCGCGGGCGAACCGAGGACCGGGGTCACCCTGCTGGGCGACCGGGCCGCCATGCCGGTGCTGGTCGCGCCGACCGCGTTCCACCGGCTCGCCGACCCCGAGGGTGAGAAGGCCACGGCCCGCGCGGCGGCCGCCGCCGGGACGATCATGATCGTGAGCATGGCCTCGACCGTCGCCGTCGAGGACGTCGCGGCGGCGGCTCCGGAGGCCACCCTGTGGTTCCAGCTCTACGTCCAGCCGGACATGGCCTTCACCGAGAGGATCGTCCGGCGCGCCGAGGCGGCCGGATGCACGGCGCTGGTCGTCACGGTCGACTCTCCCGGCAGGGGACGGCGGGAGCGGGACCTGCGCAACGGCTTCGACGACCTGCCGGAGGGCATGTGCTGCGAGAACCTGCGCGACGGCGACCGGGTGCGGCCGATCGTCATGTCGCCGGACATCTCCTGGCGGCACATCGACCTGCTCAGGCGGATGACGGAGCTGCCCATCGCGCTCAAGGGCGTCGTGCGTCCCGCCGACGCCTGCCGCGCGCTCGACCACGGCGTCTCCGCGCTGTTCGTCTCCAACCACGGAGGCAGGCAGCTCGACACCCTCCCGGCGACCGCCGACCTGCTGCCGGGGATCGTGGCCGCCGTCGGCGGGGCCGTACCGGTGCTGCTCGACGGCGGGGTCCGGCGCGGGGTGGACGTGGTCAAGGCGATGGCGCTCGGAGCCTCGGCGGTCGCGGTCGGCCGCCCGGTGCTCTGGGGTCTCGCGGCCGAGGGCGAGCGCGGCGTGGCCCGGGTGCTCGGGCTGCTGCGCGAGGAGGTCGAGCGGGCCCTCGTCCTGTGCGGCGCCGCGTCGGCGCACGACCTCGACCCAGAGCTGGTACGGCCATGCTGACCGCGCTGACCGTGTCGTTCGCAGCCGTCCTGATCAGCCTGCCCTGGTGGCTTCCCGCACGGATCGTCGCGCTGCGGGTGCGCGTCCTCACCAGGATCAACGGCGAGGAGAGCATCCCGGTCCCCGGTGACCTGGTCGGCGTCGACCGGTTCAGGGAGGTCTACTCCCACCCGGCCGCCTCGGGCCGGAGCAGGGGAGCCGTCCTGTCCGACCTGTTCTGGTACTGGCTGGCACCGGGACCCGAGATGCACCAGGAACACCTGGAGGCGGGGGAGCGCTACGACGCCGTCGCGCTGGCCACCCGGCGGATTTTGGCCGTGCCCCGGACGAGGGTCGAGGAGCTCACCCGCCGCTGCGTCAACCGGGCGCTGCGGGACAGGCGGGGGATGGTACGGCTGCGCGACCTGATGATGCCGGTCTGGGCGGAGTTCTCCTACGAACTCGTCTTCGGCGAACCGTGTCCGCCGAAGGCCCGTGACCTGATCGTCGGCAACGCGGACGACGTCGTCACCTCACTCAAGTGCTGCGGCCTGCGGCACATGGACCGGCGTGACCGGCTGACCGGATACCTCGTCGAACGGCTGCCCGAGGTGCGGCACGAGCTTCCCCAGGACCTGTCGGCCAGGGAACAGGCGCTGTACCTGCAGGGGGCCTTCTTCAACACGGCGGTCGTCCAGATGTCGGAGGCGACGGCCCACGTGCTGATGGTCCTGGCCCAGCACCCCCGGGTGCAGAAGGCGGCGCGGGGCGGCGACGACCGGTATCTGGACCAGGTGATCTCGGAGACGCTGCGGCTCTACCCGCTGTTCGGCATCGCCCACCGCGTCACCACCGGGGAGATCCCCCTCGGCGAGGGCGCCGCGATCCCGGCCGGTTCCGTGCTGTGCTTCAACTACCCCGAGTTCCACCGCGCGGGCCTGCCCGACCCGGACCACTTCGACCCGGCCCGTTTCGCGGCGCGTCCGGCCAGGGAGATCAACCACATCCCCTTCGGCATGGCCGCGAACCGGCCCTGCCCCGCGTGGCGGCTGGCGCCGATCGCCCTGCGGGTGGCCGTACGGGAGACCCTGCACGCCTGCGAACTCGGCTCGACCGCCTCCCACACCCGGTCCCTGCCCAACAGGGGGCCGTGCCTGCTGACCCCGCTGGGAGCCGGGAGCGGCCCGGAGGTCCGGGTGAAGTTGCTGTTCATGCGGTTCAGGGACCGCTGGGAGGACGTGTGGCGCAGCCTCGTGCAGCTCGTCCTCGGCACGTACATGGTGTGGGACGCGCGCAGGCTGCGGCTGTGCGAGCGCCACTTCGCGCAGGAACCCCATCCGGTCGGCGTACGGAGGCACGAGTCATGAGCGGTTTCCTGGCCTTCACCCAGGCCTCCCCGGTCGATCCCAACCTGGGGCTGGTCCTCAGGGTGCTGCCCGCCCTGGTCGTGATCCTGCTGGCGGCGGCGGTGTGCGGCCGGCTGGCGACCATGGTGATGCAGCCACGGGTCGTCGGTGAGATGGTCGCCGGGGTCCTGCTCGGGCCGACGCTGCTGGGCGCCGTGTTCCCCGGCGCGCAGGAGGCCCTCTTCCCCGCCGACGTCCGGCCGATCCTGTACGTGCTCAGCACCATCGGGCTGACGCTGTACATGTTCCTGGTCGGGGCGGGGATGGACCACAGCGTCCGGACGCCGGGGGAGACGCGCAGGGCCATGGCGCTGGCCGCCTCGGGGATTCTTCCGTCCCTGGTTCTCGGCAGCGCCCTCGGGTTCCTGCTGTGGGATCGTCTCTCCCGGCCCGACGTCGGCCGTGTGGAGTTCGCCCTGTTCCTCGGCAGCGCGCTGTCGCTGACCGCCTTCCCCATGCTCGCCAGGATCCTGTACGAACGCGGCCTTGAGAACACCCGCATCGGCAGGATCACCCTGGTCGCGGCCTCCATCGACGACGCCGTGGCGTGGTGCCTGCTCGCGGTGCTCTCGGCGGTCCACCTGGGCACGGGCGGCGGTGACGCGCTGCGCACCATAGGTCTGGCGGTGGTGTTCACGGCGGTGATGCTCGGGGTGGTCGCCCCGCTGCTGCGCCCCCTGGGCCGTGAGGTCGAGCGCACCGGCCGTCTCGGCGCCGGCGCCGTCTACGTGATCGTCCTGGTGCCGCTCACGGCCGGTTGGCTCACCGACTGGATCGGCGTCTACTCGGTGTTCGGCGGCTTCGTCGCCGGGCTGGCCATGCCCCGCGAGGCGGCGTTCCGTCAGGCGCTGCACGGCCGCATGATGGACGTCGTCTCGACGCTGCTGCTGCCGGTCTTCTTCGCCTTCTCCGGGTTGAACACCCATCTCGGCGGCATCACCGGCGGTTCGATGCTGCTGGTGCTCGTCGCGATCCTGCTCACGGGTTTCTGCGGGAAGTACTTCGGCTGCGCGCTGTCCACGAGGGCGCTGGGGTTCGGCTGGCGTGAGTCGTGGGCGATCGGCGCCATCATGAACGCCCGGGGGCTGATGATCCTCATCTTCATCAACATCGGCCTGGCCCAGGGCCTGATCACCCAGGAGGTCTTCGCGATGCTCGTCCTGGTGGCGGTGCTCACCACGGCGGGGGCGCTGCCGCTGTACAAACTGGCCATGCCCGAGCGCCACGAGCGGGCGAGCATCCAAGAGCCCGCCGGGATCGGTGAGACGGAGCACGGACGGGAGGCGGCGCCGGTGAGCGGATGATCATGCCTGGTCACCGGGACCGTGACGGGCTGTGGCGCGGGCGCGACGCACGCGCCACGCCTGCGCCACGCCTGCCTTTGCGCCAGAGTTGACTAGAAATTTACCAATATCAGTGCAATTGTTGACCAGTGGCACGGATACCGGCGACATCCGAACCGCGCTCTTCCCGGCTGCTGCTCGTCGAAGACGACCGTGATCTGGCGGACATGCTGGCCGAAGTGTTCGCCGACCAGGGATACACCGTAGACCTGGCACCGGAGGGGCAACGTGGCCTGCACCTGGGGTTGAGCCGCGGTTACGACATCATGATCATCGATCGGGGACTGCCCGCGATCGACGGGCTCGACCTGCTGCGACGGCTGCGCAGGCAGGCCGTCACCGTGCCGGTGCTGGTGCTCACGGCCTTCGGCACGACCGCCGACCGCGTCAGCGGACTCGACGCGGGCGCCGAGGACTACCTGGTCAAACCCTTCGAGATCGACGAACTGCTGGCCAGGGTGCGTGCCCTGCGGCGCAGGAACCTGGACCAGGCCAGACTGCTGCCGCTCGGCGCGGCCTGGCTCGACTCCGACTCCCACCTCGTACGGTTGCCCTCCGGCGAGCAGGTGACCCTGTCCGGTCAGGAGTGCCGCCTGCTCCACGCGCTGGCGGTCCGCCCGAGGCAGGTGCACACCCGCGACTCGTTGCGGCAGCGGGTCTTCGACGGCGCCCAGACCGAGTCGATCGTGGACACCTACGTCTACTACCTGCGCAACAAACTGGGGCACGGCGTCGTACGCACCGTACGGGGCGTGGGGTACCGCCTGGGTGAGCTGTGAACGGGCGGCGGCGCTTCGACCCGGAACGGCGGCTGCTGATCCGGACCCGCCGCCGGATCACCGTGCAGATCGCGGGCGGATTCACCCTCGTGCTCGCGCTCATGGGCGCGATGGTCTACTACGTCACGGTCAACGGCCAGGACGTCGCCGCGCGGCGTGACCTGTTCGTGGCGGCGCGGTCGGCCTCGATCACCCAGCCCCCGCCCTGCATGTGGCTGTTCGAGCTGGGCGGAGGCACCGTACGGAGGTCTCCCGGGTCCCCGGACCGGTTGCCGGTGCGCGCGTTCATGGACCTGGTCGCCGCGGACGGGCGGCCCCGGGTCGAGGTCGCCGAGGTCGGCGGGCTGACCTACCTGATCAGGACCCAGCGACGTGACGACGTCGTGGTGCAGGCGGTGATGGACCTGCGCTTCCGGATAGCCGACCGGGAACGGCTGCTGAGCACCCTCGGCGCCGCCGAACTCGCCGGGCTGCTGGCGGCGCTGCTGATCGGCCAGGTCCTCGCGGGCCGGGCGATCGCGCCGCTGGGCGAGGCCCTCGACCGGCAGCGGCGCTTCACCGCCGACGTCAGCCACGAACTGCGCACCCCGCTGACCCGGCTGCACGTCCGCGCCCAGCTCACCGCCCGGCACCTGCGCCGGGGGTCGGAACCGCTCCTGGCCGTCGGCGACGTCGACCAGCTGGCCGCGGGCATCGGGCAACTCGGCGAGGTGATCGAGGACCTGCTGCTGTCCACCCAGCTCAGACGGCGGCTCCAGCCGTTCGGCCCGGTCGACCTGGCCGCGCTGACCGAGGAACTCGCCACGGCGGAGGCGGCCCGCGCCGAGCAGCGCGGGGTGACGATCGAGGTGAGGAAGGGCCCCGGCGAGCACGTCGTGCGCGGAGCGCGCTCCGCGCTGCGCCGGGTGATCTCCGCGCTGCTCGACAACGCGCTGCGGCACGCCCGCGAGGGCGGCGACATCTGGATGACCCTCCGCTCGGGTCCCGAGTGGGTCCAGCTCAGCGTGCGGGACGACGGCGTCGGACTGGACCCGCGTGACGGTGAGCACCTGTTCGCCAGACACGTCGGCAAGCCCCACCAGGGAGGCCTGGGCATCGGTCTCGCCCTCGTGAGCGAGGTGGTGGACGCCCACGGCGGCACGGTCGGCGTGGACGGACGGCCGGGCGCCGGCGCCACGTTCACCATCCGCCTTCCGGCGCACCCCGGCGGCGACGGCGCACCGCGCTCCCCCCGGATACGGCTCCCGCAGCAGGTGCGGAACCGGGCGCACAGGAAGACGCGGGTGCCGGTCCCCGAGTACGGCGAGGGCCGCCCGTAGGCGGCACGATCGGCGTCACCGGCCTGCCGGGACGGCACGCTCGGAGGCCCCCGTGATCCGGGCGAGTTCGTCCGGCAGGGGATAGGGGCGTTCCACGGGCAGCATGTCCGTGATGTCCTGGCCGTCGCGCAGTGCCTGACGGATGTCGTGGACCCGGCCGGTCAGGTCGGTGATCCGCAGTGTCCACCGGTCGAGATAGCGGGTCACGGCGTCGCCGGAGAGGCCGATCTGGATCGACCGGTATGACAGGGGATTGTGGCGCGGGCCGCGTTCGGGGTCCCACTGGACGCGCACCGGGCTCTCCCGCAGGCGCCGACGCCAGACCTCGGGATCGACGCCGTCGCCGGGGTGGCTGAGGCAGGAGTGCCGGAGTGCCCACTCGAAGCCCTCCCGGCTGATGTCGACGGCCAGGACCCTGGTCTGACCGGGCTTGGTGGCATAGCCGCAGCGGTACATCATCCAGAGAAAGGAGGGTTTGATCCAGGTCATCCGTTCGCGTTTGAAGGGCGGCACGAACCGCTGGGCGGCGACGGCCGGGTCCGCGATGGCGGGGTCGTAGGCCTGGTAGACGGTGATGGCCTCCTCGGTGAAGGCCGCACGGATCTGGCGATAGGGGATGGTCATGTCCCCGAGCATGGTGAGCCGTGTGTAAGCCCCGCAACGGGATTTAGCGGGCGGTCACCGCCGGTTTCGCAGCACCTCAAGGCGTTGCCGGTACTCCTCGGCGTCGACCTCTCCCCGGGCCAGCCGTTCGGCCAGCACCTCCTCCGGAGGGACCCGCCCGCCCGCCGCGAGCCAGCCTGTCCGCCGCCCGCCGCTGACGTAGTGGAGCAGCGCGACGATCCCGGCGATGATCAACACCCACAGCAGGATCGTCGTTATGCCCATGACCAGCCAGGAGCCGATTCCGTAACCCCACATCATCGTCGGTCCCCTTCCCGAGAGGTACCTTCAGCCTTCCTCCGCCGAGTCCGTGCGAAAGAGGGCCATTGGTCCCGCGACCGGCGCCGATGGTCCCGGCGCGGCTACCAGCCGAGTTCGTCGCAGCCCCGGTGGTCGGCCGGCTCGATCTGCAGGGTGGCGTGCTCGACGCCGTGGCGGGTGCGCAGCAGGTGACGCGCGCGGTCCAGTACGGCGTGGCCGTCGGCGAAGTCGGTGGCGACCAGGTGGGCGGTGGCCACGTTCATGCCGGAGGTCAGCGTCCACAGGTGCAGGTCGTGCACGTCGCGTACCCCGTCGATGGCGGCCAGGTCCGCGGCCACCGCGGCGGCGTCCATGCCCTCGGGCACGTGCTGGCCCAGGACGGCGAAGACCTGGCGGCCCAGCGACAGGGCACGCACCGCGACGAAGACGCCGATGGCCAGCGCCACGACGGTGTCCCACAGCACCTGGCCGGTGGCCGCGACCAGCCAACCGGCGATGATGACGCCGACCGATCCCGCGGTGTCCGCGACGACCTCCAGGTAGGCGCCCCTGACGTTGAGGCTCTCACCGGCGCCGGAACGCAGCAGCAGCAGCGCGACCAGGTTGACGAGCAGGCCGATGGCGCCGACGACGAGCATCGGGCCTGAGGAGACCTCGGCGGTCTGGCCGATACGGCCGACGGCCTCGACCACCACGTACACCGCGACGCCCAGCATCAGCACCACGGCCAGCAGAGAGGCGAACACCTCGGCCCGGTAGGAGCCGTAGCTGCGCCTGCCGGTGGTGTCGGGCCGGGTGGCGATCTTCGTGGCCACCAGCGCCGCGCCGAGGGTGACCACGTCGGCGGCCATGTGCCCGGCGTCGGAGAGCAGCGCCAGCGAGCCGGAGACCAGTCCGTAGCCGAGTTCGACGACGAAGAAGGCGCCGATCAGCACGAAGGACAGGGCCAGCCGCCTGCGGTGACGGCCTCCCGCGTGTCCCTGGACGTGCCCGTGGCCGTGTCCGGTTCCCATCTCAGCCCTCTCCGTCGCGCTCGGGGTGCAGAAGCTCGGTGTGCTCGATGTGGACCAACGCCACGTCGAGGAGCATCCGCACGTGCGGGTCCGCCAGCCGGTAGTAGACCATCCGGCCCGCGCGGCGGCTGGTCACGACACGGTGGGCGCGCAGCAGCCGCAGCGCGTGTGAGGCGGCCGACTCGCTCTGCCCGGTCACCGCGGCCAGGTCGCACACGCACATCTCCCCCTCAAGCAGGGCGACCAGCAGTCTCAACCGGTTGGCGTCCGACAACAGGCCGAAGACGTCGGCCACGTCGGAGAGATCACGGGGGGCGGGCATGCGCTCCCGCACGTCGGCGACCCGGTCGGGATCGACCTTCCTGACGACACATCCGTCAATCGATGGAACATCTGAATAGGTATTCATATGAGCAGATTAGCGAGTGAGGTCACCGGGCTGTCAACCGGTCCGCGTCGGCCGGGCCGGTACGGCGGGTCCGCGGTGGCCGGGTCGGCTGACCCGTGCTGGTCGGCCCGGCCGGCCCGCGTTGGTCGGCACAGCTGGTCCGCCCGGTCGGTACGGCGCACGCCGCGGACGGTGGCGCACACCGTGGTGCGCCACCGCCGCTCTCTCACCCGGCCCCCGCCGCCATGCCCACGATGACGCCGGGTGTCCGAGAGTGCGGGGGCCTACCCCTGGGTCCCCTTGCGGCGCGTGATCAGCCACGCGCCCGCCCCGGCGAGTACGACGACCGCGCCGACCGGCCACACCCACCCGGGCAGGCCGGAGGTGCCGTTCGGCTCGGACGCGGCGGCCGGAGAGGGCTCGGCGGCGGAGGATTCGCTGGCGGCCGGGGGAGGGACGGCCTCGGAGGGGTCGGCGGAGGCCTCCGCCGTACTCGCCGGTGTGGAGACCGACGGCGACGGGGACTCCGGGGTGGGGGAGGGGCCGTCGGGGTCGGCGATCACGGTGAAGGGGATCTGGCCGCTGATGGGGTGACCGTCGGAGGAGGCAACGTGCCAGGCGATCTGGTAACGACCCGGGGCCAGCTGGTCGGGCACCTTGGCGCGGATCGTGCTCCCCTCGTCCGGCGCGTCGAGCTTGGTCGTCTCGTCGCCGGGGCCGGTCAGGACGACCTTGGCGAAGCGCATACGGGAGGAGAACTCCAGGGTGACGGTCTCGGGGCTGGTCACCTTGGCGTTGGCGGCCGGTGAACTGCTCTTGAGACGGTCATGGGCGAACGCCGGTGAGGCGGTGCCGATCAGCACCAGCAGGCAGCCGACGGCGGCTGCCAGGACGGTGCCGGCGGTTCGGCGCGGCGATGCCGCCGAGGTCAGGAATGACAAGGTGGGAACTCCCGAAGACGGCCCGGCGATGGCCGGGGCGAAGGTGACGTCCGTGCGTGCGGGCGTCGATGACACGGGTGCGCCGCTCCCCGGAGGGGGCGGCGTCGTCCGCGGGAGGTCCACGGCGGTGGATCGTGGAGGTGGGCCACCGCCGGGCGAGGCCGGAGGAGGGCCACGACGCGGGGGCGACAGGCCGAGGCGTCGGCGGGTCGTCGGAGGCGGCGGACGGCGGCCGGAGCAGTAGGGGCCACGAGGGCCGCAGCAGGCGCAGCATGAGCCAGAAGGCGCTCTCGCCCCGGTGCAGCCACCAGCCGCTCATCGCCCCGACCGCGAGGTGGACCAGCGCCATGCCGACCGCCTGGTGCCCGTGCCCGTCCTGGGCGGCGAACCCGCCGGAGGTGCGGGCGAACAGCTCGTGCAGCAGCACCTGGGCGCCGATCGTGGTGCCGACCACCGCCGCCGGTGGGTGCTCACGGCCGACGAGCGGCAACACCACGACCAGGAGGCCCGCCGCGCCTGCCGCGAGGGCCGCGACGGAAAGCGAGGCCCCCGCACTGAAGGCGTGCCCGCCCGCCGAGACCGCCAGGCAGGCGGTGGTGAACGCCAACGCCCGTAGCAGGCGCAACGTCATCGGTAAGGGCGGCACATGTCCCATCTTGCCGTCCAATGTCGCATTGGCAACCGCCACGCTGACCCCAGGTCTGACTGGCTACCCTCTGTCATCGGTCGATGACGAAGGGCGATGTACGGTTGTGGGGTGATCGCACCGATGCGACGAGCCGTACAGCGCGCGGGCCTCTCCCTCGTGCTGTGCCTGGCCGCGCTCGCGGTGGCCCTGCTCGCGCATCTGATCCTCTCCGCCGCCCACACCCAGGTGGCGCACCACCATCACGGACCCGGCCCGGGGCAGTCGGGCATTTCCGTCACCGTGGCCGGTTCACCGCGGGAACGGGTGCCGGAGCGCTGCCCCGCCCCCGATCCGCCGGAGCACGACCACAGTCTGTGCGGGGCGGCGACGGTGGCGCCCGCCACTGAGGCGCGCCCGCTGTCGTCCGGTCCCTTCACCGGCCTGCCCGCCCTGTCGTGGCTGGCCCTGACGGTGATCGGTCTCGCCTGCGCCACGGCCGTCGCCGCCCTCGACCGTACGGCGGGCCTGCCCCAGCCCGCCCAGGCCGTCACGGCGTAACGCGCCGGGTGCGTGGCGCGGGTCCGCGGGCCGTACGACCCACGGGCCCGGTCCGGCCGGTCGCCCGCGGTGCCGCTCCAGCGGCCGTCCTCGTTGTGGTTCCCGGCCAGGGCGCCGGACGACGGCCGGGCTGGACGAGGCGGTCGGGCAGGACGGAGCCGTCGTTGACGATCTGGATCGCCGGGGTCGCGGTGTCGTTGCCGACACGGCGGCGTCGGCCTTGGACGCGAGTCGCCGCCGCGACGGTGTCGAAGCCCGTATAAGGGGATTTTTGGGTTTTTCCTGGCCTTTGGTTGGAGGGGGTGGGGGCAGCACGGTTTCATGGCAGACCTTCCCTTTCATGACCGTGCCGACTTCGACAACGCCGACCGTGGCTTCGTCGCGAAACTCAGCCCCGCCCTGGTGAAGGGGGCCGACGGGAAGGTCGTCTGGGACAACGACGTCTACGCCTTCCTGGACGGCGACTGCCCGCAGGACGCGCATCCGAGCCTGTGGCGACAGGCGCAGCTGTGCGCCAAACAGGGGCTGTTCGAGGTGACCGAGGGCGTCTACCAGGTGCGCGGGCTGGACCTGTCGAACATGACGATCGTGGAGGGCGAAACCGGCGTCGTCGTCATCGATCCGCTGATCTCCACCGAGTGCGCGGCGGCGGCGTTGCGGCTCTACCGGGACCACCGGGGCGACCGGCCGGTCACCGGCCTGATCTACACCCACTCCCACGTCGACCACTTCGGCGGAGCCCGCGGTGTGACCGACGGCGAGGGAATCCCGATCCTGGCCCCGGCCGGCTTCATGGAGCACGCCGTCTCGGAGAACGTCTACGCGGGCACCGCGATGAACCGCCGGGCCCTGTACATGTACGGCCAGCTCCTGCCACGCACCGCCGAGGGCCAGCTCGGCTGCGGCCTGGGGATGGGCACCTCGGCGGGTACGGTCACCCTCATCCCGCCCACCGTCGACGTCACCCACACCGGGCAGGAGGAGACGATCGACGGGATACGGATCGTCTTCCAGCTCACCCCGGGCACCGAGGCCCCGGCGGAGATGAACTTCCTCTTCCCCGACCGGCGGGCCCTGTGCATGGCCGAGAACGCCACCCACAACCTGCACAACCTGCTCACCCTGCGCGGCGCCGAGGTCCGTGACGCGCGGGTCTGGGCCCGCTACCTGGACGAGGCGATCACGCTGTTCACCGACAAGGCCGACGTCGCCTTCGCCTCCCACCACTGGCCCACCTGGGGCAGGGACGACATCGTCGCCTTCCTGTCGCAGCAGCGTGACCTGTACGCCTACCTGCACGACCAGACCGTACGGCTGATGAACCACGGCCTGACCGGCGTCGAGATCGCCGAGACCATGCGGATGCCGCCCGCCCTGGAGCAGGCCTGGCACACCCACGGCTACTACGGATCCGTCAGCCACAACGTCAAGGCGATCTACCAGCGCTACCTGGGCTGGTTCGACGGCAACCCGGCCCACCTGTGGGAGCATCCGCCCGTTCCGCAGGCCAGACGCTACGTCGAGTGCCTGGGCGGCGCCGCGGCCGTCGTCGCACACGCCCGCCGCTACGTGCGCGAGGGGGACCTGCGTTTCGCCGCGACCCTGCTCAACCACGCCGTCTTCGCCGACGAGGACAACACCGAGGCCCGCGAACTCCTGGCCGAGGTCTACACCCGCCTCGGGCACGGCGCCGAGAACGCCACCTGGCGCAACTTCTATCTGGCCGGTGCCGCCGAACTGGCCGAGGGCCCCTCGGCGGGTACGGCCGACACCACCTCACCGGACATGCTCAGCGCGCTGTCCGCCGAGCAGATTTTCGGCTCCCTGGCCATTCGCGTCAACGGTCCGAAGGCGTGGAACGAGCGGTTCGCCATCGACTGGCACCTCACCGACCTGGACGAACACCACCGCACCACGATGTCGAACGGCGCGCTGACCCACCGGCGGACGTCGCCGGGGGAGAGCGCCGACCTGACGCTACGGCTGACCAGGCAGCGGCTGCTCGACCTGATCGTCGGGGACGGCTCCGGTGGTCTTGACGGCGTCGACCATGACGGGGACGCCACCGTCCTGCGGAGGCTGGGCGCCGTACTGGAGGAGTCCACGCCGGACTTCGCCATCGTCACCCCCTGAGAGGCCGCCCGAGCGGTCGGCGGCATGGCTGACGGTCCGGCCGTTCGCCCGGTCGGCGGACTGGCTGACGGTCTGACCGCCCGGCCGGGCGGCGGGCCGGTTGACGGGGGCCCAGGCTGCCGCCAGCATGCCGCCCAGCAGGCCCAGGACCATACCGGCCAGGAAACCGCCCAGGTTGGAGTAGACGAAGGAGGCCAGGGACAGCACCACGCTCACCAGGCCGAGGAAGACCCGCTGGCCGGGCTGCAACCAGATGAGCACTCCCGCGAGCACCATGACCAGCGCGACCAGGTAGCCCGCCCCCACCGCGCCGAACATGACGGCCACCGGCAGGGCGTCGATCGTCAGGGAGACGGACAGCAGCTCCAGGCCCGCCGTCACGATGAACAGGCCGCCCCAGAAGGGTCGTGAGCGCCGCCACGATCTCATGGTCCTCCGTTCGCGGGTCAGAAGCGGTTCACGGGTCAGAAGCGGTTCGCTGGGTAGGAGCCGTTCGCGGGTCAGAAGCATTCGTGCTCGCCGCGCAGGATCTTCAGCCCGAGGTCGGGCAGGCTCAGCGTCGCGGCGGAGACGGCCCGCGCGCTCAGCCGTACGTCGTGCAGGGTGAAGGTCCGGCTCTGGCCGCCGAAGGTGCCCGCCGGGCCTCGGGCGGCGGGCACCCCGTTCAGGGTGGAGGCGTCGCGGCCCAGCTCGACGCCCCGCAGCGTGGCCGCGCCACGGGCCGCCGCGGTGTCGATCACCATGTCCTCGATCGTCACCTCGTTGCCGTCCTGGCCGCCGGTGATCCTGATGGTCACCGTGCCCACGGGGGTCCGCACCAGCGCGCTCTGGCACAGGCCCTTGGCGAACGCCCGCCGTACGCCGGTCACGATGACCGGGATGGCCTGGCCCTCCCGGTCGCGCACCACACCGGCGGACAACGTGAAGTCCTGCCCGCGCAACTCGTCGGTGAAGAGCTTGAACGCCTGCCCGGAGACGACGAACGTGGCGCCGACGACCCCCTGGGCGACGGCGCCGACCAGCAGCGACGTCACCGCCGCGACGGGAAGGAGGATCAGGAGGAAGCGCCTCCAGCGCACGCGCCCCTGCTCGGCCATGATCGCCCCTCACCACCCCGGAAGAGCCGGCGATTCACCACGGAACGCCGTGGCCCGACCCGTTTCAGATCATGAGCGGCATTCGCCGAGCCTGTCGACGCACACGCCGGACCCCCCACCACCTATGACCCGAAGCTGGACAACCTTTCCAAAGACCGGAAAGACCCCTGAACCAGTTCGACGAGATCTTGGAAAGGGCTGTCAGTAGCGCCACAGGTGGGCGGTGATGACTTCTTCGAGGGGTTTGCCCTCGGCCCAGGCCTGGTCGGCCGCGCGGACGGCGGCGAAGGCGCCCAGGAGTTCCTCGCCCAGGGCGTCGCGGACGCGGTCGTTGCCGAGCAGGGCCGCGCGCTGTTCGTCGGGGGTGGCGGGAAGACGGTGGATGTTCGCCGCTTCGCGGCGCTCCGCTGACCACGTGTCCGGGTTCTCCTGGACGGGCTCCGGCGGGGTGAGGCCGTCGGCGATCCCGGCCAGGCCGGAGGCGATGACGACGGCGAGCGCGAGATGGGGGTTGGCGGAGGCGTCGGAGGGCTTGAGCTCGACGTTGGCGTGGGAGGCGCCGAGCAGTTCGGTGGCGGGGACGAACCGCAGGGCGGCCTCCCGGTTCTCCACTCCCCAGAAGGTGTAGGCGCTGGAGAAGTAACCGGGCCTGAACCGGTGCAGGGAGGGAACGCTGGGCGCCGTGACGGCGGTGATGGCCGGCAGGTCGCGTAGGAGACCGGCCAGGTAGGCGGCTCCCTCGGCGGTCAGGCCATACGGGCCGTCGCCCCCGGAGAGCAGGTTGACACCGTCGCGGGACAGCGAGGTGTGCAGGTGCCAGCCGTTGCCGACCCCGGCGCCGGTGATCAGGGGGGCGAAGCTCGCCCGCAGCCCGTGCGCCCTCGCGGCGGCGTGGATGGTCTGCCGGGCGAGCAACTGCTGGTCCGCGGCGGTGACGGGGTCGGCCGCCGCGATGCTGAGCTCGTACTGGGCCGGGCCGTACTCGGCGTGGAACTGGTTGACCCGCACGCCGTTGTCCCGCAGGTCACCCAGGAGCTGGGCGGCGAAGCCGTCGACGTCGAGCAGGACGCGGGGGCCGTAGGCCGGACCGGGGAGGGCGAGCTGGGTGCTCCCGCCGGGCCCCGGCTCGGTGTGGCTGAGATGGAACTCCATCTCGTAGCCCGCGCGGAACTCCAGGCCGAGTTCCGCCGCCCGGCCGACCTGACGCTCCAGCGCGTCCCGCTGGTCGTACGGCCAGGCGGAGCCGTCGGCGGCGACCTGCCTGCCGGGGACCCACGCGAACGAGGGCTGTCCGGCCAGCTGGACGATCCGGTCGGAGACGGGGATCAGCCGGATGTCGCCGGACGGCGTGGCGAGCCCCGGGTGGCCGAAGGTGATGCCGTCGTGGGAGTCGAAAACCGCGAACAGCGTGGTGACGCCGACCCCGCGTTCCGCCACGGACGCCAGCTGGTCGACCGGGACCGTACGGGAGCGGGTGATGCCGTTGTTGTCCGCCCAGGCGATGGTGATGCCGACGACGCCCTCCTTCGCCAACGCCTCCGCCTTCGCCTGGAGATCGACGGTCGTCACGTTCTGTGCCATGGATCGCTCCTTGGGAGTTCGGTGGTTGTCAGGCGGTCACGGCGAGACGTGGTCCGGGGCGTGGAGGGTACGGCCGGGCGCGACGGGGATGGCCGGAACCGGTGTGCCGGGCGGGAACGGGCGGGCGTTCTTCGCGTCGAGGGGCACGCTGGCGAAGATACCGTCTGGGGTCACGGCGACGAGGGCGAAGATCCGGATACACGCCGGGAGAGCACCGGGAGCCGGGGCCGTCCCACTCCGGCAGGCGAGGTGGGTCTCCGGAGGCCACGGTTCAGGCGATCACGGCGATCACGGCGATCACCGGTGCCGTGGTGCCGGAGGGCGCCTCGGTGGCCGGTCCGACCCAGGCCACCGACCGGCCCGTGGCGACGAGCTTCCCGCGCCCGCCTCGGCCGCCACCGGGCGAAGAAGGCGCGCTCCTACCGGGACTCTCCCATGAGCGCGGCGAGCACCGCCGGAGGCAGTTCGCCGGGCTGACGGGGCACACCGGCCTCGCCGAGGACCTGGACGGCGTGTTCCGCGGGGAGCAGGGCGAGCCAGTCGAGGACGGCGGCCCGGTGGGCGTCGGCGGTCAGTTCGCCGTGCACCCTGAGCCTGGCCAGGCCGCCGTCGGGGAAGACGTCGAGACGGACGTGCGTCACGGGGGCGGCGGAGACCGGGCGGAAGAAGTGGCGCGTGTCCGGCTGCAGCCTGGTCCTGGGGATCAGGTCGAACCACTCGGTGTCCTCGCCGGGACGATCGGAGTCGGTCCCCCTCAGCGTGGCCCAGCCCGCCGCGTTGCCGACGAAGTACGACGTGTCGATCTCCACCCGGCGGACCCGCCCCCGGGCCGCGAGCCTGATCGACACGTGGTCGTTGCCGCCGTCGCGACGGCGGGCGTTCTCCCAGCCGTCGCCCATGGTCGCGGCCCTGCCGGGCAGCAGCAGTTGCACCGGCGAGGAGTAGAAGGTGTTCGAGCAGTCGATCACCGATCCGCCGTTCTCCAGCGCGGCCAGGTCGATCGTGCCGTCCAGGAGACGGGGGTCCGGCACGGGCTCGCCGTACACCCGGAACCGGGCCACCCCGCCGTCGGGGTAGATGCTCAGCCGGACGTGGGTCCAGCGTCGTGGGTCCGTCACCTCGAAGGCGTTCTCGGCGTCGCCCTCGATCGCGCTCCTGCCGACGATCGTCTCCCAGGTCGCCTGTTCGAGCTCGGCCGGTGACGGCGCTCCTTCGACGCTGGTCGCCTCGACCGAGGCGTAGGGCGGGTAGTTGCCCCTGAACCAGGCGGTGTCGATCACCACGCCGCGCACCACGCCGGGGACGCCGAGCCGGATGATCGCGTGGTCGTTCCCCGGCTCGCGGCGGCGCCGGGTCTCCCAGCCGTCGTACACCTTGCCCTTGTGGCCGAAGTCCTCCGTCGAGAACACCGAGGGACCGGGCTTGATCAGGTTCTCGCGTTCGGCGAACAACTCGTCGTTGGCGTACACGACGCTGCCGGCCAGCGCGCGGGAGGCCAGGTCGGGAAGGTGGGTGAAGGTCATGCCTCTCCTCGGTTGAGCAGCCGGCCCTGCGGCGGGCCGTCGATGTCGATCCGTACGCCGCGCAGCCAGGTGCCGCGGACCACGCCGGTGAGCTCGCGGCCGTGGTAGGGCGTGACGGGGTTGCGGTGGTGCAGCCGGTCCCTGTCGACCGTGAACACCTGGTCGGGGGCGAACACGCAGAAGTCGGCCTGGTGGCCCGGTGCGATCCGTCCCTTGCGGGACAGACCGGCCACCCTCGCGGGGCCCTCGGCCATCCAGCGCGCCACGTCGGTCAGGGTGTGGCCGCGACGCCTGGCCTCGGTCCACACGGCGGGCAGGCCGAGCTGCAGCGACGCGATGCCGCCCCAGGCCGCGCCGAAGTCCCCGGTGTCGAACCGCTTGAGCTCCGGTGTGCACGGCGAGTGGTCGGAGACCACGCAGTCGACGGTGCCGTCGGCGAGACCCCGCCAGAGCGACTCGCGGTTGGGCTCCTCGCGGATCGGCGGGCAGCACTTGAACTGGGTGGCCCCCTCGGCGATCTCCTCCGCGGTGAACGTCAGATAGTGCGGGCAGGTCTCCACGGTGATCCGGACGCCGTCGTCCCGGGCCGAGCGGATCATCGGCAGCGCGTCCGAGCTGGACAGGTGCAGGATGTGCACCCGGCAGCCGGTCGTGCGGGCCAGTTCGATGACGCGTGCGATCGCGAGGTTCTCCGCGCCACGGGGCCGGGAGCGCAGGAAGTCCCGGTAGCTCGCGCCGTGCGCCGCCGGGGCGTGATCGATCACGTGCGGGTCCTCGGCGTGCACGATCATCAGCGCGTCGAACGTCCGGATCTCCCTGAGCGCGTCCGTCAGCTCGTCCGGCTCAAGGTGGGGGAACTCCTCCACACCGGAGTGCAGCAGGAAACACTTGAACCCGAACACCCCGGCGTCGTGGAGTCCGCGCAGCTCACGCAGGTTGCCCGGTACGGCACCGCCCCAGAGGCCGACGTCGACGAGTACCCGCCCCTCGGCGGACTCCCGCTTCACCCGCAACGCGGCCGTGTCGACGGTCGGCGGGAGGCTGTTCAGCGGCATGTCGACGATCGTCGTGACGCCACCGGCCGCGGCGGCCCGGGTGGCGGTCGCGAACCCCTCCCACTCGCTCCGGCCGGGGTCGTTCACGTGCACGTGGCTGTCCACGAGACCGGGCAGCAGCACCTCGTCGTCGCCGAGTTCGACGACCTCGGCGGCGTCGAGATCCGTGTCCGGCGGTTCGACCGCGACGATCGTCCCGTTCCGCACGCCGACGCCGCACGCCCTCTCCCCGGCGGGGGTGACGACGCGACGGGCACGGAACAGCAGGTCAAGCCCGGCCATCAGAAGGCATCCCCGGTGTGGACCGGCCATCCGGTCACGGTCTTGGGGCGCGGTTTCGCGTAGGTTCGCACCTTGCTCGTGGTGAGGCCGAGCCGGACGAGCCCCTCGGCGAGGGCGACCGCGGCGGCGACGCCGTCCACGACCGGCACCCCGGTGGCGGCGGTGATCTCCCGGTCGAGACCGGCCATCCCCCCGCATCCGAGGCAGATCACCTCGGCCCGGTCGTCCTCGACGGCCCTGCGGGCCTGGGCGACGATCGCGCCGACGGCCCGGCCGGGGTCCTCGTCGAGTTCGAGGACCGAAAGCCCGCCGGCCCGGACCGACGCGCACCGGCCGGTCAGCCCGGCGAGCCGCAGCCTGTCCTCGATCTGCGGCACGGCGCGGTCGAGGGTGGTGACGACCGAGTAGGTGCGCCCGATCAGCATCGCGACCTGCGCGGCGGCCTCGGTGATGTCCACCACGGGGACGTCGAGCAGTTCCTGGAGCCCCTCGCGGCCGTGCTCGCCGTACCCGGCCTGGATCACCGCGTCGTACGGCTCGGCGTACCGGACGACCCGGTCCATCACCGCGACCGCGGCCAGGTAGCTCTCGAAGTTCCCCTCGACCGACTCGGGCCCGAACGACGGGGTGAGGCCGACGATCTCGACGCCCGGCGACGCGTACGCCGCCGCCTGGGCACGGATCGTCTCGGTCATCGACCGGGTGGTGTTCACGTTCACGATCAGGATGCGCATGACGGCCCACCTCGTACGGCCCGCAGTTCGGCGGGGGTGACGCCGGTGAGGTCGCGCAGTTCGGCCTCGCCGACGGCGCCGCAGTCGAGGCCCCGGGCGAGGAACCCGGCCATCGCCCTGGCGGTCGCGGGCTCGTCGAGGAAGCCGGACTCCCGGCGTTCGAGATAGCCGCGCAGCCGGGCCGCCGCGCCCGGCAGCCCCTCCCTGAAGAAGGCGTAGACGGCGGCGTACCGGCTGGGCAGCTGGGCCGGATGCAGGTCCCAGCCCTGGTGGACGCCGTCCTCAAGGGCACGCCGTACCAGGCGCGCGTGCAGCCTCCAGGCGGCGCGGACCGTGTCGCCGTCGCCGACCGGGAGCACGTTGGTCGAGCCGTCGCAGACGCGTACGCCGGTGCCCGCGGCGGCGACCCGCATGACGGCCTTGGCGTGGTCGGCGACCGGGTGCTCCACGCTCTGGTGGGCGGCCGAGACCCCGAGTGCCGCCGAGTAGTCGTAGGTGCCGTAGTGCAGGCCCGTGCAGCGCCCGGCCGAGGCGTGGATCATCGGCGCCAGCGGCGAGACGCCGTCCACGCCCATGATCGCCTGTGGTGTCTCCACCTGGATCTCGAACCGCAGGCTCCCGTGCGGCAGCCCGTGGGCGGCCTCCAGCCGTTCGGCGGTCAGCGTCATCGCCTCCACCTGTTCGACGGAGGTCACCTTCGGGAGCGTGACGACGAAGCCGCCGGGCGGCGGGCCGAGGGCCTCCAGGAAGATCGCCAGGGTGCGCAGGCCGCGCCGCCGGGTCGGCGCCTCGAAGCTCTTGAACCGGATTCCGCAGAAGGGCGTGCCGTCACCGGAGGCGAGGGCCTTGGCGGCGGTCCGGGCGGTCGCGTCCTCCTCGGCGTCCGGGCGGTCGCCGTAACCGTCCTCGAAGTCGATCCTCAGGTCCTCGACCGGTTCGCGCTCCAGCTTGGCCAGGACCAGGTCGTAGACCTC
The DNA here is from genome assembly GCF_044466505.1 of Streptosporangium sp. NPDC049376. NCBI lineage: Bacteria > Bacillati > Actinomycetota > Actinomycetes > Streptosporangiales > Streptosporangiaceae > Streptosporangium > Streptosporangium sp. NPDC049376. The sequence continues at coordinate 240,431 of NZ_JBITMT010000009.1, read as the reverse complement.
CGCCGCCGTCCCCGGCGGCAGGCCGAGCGCGTCGGCGAACTCCTCGGCGGTCCGGCCGTGCGCGGCCAGCGCCGTCCGGGCCCGCTCGCCCCACGTCCGTACGGTGTCCGGGGTGTAGCGGTCGGCCGGGACGTAGACGGTGTGCACCGGCTGCCTGCCGGTCGGCTCGCCGGGGTAGGCCGTGCGCAGCCGTTCGTCCGCCGCCGCCAGCCGGACATCCAGCTCGGCGGAAAGCTCGGCGGCGAGGCCGGTGGTGAGGTCGGGGCCGTTCACGATCCGGCCTGGATGATCCGGCCGTCACGGACCACGACCTGGGGGATCGGCCGGTCCACCACGGCCTGGGCCGTGGACTCGGCGCGGACCAGGACGAAGGTGGCGGGGTCGCCGGGCTGGAACCTGACCGGTTCGAGACCGAGCAGGGCGGCGCCCCCGTGCGCCGCGACCTCGTAGCACGCGGCCAGTTCCTCGTCGGTACGGGCGTCGGTGCGGTAGGCGAGCAGGTGCGCACGGTTGATCATGTCACCGTCGCCGAACGGCGTCCACGGGTCCCGCACCCCGTCGGATCCGAGGCCGACCGGCACCCCGGCCTCGCGCAGCGGCCCGACGGGCGGGATCGGGGACGCGCCGAGCGCGCAGGTGGTCAATGAGACTCCTGCTTCGAACAGCGTCTCGGCGAGGTCCTCGCGGCCCTCCAGGCAGAAGGCGTGGCTGATCGTGGTCGGCACCCCGCTGGACCTCGCCCTGCGGGCGATCTCGACCACCTGCGCGACACCCTCCTCGCCGCGGTCGTGCAGGTGGATGTCGACGGGTACGGCGTGCCGCTCGGCCATGCCGTACAGCAGGTCGAGGTGGCCGTGCAGGTCGCCGTCGACGCCCACGGGGTCGAGCCCGCCGACGATGTCGGCGCCCTCCCGCAGTGACCGCTCCATCAGCTCCGCCGTCCCCGGCGCCGTGAGCAGGCCGAGCTGGGGGAAGGCGACGATCTGCACGTCCAGCAGGTCCCCGCGCGCCTGGGCGGCCTCCCGCACGCCGTGCACGTTGCTCAGCCCGTACACCGGGGCGACGTCCACGTGCGCCCGCCACGCCCGGGTGCCACGGGCGATCGCGCTGTCCATGAGCGCCCCGGCCCGCTCGGCGACCGGCGCGGTCATCCCGGCCCGTGCCGCGACGTCGCCCTCGATCAGGTCACGCAGCGTCCCGGCCGGGGTACGGCTCAGCCAGGGCTGCCCCCAGGTGGTCTTGTCGGGGTGGATGTGCGCGTCGACCGGGGCGGGCAGGGCGAGCAGCCCGCCGCAGTCCACCACCTCGCAGTCCTCGGTTCTGCGTTCGAGGGGGACGACGCGACCGTCCTCGACCAGGACGTCGTGGGGGCGGACATGGGTGAACAGAATCTGAGCCATACCGGCTGATCCCCTTAACCTGAGGGCGACAGTGTCCTAGAATTATCAGACATCAGATGATTAGAGAAGCAGAGGAAGAATGCGCCACGTGGGCCGGACCTCCCTCGTCGACTCCGCCATCCACGAGCTCCGCCAGGAGATCGCGAACGGCGTCTGGCCGGTCGGCACCAAGATCCCCACAGAGGGGCGGCTGGCCGAGACCCTGGGCGTGAGCAGGCTCTCGGTGCGCGAGGCCGTCCGCGTCCTCGTCCACGCCGGCCTGCTCGCCACCCGTCAGGGCGACGGAACCTACGTCACCGCGACCGACGAGAACGAGGTCGCCCTCAGGCGCCGCCTGGACCGCGCGGCCACCATGGACATCATCGACGTACGGCGCGGCCTGGACCTCGTGGCGGCCAGGCTCGCCGCCGAACGACGCGAACCGGCCGACCTCGACGCGCTGCGGGAGACGCTGGAACGGCGCACCGCCGCCCACGAGGCCGCCGACCTCGACGCGTTCGCCGACGCCGACGTTGACTTCCACCTGGCCGTCGCCGCGGCCTCGCACAACCCCGTGCTGCTGGACCTGTACCGGGGCATGAGCGAGGCGGTGCGCGAAACGGTCCGCCGCGACCAGTGCATGGAACACGCCGTGCTCGACGCCGACTCCACCCACCGGGACCTGTACCGGGCGATCGAGGCGGGCGACGCGGCGGGCGCGGTCACGATCGCGCTCGCCATCCTCAACGAGCAGGAGAACGATCTCTGAAGCGCCTCAGGGGAGCCTGATCAGGCGCCGCTCGACGGCGGCGGTCACCGCGGCCGTACGCGTGTCCACGCCGAGCTTGCCGTAGATGTGCACCAGGTGGGTCTTGACCGTCGCCTCGGTGATGAAGAGCCGCCTGGCGATCTCCCGGTTGCCCGCGCCGCTCGCCAGCAGCTCCAGGATCTCCACCTCCCGGGCGCTCAGCGCCGGGCCGGGGTCGCGCATCCGCCTCATCATCCGGGCCGCGACCTTGGCGGACAGCACCGACTCGCCCTTGGCCGCGGCCCTGATGCCCTGGAACAGCTCCTCCGGCGGACACGCCTTGAGCAGGTAACCGGTGGCCCCGGCGTCGACGGCCCGCATGATGTCCGCGTCGGTCTCGTACGTCGTCAGCACCAGGACCTGCGGCGGAGTGGGCAGCTCCCGGATCCGCCGGGTGGCCTCGACCCCGTCGACGCCGTCGCCGAGCTGCAGGTCCATGAGCACGACGTCCGGGGAGCTCATGGCGACACCCCGCAGTGCCTCGTCCCCACCGGCGGCCTCGCCGACGACCTCCATGTCGGGCTCGCCGCCGAGCAGCGCCACCAGCCCCGCCCGGACCACCGGATGGTCGTCGACCAGAAACAGCCTCATCGCTCCTCCTCCCCGTCTCGTGCCCGCGCGCCGGTCGGGACCGTGGCCGCGATCCCCGTTCCCTCGCCGGGGACGCTCTCGACGACCAGGACGCCGTTCACCTCCGCCATCCTGTCGCGCATCGCCCGCAGCCCGTATCCCCGGCCCGGCGCGGGGGCCGGGGCGTCGAACCCGGCGCCGTCGTCGAAGACGTCCAGCGTGACCTCACCGTCGAGGTAGGACAGGGTCACCATGGCAGTGCCCGCGCGGGAGTGGTCGCGGACGTTGGCCAGCGCCCCCTGCGCCACCCGCAGCAACGCCGCCTGCACCTCGGGCTCCAGCGGGTACTGCTCGCCCTCCTGACGGAAACGCACGTCAGGCCCGGTGCCGTTCCCGGTGTCCGCGCAGAGCCTGGCCAGGGCCTCGGGCAGCGAGGCCTCGACCAGGCCCGGGGGCTGGAGGTCGCGGACGAAGCGCCGGGCCTCGTCGAGGTTCTCCGCGGCCGCTGCCGCCGCCCGCCGTACGTGGGCGCGGGCCAGCTCGGGGTCGGAGGCCCACATGCGGTCGGCGGCCTGCAGAAGGATGCCCATGCTGGTGAGCCCCTGGGCGAGGGTGTCGTGGATCTCCCTGGCCAGCCGCTCGCGCTCCTCCAGGACGCCGGTACGGTGCCGGGAGTCGGCCAGCGTTCCCCGGGTGCTGATCAGGTCGTCGATGAGGAGCTGCCGGGCGGCGCTCTCCCGCTGGAGCTCCCAGAAGATCACCGCGGTCATGGCGGCGATGCCGATCGGCGCGAGGATCAGGCTGAGATCGAACTCCCGCGCGATCTTGAGCTGGGCCGCGATCACGACCAGCGTGAGGGCGGCCGCGGCCACCGCGAAACCACGCGCGTTCAGCGATCGCAGGCACAGGAAGAGCAGGGGGACCGCGCACCAGCTGAACGACGGCGCGAGCACCACGAGCACGAGCCAGACCGCCGCCACTCCCGCCAGCCAGACGACGCGCCCGCGTCCGAGGCGGTTCCAGAGGACGACGCCCGCCGTGTAGGTCAGGGCCAGGAGACCGCCGACGACCAGCGAGGCGACGGTCCGCGTCCCCATGTCGTGCCGGGACACCAGCCGCAGGGCGGAGGCGGCGAGCAGCAGGTAGAACCCCGCGTGCATGGCCCAGTTGAGCCAGATACGTTCCCTCATCACCCTCCTTGTCTGGTCTTTCTCGACGTTATCCCCTGGCGAGGATCGGCCCGAGCGGTACGGCCACGCGTCAACCGATCGGTTGACTTCTCCCTCGACCCTTCGGCGTCCGGGAACCGCCCATGCTTGCGATGGCCGGGAACGCCGTCTCCGGAAGCCTTGGGTGTGCAAGGTTCCACCGACCCGCACCTGGAGAAACCAATGACAGTCCGTTCCGCGCGTCCCCGCCTGGTCGTCGGCTCCCTCGCGGGGCTCGCCATCATGGCGGGCACCCTCGGTTTCGCCGCCGCCTCCCCCGCGCAGGCCGCCCCCGCCAAGAACGGGCAGGCCGTCGTGCAGACCGACGTGCTCTCCGCCGACGCCGCCCTGACGATCGCCGACGCCGCGATGAAGGAGGCCGCCAGGCGGAAGCAGCGTGTCACGGTGGTGATCGTCGACCGGTCCGGCGTGACCCGCCTGGTGCTGAAGGGCGACGGCGCGGGCCCGCAGACCGAGGAGTCGGCGCGGCGCAAGGCCTTCACCGCGGTCTCCTTCGGTAAGACGACAAGTGAGCTTGGCAAGGGCGTGACCGGCGGCGGCCCGAACATCGCCGACATTCCGGGCACTCTTTTCCTCGGCGGCGGTGTTCCCGTGGTCTCCGGCGGCGCGCCCGTCGCGGGCATCGGTGTCGGCGGCGCGCCGAGCGGCGACATCGACGAGGCCATCGCCCAGGAGGGCCTCAAGGCCGTCGCCGGTCGGCTCCGCTGACCGACCCGTCCCGCCCCGCCGGGCCGGACGTCGTCGGGGGCCGGGAGTCGAGGCAGGGGACCAGGAGGTCAGGGATCCGGGAGGCCGGAGGTCGGGAGACCGGGTATCGGAAGCAGGGGAGAGGGACGATGTGGATGAGGCGCCGGGCGATCCTGCTCTCCGGACTCGGCCTGCTGGCCGCTGCCTGCGGCGGCCGTACGGTGAGTCGCACGGTGAAAGGGGAGAAGGTGCTCAACGATGAACTGCTGACGCGCGCCGCGCGAGGCGACGTCGCGGGTGTCCGGGACGCGCTCACCTCCGGGGCCGACGTCGGGGCCCGCGACGGGCTCCGCCGTACGGCACTGCTGCTCGCCGTGGCGGGCGACCACGTGGAGGTCGCCGAACTGCTGATCGCGGCCGGCGCGGACCCGAACGCGCTGGACTCCAGGCACGACACCCCCTGGCTGGTCACGGGCGTGACCGGAAGCGTCGCGATGCTCAGGACCCTTCTGCCCGGCAGGCCCGACCTGACCATACGCAACCGCTACGGGGGCGTCTCCCTGATCCCCGCCTGTGAGCGTGGGCACGTGGACTATGTCCGGGAGGTGCTGAAGACCGGCATCAAGGTCGATCACGTCAACGACCTCGGCTGGACCGGCCTGCTTGAGGCGATCATCCTCGGCGACGGCGGCCGGCCCTACCAGGAGATCGTCCGCCTGCTCATCGCGGCGGGCGCCGACGTCGACCTCGGTGACCGCGAGGGCGTCACCCCACTCGCCCACGCGGTCTCCAGGAGGCAGACCGCGGTGGCCGGCCTGCTCCGCGCCGCCGGAGCGCACTGACGGCTCAGGAGGAGTGGGCCTCAAGGGTGGGCCAGGTGCCGTCCTCGGTGAACTGCTGCGCCCAGTAGTACGGGTTCACCTCGCGAAGGGTGCGAACGCCCCATCCCGCCGGGCTGGAGTCGTCGGGCACACCGACCTGCACGTCGGGCCCCCACAGGGCCAGGCGCTCCTGGCAGACGCCACAGGGAGGAAGAAAGAGGACGCGGTCCCGCGCGGACTCCCGGAAGACGCACACGGAGGCGGTGATCCTCTTGTTGAGCGTGTAGGCCTGGCAGAAGGCCCCGGTCTCATGACACAGGGAAACCCCGCCGTTGAAGTTGTCCAGGCCGACGCTGGTGATGATCTGCCCGTCCTCCAGGTAGACGGCCGCGGCGCCCCCCGGTTCGTCGGCGGGCCAGCGCCGTTCCATCTGCGCGACGGCCGCGTCCACAAGGGCTTGATCAAGTCGCATCCGGTGTCTCCCGTTGTAGAACAGGCCTCCACGATACGAGGCGCGGGCCACGGGAGGCGTCCCGTGGCCCGCGCGTTCACCGGCCCTCGGTTCCGGCCAGAAGGTCGTTCCGGCCGAAGGTCAGCAGGTCAGGGGGTCAGGATGTCGTCGATGGCGGCGTGCAGGTTGGGCTGCGGGCCGATGTGGCGGGGGTCGCTCGCGGGCTGTCCCGTTCCGGTGAGCTTGAGGGTGTCGCGGGCCTGGACGGGGGTGAGCACGCCGCCGTTGGCCTTGGCCACGCCCTGCAGGGAGGCGACGGTTCCGGCGATGATGGCGCTGGCGCTTGAGGTACCGCTGAACCTGCCGGAGTAGATCTTGTTGGGGTTGGTCTCCGAGGGAGTCAGGTCGTTCGCCAAGGGGACGCCCAGCGTCGCGACGCAGGCGCCGTAGGCCTGGAGGTCGACGCGGGAGCCGTACGTGGAGAAGGACATCGCGGTCCGCTCGGCGGGCGGGGCCGAGCCGAGGCAGTTGGTGCCGCCGGGGCTGGGGGGCGCTCCGGCGCCGACGATGATGGCGCCCGAGTCGGGGCGGCCCATGATGACGGCGGAGTAGGGGTCCAGGGGATCGTCGAGGTTGCTGCTCGCGTTGCCCCCCGCCTCGACCACGGTCACTCCGGCGGCGACGGCCAGGACGATCTGGTCGTAGACGCTGCTGTCGTACTCCCAGGGGTAGTGCTTGTACGCCTCGGGTTCGGCACCGAACTCGAAGAGCATGACGTCGCCCGGCTGGGAGTGGGCGGTGGTGTAGGCGACGGGGTCGGGGATCGCGTTGCCGGTCAGGTGCAGGGTGGCGTGCGGCGCGATGCCCGCCATGCCGACGCCGTTGTCGTCCTGGGCGCCGATGATCCCGGCGACGGCGGTGCCGTGGTAGATCGTGCCGGCGTCGGTGGAGCACGGGTCACCGAACGCGGACGGCAGCTGGACGATCTGACCCGCCGCGACGCGTCCCGCGAGGTCCTCGTGGCAGAGGTTCCAGCGGTTGGCCACTCCGCTCAGCTGGGTCGGGGTGATGTGGGTGGTGGTGGTGCCGTCGCCCAGCTGGCCGGTGCCGTTGACGCCCCAGGTGAAGAACGACGAGCCGGCCTTGCCGATGTTGTGGGTACGGCCCGCCGCGACCCATTCCAGGGAGGGGGAGATCGCGGTGGGGGAGGGACGGTCGGCGGTGGTGCCGTCGCCGAGCTGTCCCTGGGCGTTGTCGCCCCAGGCGTAGGTGGTCGAGGTGAGCGAGGAGGTGGTGGCGAGGCTGTGCAGGGCTCCGGCCGAGACGTCGCTGACGTTGGTCAGGCCGGGGACGGCGACCGGGGTCTTGCGGTCCACGGTGGTGCCGTCGCCGAGCTGTCCCTGGTCGTTGTCCCCCCAGGCCTTGACGGTGCCGTCGTTGAGGACGGCCAGGGTGTGGTAGCCCCGGCTGCTGATCAGCCTGACGTCGGTCAGGCCGGTGACGGCGGCCGGGGTGGTGCGGTTGGTCGTGGTGCCGTCGCCCAGCTGGCCGGTGCCGTTGCCGCCCCAGGCCTTGACGGTGCCGTCGTTGATGAGCGCCACGGAGTGGCCGTAGCCCGCCGCGATTCCACCGGTCGAGGTGATGACGCCGGTGAGGCCGGGGACGGCGATGGCGACGGGGGAGTCGGAGCCGGCGTAGCCGAGTTGTCCCTGGCTGTTGTCGCCCCAGGCGCGTACGGTGCCGTCGGTCAGGACGGCCAGGGCGTGGTTGGGGCCGACGCTGATGCTCGCGGCGTTGTAGATCCCGGCGACCTGCACCGGGACGGAGCTGTCGGTCAGGGTGCCGTTACCGAGCTGTCCCTGGCTGTTGTCACCCCACGCCCACACGGTGCCGTCGCTCTTCCTCGCCACGGAGAAGTCGTTGCCCGCGGCGACGGACATGAAGTTGTTCAGGCCGGGGACCTGCACCGGGATCTTCCTGGCCGCGGTGTCCCCGGTGCCGAGCTGTCCCTGGCTGTTGTCACCCCAGGCCCAGACATGGCCGAGGGAGTCCAGCATCAGCGAGTGGTCGTCTCCGGCGGAGATCGTCTGCCCGCCGTAGGCGGGGATGATCGTGGACTGGACCTCGATGTCGGTGACGGTGATGCCGTCGCCCTTGCCACCCGTCTGGGTGTGGGCGTACTCGGCGTCCACCCCGCCGCCCGACACCGAGGTGGCCGAGTTGAGGTACTTCTGATGGGAGCGCAGCGGTTCCGAGAAGGAGCGGACGTTCGGCTTGGCCTGGGCGATCTCCACCGAGGGCAGGGCGTTGAGGTCCTTCAGCAGGCCCTCGACGCCGCTCTTGGGGGCGGTGACGACGAACCAGGAGTTGAGGTCGGGCAGTTGCCTGCCGGTCTTCCTCTCCAGCTGGAGGCGCTGCTCGGTGGTCTTCGTCTCGGAGGTCGAGGACAGGGGCCTGATGGAGGCGTCCTTGTACTTGGCCAGGACCTTCTGGATGTCCGCGGTGTCTCCGGAGTCCTTGGCGACCAGGCCCTGCCCGCGCAGCCGTACGGCGAGGCCGGGCTTGAACTTCACCGAGAGCTGGGTCGTGGAGAAGCCCTTGGGCAGGGGGGCGTGGGTGCCCGGGGCGGTGCCCTTGTCCTTGCTGTGGTCGTAGGCCGGGGCGGGCTCGGCCGAGGCGGGATTCGCGGCGACCACGCCGGACAGCGCGCCGACGGCCACGGAGAGCAGGGCCGCGGTGAGCCACCGTGACCGTGGTCCTCCGTGACCCCGGGTGGCGGAGTGAGTTGGCACCGAATTCTCCTCTTCTCGTCGTCCTCTGGGGTGCGCGGGTGCCGCCCGGCGTTCGTGACTTTGGGCGTGCGGGCACGCCGAATGGCGCGTTTCCCGCGCGATGGGTTTGTTGTGGGACCAAGGGAGCCGACGGGTCAGCATAGGCCGATCACATGTGTGAAAATCAACTGTGAATTTGATTTGCACGATTGGCTTCCGGGTGGATGCGCAGCGTCATTGTGCTGGCTGTTGTCGCAGGAAATTGGCTGTGCACCGGCTTGACAACGCCGATTTCGCGTCGTAGGGAATCCATTGGGCCGATGGAGATCGGCGCGTTTCTGCGAAGAGGTTGGAATTCGAAATTTCCCGATGCGTTCCGTCCTGTGGAAATGATTCTGACGGCTTTTCCCGTCACGCGGAACGCTTCCTCGGGCGTGGGTTGACGACCGGTCCGCCGATCCGGCGCGGAATCCGCTTCGGGTGTGGGTCACGCCCTCCGGTCGTTCCCGTCGAACAACCTGTCCAGGTGCAGGTCGATCGCGGCGAGCGCGTCCCGGGGTTCGATCACGTTCAGTTCGATCAGGGGGGTGAGGCCGGTGAGGGCGAGGAGCAGGTTGGTCTCGGTCGCCGGGTCGCGGCCGGGGGCGATGTGCCCGTCGGCGATCGCATGGCGGACCAGCCGTTCGACAAGGGCCCGTCCCCGGGTGAGGCCGTGACGCGCCTGCTCGTGGACGGCCTCGTCGTGCAGTGCCTCCAGGACGTAGGCGGTGCTCATCCGGCTGGTCGCACGGGCGTCGGCGTGCAGGGGGAGCATCTCCATGAGCGTCAGTCGCAGCACGTCACGGGGGTGCGGGTGGTCGCCGAGCTTTTCGAGGCCCTGGGCGACGCGTAGCGAGGTCCGCTCGGACGCGAAGTCCATGGCGAAGGAGAGCATGGCGGTCCGGGAGGCGAAGTAGTGCTGCAGCTGCCCGAGGGAGATGCCCGCCTCCTGCGCCACCACGCGCAGCGTCAGGTGTGTGACGCCGCGCTGCTCCACGACCCGCCACAACGCGCGGGCGATCGCCTCGCGGCGTTCACGGTGATCCACCTGTTTCGGCATCGCCGTTCCCTCCCTCGTGTCCCGGAGTCTTTCCAATACAGTTGACATAATACAGGTGACCTATAATCCTGGGCCCGCTCAGGGAAGGAGACGTCATGTCTGGACAGCCGAGGGTGCGGACCACGGAGGGCCCGGTGCGCGGGCTCTGGCGGCAGGGGCACGCGGTGTTCCGCGGCATCCCCTACGCCCGGCCTCCGGTGGGGGAGCTCCGCTTCGCCGCGCCGGCCCCGCCGGACCGCTGGGAGGGGACGAGGCAGGCGACGGAGTTCGGTCCCGTGGTTCCGCTGTCCCTGCCGGTCGACGTGGGCCCGCAGCGGGGCACGGACTGGCTGACGCTCAACGTCGGCACTCCGGACCCGGGCGCGGCGGGACTGCCGGTGCTGGTGTGGCTGCCCGTGGGCGGCTACGTCACGGCGATGTCGAGCGACCCGATGTACGACCCGGCGGCGCTGGCAGAGGCGGGACTCGTCGTGGTGACCGTCAACTGCCGCGTGGGCGCGGAGGGGTTCGCGTTCCTCGACGACGCGCCGCCCAACCGCGGATTCCTCGACCAGATCGCGGCACTGGAATGGGTGCGGCGGAACATCGCCGCCTTCGGAGGCGACCCCGACCAGGTCACCGTGGCCGGACAGTCCGCCGGGGCGGGGTCGGTCGCCGCCCTCCTGACGATGAAACCGGCGCGCGGCCTGTTCCGGCGGGCCATCGCCCACTCGGTGCCGGGACTGCACAGCACCCCCGCGCTGGCACGGCGGATCACCGCCGCGCTCGCGGACCGGTTCGGGGCGGCGGCCCCCACCGCCGCGGCCCTGCGCGACGTCGACCCCTGGCACCTGGCCGCGGAGCTCACCTCCTTCAACGCCGGTCTCCACGCGCACCGGGAGAGCTGGGGGCGGATCACGGGAACCGGCACCTCCCTGTGCCCCGTCGTCGACGGTGAGGTCCTTCCCGAGACGCCCTGGCCCGCGCTGACCGGCGCGCGCGCGAGCGGGGCCGAACTGCTCGTCGGCCACACCCGGGACGAGTTCCGGCTGTTCAGCGTCATGGGCGGACGGCGGGGCACCTTCACCGAGCAGGACGCCCGCACGGCACTGGAACTGCTCGCCCCCCAGCCGCACGGCGCGCAGGCGTACCGCGCCGCGTTCGCGCAGGCCGGCCCCGAGGAACTGGTGGAGGCGGTGTACTCCGACGCGCTCTTCCGCATGCCGTCGCAGAAGCTCGCCGAGGCGAACGCCGCGGCGGGCGGCACCTCGTACCTGTTCGAGCTGCGCTGGAGCGCTCCGGCCCTCGGCGGTGCCCTGGGCGCCTGTCACAGCCTCGACGTCCCCCTGGCGTTCGGCACCCTGGACAGCCCCGTCGGCACACAGCTCCTCGGCGACGAGCCCGCCCCCGAGGCCGTCGCTCTCTCCCGCGAGCTGAAGGAGGCGTGGATCCGCTTCGCCACCACCGGTGACGCGGGGTGGGCCGCCCACCGGCCCGACCGGCGGCTCACCCGCGTCCTGGACGCCCCGTCGGAGACCCTGCCCTACCCGGAGCAGACCTCCCGCCGGATCTGGGAGGACCACTTCCCGGCCCCCTTCGACCTCCCGTAGACGCCGCGGCGCCTGCCCGATCATCGGTCGAATTCTCCTGTGATGAGCCACATGGGGGGATCTGTCCGAAAATCGTGGACGGCGGTTTGCGATGATCGTCGGGTGAACCCCCATCCTTCAGGAATCGACCAGGTGCCGGTACGGGAACGGACGCGCCGTTTTCTTGAGAGTTCCCTCCTGCAGCGGGCCGTGGTCGCGGTCATCGTGATCAACGCGATCACGATCGGCTGTGAGACGTCCTCCTACCTCGTCGATCACGTCGGCGGACTGCTCCACGTCGTCGACAGGATCGCCCTGGCGGTCTTCGCCGTCGAACTGGCCGCCCGGCTGTACGCCTACCGTGGGGCCTTCTTCCGCGACCCGTGGAACTGGTTCGACACGATCATCGTGGGCGTCGCGCTGGTTCCCGCCTCGGGCCCGACCTCGATACTGCGCACCCTGCGGATCCTGCGCGCGTTACGCCTGGTGTCGGCCGTACCCAGCATGCGCAACGTCGTCAACGCCCTGCTGTCCGCCATCCCCGGCATGCTGTCGATCGTCGGCCTGCTCGTTCTGGTCATGTACGTCTCGGCGGTCCTGGCGACACAGCTGTTCGGAGGGATCGCCCCGGAGTACTTCGGCGAGCTGCCCACCTCGCTGTTCACCCTGTTCCAGGTCATGACCGGTGAGGCGTGGCCGGACATCGCCGAGAGGGTCATGGGGCGGGAACCGTGGGCGTGGGTGTTCTTCGTCGGCTACATCCTCATGACGACCTTCGTGGTGCTGAACCTGTTGATCGCCGTCGTGGTCAACGCGATGGACGACCAGAACACCTCGACGGAGGAACAGCGGACCGAGGACCGGCTGGCAGCCATCGCCGAGGACCTGGCCCGGCTGCACGCCAAAATCGACACGATGCATTCCTCCAGGAACGACCACCACACGGCACTTTGACCGCTCCCGGGTCCGGGCCGGACGGCCGATCCTCGTTCAGACTCCCCTGCTGATGGCCGCCGGCGCCTGTGGAACGGGCTGGGCGAGGATGGCCTCCACCTCCTTGGCGGTGAGGTCACCGCACTCGCGGAGAATGTCCAGGGCGGCGCGCCACCGCGCACGCGCGAGGTCGGACTCACCGAGGTCGTGCAGGGCCTGTGCCAGTCCCCACAGTTGCTCGGCCTCACCGGAACGGTTGCCGGTCTCGCGGATGACCCTCAGGCTGTCCTGGTAGCGGTCGAGGGACTCGCGGATCCGGCCGGCCAGCCGTACGGACCGGGCGAGGTTGCCCAGGATGAGGCCGAGACGATACCGGTCGCCCAGGGTCCGGAATATCCCGGCGGCCTCCTCGTGCGCCACGATCGCCTGATCGTGGTCACCGATGCGCTGGTGGACGAGACCCAGATTGGACAGGGCCCGAGCCTGCCCGTTGGAGTCCCCGACCTCCTGGAACAGCAGGATGCTGCGTTCGTGGCAGCGCACCGCCTCCGGCAGGTCGCCGCGCAGGCGTGCGACGAGGCCCAGGTTGTTCAGGGCGCGGGCCATCTGGTGCCGGTCACCGATCTTCTCCCACTGCCGGAGGGCGAGATCGAACTCGGCGAGGCTCTCGTCCAACCGGCCGGTGTTGCCGTACGCCATGCCCAGCAGATTGTGGGCCCGTGCCTCAAGGACCCGCCGGTCGCCGTCGCGGGCGGTCCTGACCGCGATGGAACTCAGCCGGATCAGCTCCGTCCAGCGGTCGCGGACCACCAGCGCCGGATAGGCCTCCAGGGCGAGCAGGGCGATGTCGGCGGTCAGGTCGTCGGAACCGGCCAGTTCGTCCATGATCATCGGCAGATGGGGGGCCACGAAGTCGATCCAGGCACTCGCTTCGGAGCGGTCGTCGAACGCGAAACCGGAGGGATGGGCCGGCGGCGGTCCGTTCGTGAGCGCGGAGGCCTCCTCCGGGTCCAGCAGGAGGGCGGCCTGTTGGGTGAGGGCCAGGTAGTGATCCAGCACCCGGCGTCGCGTGGCGCTCCACCCGGCGGTGTCGGCCCGCACGCGGGCCTGCTCGCGGGCGTAGAGCCGGACCACGTCGTGCATCCGGTAACGGCCGGGAACGGGCGAGTCGATGAGGCGGGCGTCGACGAGCTGTTCCAGGACGGCTTCTGCGGCGGCCCAGGGCAGGCCGGCGAGCGAGGCCGCCAGCGGCAGGTCGAGCTCGGTCACGCCGACCATCGCGAGAGATGCGAAGACCCGCGCTCCCTCCTCACTCGTCTCCCGCAGACTCACCGCGAGGCTCGCCCGCGCGCTCAGCTCACCGGCCTGCAGTTCGTTCAGGCGCCGGTGCTCCTCGGCCAGCCGGTCGGCGATCACCCGGATCGACCAGCTCGGACGGGCCGCCAGCCTGGCGGCCACGATGCGCAGCAGGAGCGGAAGGCGTTCGCAGAACCCGACGACGTCGCCGGCGGCCGTCGGGTCCGCGACCACCCGGCCCGCACCCGCCAGCCGCTCCAGCAACGTCACCGCCTCCTCCTGGGCCAGCGGCTCCAGGTGCACGAACTCGGCTCCGTCCAGGGTGGACAGCACGCTCCTGCTGGTCACGACCGTCACACATCCGCGTTCCGCGGGCAGCAGCGGACGGACCTGCTCGGCGGAGAAGGCGTCGTCGAGCACCAGCAGCAGGCGCCGCCCCGCCAGCACCGAGCGCCACAGCGCGCTCGCCGCCCCTGTTTCGCCGGGCACATCCGTGCCCGCCACACCGAGCTGGGGGAGCCACTGGACGAGGACGTCGTACGGCGTCAGCGGCGCTCCCGCGGCAGACGCGCCCTGCAGGTTGACGTAGAGCTGCCCGTCGGGGAACCCGTGCGCCATCCGATGGCTCGCATGAAGCGCCAGCGCGGACTTCCCGACTCCGGCGACTCCGTCGACGGCCACCACGTGGGCGTGCCGGGGCTCGCCGGGATCCAGCATTCCGCAGAGGACCTTCACCTCCAGGTCCCGGCCGGTGAACATCGGCGGCGGTGCCGGAAGTTGCCGCGGCACCGGAGTGGGCGCGGGGTGGGCGCCGGTCGTGGGGGAGTCGGCGGGAGACGGTACGGCGATGGCCGGATCAGCGGTGAGGATCTGCTGATGGAGGTGCCGCAGCTCCGGGCCCGGGTCGATACCGAGATCATCCGCCAACCGGCTCCGGAGGTCCCGGTAGTGGTTCAGGGCGTCGGCGGGACGGCCGCAGCGGTACAGGGCCAGCATGAGCTGACCGGCCAGGCGCTCGTCCAACGGATGTTCCCTGGTGCGGGCGGCCAGCTCGAAGGGCATTTCCGCGTGCCGTCCGAGCCGCAGCAGGACATCGCCCAGATCCAGCTCGGCGGCGAACCGTTCCCTTCCCAGGGACTCGCGTACGGAGTTGAACCACGGGGTGTCCAGGGAGGCGAAGAGCTCTCCCCGCCACAGGCCGAGCGCCTGCTCCAGCAGGGAGGCGGCGGTGCCGTCGTCATCGGCCGTGCGGGCCCGGGCGGTCAGGTCGCGAAAACGGTGCAGGTCCACGGTGGAGGCGTCGACCGCGAGGACGTAGCCGCCGGAGGCCCGCGAAAGACGCGCCTCACCGGCGACCGGAGCCAGTGCCTGACGCAGGCGGGACACGTAGCTGTACAGGGTTCCCTCAGCCCGTTGGGGAGAACGCTCGCCCCACACCCGGTCCACCAGCTGCTCGACCGATGTCACCCGGTTCGCATCGATCAGCAGCGCCGCCAGCACGGATCGCTGCCGGGCGTGGCCCAGCTCGATCGGCCGACCGTCGGCTCGCGCCTCGACGCCACCGAACAAGCCGAACTCCACGGCCATTCCGTTCACCTTTCCAGCGGGAATTCCGGCCCGGGACAGCCGGTCGGACCAGCCGGTTCAAGGTTGGCCCAAGGTTCGTCCACAGGCAATGGCGCACAGTGGTTCTCGTTCCACCAAAAAAGCGGAAGAGCGGATACGGGAAACACACCGGCCGCCGGAGGCGGGTGGTTCACCGGAAACCTGGAAAGACCGGAACAGCTTGATTTGGGCAGACCGTGGAGACGCCCTCTCCCAAGGCGTTTCCGTGGCGGTTCAACCGGCCGGGCAGACGGGACGATCCCAGACCGGTGGGCCGTTCGGCCGACGGGCATCCCACCGCAGGAACGGAACGGAGCCATGTCCACCCCCAAGGAGATGACCTGGAATGCTCGTCAGTCGCCTGCTCCTGATCTCAGAGATCACGCTGACCGACATGGTCGTCGGTACGGCCTTTTCCGCCTTGGCCGCGCCGGACGATCCGGCGGCCGAGCGGCCCGCGGTGACCGTCGACGCGGGCGAGGCCTCGTAGGCCGTCGTCGGCATCGACGACCGCATCGACCGGACCATTTTCGCGCGTGCCGAAAATCGGCTTTCGGACAAGGAACGCACCACTCTCACCAACGGGTGTCCCCGGTGAGCCGCCCGAATCAGCAGGCTGATCGGTTCGGAGACCGTGGAACGGCACCGCCGCCTCTCCTACGGCATCGGCGACACGAAGGCCGGTGACCGGGAAAAGGGCGAATACGGCTTCGACTCCGAAGCCGACGACAGGACCACCTGGTACGGCTCGGTGTTCGCGTTCCCTGTGGTCATCCGTACGGCAAGCACATGGATCACCACCGGCGCAGGGGCTGGCGGGCTCGGGAAACGCCTCCCAGGCCCGTCCCGGCCCTCCGCCGGGTCGGCCCATGATCGTCGGGCTCCCGGTTCGGGAACCGACGACGTGAGGGCGGTCTCGCCGGCAACAGGGGCGTCGGCGAGACCGCCCGAGGCCTGCCGGGCGCCTGTCAGGCGGGGGCGGGGCCGTACGCGGGTCAGGGGTTCGGCGGGCGCCACATCGGGAACATCGGCGGGCCGCCGGGCATGAATATCGGGTCGCCGAGGTCCTGGTAACCGTGGCGCAGGTAGAGCCTGCGGCTGTGGGTACTGCTGGCCTCCAGGTACGCGGGTATGCCCGCCTCGTCGAGCCCGCGGTGGTACCCCTGGAGCAGCCGGGTCCCCGTCCTTTGCCGCTGGTGCCCGGGGAGCACGGCGAGGAACGCCAGATAGTGGTGCGGTTCGTGAGGATGGCGCTTGTCCATCTCCTCTCCCATCCGCCCGATGCGCTCCGCGTGGGGACCGGCCAGCTCCGCCACCCGGGCGTCCCGGCCGGGGATCTCGGGAAGCGGCTCGACGCCCTTGTGGAACCACACGGCCACGGCGGTCATGTCGGCCGTCGCGTGGACCTCGCCGTGGACGAGGGCGCTCTCGGTGGCCATGGAGAAGAAGGGGGGCATCACCTGGCGGCGGTCGTCGTCCGACGGGATCATCCAGGCCGAGATCTCCTGCTCGTGGAAGGAGGTGGCGATGATCGCGCCGACGGCCTCGGCCGCTCCGGGAACGTTCTGGATGCGGATGATCTCTGTCATTCGGCCCCTCCCACGGCGGCCTGGGCTCCCCGCCCGATGTTCGCGTACACCTTCGGCCGGTTGGACCGCAGGGTGAGTCCCCACACGACGCCGAGCCCCACGGCGACGAAGTAGACGGCGGGCATGATCCAGCGCAGCGGGGAGTCGGAGGCCACGCCGAGCACGGTGTCGAAGTTGATCATGACGAGCGCGATGACCACGACCAGCAGGACCGAGGAGATGCCCGGGGCGATCCTGGTCCGCCAGGCGTTCTCCTCGTTGGGGTTCTTGGAGAAGAAGACCAGCACGGAGACCGAGGTGGCCGCCAGCATCATGAGCAGCCCCAGGCCGCCGAACGATCCGACGGTGAAGAACAGCTGGACGACCGGGTCCAGGCCGAAGGCCGCGTACACGACGATCGTGATCAGCCCGATGACGCTCTGCGCCAGTGAGCCGTTGATCGGGGCGCCGGTCCCCGGGGAGGTGCGACCGAAGGTCTCGGGAAGCACCCTCTCTCTGCCGAGGGCGAAGATGTAACGGGAGATCGTGTTGTGGAAGGCGATCAGCGCGGCGAAGAGGCTCGTCACGAACAGGAGAGAGCCGATGGTGGCGATGGTCGCCCCCAGGTGCCGCCCGGCCAGGTTGAACAGCAGGGCCGAGCTCTGCTCACGTGAGGCGTCGACGATCTTGCCCGAGCCGATCGGCACGGTCATCGCCCAGGACGAGACGGCGTAGAGGCCCGAGATGACGGCGAGCGCGACGTAGGTCGCGATCGGCACCGTACGCCTCGGGTCCTTGGTCTCCTCGGAGAACACCACCGACGACTCGAAGCCCGCGAAGGACGCGATGCAGATCGCGACCACCGCACCGATCCCGGGGACGAAGAGGCTTGAGGGGGAGAAGACGTCGAGGCTGTAGCCCGAGGCCGACGGGTTGATCAGGTCCGCGACGTCGAACACGATGACGACGGCTATCTCCGTCAGCAGCAGGACCGACAGGACCTTCCCGTTCACGTCGACCCGCATGAGGCCGAGCACCCCGGTCAGCACCCAGGCGGCCAGTCCGATGACCCACCAGGGAGGGGAGCTTCCGAACCAGTCGGTGATCGGCTGCTGGGCCGCCGCGCCGATCATGCCGTAGAGACCCACCTGGAGCGCGTTGTAGGCCAGCAACGCGACCCACGCGGTCGCCACTCCGATCGGCCTGCCGAGTCCTTTCGCGGTGTAGGCGTAGAACGCCCCGGCGTTGACGACGTAACGGGCCATCGTCACGTAGCCGACGGCGAACAGGCCCAGGATGGCTCCGAGCAGGATGAAGGCGAGCGGTACGCCGGTCACGCCGGTCGCGGCGTAGGCGGAGGTCACCGAACCGCCGATGACAGTCAGCGGCGCCGCCGCCGAGATGACGAAGAACACCACCGACGGCACACCGAGGCGGTCCTGGGCCAGTGCGGCGGAGACGGCGCTGGCCCTTCGTTCTGTCACGGACATGGGGAGGATCCTTGGAGTGAGGGGGGTGGGTTCACCGGCGGCTGATGATGGAGTCACCCACGGCAGCCTCGGTCTGGGCGATCAGTTCCTGGAGCGGCGCCGGGAGGGCGGCGACCGAATCGGAGAGATATCCCGGGTTCTGTTCCCACAGGACGAGCCGGCTGCCGCCGGTCACGACGAGCAGCCCCAGCAGGACGTTGTCCTGGACGTTGAGCGGTTCACGGCGTTGGATCGCCAGGTTGACGCGTCCGCCGGGCCACGCCGCGATGTTCACGTCGACCGGTGCCTGCCTCCGCGACGGGCGTCTGCCGGGCGGGCGCAGCAGCCCGTCGGCGGTCATCCGGGCCGCCACGTCGGCGAGCGCCGTACGGGCGAAGAACTGCAACCAGGTATGGAGGCGGTGGGCGGGCTCGGCGATGATGTGGTCCAAGGCGGTCCTGGTGACCGCGTCTCCGGGCGGCGCCGTGTCGAGAACGACGAGCCGTATCTGCCCCGCTGCCAATCCCACGGTTGTCCGCCCGGCGAGCATCAGCTCTCCCAGGATGGCGGCGGCCAGCCCCAGACCGGCCAGGCGGGCGTGAAGCCGCGGCCGGCCGGTCGAGTTGTCATGCATGACAAAGAACAGGTCGTCGGCCAATCGGGTTCTTGGGGGATTAACTCCAACCACGAACGGCGATCGTATAGCTAAATCATTAAATCTGTCATTATGTGAACGAAGTTCCGGATCCGGACATAGCTCAGCCTGGTGAGATCCGAAGAAACGGACAGGCGGCCGACAACCTGGAGCTGTGTCGAACGGTCTATCGAAAGTTCCGCCGAATTTGGGAATTCGCCCATTTTTGGCCGGTCGCGGACGGGCGTCGGGGGGCGGTCCGTCAAGGCCTCTCAGGGCCGGAACAACCCCGGTCAGAAGGCTCCCGAGGGTGCCGTCTCATGAATCCCATGGGGTTTAATACGGTGTTTTTTAGTATTTTCAGACTGGCGTAATACCCCTACGGACCTCCTCGTCGTGCCGGTCGGCTCCCGGCCGTCCTGGAGTTCCAGCTGTGTCGCCCGGTTCTCCGGCCCGTTACCTCCGGCCAGGGACGGCATGGGCCGGGGCGGTCGGCGCGAGGAGGGCCGCTCCCGAATACAGGCAGGCGGCCCGATCTCCGGGAACCGGCGAGAGGCGCGGGAGGAATGACCGGCCGTGCTCGCCCCGTGCGGGACCTGCTGGACACCTGTTGGACGCAGCCGTCGGTTCGAGACGAGCGGTCGGCCGGTCATGACGGCGGGCGTGGAGCGGTGAGGGCGCTTCCGGACGGGTCGCCCCCGCGCTCAGAAGGCGCGGCCGTCCTCGCCGATGTCTCCTTCGGCTTCGATGCGTTCCTTGCGGACCTGTTCGGTGACGGTCTCCTCGTCGGTGACCTTCTCGGTGGTCATCCGGACCCGTTCCACCGGGACGGTGTTCTTCTCCACCACCGCCCGTTCCTCGTGCAGGGTCACCTCGTGCTCGGCCTCGGAGATGTCCGGGCCCCGCAGCGCGGCGTCCCGGTTCTCCTCGGTGATCGGCTCGCGCTCGATGCGCACCTCCTCTCGGGTGACCGGCACGGTGACCTGCTGCTCCTCGGTGACCACGTACTTCCGCAGCCGCGCCCGGCCGATCTCGTGGCTCTCGGTGTGGGTCGTCAGCCGCTCCTCCGAGCGGGTCATCGCGTCGTCGCCGGTGAGGTCCGCGCGTCCGGCCTCCCGCTCCCGGCCGACGGAGCCCAGGCGCTCGCGCTCCCGCTGGCCGCCGGTGTGCGCCCAGCCGGTCTCACCCGGCTGGTTGGCCTCCCTCCAGGAGGCGTCCAGGTCGATGCCGTAGTAGTTGTACAGCTCGCGCTCCTCCTGCGGCGACATGTGGCCGCCGGACTCGACGTCGATGTTGGGAGCGTCCTTGATGCGGTCCTTGTCGTAGGCGACCTCGACGTGGTCGCCGACCACGTCGGCGCCCTGGACGGGGACGAAGGTCTCGTTGATGCCGAACAGCCCGGTCCGCACGCACAGCCACTCGGGGCGACCGGTGTTGTCGTCGAGGTAGACGTGCTTGACCTTGCCGATCTTGTCCCCGTGGTTGTCGTAGACGGTCTGGTCGATCACCGCTGAGATCTGGTTCTGGGTAATCATCCGGTTTCTCCCTTTTTGTCCGACTCTCTACCGCGTACCGCGATGCCGTGAAAGAAAACCTGATCGGCGGATTTCCCTGTCTCCTCGGGGGTGCGGGCGCCACCTGGAGGCCGAGAAGGCGGGAACGGCGGACCGACCCCGGAACGCCTCCCGGCGGGATGGGCACCATGACGTCGGAGTACTCCGGTTGGCAGCCGCCGCCGGATCTGTCACCAAAGCCGGTGGAGTGGGCAAAGAACGCGTGAAATCGCCTCATGCGGGCTCATGGGAGAAGGCCAGGTCAGCCCGGACCGCGCACCGTCGGGTCATGGCCGGCCGAGCGCCGGTTGTCGAGGTCGAACTCGCGGGGCGTCGTGACGGCTGTGTCGCCGTAGAGCCTGAACAGGCGGATCCCGCTGTCGTCCTGGTCGCTCTGTTCCTCCAGCAGCGACCAGCAGCGCGCGGTCAGGGCGCGGGCTCGGGCGCCGGGCCAGGACGGGGGGAGAAGCTCGGGAGGTAGGAGCGGGTCCGCCTCCATCGCGCGGGTGAACTCCGCGGCCAGCTCCACCGCGACGGTCAGCCGCTGCGCCCCGGACAGATCGGCGGAATCCTCGATGAGCGCGAGCCGGGGCTCCGCCACCGCGGCGAGCCGGTCGTAACGTTCGGCGATCTCGTCCAGCGGCCACATGGCGCGGGTGAGCGCGACGGGATCGGTCTCCTCGCCGCGACGGAGGTCCCGGGTGGTCAGGAAGGTGACGTGGTTGAGGATGTCCAGGCGGCGGGCGTGCTCCTCGACGTACGGCTCCCAAGGATTGGCGCTGAGGTAGAGGCCCCCGTGGATGGCGGCGCCGCCGAGGAAGGTGAGGCAGGCGCGCAGCGCGTCGCGGGCGGGCCGCGCGCTCTCCGGTACGGCGAAGCCGACGAGGTGCCAGGCGCCGTCCCAGGGGGCGAGCCCGGCGTCCTGGCGGAAGGCGTGGGTGACGAACTCGACGTCGAGGCCTATCGCGCGTTCGGTGCCGCCGGTGGCGCGCAGGATCGCCTTGCGCCCTCGTCCCTCCTGGACGAAGCGTCCCTCGGCGACCAGGCGTTTGATGCACAGGCGAACCTGCTGGTCGTTCATGCGCAGCAGGTTCGCGGTCGCGTAGAGGTCGCCGGCGTCGACCGTGAGGTCGGTGCGGACGAGCGCTTCGACGAGCATCCGGGTGGGGACATGGACGTCCATGCTGCGGCCCTCCAAAAGAACTATCGTATTGGGCTCGATAGTCGAATGCATGAAAGATTCTGTGTCGGGCGCCGATGATCCGTGGTCATGAGGTGTGGTCCACCCTGACGACCTCGTCGCGGCCGGTGCGGGGCGGGTCGCAGTGGGCGGCCAGCTCGTCGAAGTATCTTGCCGGGTCGAGTACGGCGTCCGGCGGGTGGACGCCGGGGGTGCGCACCGTGCCGTCGAGGATCTGCGCCGCCGCGAGCGACAGAGGGATCCCGGTCATCCTGGCCATCCCGCGCGGCGAGGCGATCAGCCTCGCGCCGACCCGGTACGGCCGGCCGTACCGGAGTCCGGTGGCCAGTGCGAAGAAGGGGGGAAGCGAGCCGGGGCCGCGCAGAGAGAGCCGACGTATGGCCGAGCGGGCGAAGCGGGCGGCGGTCGGGGTCTCGATCGCGGCGGCTGCCTGTTCCAGGGAGAGCCTTCCCCGGTCGACCTCATCGCGCAGGGTCATCAGGTAGGCGGCCGTCTCCGGCCTGACCACCATGACGCAGGCGGAGTCGCGGGTGACCGAGCAGGTCGCCGGGAGGGTCAGCGGTTCGGGATGGCCGACGGTGTAGACGGTTCCGGTGCCCAACCCGGGGTAGTCGAGCCGGACGGGTTCGAGCGGCGGGCCCTCGGTGGGTTCCCCGCCCGACCAAGTCATGATTTTTCCTGACAGCTGGTGCATCCAGTGGACGAGGGCGGCCGAGTTTCCGTCGGACGCGTCGTCGGCGGGGTCGTCTCCGATGAACGGGACGTCCACCGGCCAGGCGGTGAAGACGTCTTCGACGGTGTCCAGGTCTCGGCTCGCCAGCGCGGCCAGCATGTTGCCGGTGCCCGGGCTGGCCCCGGCTCCGACCACGGCGATCACGCCCGCCTCCCGCGCCTCGGCGTCCATGGCGAGCATGTCCAGCGTCGGTTCCCAGTCGTCGCAGATGTCGGCGTAATGGGTACGGCTCTCGATCGCCGCCCGCAGGATCGGCACACCGAGCCGGAAGAAGGGGCCGGTGGTGTTGAGGACCAGGTCGGCATCGTGGAAGAGCTCGCGGAGCCGTACCGGGTCCGAGGCGTCCACCGGCGCGACCGAGACGCCCGGGAAGCGGGCGGCCAGGCGTTCGGCGGCCGCGGTGTCACGGTCGGCGATCGCCAGTTCCGCGATGTCCGCGCGCCCGGCGAGCGCCTCGACGACGGGTCCGCCCATCGCTCCGGCTCCGCCCAGCGCGACCACACGGTATCGCTCGCCCATCGAAGACCATCCCCTTACGGACGTTGAGGAACGCCGGCCACAGCCGCTGGTACCTGGGCGTGGAATGCCGGTCGAGGTAGGTGGGATCAGGCAGGAACCGGAGGACGCCCTCGCGCGGGTACCGCCTGGTCTGCTCTCCACATGCCGAACGGGGCCGCTCCGGAGGCGTGGTTCCTCCATGGTCACCGCCCGTGCTTCTTCACGAAGTCGGTGAGCGAGTCGAGGTAGCCGGGTACGTAGAGCGAACGGGGGGCGGCGACGTACGTGATCAGACCCCGGACGCTGCCGGGGGTGTCCAGTTCGTACCTGGCCGCGCTGTGGGAGCCGCCCCGGAGCGTCTCGACCGTGAGCAGGCCCTGGGGGACGCCCGCGCGATAGGCGGCCTCGGTCTCCTTGACGTCGACGTTGCGGTCGTGGTCCCCGAGCACGAGAAGAGTCGGGGTGCGCACCCTCGGAAGCTGGTCCGTGACATCGGCGCGGAAGTTCCGGAGAACGAACCGCCACCGGTCCTTGCTCATCGGCGGGTCGTCCAGCCCGGACGCGAGGTACTCGTCATACCCGGCGCCTTCCTCAAGAAGGCGGATCTGGGCGGCACGCCGGCGGAGTTCGGCGCCGAGCCTGTCGTCCGGTGCGCCCTGGTCCTGGAGTTCGGCCCGCAGGTTGTACTCGCCCTGCCGCAACCAGTTCACCGCAGCCCCTACCAGGATCATGAAGCGCAGGTCGGTACGGTCTCCCGCCACCTTGGGCAGCACCCAGCCGCCCTGGCTGATCCCCCACACTCCCAGCCGATTCGGGTCGATCTCCGGTCGCCGCTTCGCCCAGTCCAGCGCGGCGTCGACCTCCGCGCTGCGATCGCTCATGCTCTGGTGGAGCCAGTTCCCCGGCGCGCCGTCGACGCCGGGCTTGTTCCAGGACAGCGAGGCGTATCCGGCACGTGCGAACGCCTCCCAGATCGGCCGGTAGAACCCGTCCCTGGAGGCGTCCGCCACTCCGTCCCCGTGAGCGAGGACAACCAGCCCTCGCGGGCCCTTCCCCTCCGTCGGCAGCGCGAGCACCGCCTTCAGCGGCTGCTTCGGACCGGGGATGGTCACCCGCACCTCGCGTACGGCGAAATCGTTCTGCACGACGATCCACGCACAGGCCCCGGCGACCAGGACGAGCACGCAGGCGAGGGCGATCCAGAGTGGTCCGACCCGCTTCCTTGCTTTCATGTAACTATCGTAATGAATACGATCGTAGGATTGTCAATAGAAAATTGGTCGCGCCGGTACCGTGGCCATCGGTGCTCGCCTCGGAACGGATGGGCCGTGACCAGGCCGAACCCGTACGCGACCAGGTGGCGGGGGACGAAGGGCCGGGCACGGCGGGGCGCCATCCCTGCCCCGCCGTACCGTTCAGGCCGATGACGTGCGGAAACGCGTTAAGGACAGACCTGCTGGTAGGGCTGTCCGGGGATGTACTGCCGCCATTCCTGCGGGGTGAGGGAGCGGCCCACGACGGCGCAGACCTCCGCGGAGGGGTCCTCCGGTATCCTCTCCTGCCACAGCCGGATGGTCCTGTCCTCTCCGCCGCCGGCCAGGGTGGTGCCGTCGGGGCTGAAGGCGACGGTGTTCACTGAGCCGTTGTGTCCCATCAGGGGGGCGCCGATCGGGTGGCGGGTGGCCACGTCCCACAGGCGGACGGTCCTGTCCTCTCCGCCGCTGGCCAGGGTGGTGCCGTCCGGGTTGAAGGCGACGGTGTTCACTGAGCCGTTGTGTCCCATCAGGGGGGCGCCGATCGGGTGGCGGGTGGCCACGTCCCACAGGCGGACGGTCCTGTCCGTTCCGCCGCTGGCCAGGGTGGTGCCGTCGGGACTGAAGGCCACCGTGTTCACCGAGCTGCCGTGTCCCATCAGGGAGGTACCGATCGGCTGGTGGGTGGCCACGTTCCACAACTGGACGACGCCGTACCAGCTGCCGGTGGCCAGCAGGCGGCCGTCGGGGCTGAAGGCCACCGTGTTCACCGCGCCGCTGTGGCTCAGGAGGGGGGCGCCGATCGGCTGGTGGGTGGTCACGTCCCACAGCTGGGTGGCGCCGTACCAGTTCCCGGTGGCCAGCTTGGTGCCGTCCGGGCTGAAGGCCAGCGTGTTCACCGCGCCCTGGCTCCCCTTGGGGGTGAGGGTACCGATCGGGCGGCGGGTGGCGGCGCTCCAGAGGTGAACGCTCGTGTCGCTGCCGGAGGCGGCCAGCAGGCGGCCGTCCGGGCTGAAGGCCAGCGTGGCGATGCCGCCGGCGGAGCCGGTCACGGGAACGCCGATCGGGCGGCGTGCCGTGACGTCCCAGAGCCGGAAAGTCTTGTCGTTCCCGCCGCTGGCCAGCAGGCGGCTGTCCGGGCTGAAGGCCACGGTGGTGACATCGAGCGTGTGGCCGGTCAGAAGGACACTGTTCTCGTGGCGCGCGGAGGTGTTCCACAACCGGATGGTCCCGTCGTCGCTGGAACTGGCCAGGATGCCGCCGTCCGGGCTGAACGCGATATCCGTGATCGGGCCGGTGTGGCCGCTCAACGGGACGCCGGTGGAGCTCTGGGTGTGGGCGTCCCACAACTGGATGCGTTTTTCGCCCTTGCCGACGATGGCCAGCGTGGCGCCGTTCGGACTGAACGCCAGTTCGCTGGTGTAGCCGGTGGGCAGCGGATGGCCGACCCGCCCGTGAGTGGCGACGTTCCACAACTGCACGTTCGCGTTGTCGCCGAAAGTGGCGACGGTGGTGCCGTCGGCGCTGAACCTCACCCGAGGGGAGGGGCCGACGTCGCCGTCGAACAACGGACCGTTCATGCGACGGGTGGCCAGGTCCCAGCTTTGCACGTGCGTCTCGTTGACGTAACTGGTGGCGAAAGTGGCGCCGTCGGGACTGAAGGCCACGCTGGTCACGCCGTGGGCGGGAGTGGCGGGCAGGGTGACGGCAGGGCGGCGGGTGGCGACATCCCACACCTGGACGTTCCCGCTGTCGCCGACGGTGTTCAGCCTGGTGCCGTCCGGGCTGAACACCACGAGGGTGACGGCGGTGGTGTGACCGGTGGACAGGGTCGCGGTCAGGCGGCGGCCTGCGACGTCCCACAGCCGTACGTCCTTGCCGGCGCCCGCGGTGGCCAGCAGGCGGCCGTCCGGGCTGAAGGCCATGGTGCGGACATCGCTGTCGCGGGCGGGACCGGCGGGCAGAGTGGCGACGAGGTGACGAGCGGCGACCTGCCACAGTTGCACACTTCCGTCGGCGCCCGCGGCGGCCAGCAGGCCGCCGTCCGGGCTGAAGGCCACGGTGGTGACGCCCCCGGCCGGGTTGTTCAGGACGCCGTCCAGGGAGCCGGTCAGTGTGGTGAGCATGGTGTAGCGGGCCTCGGCGGTGGGGGTGAAGTGCCAGGACGCCGCGGCCAGCAGTCCGGCCAGGGCCGGGTCGGTGGCGGCCAGCTCGTCGCTGCTCTTGGCGACGAGCCGGGCCAGGACCTCCCGGCCGCGGGCGTCGGCCTGGCGGGCCGCGGTGATGGCCACCCCGGCGGCGGCCGAGGCCAGGACGCTCAGGACGGTCAGCGCGGCCACCGCCAGACGTGCCAGCTTCCTGCGCCGGACGGTGGCGCGTTCGGCCTGGTCCGCCGCCTCGACGGAGGCCCGAAGGAAGGCGCTCTCCAGCGAGGTGAGGTCCTGCGGGTGGGCCAGCAGAGGCCGGGCGGCGCTCAGGCGGGTTCCCCGGTACAGGGCACCGGGGTCACCACCGAGTTCCTGCCAGCCGGTGGCGGCCTCGGTCAGGTGCCGTTGCACGCGTAACAGCTCACGTTCCTGATCGATCCATTCGCCCAGGCGCGGCCAGGAGGAGATGAGAGCCTCGTGAGCGAGTTCGGCGGTGTCCTCGTGCAGGGTCACCAGCCTGGTGGCGGCCAGCTGTTCCAGCACCTCGGCGGCGTCGGGGCTCGTGTCGGGAAGCAGCTCGGCGTAGGAGGCGGGGCGGCGGGTGTCTGCCGCCTGCTCACCCGGGTTGATCAGCCGCAGCAGGATCCGCTGTGCCTGGTGGGCCTGGGCGTCCGACAGGTTCGCGTACAGCTGTTCGGCGGTGGCCGTGATCGCCCCATGTATGCCGCCGGCCCGCTCGTAACCGGACAGGGTCAGGGCGTTGCCGCGACGGCGTCGCCAGGTCTCCCGCAGGGCGTGCGAAACCAGCGGCAGGACGTTCGCCTGCCCCGCGGCGTCGGCGATGAGGCGGGCCAGCAGCGCGCTTTCGACCACACAGCCCGCCTGTACCGCGGGCCGGCTGATGGCTCGGCGCAGCTCCTCGACGTTCATCGCCCCGACCAGCAGGTGGGACTCCCGCAGCGCCTCAAGGAGATCGGTGTGTTCGGCGCAGCGGGCGTAGAAGTCGGCGCGTACCCCGAGGACGACACGGACGCGGCTGTTGGCCGCCCGGGCGGCGGTGACCAGCGCCTCGATGAACCGGGCACGCTCGTCGGCGTCTCGGCACAGGGCGAAGACCTCTTCGAACTGGTCCACGACCACCAGCAGTTCGCTGTCCGCGGGCCGGTCGGTCAGCGCCTGCAACACGGCCAGATGCAGGGCACGCGGGGTTTCGTCCAGTTCCTTGCGCAGGGTGGCGGCCGATTCATGACCCAAGGTGGCCAGGCGTGCGGCACATTCGTCCAGGGGATGCGGTCCGGGCGTGAACAGCAACGTCGGCCAGGAAGCCGTTTTCTGTTCCTTTCCGAACGCGGACAGTAACCCGGCCCGCAACAACGACGACTTTCCCGCCCCTGATGCGCCGAGCACCATGAGAAAACGGTGTTCGCGCACGCAGGTCATCAGCTCCTCGGTGAGCCGCTCCCTGCCGAAGAACCAATCGGCGTCTTCCGTTTGAAAAGCAGTCAGGCCGAAGTAGGGATTCCGCTTCTTATCGTTTTCGGCCTTGGTGTTCCCTTCGGCCGATTCTGCGGCGACCGTCTTCCATCGCTCCTCCCATTCATGCACGTCACCCCCGCATGCCTGTACATAGGCGATCGTCACGGCGAGGCTCGGTAGTTTCCGGCCCGCCGCCGCGTCGGCCAGCGTCGCCGCTGAATAGTGAGCCCGGCTCGCCAATTCTCGATAAGGAGGTCCCCCCGATTTCGCGCGTAACAGCCGCAGGTCAGCAGCGAAACGCGTTAACGCACTGTCGTTGTCGTCCAAGGGACGCTCAGCTCGTGGCATCTCCACCCCCGCCCATCAGGTCACCGAGCCATTGTCCGGTGCTTGTTGTCTGGTGTGCAGCCTTCGATACCGGACAACGAACTATGGCTAGGAATGGTTCGCAGACGGACGGCGAGAGCCGGATCCTCGCGAAGCCCCGACTGTGGGGCGGCGGCAGAGAAAAGAAGAGGAAATGAATGCGTTGATTTCCACGACCGGGGGATACGTGAACGAGCAGCCAAAACGACTGTTGAACAAAACACCGGCCACCGCGGAGGCCGATCACTGGCTCGCCAAAGCCGACGCGCTGGCGTCGGTGATCGACGAGCACCGGGAGCAGGCCGAGTACGAACGGGTGACTCCCGCGCCCGTCATCGACGCGCTCCGGGCCGCGGGCGTCCACCGCATGTGGGTGTCCAAGGACTTCGGCGGCGGCCAGGTGAGCCTGAGAACCGGATCGGCCGTCATCCAGCGTCTGGCGGTCGCCAACCCGTCGGTCGCCTGGCAGATGGGCGTGCAGGGGGCGATCGGACGGCTGTCGGACTACCTGCCCGAGCAGACCGCCCGCAAGCTCTTCGCGGAGAACGACACGCTTGTGGTCGGCGGCGTCAACCCGTCGGGACGGGCGGTCCCGGTCGACGGCGGGTTCCGGCTGAGCGGCACCTGGGCGTTCGCCAGCGGCTCCGCGCACGCCGACTGGCTGATCTGCGCGGCGGTCGTCACCGGCGAGGACGGTACCCCCCACATGACGGACACCGGGCCGGAGACGCGCATGCTCTTCGTCCCCAAATCCGAGTGCCGGATGCTCGACACCTGGCACACCATCGGCCTGCGGGGCACCGGCAGCGAGCACTTCGAGATCGAGGAGACCTTCGTCACGGAGGACTTCACCGTCGCCGTCGCCGACATGCTCCGGCCGCCGGCCGCCCGGCCGTCCCGGGCGTACGCCATCGGCTACTACGACTTCGGGCCGTTCACCTCGGCGTCGACCGCCGTGGGAACCGCACAGGGCGCCCTTGAGGCGTTCAAGTCACTGGCCACGAGGAAGACACCGGCGGCGGCGACGAACCCCCTGGCGGGCAGTCACACCGTGCAGGAGAAGCTGGGGCGGGCCGAGGCGCAGCTGCGTGCCGCCCGCCTGGCGCTCGTCGACGCCGCGTGGCACGCGGAAACCTGCGGAGAGGACGGCGGCGACGCGCTCAGCGCGCTGATCCGGCTCACCGCCGCGACCGTCGCGGAGAACGCCACGAGCGTCGTGGACGCCGCCTTCCGCCTCGCCGGGACCACGGCGATCTACACCTCAAGCCCGCTGGAGCGCTACTTCCGCGACGTCCACACGGCCGTCAAACACATCACCCTGTCGCACACCCATTTCGAGACGGTCGGCCAGTACCTGCTGGGCGGCCCCCTGATGATGCGACGTTAACGCCGGTCACGTACAGAGGAGAGAGTCATGCAGACCATGAAGGCCGTACAGCTTCTCGCCCCGCGTAAGACGATTCTGGCCGAACTTCCCAAGCCCACGGTTCCGGCCGACGGGCTGCTGATGAAGACGCGATGCGTATCGATCTGTTCAACCGACGTCTCCTTCTTCGAAGGTCACCTGTTCCCCTCCGAATATCCGGTGGTCCTGGGCCACGAGTATCTCGGCGAGGTCGTGGAGATCGGTTCGGAGTTCACCGGCCCGGGTATCGAGGTCGGCGACCGCATCGTCTACTGGGGACAGACCGACTACGACGGCTTCGCTGAATATCGGACACTGCGTCCTATATTCT
Source organism: Streptosporangium sp. NPDC049376 (assembly GCF_044466505.1). NCBI lineage: Bacteria > Bacillati > Actinomycetota > Actinomycetes > Streptosporangiales > Streptosporangiaceae > Streptosporangium > Streptosporangium sp. NPDC049376. Next base: position 210,580 of record NZ_JBITMT010000009.1, on the reverse strand, counting down.
CCGGAGAGATCAAAACGGATGTCTTCGAGGCCGATCGTAATTTCTATGACGACCGGCGGGCGGCCGCCGTCAAAGTGCCCGAAGAGCTCGACGACCTGCAGGCCTCCTTCATCGAGCCGACGACGGGAGTTCTGCGTTCGGTGCTGGCCAACGCGCCCAGGATCGGCGACCGGGTGCTCATTCTCGGTACCGGGCCCATCGGGATCATCGCAGGAAGCATCATCAAGAAACTGCTGGCGCCGCACTCGGTGGTCTCCGTGGACGCCAATCCGCACCGCAACACCCATGCGGAGGCGCATTTCTCCGAGCGCGCCTACTTCCCGGACGAACTGATCGAGGAAGTGCAGGAGAGCACCTTCGACTACGTCTTCGACTGCCTGCCCACCGTCAATGTGGCGGATCCGGCGAAGGACCCGAGGCGGGTCGCGATGCGCAAGCTCAAACCGCGCGGCAGGTACGTGCTGTACGGCGCGTCCCAGGAGATGCAGAGCTTCGACACGTGGCTGATGCTGGCCAAGGGCATCAACATCAGCGCCTCGCCCTTCGACGTCAGCAGTTTCCCCATGCACCACACGGCCAACGTCATCACCGCCGCCATGCAGATGCTGGTCTCGGGGATCGTCGACGGTAAGCGCCTGCTGTCCACCGTCCACCCGTTCGACGACTACGACGGTCTCGTCAAGATCCTGGAGAACTACCGTACGACCACCGGGCTGAAGACGGTGGTCGACTTCCGGGGGGACGCCTGGTGATCCGGGCCGAGTTCGGCGAGTCCTCCGGCACGGCCGCCGAGATGTCGCGGCCCGCCTGATCCACCCGCACGCCGGAGGCGATGACGTCTGTGCCCGCGCCGGCGATCCACACGGTGACCGGCGTCCGGCGGCGCGTGAGCGAATCGCGCCGCCGGGCGTCCGGGTACGGCGTCACCCGCTGAGCCGATGACCTCCGGCCGTACCGGTCAACCGGTACGGCCGGGCGGGTCAGGTCCGCCGAGCCTCCCGCACCGTTTCTTTCAGCAGAGAAAGAGATCACCGATGTCCGTTGACGCCGTTTCGTTCCGACAAGCCATGGCCCGGGTCCCCGGCCCGGTGACCGTGGCCACGACCGTCGATGCGGCAGGCCGCCGATGGGGCTTCACCGGTAGCTCCTTCAGCTCCCTGTCCCTCGACCCACCCCTCGTCCTGCTGTGCCTGGACCGCTTCGCCAGCACGCACGACGCCTTCACCTCCGCCGACCGCTTCATGGTGAACATCCTGGCGACCGAGCACGTCGAGGTCGCGCAGCGTTTCGCCACCTCCGGGATCGACCGGTTCGCGGCCGGTGACATGCGGCCGTACGAGATGAACCTGCCGGGGCTGCCCGGCGCGCTGGTGCGTCTGGCCTGTTCCATGCACGCCGTCCTCGACGGCGGTGACCACAGCATTCTCGTCGGCCGGGTCGAGGAGCTCCACACGGACCCGCACCGGATGCCGTTGCTGTACTGCGACCGCACCTTCACCCGTCTCAAAGCCACAGCCGCCCTTTCCTGACGCCCTTAGAGAAGTGGAGAACGACATCGTGCAAACCGCCGACTACGTGATCGTCGGGGCCGGTTCCGCGGGGTGTGTCCTCGCGCACCGGCTGAGTGCCGACCCGCGCATCAGCGTGGTGCTCGTGGAGGCCGGAGGCCCCAGGCCCGAAGAGCACCCCGAGATCCAGGTCCCCGTGCTGTTCCCCAGAATGTTCGGCAGCGCGCTCGACTGGGGTTTCACCACGGTGCCGCAGCCCGGGCTGGACGGCCGTACCATTCCCATTCCCCGTGGTAAGGCCCTTGGCGGTTCCTCCGTGATCAACGCGCAACTGTGGACCCGTGGCCACCCGGCGGACTACGACGGCTGGGCGGCGGCCGGGCTCGACGGATGGGGGCACACGGACCTGCTGCCGTACTTCGATCGGGCCGAGGAGAGGATCCGGCTGGCGGGGATGCGTCATCCCGTCCCCCCGACCGCCGACTTCCTCAGCGCCTGCGCCCAGCTCGGGCACCAGCCGGCCGCCGAGAGGCAGGACGGGTACATCCTCGCCCGCGCCACCCACCGGGACGGCCTCCGCTGGAGCTCGGCGGACGGCTATCTCCGCGAGCCGGGCGAGCGGCCGAACCTCACCCTGGTCACCGGCGGCCTGGTGCGCAGGGTGCTCATGGACGGGACCCGGGCGACCGGCGTCGAGGTGGAGACGGAGAACGGGAGTCTCCAGATCAGCGCCGGCCGCGAGGTGATCCTCGCCGCCGGAGCGGTGGGGAGCCCGCACCTGCTCATGCTGTCGGGGATCGGCCCGGCCGGGCAGCTGGCCGCGCACGGCATCCCGGTACGGGTGGACGCCCCCGGAGTCGGCCGCGACCTGACCGACCACCTGGTGGTTCCCCTCGCCTTCGCCGCTCGCGGGTTCGAGTCTCCCGGCGCCGCCGCGGACCTGGAGGACATGCGGCTCTACCTCAAGGAGCGGACCGGATCCCTGAACTCGATCATCTCCGAGGCACTGCTCTTCCTGCGCACCCGCCCCGAGCTGACGGCCCCGGACGTCGAGATCGTCCACCTGACGACCCCCTTCGGCGAGCACGAGTCGGCCGCCAGGGACGGCCTGGCGCTGGGTGTCATCGTGCTGCGTCCCGCCAGCCGGGGAAGCGTCGAGCTGCGCTCGGCCGACCCGCACGACGCGCCGGTCGTCGACCCCCGCTACCTGTCCGACCCGGGCGACACGGACCTGCGGACGGCCATCGCGGGCGTGCGCCAGGCCCACCGGATCCTCGACAGGCCGGACTACGCGCGCTGGCGCGGAGAGCCGCTGACCCCGGGCGCGCTGGCCACCGACGACGCGGACATCGCCGCGTACATCCGGCGGACCGGGCTGAGCATCCACCACCTGGTGAGCACCTGCCGGATGGGGGCCGATCCGCTGTCGGTCGTGGACCCGGGCTTCCGCGTGCGAGGCGCCTCCGGCCTGCGTGTGGTGGACGCCTCGGCGATGCCCAGCATCGTACGGGCGCACACCCACGCCCCGGTCACCATGCTGGCCGAACGCGCGAGTGAGCTCATCCTTCAGGACGGCTGACGCTCCGGCCCCGCAGCGTCTGCTTCTTGGCCTTGTTGCCGCACGTGTTCATCGAGCACCAGCGGCGGGTGCCGGGCCGTGAGGAGTCGAGGAACAGGGCGTGGCAGTCGGGGTCGGCGCACTCGTGGACACGGTCGATGGAGGGGCCGGTGACCAGGTCCACGGCGTCCCTGGCGATGAGCGCGAGGACCGCGGGGACCGGGGCGGCGGCCAGCCATCGCAACCGGCCCGAGCCGTCGAGCTGGGGCGCCGGGACCGGGAGCGCGGCGATCCGGTTCACGGTGTCCCCGGCCGTGGAGAGGGCCGCGGTGAGGGCCGTGGTGAGGGCCGTACCGCCCTCCACCGGTTCACGCGCCGCCGCGACCAGCGTGTGGATCGCCTCCCGCAGCTGTCTCGCCTGGGCGTCGTGACCCACCGCCGCGGCCTCGGGCACCGACTCCCAGGGGCCGAACCGGCCCACCCACGCAGCCAGCGCCGCCGGGTCCGGCAGTTCCTCCTCGGGCCGGGCCGTACCGCGATGCCGCAGCGTACGGATGAAGTCCAGGCACAACCGGCCTGATCCGGATCGGAAACTCGGCGCTGGCGTCATGAATCAACCCTACTTGCGAACCGGTTTAACTGGTACCGTTTTTGGAACCGGTCAAACTGGTTCTAGGTCAGAGAGGACCTTCATGCCCATCGACATGCCCCGGTCAGGGGCCGCCGCGCCGGGGCGCAGGATGATCCTCCTGCTCGCCCTGTCCTGCGGTGTCGGCGTCGCGAACATCTACTTTCCGCAGGCCATCAGCCCTCTCGTCGCCGCCGACCTGAACGTGTCTCCCGACACGGCCGCCACGGTCGTGACCGCCGCGCAGTTCGGCTACGCGGCCGGCATCTTCCTGCTGGTCCCCCTGGGCGACCGGCTGATGCACCGGAAACTGATCGTCACGCTGCTGTCCATCGCCGGGCTCGGTTCACTGGTCGCCGGTCTCGCCACCACGCTGCCGGTCCTGGTGGCCGCGAGCGTCCTGATCGGTGCCGCGACGGTCGTCCCGCAGATCATCATCCCGATGACGGCCGGGCTGGTCCCCGAGCAGCGACGCGGCGCGGTGACCGGCACGCTGCTGAGCGGGCTCATCGGCGGCATCCTGCTGGCCCGGACCTTCGGCGGTGGCCTCGGCCAGTGGCTCGGCTGGCGCGCCCCCTACCTGGTCGCCGCCGCGGTCGTCATCCTGCTCGCCGTGATCCTGGCGTTCGCCGTACCCACCACGACCCCGTCGTCACGCGAGCGCTATCCCGCCCTGATCGGCACCGCGCTGCGTCTGATGCGCACCGAGCCGGACCTGCGCCGCTCGTGCCTCTACCAGGCGCTGATCTTCGCGGGCTTCACCGCGGCCTGGACCAGCCTGGCCCTGCTGATCACCGGGCCCTACCATCTCGGCGCCTCCGCGGTCGGGCTGATCGCCCTGGTCGGGGCCGCCAGCATGTTCTCAACCCCGATCGCCGGGCGGCTGGTCGACCGTCACGGGCCCAACCCGGTCAATCTGGTCTGCATGGTGGGCGTCATCGCGGCCGCCGCCCTGCTGACCCTGGGCGGTCTTGGCGGTCCCGCCGGGCTGGTCGGCGTCACGGTCGGCATGCTGCTGCTCGACGTGGCCATGCAGTCCGGCCAGGTCGCCAACCAGGCGCGCATCTTCGCCCTGCGCCCCGAGGTCCGCAGCCGCCTCAACACCGCTTACATGACCTGCGCCTTTCTCGGCGGCAGCATCGGCTCCTGGCTCGGGATCCGCGCCTACTCCGCCCTCGGCTGGGGCGGCGTCTGCCTGCTGGTGGCCGTGCTCGCCGTACTCGCGCTGGCCCGCAGCCTCTTCACCGGCCGCGCCCGCGCCGTTGTCGCACCCGAGCCCGCACCGCAGGCGGATGCCGCCACCCGTTGACCGTTCCGCCGGTGAACGGACGCGGGTGACGTCGGCGGGGAACCGGTCGAGTCCGAGCGTGCGAAGCGGGAAACAAGCAAGGCCCAGGTCGATGACCTGGGCCTTTTGCGATCTGGGCGGGTAGGGGGTCCCGCCCGCCGCCGGGTGGGCGGCGTCCTGGGACCCACCCTGGCCTCCTTGCTGGAGCGTTGACATCTGATATATTAGAGTTTACGTTGCACATGCAAGGAGAGGGGTAGGCATGGGTCAGAGTCGAGTTGTTGTCATCGGCGGCGGTAACGCCGGCTTGTGTAGCGCGTTGGCCGCCCTTGAGGGTGGGGCCGAGGTGACACTGCTCGAAGCCGCCCCGGAGTCCGAGCGTGGTGGGAACTCCGGATTCACCGCGGGGGCCATGCGCTTCGCCTACGACGGCAGGGAGGAGATCGTCCAGCTCGTCCCCGACCTGTCGGAGGAGCAGCTCGCGAAGACCGACTTCGGCAGCTACTCGAAGGAGCAGTTCTTCGACGACATGGCCCGGGTCACGCAGTACCGCTGCGACCCCGACCTGGTCGAACTGCTCGTGACACGCAGCTTCGACACGTTGAAGTGGATGCGCGACAAGGGAGTGCGGTTCCTGCCGATCTACGGCAGGCAGGCGTTCCAGGTGGACGGGAAGTTCACCTTCTGGGGCGGCCTGACGCTGGAGGCCAACGGAGGCGGTCCCGGGCTCGTCGACTCGCTGTTCGACGCGTTCGAGTCGGCGGGCGGCAAGGTGTTCTACGGCCACCGCGCCATCGGCCTCACCGAGGACGGCGGCAAGGTGACCGGCGTCGTGGTCCGGGCGGGCGGGGAGATCCGGACGATCTCCGCCGACGCCGTCGTGCTGGCCTGCGGCGGATTCCAGGCCAACGCGGAGTGGCGCACCCGCTACCTGGGGCCGGGGTGGGAGTTCGCCAAGGTCCGCGGCACCCAGTTCGACGTCGGTGACGGACACCGCATGGCGATGGACATCGGCGCCATGTCGTGGGGCAACTGGTCGGGCTGCCACGCGGTCGGCTGGGACAGCAACGCGCCCGCGTTCGGCGACCGCGTGGTCGGCGACGGGTTCCAGAAGCACAGCTACCCCTTCGGGATCATCGTCAACAGCCGCGGCGAGCGGTTCGTCGACGAGGGCGCGGACTTCCGGAACTACACCTACGCGAAGTACGGCCAGGAGGTCCTGCGGCAGCCGGGGCAGATCGCCTGGCAGGTCTTCGACAGCAAGGTGAACCACCTGCTGCGTGACGAGTACCGGATCCGGCAGGTCACGAAGATCGTGGCGCCGACCCTGGAGGAGCTCGTCCGGCGGATGGACGGCATCGACGAGGAGCGGTTCCTGCGGACGGTCGGCGAGTACAACGCGGCGGTCGACCAGTCGGTCCCCTTCAACCCCAACGTCAAGGACGGGCGGGGCACCTCCGGGCTGGCGGTGCCGAAGTCGAACTGGGCCAACACCCTCGATTCGCCGCCGTACGAGGCCTACGCGGTGACGTGCGGAATCACGTTCACCTTCGGCGGCCTGAGGATCGACACGTCGGCGCGCGTGATCGACGTCACCGGCGAGCCCATTCCCGGGCTGTACGCCTGCGGGGAGATCGTCGGCGGGATCTTCTACTTCAACTACCCGGGAGGCAGCGGGCTCACGGCGGGCTCGGTGTTCGGGCGGATCGCAGGGTCGGCGGCCTCGGGCGCGCTCGACCGCTCCGCCACGTCCTCAGCGAGCGTGTGAGGTGGTCGTACCGGGCGGAGTGATCGTCACCGGTGCGGGCGGGGGCATCGGAGCCGAGGTGGCCAAGTGCCTCGCCGCCGCGGGCTACGGCGTCGTCGTCAGCGACCTGGGGGTGTCCGTCGACGGCCACGACCCGGACGGGCAGGTGGCGGAGTCCGTGGCCGAGGTGATCCGGGCCCGGGGCGGTCGCGCCCTGGCCCACCAGCACGACGTCGTCTCCTTCGACGCGGCGGCAGACCTGGTCAGGCGCGCGGTCGAGGAGTTCGGCTCGCTCGACGGCCTTGTCACCTGCCACGGCATCCTGCGCGAACGCATGATCTTCAACATGACGGAGGACGAGTGGGACTCGGTCGTCTCCGTCCACCTCAAGGGCACGTTCAACTGCGTGCGCTTCGCCACGGAGCAGATGCGCCGCCAGCGCGGCGGAAGCATCGCGCTGCTGAGTTCGGCGGCGGGGCTGGAGGGCAGCCCGGCGCAGGCCAACTACGCGGCGGCCAAGGCGGGCATCGTGGGCCTCGCCCAGAGCACGGCGCTGGCGATGGGACGCTACGGCGTCAACGTCAACTGCGTCGTCCCCTCCGCGGCGACGCGCATGACCTCACGACTGACCGACCGGATGCAGGCCAGCAGGCCCGGCGCCGAGCGGCAGGGCCCCGAGCTGGTCGCCGAGCTCGTACGCGCGCTGCTCGACCCGGCCAACCGCCACATCACCGGGCAGACCTTCACCGCGGCCGGTCGCAAACTCGCCCGGTGGGAGCCTCCCCAGGAGCAGGAGAGCGTGCGCCTGGCCGACGAGTTCACCTACTCCGACGTGACCGGCGCGGTCCGGCAGCGGCTCGGAGTCACGCCGCTGCGCCGGTTCGCGGCGCTCGGGCTGCCGACGCCGGCCGCGTCCGACCCCCAGACCACGGACATCCTCGAAGTGGGAGACGGAACATGAACGCTCGGCCGACAGTGAGCTCCCCGCACGATCCAGCCGCCACGCGCGCCGAGGAGACGTCGCGGTGAGCGGGCGCAGTGTGCGGCTGGAGATCGGCACCGCCGTGGGAGCGGCGGACGAGCACCACGTGCAGGTGCGCGGGCTGGATCTCGTCGACGACCTGATCGGCGAGCTGACCTACACCGAGGTCGCGCTGCTCGCGGTGACCGGCCGCAGGCCGACCCCCGCCGAGACCAAGGTGGTCGACGCGGTGCTGGTGAGCCTGCTCGACCACGGCCTGACGCCCAGCGCGCTCGCCGCCCGGCTGACGTTCTGGTCGGCTCCCGAGGCGATCCAGGGCGCCGTCGCGGCCGGTCTGCTCGGCGCGGGAAGCGTGCTGCTCGGTTCGATGGAGGGCTGCGGGCGCCTGCTCACGGACATCGCCGACGACGTCGCCGGCGGCGCCGCGGCCCGTGACGCGGTGGAGACGCGGCTGCGCGCCATCGTGGACGCGGGTGGGCGGATTCCCGGCCTCGGGCACAGCCTGCACCGCGACGGCGACCCGCGCGCCGGGAAGCTGCTCGACGTCGCGCGGGACCAGAAGGTCGCGGCGCGGCACGTCGAGCACCTTGAGCTCGTCGTCGAGCGGGCCGCCGCGCTCACCGGCAAGGCACTGCCGCTCAACGCGACGGGCGCCGCCGCCGCGCTGCTGCTTGAAGTGGGTGTGCCCTGGCGACTGCACCGCGGTTTCGCCCTGATGAGCCGTACGGCGGGCCTGGTCGCGCACATCGGCGAGGAGCTCGAATCGCCCCTCGCCCCCGCGGTGCGCGCCGCGCTGCGGACCGCGAGCCGCATCGAACCGGAGGTGTGAGCGGTGTCGGAGGCCGTGGAGCCACAGCCGGAACCGGGGTGGGAGATCTTCGTCTGCGACGAGTGGCGGGCGCGGGTGCTCCAGGAGATCACAGGCCTGTACGGCCCGCCGTACGCGGACGGAAACGTGCCCTGCCTGGCGTTGCTGCCCCCGACGTTCCTGGTGGCCCATCGGACCGACCCGGACGCCATGGGCGTCCCGGACGCGCCGGTCAGGCTCAACGCCGGCAACTGGTGCCGGTGGGAGGCGCCCGTGACGCCGGGGGAGATCCTGGAGCGGCGCACGGTGATCGAGTCGGTCACCACGAAGCCGGGCCGCGACAGCGACCTGACGTTCTACCAGCTCGCGACGACGTACCGGCGCCGCATGACGCACGACGTGGTCGCGCGCACGTCCACGACGACGATCCGCACGGGCGCCCGGCAGGGTCGCGGCGGTTCCGGGCACCGCACGGAGCCGCCCGCCGACGCCGTACCGGTCATCGAGGTCACCCCGAGCAGCCGCGAGGTCGTGCGGTACGCCGCGGCCACCGACGACTTCTACGAGGTGCACTACGACCACGCGTTCGCGCGGGCGAGGGGTCTGCCGGGGACGATCACCCACGGCCTGCTCAAGCTCGCCTACCTGGCGCGTGCCGCCGTGCAGTGGGGCGGACACGGGACGTTCGTGCGGGAGCTGAGCGCCTCCTACCGAGGGATGGACCGGGTCGGCGCGCCGTTTCGCGTGCTCGCCCGGGCGGACGACGGCGACGGGGACGGGCCCTCGCGTCACCTCACGCTGTACGGCGTCTCCGCTGACGGCGGGGTCAGCACCGTCGGCCGCGCGGTGATCGAGAGAAACGAAGGAGAGGATGGGCAGTGGCTGAGCGACTGACGGTGCAGACGGTACGCGGACCGGTCCCGGTGTCCGAGCTCGGGCGCGTCCTGCCGCACGAGCACGTGGCGTGCGACCTGTTCCGCGTGACACGGCAGATGGGTCTCGCCGCGTTGAACGACCCGGACGAGGCGGTCCGGGACCTGAAGGTCTTCAAGGAACTCGGCGGCGGATCCGTCGTCGAGGCCACCAGCGGCGGGCTCGGCCGTAAGCCCGCCGTGCTCCGGTCGGTGTCCGAACGTGCCGACGTGCACATCGTCATGGGCTGCGGGTGGTACCGGGAGCCCTACTACGAAGAGGACATGAACAAGCTGAGCACGGCCGAGCTGACCGACCGCCTGCTGATCGACATCTTCGAGGGCGAGGGCGGCGTACGGCCGGGCGTGATCGGCGAGATCGGCGCCGACCGTGAGTGGGTTTCCGGGGTCGAGGAGCGGGTGCTGCGCGCGGCCGCCCGAGCCCAGCAGGAGACCGGGCTCGGGCTGATCCTGCACGCGGTCAAGAGCGAGGTCGGCGCCTGGCAGCTCGACGTGCTTGAGGACGAGGGCTGCGACCTGAGCCGGGTCGCGGTCGGCCACTGTGACACATATCCGGACGTCGACTACCACGAGCGGCTGGCCGAGCGCGGCGCGATGGTGATGTACGACGGCAACGGCCCGGGTGACGCGCTGCTCCAGGAGCAGCGGATCGCGAACGCGGTGGAGCTGATCCGCCGCGGATGGGCAAAGAGCCTGCTGCTCTCCCACGACGTCTGCGTACTGGGCATGCGCGAACGCCGTGGTGGGCCGGGTTACTCGTACGTGCTGCGGCAGGTCGGCCCCGACCTGATCGCGGCCGGGGTTCCCGAGGACGTCGTGGAGACGATCTTCAGTGAGAACCCGCTGCAACTGCTCGCCGGGCACCGTCCCGACGGCAACTGAGGAACGCCTTTTCTCCCGGCTCGAACGTTCGGGGACGACCCTGCCGGATGCATTGGCGCCTGTTCTGTCACGTTCCGAGAAAGTGTGAGGATGCCATGAACGACAGGACCGGTCGGACGATCGATCGACGCCTCCTGCTCGCCGGGGTGGCGGGGGCGGGCGTCGTCGCGCTCGCCCCGTCGGCCGCCTTCGCGGCGGAGGAGAGGGCCCGCGGCTCGAAGCCGGGCGGGCGAGAGAAGGTGCTGCCCGCGCAGACGTCGTGGGACCCGGTGCCCGCGATGACCGGCATGAAGCAGGTACAGATCCCCGACGTGCGGCTGGCGGTCTGGGACACCGGCGCCGGAGGCAGGGGTCCGGGCAGGGGCCAGACCGTGGTGCTCATGCACCCGCACACCGGCAACGGCGGCTCGTGGGGTTACCAGCAGGCCGCGTTCGCCGCCGCGGGCTACCGGGTGATCAGCTACTCGCGGCGGGGATACCACGGCTCTGAGGCCGGCCCCGCGGAGCGGCCCGGCACGATGGTCGGGGACCTGACGGCCCTGATGGACGCGCTCGGCGTCGGAAGGTTCCACCTGGTCGGCCTGGCCGCGGGCGCGTTCGCGGCGTTCGACGCCGGCCTGTCGGTCCCGGACCGGCTGCTGAGCTGCACGGTGGGCGCGACGCTGGGCGGGATCCAGGAGCCGTCGTGGAACGAGGTCACCACGGCGATCCTGCCGGAGGGCTGGTTCGGACTGCCCGAGACGTTCCGCGAGCTCGGCCCGTCCTACCGGGCCGCGCGGCCGCAGGCGATGACGACGTGGATCGAGCACACGAAGCTGCCGGTCACGACTGTGCAGCAGCCCCCGCAGAACACGCTGACGTGGCCGGCGATCGAGTCGATCAGGACGCCGACGCTCCTGCTCACCGGCGACTGCGACCTGTACCTCCCGCCGGCGCGTCTGCGCGAGATGGCGGGCCACGTCAGGAACGCCGAGGTGGCGATCTTCAGCGAGGCGGGGCACGCCCCGCACTGGGAGTCCTACCGCGAGTTCAACAAGACGGTGCTGTCGTTCATCGGTAAGCACCGGCGGTAGACCATGGAAGCGGCAGGCATCGGGGCCGAGGAGCCCGTGGACCTGAGAATCGAGGGTCACGTCGCGACCGTGACGCTGGACCGGCCCGACGTGCTCAACGCGGTCGACACGCCGACGTACCGGTGCCTGCTCGCGGTCTTCGCGAAGATCGAGGATGGGGCGGACATCCGGTGCGTCGTGGTGCGAGGGCGGGGCAGGGCCTTCAGCGTCGGCGCGGACCGGACGGAACGCGCCAAGATGACGGACGACGACCTGCGGCGCAGGCGCAGGCTCGTCCCCCGGGTGTTCTCGGCGATGTACCACTGCTCGCGACCTGTGATCGCGCAGGTGCACGGCTACGCGCTGGGCGGTGGCCTTGAGCTGGCGCTCAGCTGTGACCTCGTGGTCGCCGCCGAGGACGCCGTCATGGGGCTCGTCGAGACGACCCTCGGCAGCATGCCCGCGGGCGGCGGCACGCAGTTGCTCCCGCGGCTCGTGGGCATCCCCAGGGCGAAGGAGCTGATCTTCACCGGCCGCCGGTTCACCGGCGCCGAGGCCAGGCAGTGGGGGCTGGTGAACCACGCGGTGCCCGCCGCCGACCTTGAGACCACGGTCGGCGCGCTCGCCGCCGAGATCAGCGCGGCGGCACCGCTGGCGGTCGCGCAGGCCAAGCGCGCCATCGACCTGTCCACCCAGTTGGAGATCGACAGCGGGGTCGCGCTGGAGGCCGAGCTGTACGAGCGGCTCCTCACGAGCGCGGACCGGCTCGAAGGGCTGGCCGCGGCGCGCGAGGGCCGGCGGGCGAACTTCCGTGGCCGATGACGAAACCAATGACGGGGCCAATGACGGGGCCGGTGACGAGGCCGGTGACGAAAGGAATGCACGATGATCGAAAGGTTGGGATGCGCCATCGGCGGGCTGGCCGACCCGGAGCACCCGGGGGACGTCGCCGCGACGGTGCGGATGATCGAGGACGCGGGCTACGAGTCGGCGTGGTCCTATGAGGCGTTCGGCGCCGACTGTTTCACGCCGCTGGCCTGGTGGGGCTCGCACACGCGCACGATGCGGCTCGGCACCGACATCGCCCAGATGGCGGCGCGCCCTCCGACGGGGATGGCGATGGCCGCGATGAGCCTCGACCAGCTGTCCGAAGGGCGGGCCGTGATCGGGCTCGGGCTCTCCGGGCCGCAGGTCGTCGAGGGGTGGTACGGCATGCCCTTCGAACGCCCGCTGGGCTGGACCCGGGAGTACGTCGCGATCATGCGCGCGACCATCGCCGGGGAGCGCGTCGCGTACGAGGGCAAGACGTACCGGCTTCCCGCTGAGGGAGGATCGGGACTCGGCCGCCCGATCCGGTCCACGCTGCGCGGCGGCCGTACGGACATCCCGATCTGCCTGGGCGCCGAGGGGCCGATGAACATCTCGCTGGCGGCCGAGATCGCCGACGGCTGGCTGCCGACGAACTTCTCGCCCATCGCGGACGAGTGGTACCGGGAGCGGCTGGAGCTGGGCTTCGCCCGCAGGCCCGGCGGGCGGCCGGAGAACTTCGAGATCGCACCCGCGGTCTCGGTGGCGTTCGGCCCGGACCTGGAGTCGGCCGCCGACCGGATCCGCCCGTTCATCGCCTACCAGGTCGGGGCGAACGGGGCGGAGAACATGAACTTCCACCTCAACGCCATCGCGCGGCTCGGGTTCGAGGAGCCCTGCCGGGAGATCCGGGCCAAGTTCGTCGAACGGGACCGTGAGGGCATGGTGGCCGCGGTGCCGACCGAGATGGTCGAGGCGGTCGCGCTGGTCGGGACGCCGGAGAAGATCCGGGCCGACCTGGAGACGAAGTGGAACAGATGCGTCGCGACGAGCCTGATCGCCAGGGCGCGCGTCGACGACCTGCTCAAGCTGGCCGAGGTGTTCCGCACAACCACGGGCGCCGCGCAGGGGCAGCCCGCCTGATTCGTATGACCGTTCGGTCGGTGAGGAATTCGCAAATGGTGATGAGGTACGAGCACTGGATCAACGGCGAACCGACGCCGTCGGCGGGCGGGGAGCGGCTCACGTCGACCAGGCCCGGCACGGACGAGGTCGTGTGCGAGATCCCGTTGGGTGTCCGGGAGGACGCCGACCGGGCGGTGGCCGCCGCGAACGCCGCCTTCGCCAAGTGGGCGGCGGAGAAGCCGATCCGCCGCGGCCGGGTCCTGATGGCCATCGCGGCGGGGCTGCGGCGTGAGCGGCAGCGGCTCGCCGAGCTGGAGGCCGCCGAGACCGGCAAGCCGCTGCGGCAGGCGGACGTCGAGATCAGGGGCGCGGCGGCGTTCTTCGAGTTCTACGCGGGCCTGGTCAACGTGCCGACGGGGGAGATCATCGATCTCGGCGACGGCTACCACGGATACACGCGGCACGAGCCGTTCGGCGTGGTCGGGGTCATCACCCCGTGGAACGTCCCGCTCAACCAGGCGGCCAGGGCGGTGGCGCCCGCGCTGGCGGTCGGCAACGCCGTGGTCTGCAAGCCGTCGGAGTTCACGTCGTCGACCACGCTGGAGCTCGGGAGGATCGCCGCCGAGGCCGGGCTGCCGCCGGGGGTGCTCAATGTGGTGACCGGCATGGGCGACGTCGTGGGCAGCGCGATCGTCGAGCATCCGCATGTCCGGAAGGTCGCGTTCACGGGTTCGGTGCGCGCCGGTCGCATCGTCGGCCGGACCGCCGCCGAGAAGATCATCCCTGTCACGCTCGAACTGGGCGGGAAGTCGCCGAACATCGTGTTCGCCGACGCCGACCTCGACGCCGCCGTCGCCGGCGCGTCGAGGGCGTTCGTCGGGAACGCCGGGCAGGTCTGCTCGAACGGCACCCGTCTGCTGCTGGCCCGCGAGATCCACGACGAGTTCGTGGCGCGGCTGGCCGAACGGGTGCGGGCGGTGAAACCGGGCGAGGACTACGGCTCGCAGACGACGAAGGACCAGTTCGAGAAGGTGCTGTCCTATTTCGACGTCGCGCGCGAGGAGGGCGCCACGCTGGTCACCGGCGGGCGGGCCACCGGCGACGGGTGGCTGATCGAACCGACGATCTACACCGGGGTGACGAACGAGATGCGGATCGCCCGCGAGGAGATCTTCGGCCCGGTCCTGGTGGTCATCCCGTTCGACGACGAGGCCGACGCCGTCGCCAAGGCCAACGACTCCGACTACGGTCTCGCGGCGGGCCTCTGGACGGCGGACCTCGGCCGGGCCCACCGCGTCGCGGCCGCCCTGCAGGTGGGACAGGTCTACGTCAACGAGTGGACGGCCGGGCTGATCGAGGGCCCGTTCGGCGGCCACAAGAACAGCGGCCACGGCCGGGAGAAGGGTGTGGAGGCACTGCGGCACTACACCCAGTCGAAGTTCGTCTCGGTCAGGATCGGCAGGAGCGCGAGCGGTGGGTAGGCACGGCCACCGCTCGTGACGCGTACGGCGGGCGGGGCCGGTGATCTCGGGTGGGCGTCCCCTGGTGAGCGAGGGACATCGGGGGCCCCACCCGGCCTACACGGCCTATATCGAGGTCGCGGACGGGCGCTTCCTGGGCCCGCGCGTGGACCGGGACGTCCCGCGCCTGCCCGCCGCCAGCTGGGTGATCGACGGTGTGTCGCTGTCGGTCGCCGGCATCAGCGCCTCGACCTTCTCGGTGGAACGTGTCTTGTGGGCCTGCATCGCGTTGTACGCGGCCTGCGGGTCGCCGGCGGCGATCGCCTCGGCGACCGCGCGGTGTCCCGCGACGGACTCGGCGAGGCTGCCTGGCTGGCTGAGGTTGCGGAACCGCAGCAGGCGCACGCGCCCGTCGAGAACGCCCAGGGCGTCGCGTAACCCGCCGCTGCCGGCCATCGCCAGCATCTTCTCGTGCCGCTCCTCGATCATGCGGACGTACGCGGGGACGTCCTCGGCCTCGGCGGCCCGTTCCAGATCGGCGACCGAGAGCAGCAGGGCGTTGCGCTGTTCCACGGTGCCGCGTACGGCGGCCCACGCGGCCATCATGGGTTCCAGCGCGGTCTTGATCTGGTAGACGTCGGTGATCTCCTGCGGGCTGATCTCCCGGACGAAGACGCCGACGCGCGGGGTGATGGTGACCAGACCCTCCACGCTCAACTGCTGCAGAGCGTCACGCACCGGCGTCCGGGACACACCGAACCGCTCAGCGAGATCGTCGGTCGAGATCCGCTCACCGGAGGCAATCGTGCCGTTGTAGATCAGCGCGCGGATCTCCTCGGCGACCACGTCCTTGGCCGAGAGAATCCGGACCTGTGAATCCAACGATTTCACCTACTCCATTAGCGCTGATGTGCGAACCCCCTGAGGTAATCGTAGCCGCCCGGAAGGGGCGGCCAGTGGCGATCGGGCGGTGTCGTCGGGCGCATCTGAGATGCTGATCCTTGACATGTAGTACATCAGCGCTCACACTTGAGCTTGTGCGCACTTCCCTGAGACTCCGTGTTCTTTCGGCGAAGGACGTCGTCATCGAAGAGATCCGCGCGCTGATCCACAACGGCACGATGACCTCCGGCGACCGGATATCGACCGACGAACTCGCTGAGCGGTTCGGTGTGTCCCGGACGCCGGTGCGTGACGCTCTGCAGCAGTTGAGCGTGGAGGGTCTGGTCACCATCACCCCGCGCGTCGGCGTCTTCGTCCGGGAGATCAGCCCGCAGGAGATCACCGACGTCTACCAGATCAAGACCGCGCTGGAACCCATGATGGCCGCGTGGGCCGCCGTACGCGGCACCCGGGAACAACGTGCCGCGTTCCGCGGGACCTTCGACGAGCTCGAACGGCTGGCTCACTCCAACGACGTCCAGGAATACGTGCGGGCGCTGGAGGAACGCCGTGAGGCACTGCTCACGATGGCCAGGAGTGACGGGTTGCGAGACTCGTTCGCGGTGCTCGACGGGCGGGTGCGCCTGCTGCGGTTCCGCAACCTCAGCCAGCCGGGCAGGCTCACCGAGTCCGCGGCTCAGCACCGTTCCATCGCGGAGGCGATCGAGGCCGGTGATCCCGACGCCGCCTACGTCGCCATGCGGGACCACATGCTGGACGCCACCGCACGGGTGCGCCTTCTCGTGGTGTCGGAGCAGCCGAACGGCGACCCGGCGCCCACCGCCTACTCAAAGTTGTCGAAACGCACGGAAGGTGCCAGATGATCAACAAGGTCGTGGAGTCGGCGGCCGAGGCCGTCGCCGACATCGAAAGCGGTTCGATGATCGCTTTCGGCGGTTTCGTCGGAGTGCCCGGTGTCCCGAGCACCCTGATCAAGGCGATCGCCGAGCGCGGCCTGCGCGACCTGACGATCATCGCGTGTGAGTCAGGCCGCGGTCGCGCCGGCGCGCAGTCGTACGGTGTCCCCGGCGGCGGCCAGCCGTACATCCCGGAGCCTGAGGACGGCGTCTACCCCGTCGGGTACCTCGCCGAGCTCGGCCAGGTGCGCAAGGCGATCACCACCTTCTCCTCGCTCAACAACCCGAACTTCGACGGGCCGTTGGAGGCGGGTGTCCGGCGGGGTGAGGTGGAGATCGAGCTGATCGGGCAGGGCAGCCTGTGCGAACGGCTGCGCTGCGGGCGCGCGGGTCTCGGCGGCGTCTACACCCCGGTCGGCGCGGGCACGAAGATCGGCGCGGGCAAGGACATCCGTCACTTCGACGGCGTGCCGCACGTTCTTGAGACGGCGCTGCGCCCCGATTTCGCCATCATCTCCGCCTACCAGGCCGACCGGTTCGGCAACCTCGTCTACCGGCACGGCGCCAGGACGACGAACCCCGTCGTGGCCGGCAGCGGCAACGTGACGATCGTGGAGGTCGAGGAGGTCGTCGACTACCTGGACCCGCAGCACATCGTCACCCCCAGTCCGTACGTGGACCGGATCGTCCTGAGCGACAGGCGCCTCATGGTGAGGTGACCAGCGGTCCAGCGAGTTCCAGGACCGAGGCGGTCGGGCGGCCTCGGGTGAATCCATCCTCGGGAAAGGAGTTCGGGGGACACTGGGCCCGAACCCCCGGCCAGGCTATGACGCCAGCTCAACACCCCTCCGCGCCATCCCTGACCAGGGTTGGAATCGCGCGACGCATCTCACAGGACTTCCGTGAGGGAGACGTCATCAACCTGGGCGTCGGAGTGCCCATGCTGTGCAGCCTCTTCATCGAGGACGACGAGGACATCTTCCTGCACAGCGAGCACGGCGTCCTCGGGCACGGCAGGCAGGCCCGTACCCAGGACGAGGTCGATCCGTCGCTGGCCACGGCAGGCCGGCAGCCGATCATCCCCCGTCCCGGGATGGTCGTCATGGACCACGCCGAGTCCTTCGCCCTGATCCGGGGCGGTCACCTCGACGCGACGATCCTGGGAGCGTTCCAGGTGAGCGTGCAGGGCGACCTCGCCAACTTCTGGCTGCCCGGGGCGATCGCGGGTGCGATCGGCGGCGCCCAGGACCTCGCGTTCTGCGCCCGGCGGGTGATCGTCGCCATGCAGCTGCTGCCGCGCCCGCGGCGGTTCGTCAACCGGCTCGAACTGGAGATGACCGCGCCGCGGTGCGTCGACCGGCTGGTCACCGACATCGGCGTGATCGATCTGGAGGACGGCAGGGCGATCGTCCGCGAGCTCGTGCCCGGCTGGAGCCTTGAGGACGCCCAGCGGCTCACCGAGGTGGAGCTCGTGGCCGCGCCGGAGGGCATCGCCGAGGTGACGCTCAAGAGCGACAGGGACGACCTGTGGCACGCGGCGTAGCGGACGGCCCGACCGTCGAGACCGTACGCGGCCCGGTCGCGGCGTCGGAGCTGGGCCGGATCCTGCCGCACGAGCACGTGGTCTGCGACCTCATCAAGGACCGGCCGCGTCCCGACCCCACCCTGGACGAGTCCGAGGACGCCGTGGCCGACCTCAAGGAGTTCAAGGCGGCGGGCGGCAGCACGATCATCGACTGCACGAACAACGGCCTGGGAAGGAACCCCGGCCTGCTGCGTTCGGTCTCTGAGCAGACCGGCGTGCACATCGTGATGGGCTGCGGCTGGTACCGCGAGTCCTTCTACGAGGAGGACATGAACAAGGTCAGCGTCGCGGAGCTGACCGAGATCCTCCTTGAGGACGTCAGGACCGGGGTGCACGGCATCCGGCCGGGCGTGATCGGCGAGATCGGGGCCGACCACGGCTACCTGTCCGCGGTCGAGGAGCGGGTGCTGCGCGCCGCGGCGAGGGTTCAGAAGGAGACCGATCTCGGGCTCGTCCTGCACGCGGTGAAGAGCGACGTCGGGAGGTGGCAGCTCGACGTGCTTGAGGAGGAGGGCTGCGACCTGCGGCGGGTCGCCGTGGCCCACTGCGACATGTATCCCTACCTCGACTACCACGAGCTGCTCGCGAAGCGCGGCGCGCTGGTGAGCTACGACCGCAACGGCCCCCGCAACCCCCACCAGCAGGAACGGCGCATCCGCAACATGGTGGAGTTCATCCGCCGGGGCTGGGCGTCGCACCTGCTGATCTCCCACGACGTGTGCATCCCGGGGGATCGCGCCGGCGCGGGAGGACCCGGGTACGCGTACGCGCTGAAGCAGGTCGTGCCCGACCTGCTGGAGGCCGGGGTCCCCGGGGAGGTCGTCGAGTCCATCATGGTGGACAACCCCGTGCGCCTTCTCGTCGGCTCCTGATCCCTCCCATCCCAGCCATGTTCCATCGACGTCAGGAGAGAACGAGTGACTGACAACCCAGAGGTGGTGCTGTGCCGGACCGAAGGGCGGGTGCGCGTCATCACCCTCAACCGTCCCCGGGTCCGCAACGCGCTGAACGGCGAGATGATGCGGCGCTTCCACCAGGCGGTGGACGACGCCGTCGCCGATCCGGATGTCGGCGCGATCGTCGTCACCGGCAACGGCCCCGCGTTCTCGGCGGGCGCCGACCTCAAGGAGGCCGGGACGGGTCCCCGGCCTGACGACCTGTGGGACCGGTACGCGCACGCGGTCGACAACGACCGGATCTACGAGCGGTTGTCGCGGGTGCCGTTGCCGGTGATCGCCGCGGTCAACGGGTTCGCCGTGGGCGGCGGTTGCGCGCTCGCGGTGTCGTGCGACGTCGTCATCGCGGCCGACACGGCGCGGTTCGGCTATCCCGAGACCAACCACGGGATCGCCCCGGTCACGGTGGCGGTCGGCCTGAGCCGGGTGGTCGGGCGCCTGCAGGCCCTCGACCTGCTGTTGTCGGGCCGGTTCTTCGACGCGGCCGAGGCCCACGCGATGGGCATGGTCACCAGGATCGTCCCCGCCGACGACCTGATGACCGAGGCCGTCGGCTACGCGCAGGCCCTGGCGGAGAAGTCGCCGACCGCGATCCGCCTCACCAAGCGGGTCTTCCGGGCCGTCCAGGAGCTCGACTACGACCACGCCTTCGAGTACGCCCGCGACGTCAGCCTGATGACCCGCGAGGCGATGACCGGCGGTCTCGGGGTGACGAGATCGCCGGCCGGTACGGAGAACCGAGCCGCGGAATAGCCATTGTACATGTGATATTTCAGGTGTAACATTCAAGGCTATACCGCAAGAGAAATCAGCCAAGCGCGGATTTCCATCACTCGGGGACGGGATCGCCGCCGTCTCGGCACGACCCCTATCAATCATTCCTTGGACTTTCGGAATCGGGTCAGTGCCCGGGACATGGGAGCGAACAATGAAGGTACGCAGGGTTGTTGCCCCTGCCGCGCTGGTCACGATACTGGCGGCCGCCGGTTGTGGCGGTGGTGAAGGTCCGGCGACGAACGAGCGGCCGACCATCCGATGGGGCGTGGCCACCGAGGGCATCACGTCGATGGACCCGGTCCGTGCCGTACAGCCGGTCGACCGCAGCCTGTCGATGATGTTGTTCGACGGCCTCGTCCGTTATCAGCCGGGTAACGCGACGGCGCCGTTCGAGCCGGGGATCGCGAAGGAGATCCCGCAGCCCGCGACGCAGGACGGCAAGCAGGTCTGGACGATCGCGCTCCGCACAGGCGTGAAGTGTCCCGCGGGCCAGAAGACCCCGGCGTACGACCTGACGTCCGACGACGTGGTGTTCTCGCTGAAGCGGGCGGCCGACCCCGAGAAGTCGACGTTCGCCTCGGTGTTCGCCGCCTACGACACGGTCGAGGCGGTGGACGCAGGCACCGTGAAGGTGACGATGAAGCAGCCGGTCTCGCCCGCCGCGTTCCTGCCCACGATCTCGAACTGGCAGGGCGGGCTCGTGGTGTGCAAGAAGGCGGTCGAGGCCGAGGGCGAGGACTTCGGCAAGCGCCCCGTGGGGCCGGGGCCGTTCAAGTTCGAGAGCTGGACCCCGGGCCAGCGCATCACGTTGCTGGCCAACGACGACTACTACCTGGGCAAGCCGCTGTCCGCCGGGTGGGACATCCGGTTCATGGCGGACGACACGGCCAGGCAGGCCGCCCTGTTCGGCGGTGACCTCGACGTCGCGTCGCCCACCGCGACCGGCGACAAGGGCCTTGAGGTCATCGACTCCAGGAAGGGGTTCAAGGTCGTCGAGACTCCGCTCTTCGGCACCTGGTACCTGTTGTTCAACACGAAGGTCGGCCCGACCGCCAACCCTGAGGTGCGCAAGGCGCTGGCCTACGCGGTGAACCGCGAAGACTACGTGACCCTGACCGGGAAGCGGACCGCGAAGCCGACGCTCAGCGTGTGGGGGGCCCAGCTGCCGGGCGGCGTCCCCGACGCCCACGTGGAGCAGGCAGGCCTGGCGTACGAGTTCGACGTGGCCAAGGCCCGCCAGATGCTCGCGGCGGCGGGATACCCCAACGGCTTCGACGTCACCGTCACCGCGCCCAGCAACGCGACCACCTTCCAGGTCCTCCAGGCCCAGATGAAGGCGATCGGCGTCAACGTCAAGATCAAGACGGTGGACGTGCCGACCTGGCAGACGGCGATCATGACCGGCCAGGAGCCGCTCATGCTCACCCTCATCTCCTACCGGCCCACGCCGCAGATCCCGTACACGGACTTCTTCTACGGCCCCTCGGCCGTACGGGGCGGCAAGCACCCGGCGCAGAACTTCGGCGGGTACGACGGCGCCGACGCCCTGATCGAGAAGGCGGCCAAGACGTCCGACTCCGCGGAGCAGGCGCGGCTGTGGCAGGAGATCAACGACAAGATCCTCTCGGACGCCGCGGCGAAGCCGCTCTTCGTGGCCTACCAGGCCTACGGCGCGGTCTGCGGGTTCACCATGGGCGGCGTCGAGCCGCCGACCACGATTCCCGGCAACTGGCAGCCGAGTTACAAGTCCACCGTCGATGCCCAAGCGAAGGACTGCTGATCCCACGCGGTGCGGAGAAGCTGTGCGGAA
Source organism: Streptosporangium sp. NPDC049376 (assembly GCF_044466505.1). Taxonomy (NCBI): domain Bacteria; kingdom Bacillati; phylum Actinomycetota; class Actinomycetes; order Streptosporangiales; family Streptosporangiaceae; genus Streptosporangium; species Streptosporangium sp. NPDC049376. The sequence goes on along the minus strand of NZ_JBITMT010000009.1, from coordinate 188,876 downwards.
GAGAGGTGCTGTAGTGGCCGAGGTCGAGTTCCAGGTCGTGACCGATGGCGTCGGCGTCATCACACTGAATCGGCCGGAGAAGCTCAACGCGTTCAACTTCGAGATGCACCGGCAGCTGGCGGCGGTGCTCACCGGTGACGAGCTGCAGGACTGCCGCGCGGTCGTGCTGCGGGCCGAGGGCAGGGCGTTCTGCGGCGGCACCGACCTCAGCGAGCTGGGCGACCATTTAGGGCAGAGCAGGACGCCCTCGTTCGAGGTGTCCACCGGAACCGAGATGTCGCACAACTTCCGGTACGCACGGCCCGTGATCATCGCGGCGGTGCAGGGCTACGCGCTGGGTCTCGGGACGCTGGTCGTGAACCTCACCGACCTCGTGATCGCGAGCGAGGACGCCGTGTTCGGGCACCCGGAGGTCACGCACGGCCTGGTCCAGGGCAACGGCATCCCGCGGCTGCGCGAGATCGTCGGCACGCGGGCGGCGATGTCGATGCTCGTCACCGGCAGGCGCGTACCCGCGGAGGAGGCCCTGCGGATCGGCATCGTGAACGAGGTCGTGCCCGCGGAACGGCTTGAGGAGAGAGCCATGGAGGTGGCGCGGCAGATCGCGGCGAACCCGGCCTACGCGGTGCACATGGCGAAGAGGTTCTTCTACGAGTCCGCCGACATCCCCTACGGCGCCGCCGTACAGGCGGGCTACCGGGTCATGCGCACCGCGCAGCTGGCCAGGCGGGAGAACGGGGCGAACTTCCAGTGGTGACCACACCACGGGCGGCGACCGAGCCGGAAGGAGCCCCAAGTGATCGATAAGCTCGCCTGCTCGATCTACACGCTGGGTGCCGAAGCCGCCGAGGTCGCCGAGGCCGCCGGTTACGAGTCGGGGTGGACGTCGGAGTCGTACGGCACCGACTCCTTCACCCCCCTGGCCTGGTGGGGCGCCAAGACCAGGACGATGCGCCTCGGCACGGGCGTCGCGCAGATGGCGGCCCGCGCCCCGACCGCGACCGCGATGGCCGCCATGACGCTGGACCGGCTCTCCGGCGGGCGCGTGGTCGTCGGCCTGGGACTGTCCGGCCCGCAGGTGGTCGAGGGGTGGTACGGGATGCCCTTCGAACGGCCGCTGCGGTGGACCCGCGAGTACGTCGCGATCATGCGCGACACGTTCGCGCGGGAGCGGGTCTCCCACAACGGCGAGATCTACAGGCTCCCGGCGACCGGCGGAACCGGGCTGGGGCGCTCGATCCGTCCGGGCATCCGGGACGCCCGTACCGACATCCCCATCTACCTGGGCGCGGAGGGGCCGAAGAACATCTCGCTGGCCGCCGAGATCGCCGACGGCTGGCTGCCGACGAACTTCTCCCCGGAGTTCGACCACTGGTACCGGGAACGGCTTGAGGCCGGGTTCCGCCGCCGGCCCGGGGGACGCCCCGAGAACTTCGAGGTGGCCCCCGGCGTGGCCGTCGCGTTCGGGCCGGACGTCGAGACGGCCGCCGACGAGCTCAGGCCGGGCATCGCCTTCCAGGTCGCGGCCAACGGCGCCGAAGGCATGAACTTCCACTACAACTCCATCGCCCGGCTCGGTTTCGAGGAACCGTGCCGGGAGATCACCGAGCGGTTCAAGGCCCGTGACCGCGAGGGCATGGCGGCCGCCGTACCCACGGAGATGGTCGAGGCGATCGCGCTGGTCGGCCCGCCCGAGAAGGTCCAGCGGGACCTTGAGACGCGGTGGCACAACTGCGTCGCCACGACGATCATCGCGCGGACCTCCGTACAGAACCTGCCCATGCTCGCCCACGTGTTCGCGGCATCGCGAGCCGCCTGCGGCGCACCCGTGACCTCACGAGCGGAGAACGGCTGATGGCGCGTTACTTCCTGAAGCTGTTCGGGCGGCTGCTGCTGACCCTGGCGGTGGTCTCCACCGCCGTCTTCTTCCTGATCCGGCTCACCCCCGGCGGTCCCGCCGTGGCCATCCTGGGCCAGGACGCGTCCCCGGACGCGGTGGCACGGCTCAACGAGAAGCTCGGGCTCACCGACCCGGTGTTCCTGCAGTACTGGAAGTTCCTGACGCAGCTCGCCCAGGGCGACCTCGGCAACTCGCTCACCAACGGCCTGCCGGTGAGCGAGACGATCCTGAGTGTGCTCCCGCACACGCTGGAACTCGCGGTGGCGGGACTCCTCATCGGCAAGCTCGGCGGCATCACCCTCGGCATCGTGGAAGCGGTGTGGAAGGACAGGTCGCCCGACGTCATCGGGCGGATCCTGTCGCTGATCGGGCTGTCCTTCCCGAGCTTCTTCGTCGCCGTGCTGCTGATCCTGTTCATCGCGCTGCCACTCGGTCTGCCGACCAACGGGGTCGCCTCCTTCACGGATCTCGGCGCGAACCTGCAACGGATCCTGCTGCCCGCGCTGGCCATGGGGATCGTGAGCACCGCCTACACCTCCCGAATCACCCGCTCGCTCATGGTCGAGGTCATCGGGGAGAACCATGTCCGTACGGCGCGGGCGAAAGGGGTGCGGGAGGGCCGCGTCCTGGTGCGCCACGTGCTCCAGCCCGGCTCGCTTCCCCTCGTCCCGATCGCCGGCATCTCGTTCATCACCCTGGTGGGGGACGCGGTGCTCATCGAGACGGTGTTCGCCCGCCCGGGGCTGGGCAGCCTGATGGTCAACGCCATGCAGGCACGTGACTACGCGACCGTGCAGGGCTGCATCATCGTGATCACCACGGTGATCGTCCTCGTGAACGCGGCCGTCGACGCCCTCTACCACGTCCTCGACCCCCGAACCAAGACGGTGTGAGGTCCTCCATGGATCCGACAGGCATCCGGCCGCTCCGTATCCACAGCCCTCGGCGCCCGAGCGACGTCGAGACGACACGAATGCCGGTACGAGCATGACGACGAACGACTCGGGAGCGGTGGTGACCGCCGCCGTCCCCCCGCCGGACAAGGGCGGCTCACGATATGTCTCGCAGCCCCGCAGGAGGGGACTGCGCCGGCTCAATCCGCTGCTGATCATCGGCGGGCTGATAATCACCTTTCTGGTGTTCGTCGCGCTCTTTCCGGCCCTGTTCACCTCCCAGGACCCGGCGCAGCAGGACCTGGCGGCCCAGCTGGAGCCGCCGAGCGCCGAACACTGGCTCGGCCGCGACCAGTTCGGCCGGGACATCTACACGCGGCTGATCTACGGCACCCAGGTCTCGATGGTCATCGGGGTGTCGTCGGTGCTGCTGGGGATGGCCGTGGGCATTCCGGTCGGGATGATCGCCGGCTACTTCCGCGGGAAGACCGAGCGCGTGATCATGTGGATCGTCGACGTGAAGATGGCGTTCCCCGGGCTCATCCTCGCCCTGCTCTTCGTCGCCCTGTTCGGGCAGGGAGTCTGGAACATCACGCTGGCGATCGTGATCGGGATCATCCCGGTGTTCGCACGGCTCGCGCACGGTCCCGCCCTGGCGTTCCGGGAGCGGGAGTTCGTGAAGAGCAGCATCGTGTTCGGCGCGCGGGCGCCGTGGATCCTGTACAAGCACATCTGGCCCAACCTGCGCAGCGAGATGGTGGTCATCGCCAGCATGACCGCGGCCGTGACGATCCGGATCGAGGCGGGCTTGAGCTTCCTCGGCCTCGGCCTGCCGCCCCCCACGGCCACGTGGGGTGGCATGCTCCGCGACGGCACCACCTACCTGCAGACAGACCCGTTGTTCTCGCTGGTGCCCGGACTGGCGATCTTCGTCGCCGCCCTGGGCTTCAACCTCCTCGGTGACGGGCTGCGGGATGCCCTGGACCCCCGGACCGCGAACAGTTGACCTGCCGGAGACCGGCCGACCCGAAGGTGTGTCGATGACCGACGTGACCGAGTCCGAAATCCACGGACATCCGCGGACCCCGGCGCCGGACGGATGCCTGTCCGTGCGGAACCTGACGACGGTGTTCACGACCAAGCGCGGGACCGTGGCGGCGGTGACCGATGTGAGCTTCGACCTGCGTGCCGGAGAGACATTGGGGATCGTCGGCGAGTCCGGGTCGGGCAAGAGCGTGACCGCGATGTCCATCCTCGGGCTGATCCCGAAGCCCCCGGGCAAGGTCGTGTCCGGCGAGATCCGGGTGGACGGGAAGGACCTGCTGGCGCTCGACCGCCGCAGCCTGCGGGCGGCGAGCGGGTCGGACGTGGCGATGATCTTCCAGGATCCGATGACCTCGCTCAACCCGGTCCACCGGATCGGGGCGCAGATCGCCGAGGGGATCCTGGCCCACCGGCGCAGGCCGTCGAAGGCCGACAGGGAGGCGGCCCGGCGCAGGGCCGTCGAACTGCTCGCGGCCGTCGGGGTGCCGGCGCCGGAGCGGCGCGCCCGGCAGTATCCGCACGAGCTGTCCGGCGGCATGCGGCAGCGGGTGATGATCGCCATGGCGATGAGCTGCGACCCGAAGGTGCTCATCGCCGACGAGCCGACCACCGCGCTCGACGCCACGATCCAGGCGCAGATCATGCGGCTGCTGCGCGAGGTACAGCAGCGCACCAACGTCGGGATCATGCTGATCACCCACGACATCGGCCTGGTGGCACAGAACGTCGACCGCGTCCTGGTCATGTACGCGGGGCGGGTGGTGGAGATGGGCACCGTCGAGGAGGTGCTGGGAAACCCCAAGCACCCCTACACCGTAGGCCTGCTCCGGTGCACGCCGAGCCGGCTGCCTGCGGACTCCGTCCGGCGGCGGCTCACGCCGATCCACGGCCTTCCGCCCAACCCGACGGACCTGCCCCCCGGATGTTCCTTCGCGCCCCGATGCACTCTCCGCGGCGACCGGGAGCGGTGTCTCCTGGAACAGCCGGAGCTGCGCCCGGCGCCGACGGACGACCACCGGTCCGCATGCCACTTCCTTGAAGAGGTCACCCCCTGAGCGTGTCCCCGCGCTCGTGCTCGACGGTGAGGAGTCGGAACTGATGTTCCACAGCACACAACAAGACGTGGTGGATCCCGCGGAACCGGCCGGTGAGGAACTGCTGCGGATCGAGGGACTCAAGGTCCACTTCCCGCTCGGCAGGCGCAGACGCGGCCGGTACGCCGAGACGGTGTACGCCGTCGACGGCGTGGACTTCACCCTGCACAAGGGCCAGACCGTCTCGCTCGTCGGGGAGTCGGGGTGCGGCAAGTCGACCGTCGCACGGTCACTCGTCGGGCTGGCCCGCCCGACCGCCGGGTCCATCCGGTACAAGGGCATGGACCTGAGGACCGCGAGCCGCAGCCAGATGCGGATGCTGCGGCGGGAGGTGCAGATCGTCTTCCAGGACCCGTTCGCGTCGGTCAACCCGCGGATGCGGGTGCGGGACATCATCGAGGAGCCTCTGCGCGTGCAGGGGCTCCCACGGGACAAGTACGTGGCCGAGGAACTCCTGGAGATGGTCGGGCTCCAGCCCGTGTACGCCAACCGGTTCCCGCACGAGTTCTCCGGCGGGCAGATGCAGCGCATCGGCATCGCGCGCGCGCTCGCGCTGAAGCCGCGGGTGCTGGTGCTCGACGAGCCGATCTCCGCGCTCGACGTGTCGATCCAGGCCCAGATCATCAACCTGCTCATGGACCTGCAGGACGAGCTGGGACTGGCCTACCTGCTCATCGCGCACGACGTGGCCGTCGTGCGCGCCGTCAGCCACCGCGTGCTGGTGATGTACCTGGGCCGGATCGTCGAGGCGGGCCCCGAGGTGCTGTCCGATCCCAGTCACCCGTACACGCAGGCACTGCTGAGCGCCATCCCCTCGGCGGAGGTCGGCTCCCGCGGCTCCAGGAAGGAGATCATCCTTGAGGGCGACGTCCCCAGCCCGACCGACCCGCCGAGCGGCTGCCGGTTCCGCACCCGGTGCTGGAAGGCCGCCGACGTGTGCGCGGAGGAGGAGCCCGGACTGCTCGACCGCACCGGGCTGGGCGTGCTCAACGCCTGCCACTTTCCCGTCCGTGAGTAGTGCGCGAAACGCCGAAGGCCCGGAAGCCGCTGTGGCGGCTTCCGGGCCTTTCCCGCGCCGGAAACTAGAGGCGGTAGATGTGGTACACCTTCTGGAAGGTCTCGTGGACGGTCCAGGTGCCGTTCCAGCCGACGGGGAAAACCGCGCTCGACCCGGGCGTGAGCTTGACGGGTTCGCCGCCGTCCTCCTGCACGGTCATGCTGCCGGAGATCACGTAGATGGACTCCTCCCGGTTGGGGTACTCCCAACGGGACGAGCCGGGCGCGCACTCCCAGGTGCCGATGATGAACTTCTTGTCCTCGCTCATGTGCAGGACGCGGTTGCGGGTGAGAATCTCGGCGGGCTCGATGGGCGTGGCGCTCGGCGGTACGAGAGGCCGCTGCTTCGAGTCGCTCAGATCAAGGTCTTCGGGGCGAAAGTTCATCGTCATGGATCGCTCCTCACTTCGTCGGGGTCGCCGGACGGCCCGGCCCCGGTCCTCGCCGGGGCCGATGGCGGCGGTGCTGCGTGAAGTCTTCCTTTGAATTCTATACTTGATATATCACATGTCAAATCTGGTGCGTATAAAGCGCGACGGTCGTCACCCGTGCGCCCCGCCGCCCGGCCCGCTGTCCCCGGCCTCCCAGGCGGTCGCGCGGGGGAGGTCGAGGACGCGTTCGAGCCAGGAGCCGCGGGCGGCCTTCGACGCCCGGCTGACCGTGGTTCCTGGAGCCTGCTCCGTGAAGCCGTGGAACGCCCCCGCCCAGATGTGCAGCTCGGCCTGGCCGCCGACCGCCCAGATGCGTGTCGCGTAGTCGACGGCCTCGTCACGGAACACCTCGCAGGCGCCCGCGTCGATGTAGGCGGGCGGGAGGCCGGACAGGTCGCTCGCCCGCGACGGCGCGGCGTACGGGGACACCTCCGGGCCGCCCGCGTCGTCGCCCAGCAGGAAACGCCAGCCCCAGAGGTTGCTGTTACGGTCCCACCAGCCGATCCCGTCGTACTGGTGACTCGACGCCGTGGTGTTCCTGTCGTCGATCATCGGGCAGTACAGCCCCTGCCCGGCGATGGCGGGCCCACCCCGGTCACGCGCCAGCAGCGACACGCCCGCGGCGAGGCCGCCGCCCGCGCTGCGCCCCATCACGACGATCCGTCCGGGGTCGAAGCCCAGTTCGCCGGCGTGCTCGGAGACCCAGACGAGGCCCGCGTAGCAGTCCTCGACCGGCGCGGGATGCGGATGCTCGGGCGCGAGCCGGTACTCGACCGAGACCGCGACGAGCCCGTAGACGTCGACGAGCTCCACGAAGCTCTCCATGGACCAGAACCGGTTGCCCATGCACATCCCGCCGCCGTGGATGTTGTACAGCGCGGCCGGCGTCGTGACCCCGCCCTTCGGGCGCAGGATCGAGACGGTGAGGTCGGGGGCTCCCGCCGGGCCCGGGATCACCCGGTCCTCGAACTCCACCGGGCGGTCGCCGAGGATCTCCTCGATGGGCTTGGTCATCGACCCGCCGCCGTCGCGTCCCGCGCGTACGGTCTCCGGGCCGAGCGGCGGGCCCCCGCCGACGTGGAGCGCCTCGTAGGCGGGCAGAAGGTCGGGGTCGAACGGGACGGGTGTCACGGTCATCGGGATTCCTTCGGGTCTCGGGCAGGGGGAACGGCCGCGTCCTCGCGTCGGGGAAAACCGGCCTGCGAGGGGGGTGTCCAAGGCTCGGCGCCCCTGGGCTCGCAGGCCCCGGTTCCGCGTCCGGCCGGGCGCGTGACGCCGTTTCGAGGGGAAAACAGCTTAGATACTAGATGTGATGTATCAATTCGTCTATTATGTGATGGGGCGCCCGGGCCGGACGGCACACGCCGTCCGGCCCGGGAAACCGGGTCTAACGCGCCGGGTCGAACTCGGCGGGATAGACCGTCGTGCCGATCAGCCTGCCGAACCCGTCGAGCGTGAAATGGTCGAGGACCTGCCGGGACTCGTCGAGCCCGAACAGCACGCCCCGCGAACGGACGCTGCGGATGTCACGGTGGTCGGCGACCGTCACCGCCGCGCAGGGGAGCGCCTTCTCCCGCCAGGCGAACAGGAAGATGCCGGGGCGCAGTTCGTAGGCGGTGCACTCGTCGGTGTCCGCGAGCCCCTCCTCGGAACCGGCCAGGCACTGCCAGGCGTATTGCCGCGGTCCGAGGTAGATGTGCTCGTACACGCGGTCGTGGCCGTACTCCCACAGCACACGGCGGCCGGTGAGCGCGGTGGACGGCGCGGGCGGGAGCATGGTCGACTCGACTCCCTCGATCCGCGCCGTCGCGAAGCACTGCAGGACCCGGGGCCGGCCCGGTGAGGGATCGCCGGCCAGGGTGAGCACAGAAAGCGCGTGCCCGCTCGTGAAGTCGAGCGCGAGGCTCACGGACTCCGTCGGCGTCTGGGTGTGGCGGAACTGTACGTAGAAGAGATCGTCCGCGACCCGGAACGCGTCGTAGCGGCCCTCTCCTGAGGCCGAGACGTCGTCTCCGCGCCCCGGGCTACGCGTCCACGTGACGGTGTCCGCACCGAAACGGTGCGTGATGCGGGTGCCGTGGTCGTCGTAGAGCACGACCACGCGGCCGACGAGGGCGGGCGGCGGATCGGTTCTGGTGAGACCGATGTCCGCGGCCGCGAGGAGTCCGTGGACGGGTTGACGGATCGAGGCTTCGGAAAGGTCGCTGATCATGGTTCTCCTCACCGGAGGAAGACGGAGGCGAGGGTGAGCGAGGAGGCCACGGGCGCGGATGGGGCAGCGCCAGTGGCTCCCGCTCGGCTCATCGAGCTCGGTTTCGTCCGCGACGGCGGACTCTGGTCTGTAAGTAAGCGCGCGGCTGTACGCCGGTCGTCAGATGTAACGCTGGTTGTGTGGAGCGGGATGAACGAGACGGAGACGGCGCGGTGGGACCCGGCGAACGCCGTGGCGACGTGACCGATCCGCGCCTCTTGAACAGGATCGTTCAAGACTTACCTCCCTTGCCTCAAGGGCAAAGCTTGCCGATCCCATATGGCATCCCGCCAGGTTCGGTGCTGTCAAGGTGATTTGAGCGGGCACCGGATCGGGTGATCGCCGCACGTCCGGTGCCGACGGTGTGCTCTGGAGCGTGTCGGCGGCCGTCACAGCGGGGGGCGGAGCCGCTCACAGGCCTCGACGTACTCAGCGACGATCCGCTCGACGATCTCGGCCGCGGGGAGCACCGAGTGGATGAGCCCGGCGGACTGACCCGCCTCGGCCTTGCCCCAGGTGACGTCGCCGTACAGCGCGGCGTCCCGCAGCGTCGAGGCCTGGAACGCCTTGCCCCGCACGTCGATGTCCGCGTTGGACTCCTCAAGTTCGATCATTCGGGCGGTGAACTCGTTCGCGAGCGCGCGGGTGACGCCGAGCCCACGTCCGACGGCCCGGGTGCCGTCGACGGTCGCGGCGAGGACGGCGGCCTTGTAGTTCGGGTGGACACCCGCCTCGTGGCTGGCGAGGAACCGGGTGCCGAACTGCGCGGCGTCGGCCCCGAGGGCGAGCATCGCGGCGAGGCCCGCGCCGTCGGCGACGCCGCCGGAGGCGATGACGGGGACGCCGGGGACCGCGGTGACGACGGCGCGCACGAGGACCTGCGTGGTGACCATGGCGGGCGGCGGGTGGCCGCCCGCTTCCGCGCCGACGACGATCAGCCCGTCGACGCCCGCCGCAGCGGCCTTGTGGGCGTGCTCGATGCCCGCGACGACGTGCAGGCACGTGGTGCCGATGTCGCGGAAGCGATCGAGGTAGCGCTGCGTCCCGCCCTGGGCCGCGATCAGGATCGGCGGCCTGCGCCGGAGGAGAAGGTCGATCACCTCGTCGGCGCCCCGCCGGTAGAGGGGAAGGTTGACGGCCCACGGCCGGTCGGTCCCGGCGGCCATCTCGTCGAGCGTGCGCGTCAGGTCGGGGATCCGCATCGGGCCGGCGGCGACGACGCCGAGTCCACCGGCCCGGCTCACGGCGAGCGGCAGGGCGGAGTTGGACGAGGCCCAGGACATGCCGCCCTGGATGATCGGCAGGTCGATTCCGAGCAGGCGGGTGACGGAGGTGGAGATCACGCCCCCACCTCGCTGCGCTCCTGGTCGAGCAGCCCGCGCGCGTGGGCCGCGAGCTGGTTCTTCTGCACCTTCGAGCTCGCGGTCATCCCGATGTCCTCGAACCCGTCCACGATGCGGAGATAACGGGGGACCTTGAACCCGGCGAGGTGCGTGCGGGACCAGCTGAGCAGTTCCTCCTCGGTGGCGTCGCCGGACTCGGTGAGCACGACGAACGCGAAGGGAACCTCGATCAACCGCTCGTCGGGGACCCCGACCACGGCGGCCTGGTGGACGCCGGGGTGACGGTGCAGGGCGTCCTCGATGTCGGCGGGCGCGACGTTCTCCCCGCCGACCCTGATGATGTCCTTCGTGCGTCCGACGAAGTGCAGCCGCCCGGCCTCGTCGAGGACGCCGATGTCGCCGGTGAACAGCCACCCGTCGGAGTCGATGGTCGCGGCGGTCTGCTTGGCGTCGTCGAGGTAGCCCCGCATGACGTTCCAGCCGCGGACGAGGATCGAACCCGGCTCGCCGGGGGCGCAGTCACGACTGCCGTCGAGGGCGCGGATGCGGACCTCGACACCCGGCTGGACGCGCATCGCGCCGGAGGCCCGTACGGCCTCGTCCTCCCACCAGGCGGACAGCGCGACGTTGGGGGAGGCCTCGGACAGGCCGTAGGCGGCGACACACTCGGTGGCGCCGAGTTCGTCGATCACGCGCCGGATCACGGTGGAGGACGCCGCGACCCAGGCTCCCCGCAGGTACAGCGTCCGCCGGGCGCGGTCGGGGTGGTTGAGCAGCATCAGCGCGATGGTGTCGTTGCCGGAGAAGTGCGTGCACCGTTCCGCCTCGAACAGGCGCAGCGCCTCGGCGGGCTCGAAACGGGCCATGGTCACCAGGGTGGTGGCGTGCTGGATCGACGCGAGCACCGAGAGCGTGCTCCCCGCGACGTGGAAGAACGGCCGCGCGCTGTGGTAGCGATCGCCCGGGCGCAGACCGAGGCGTACCCCGGCGAAGAAGGCGTCGGCGCACATGCTGCGGTGGGTGAGCAGGACGCCCTTGGGCCGCGAGGTGGTGCCGGAGGTGTACTGGACCAGCAGGACGTCGTCCGGGTCGGCGGCGGGCGGTACGGTGCCCACCTCGCTCCCCGCCTCGACGAAGTCCGACCACGCGGTCCCCCATTCGGGGACGTTTTCGCCGAGTACGACGACCGACCTGAGCTCGGGCAGGGCCGGGCAGGCCGGGGTCCCGTCGTGACCGATGCCGATCTCGCGCAGCATCGTGATGAAGTCAACGCGCAGGACCCGGTCGGCCACGAACAGGGTGGAGATGCGGGCGTGGTGCAGCGTGTACTCCACCTCACCGGCGGTGAACCGGGTGTTCACCGGGACGGTGACGGCTCCGACGCTCCCGAGGGCGACGAACAGGGCGACCCAGCGTGGCTCGTTGCCGAGGCAGACACCGACCCGGTCACCGTGCCCGATGCCGGCGGCGGTGAGGGCCGCGCGGATGCGGGCGACCTCCTCGGCCAACTCGGCGTAGGTGATCCGTTCTTCGGCGGTGACCACCGCCTCGACGTCGGGAGCGAGCAAAGCGGCGCGGTCCAGCGCTTCGTGCGCGGTGACAGGACACGCCGTTCTGAGGTCCATCAAGCTTCCTCCGTCCCGGAGCCGGTGCGCCGGACCTGTGGTCCGCCCGGGGCGACGTACGCGCAGACAGTGATCGCGTCGGTCATCGAGCCACCTCCTCGTGCTGGCTCTAGGAGTACGCAAATCTGTTGACGTTGTCAACACTCTAGGGATCGTTTGTGTGGTCGCGTTCCTGGTGCTCCATGTCCAGTGCGAGGTCGGCGAGCTTGTCGAGCGCCCGCACCAGCACCTTTTGCTCCTCCGGGGACAGGACGGCGAGGAACGTCGCGTCGCGCTCGTTCGCCGCGTGTATGAGGCCGCGGTAGACCTCCACGCCCGTCTCGGTGAGCGCCAGCTGGGACGTCCGCCCCGACCCCGCGGTCCGGTTGACCAGACCCCGCTCCGTCAGCTTGGTCACAATGCGGCTCATCTGCGCTTTGTCCAGACCGGCGCGCCTGGCCAACCGGTTCAGGGTGAGTGTCGGATCGGACGCGATCAGGGCGATCGCCCGCCACTCGCCGAGGGTGACGTCGAACTCGCGGCGGTAGCGCAGGGCCGCGCTGCGGGAGAGGGCCGCCGATGTGCGTGACAGGCGATAAGACAGCAGCTCGGCTATGGGGACGAGATTCCTGACGTTCGCGCGCTCGGACATGGGGAGATCGTAGTAGGCGAGGGCTCGGTGTTGCATCATCAACAACCAGGTCCATCGAGGGTGATCGTCACGGCCGCGTCGGCCGCCTCCTCCACCGGCCGTCCGCCCTTCGCCGGTGCCCTCGCCTCCCTGGCCCTCGCGACGCACGTCGCCGGGGTCCCTCGTGAGGCCAAGGCCGACAGCGGCCGCACACTATGACGCACCGAGGGGCTTGTGGCAAGACCCGGGTCGTGCCGCAGAATCTCCGACCGAAGTGAGAATTCACGGAAATGAGGAGAGTCATGACCTCGGCTGAGGAGCGGTACCGCAAGCGTCGTGTTGAGGTCGATGGGCTTGAAATGGCATACGTCGAGGAGGGAGAAGGCGATCCGATCGTCTTTCTTCACGGCAACCCGACGTCGTCGTACGTATGGCGGAACGTAATCCCGTACCTGGCGGGCAAAGGGCGCTGCATAGCCCCGGACCTGATCGGGATGGGCGATTCCGCGAAACTTCCGGCCAGCGGGCCGGGCTCATACCGCTTCGTCGAGCATCGCCGTTATCTCGACGCGTTCCTCCAGGCCCTCGGTGTGCGTGAGCGGGTGGTCCTGGTGCTGCAGGACTGGGGTTCGGCCCTGGGTTTCGACTGGGCGTACCGCCACCCTTCCGCACTCCGGGGCATCGCCTACATGGAGGCGTTCGTGACTCCGATCCCCTCGTGGAGCGACTGGCCGGAGCCTGCGATCGCGCTCTTCCAGGCGATCCGCTCCACTGTGGGTGAGGAGATGGTCCTCGACCGGAACTTCTTCGTCGACGAGGTCCTGCCCGCAGAGGTGCTGCGAGGACTGTCGGAGGCGGAGACGGCCGTCTACCGTCGCCCCTACACGGAACCGGGCGAGTCACGCCGGCCGACGCTGACCTGGCCTCGCGAGGTTCCCGTCGCGGGCGAACCACGCGATGTTCACGACGTCATCACGCGTTACGCGGAGTGGCTCGCCGAGTCCTCGGTTCCCAAGCTGTTCATCGAGGCGGTTCCAGGAACGATGTTCGAAACGCACCGGGCCGTTGCCCGGTCATGGCCGAATCAGGCACACATCACGATCACGGGTGGCCACATGGTTCAGGAAGACGCTCCCGACCAAATCGGGGCGGCCATTGTCTCCTGGCTGCGAGATCTCTCCTGAAAGGGACGACAGAATCCGGACCCGCCTTCACCCTTGGAACGGGAGACGGGAACCGAACCCGCGCTGTCGGCTCGGGAATCCCTCATCGCGTCTGGTTACCGAGCTGGTGACCGTGATTCCCTGTGGTCACTTCTTTGACGGATACGCACCGGGCATGCCGTCCGGACCGGTAGGTCTTCCCCGAACCGGAGCGGTACCGGTCGAATGCGATGTCAGTGGCCGTGCGCCGCCGCCACGGCACTCAGCGATAGGAGGTACGGCGCCGCCTCCTCAAGTGAGGGGAAGCATTCGTCCGCCTTGGCCAGCTCACCGGGAGCGTGAGTGGTGGCCACGGCGATCACCGTGCACCCCGCCGCCTTCCCGGCGGCCACCCCGTGTGGGGCGTCCTCGATCACGACGCAGTCGACCGGATCGATCAGGAGAAGTTCGGCGGCCTTGAGATAGCCCTCGGGATGAGGCTTCGACCGTTCGACGTCCTCGCCGTAGATCTGCACCGGGGGCAACGGAAGCGAGGCGAGCCGGAAGCGCCGGTGAACGGGGGTCCGGCTGCCCGAGGTGACCAGTGCCCAGGGCCGCCGGTCCAGCTCGCCCAGCAGGGCCGCAGCCCCGGGCGCCGCCGGGAAGGCGTCACCCTCCTCGACCATCAACCGGTTCAACACCCCGCGCTCAGCGGCGGGGTCGAGGTCGGGGGCGACATCGCGGACGGTGTCCTCAGGCCGACGGCCGTGAGTGAGGCTCCACACCAGGTCTCCGTCCAGCCCGCGCATGCGCGACCAGGCGTCCCAGATCCGTCGATGCGTCGCGGTGGAATCGAGCAACACCCCGTCGACATCGAACAGCAAAGCCTTGATCGCCATGAGACGGAGGATGCCACAGACGGCCGGGACGACAGTGGACGAAGGAATGCCGCTCTCGTCCTGGACGGCCCGGCACGGCGGTGCTCCTCATCGGTGCCGCGAGGGGGTGTCTGCCAGGACGCGTTCCAGGGTGCGTCGGCCCATCCGGCTCATGACCGGGTTGGTTTCCAGGTAGTACCAGACAAGTCCCATCGCCTGCGCGAAGGCCCACGCTCTGCCTCGCTCCCATTCGAGGTCGTCACACCTGAGGTCCAGGCGGAGCGCCTGGCGTGGCCCGGCCTCAAGCAGATGCCAGGCGCTCACGAGATCCAGAGCGGGGTCGGCCGGTCCGAAGCCGCCGACGTCGAGAATCCCGGCCAGCCGACCGGCGGACACAAGCACGTTGCCGGGGATGAGATCACTGTGGTTCATCACGTCGCCCGCTTCGCGGGGGAGGCTCCGAAGGTTCTCCCACATCCGGCGAAGCCGGCGAACGTCCAGGAGCTGTTCACTGTTCCTGAAACAGGTCTCCATCCACGCGTCGTGGGACCGGAGGTCGCCTCCCCGGCCTTTGCCGGAGAACGTACGGCCACGCGTGTCGATCGCGCGCAGGTCATTGATGAGGTCAGCCAGGTCGTGGGCGAACGCGACTGATTCGCCCGGGTCCTCCTCGGTGGCCACGACGCCGGGCAGCCATGTCTGCACCGACCATGGAAGCGGGTACCCCGCACCGGGTTCGCCGAGCGCCACCGGCTCGGGCGTGGGAAACCGCGTGCGACCCGTCAGCTCGCGGGCCGCCTCCGCCTCGGCCTCCAGCAGGCGCCGCGTCGAGTCGACCTCTCCGGGCTGCAGAGGGAACCGGGCTGCGAAGCGGTCGCCGATGCGGAAGATGGCGTTGACCGTCCCATGGTGGGTGACGCCCGTGACAGGAAGGCCCCGCCACTCAGGGAACTGCTCATCCACCAACGTGCGCGCTGTCTCCGGTGACACCGTCAGCTGATCGGCGTGCATCTTCACGTCGGCAGCCTCCCGCGCCTCAGCCCGCCCCCGCAACGCGTTTCCGGCCCCGCAGGACCGCTTCGACCCATGCCGCCAACCATAAGACCGAACAGCCGATGTCCATGCCCATGACCTGGGCCTCCCCCTCCAGAGCGGGCAACGAGAGTTGAACCCGCGCTGTCAGCTCGGGAGGTCCCTGTCGCGGCTGGGCGCTGAGCTGCGGGAGCGAGATGAGCGGCCGTGATCCCCCTTGATCACCCTCCTGACGGGCACGACTGAGATGCTGTCGGTCATGAGCGAGATCATCAGGCGGATGACGTTCCCCTTCAGCGATGGAAGGTTTCCGTCCGAGCTTGGGGCTGTCGCGCAGCGCACGGTCATCAGCGGGGAATTGCCGGCGCTCATTGTGATCCATGACGATGACGGTGATTGGCTGATCGGGGACGACGTAACCGATGCGAGCGACCCCGAGGCCTCGGTCATCAGCCATGCTCGTCACCTGGTGGAGAGCGACCCCAGCATCGAGGAGACCGTCGGCCTGCCCTATGGGTACGCGGCTCGAAGGTCGTCGCCATCGGCCCCATGGGTGATCGAGAGGTGGAGCTACGCGGATGAGGACTAGCAGTTCGTGAGGTGATGTCCTTATCCACTGCCGCCGGTTGTCGTCTGGCCGCTTGTGCGATGCCCGATGGTCTGGGGCCGAGGTATGAAGCTCCCCTGGCCCTGTATGGAGATCAGCCACCGCCAGGCGATCGTGAGGAGGTGCTTCACCCCAACCGGCCCCTTACTCGGGCAGATCCAGTCCATGAGCCCTGAGCGCCTTACGAGCCCGCTGGAGACATTCTTCCGCCGAGTGGGCATCGGCTCGCACGGCCCATCGGTCGTCTTGAGGTCCGCCACTTGCATGAAAGGTCCAAGGGCGAACACCTTCGCGCTCGGCGTCCACTCTGATCAGGGCGTTCACATCGCGCTCCAGAAGCCAACCGAGCATTGTGATCGCGTCCATCCGGGCAGCATACGGTTCTCGGTGGTGTGTCGCAGGGTCGGCGAGCGCGTTAGGTACGGCGGTGCGGTGTGCCGTCGCTGTGGTTTTCACAGGGACAATTCGGCAACCTGTTTCTAGAATGGTGGATATTTCCTTTACGGCAAAGGAGTTGACTCAGGTGGATCTCGGAGCGGTGCAGGTAGTCACGCTGGGAGCGGCATGCCTGATCGCCGGGATCGGCGTCTACGCGCTGGTGACCAACCGGTTGCCGCGCTTGCCTTTCTTCCGCACCGCCCGTTATGCGCCTCGACGTTACGGATGGGGAATTCTGCTGATAGCGGCCTTCGGGTTCACCTCGACGCTGGGTTCGGACGCGATGGAGCCGGGCTCGTGGCAGGACCTGGCATTACTCGTACTGTCGTGTGGATTTCTCGTGTCAGGAACAGGGCTGGTGATGTTCTCAGCGAAGCGACCCCGGCGGTCTTCCTGAAATCCACTGCGTCGGTCCGGCAGCTCCGGCTGGCGTTCGTGGAATTCCCGGACGAGGACTTCGCGGAGGTCGCCGATGAGGGCCGGGCGTCGGTTCTGGCGGTGGTGCCGTTCCCACCCGGTTGGCACGAGCTGGAAGGCATCTGCCCGATCGGCCGGACCTCTGGCTTCTCCTGTCAGCCACCCGGGCGGTGGAGGCCTGACCTGAGGGAGAGACCAGACGCGGCTTCGGTCCGGAGGGATCGTGCGAGAGACCGGGCAAGGACCCGCCGGTGGTCGCCCGTGGCCTCGCGGGCGAACGAATCTCAGGTACCTCTCAAGACCTGCCGGACAGTCGCTGGGCCCGCTGAGTGTAGGCGCGGGCGAAGTTCGCCGAGGCCATCCGCTCGGCCTGGGTGAACCACCCGTGGACAGCCTCCGGAGCCAGTGAGGGGAGCGTCAGCGCGGCCTGCTGCAGCCGGTCCAGTGCGGCGTTGGCACGGCGGCGTACGGCGGCGAGGTCGACTCCGATGAGCCTGCCGTGCAGTTTGCGGGTCCGACCGGCGACGAGCACGGTGGAGACGTCCGCGGCGGTGGACTGGAGGACGACGGAGCCGATCGGGTGGCTGGAGCGGACGAGGTCCATGCGAGGGGCCACGACGATGAGGTCGGCCTGCTTGCCGGGTGTGAGGGAGCCGGTGAGCGCGCCGATGCCGAGGGCGTCCGCGCCGTTGCGGGTGGCCCAGTCGAGCGCGTCGCGCACGCCGAGACCGACGCGGACGGGCATGGTGCCGGTGCGGTGCACGGCGTCGTGGTCGAGGCAGCGCTGGAACTGCAGGCCGAGCCGCATCTGGGAGAACAGGTCGCCCGAGCCGACGCAGACGATGTCGGTGCTGATCGCGGGGGTGAGGCCGTGATCGAGGGCGGCGCGGAAAGGCGGGTGGCCCATGCCCATCTGCATTTCGGTCTCGGGGGCGATGGTGACCTTGCCCCCGGTCTCGGCGAGGAGCCTCCATTCCTGATCGGTCAGGGCCGGGCAGTGGATGTGCAGGTGGCCGGGGAGCAGCAGGTCGTGGTCGTGCAGCTCGCGCAGGCCACGCAGCAGGATGGAACCGGTGGCGGCGCCGGTGTGGGAGGCGCCGAGGACGTCCAGGTCGCGGGCGGTGCGGATCTCCTCGGCGGTCTGCTCGAAGGGCAGGATGCCGAAGTCGCTGTAGAGCAGGCCCATCCGCCCCAGGCCGTCGGTGGCGAAGTGCTCCGCGCGCAGGCGGCGGGCGTCGCGCAGCCGGTCGGCGTGGTCGGCGAAGACGGGAGGCTGGAAGTCGAAGGCCTGCATGCCGTACGCGTAGACGAACCGGATCCCGGACGCCTTCAGCGACTCCACGGCCGCGTCGGCGTGCTCGGGGCTGTTCACGCAGTCGCAGCAGTCGAGGATGGTTGTGACACCGGCGTCGAGTGCCTCCAGGGCGCCCACCTGCGCGGCGGCGCCGAGGTCGGCGGCGGTGACGAGCGAGCCGATGCCGTAGAAGGTGGAGGCGAGGAACTCCAGGAGCGACTGGTCGGCTGAGTGGCCGCGCAGCAGCGCCATCCAGGTGTGCCGGTGGCTGTCGATCATGCCGGGCAGGACGAAGCCGCCCGCGGCGTCGATGCGCTCGGCGTCGACGTGGGCGAACTCCTCGGCCGTGCGGCCGACCGCGGCGATCCGGTCGCCCTCGACCAGGACGGCTCCGCCGGGCAGGTCGCCCAGGGCGTCGTCCATGGTGATCACATGTCCGCCGGTGATCAGTGTGCGGTTCATCGTGTACGGCTCCGCGGCTCGAACGGGTCGGGTGACGGTCCGATGGTGGCCGCGGGGGAGTGAGGTGCGCCAATGCCGCTTAGGCGGTCAGGTATGCCGATTCGGAGGTATCTCGTCCTGGTTATGGCTCGCGACGGAAAGCGTATTGGACAACGTCAGGCGGGCGGCGCAGGATGGCGGCAGAGGTATCCTAAAGTGGATCCAATTTTCGGCCCTGGTGGGAGTGGACATGGGCAGATGTCACGTCCACGACGTAGTCCGTGGTCACCGGCTCGTAGCCCGGCAGATCCACGGCCCAGGCGACCTCGACCGGCGGTGCGAGCGTGCCGTTCGCCGAGAGGGGCACGGTGATCCCCAGCCCCGCCGCGGCGTCGACCAGCGGCCCGAAGCGGTGCCAGGGGTCGGCGTCGGTGATCAGCCCGATCGCGGAGCTGAGGACGTGCAACTCCTGCACCCGCCGCGCCCGCGCGCCGTCCCGGCGCCGCATCGCCTCCAGGAAGGCCCGGTCGAGCTCGACGGCGAAGGCCGGAATGCGGCGGCTGCGGTAATAGAAGCGCTGCAGCCGCGACAGCCGCAGATACAGGTCATGGGCGATCTTGGACAGAGTGGGTCCGAAGGTCGCCTCGTGCAGGGCGTGGAAGGCGGCGTGGTCGCGGTGGAAGTCGCGTGGCTCCTGCGGCCTGTCGCGCATCAGCGCCGACAGCTCAGCCATCCGGGTCAGCGACTCCTCCGAGATCTCCCGGGCCGCCCGGGGCACCATCGGCGCCTGCAACATGAGCAGCGCGGCGTAGAGTTCCTCGGCCTCGTCAAGATCGAGTCCGGCGACGGTGACGCCGTGGTTGGCCCGGGAGAGCACGAACCCCTCAGCCTCCAGCATCCGCAGCGCCTCGCGCAGCGGGGTACGGCCCACACCGAGCCGCTCGCCCAGCTCGCGCTGGGTGAGCCGCTGACCGGGCAGGATGCGCCCGCTGAGGATCAGCTCCCGGAGCTCCTCGTGCACGAGTGCGACCGCGTCACCCGCTCGCGACCTGTCAGATGTATCCACCTTTGGATCATATCTTCGAGTCAGTGAGGAGCCCGAGATCGACCTACTCAACGGACGGCTGAAGCTCCGTCACCTCATCGTGGTGGTGGCCATCGCCGAGCAGGGCAGCGTGGTTCGGGCCGCCCACCACCTGCGCCTGGCCCAGCCCGCCGTGACCCGCTGCCTGCGCGAGCTCGAACGCATCCTGGACGTGGAGCTGTTCGTCCGTGGGCCGCGCGGGGTGCGCCCGACCTTCTACGGCGAGGCGTTCCTGGAGCACGCCCGGGCCGCGCTGGCCGAGCTGCGGCGGGCAGGGGAGCGGATCACCGACCTCGCCGACGGGCGCCTGGGCACCGTCCGGGTCGGCACCTTGCTGGCCGGCTCCAGCCAGCTCCTGCCCCGGGCGATCGCCGACCTCAAACGGGCGTATCCGGCAGTCACCGTGGTGGTGTCGGAGGCGACCTTCGACAAACAGGTGCTACGGCTGCTCGCCGGGGAGCTCGATCTGATCGTGGGCAGGCTCACTCCGCTCGACGGCCTGGGCGGTCTGCGGCAGATCCGGCTCTACAGCGAGGCGATGCGGCTGGTCGCCCGCCGTGACCACCCCGTGCGCGGGCGGGCGGGACTGGGCCTGAAGGACCTGCTCGACTACCCGTGGATCCTGCCGCTGGCGCAGACCGCCCTGCGCCAGGAGGTGGAGCGGGCCTTCGGCGCCGAGGACCTCGACCTGCCCGCGGACGTGGTCGAGTGCACCTCGATCCTCACCGTGCGCACTCTCGTGCGGGAGACCGACATGATCGCCGTACTGCCGGAGCTGGTCGCCGCCGCCGACGGCGACCTCGCGCCGCTCGCCGTACCGCTGGAGGGGATCCGGCGGGCGGTGGGCGTCACCGTCCCGCAGGAGAGGTCGTTGACGCCGGCGGCCGGGCTGCTGCTCGGCTTCCTGCGCGAACGCGCCTCCACGCTGGAACCGGTGGCCGACGGGGATCAGAACAGGTTCAGCAGGGCACGGGTGAACGTGGAATCCGCGTCGGCGAGGTCCAGGATGACGTCGTAGTGGTGTCGTTGGGTGCGGACGAGCGGGCGTGGATCGAACAGGCCACCGACCGGGAGCACCGCGCGGACGGCCGACGGCGGCAGGCCGGCCGCCACCCGCGGCACCCGGACGCTCCCCAGCCGGTCGGCGAGTTCCGGCGCCGCCCAGCCGCCGTGCGAGGTGGAGACAGGCACCAGCCGCTGAGCGGAGGCAGCGTCGGGCAGGCGGAGCCGGTGACGTCGTGGTCAAGGGCGGTCAGGGTGTTCACGGCTCCCAGCGTCCTGCGTGGCCCTCTCTTGCCGCCAATACCGTTTCGAGCCGCCGGTATACCCTGGCCGACCATCGCACTCTGGGCATATGCCACGAGCGAACCGGTATTAGCGGCCCTGTCCGGTCGGCTGGAAGATTCTGGCCACCGTCCCTCCGACACAGGAGCCCAGCCAGATGAGCGAACACGTGCTGACCGCGATCCGCGACCTGTTGCCCGTCCTCGGAGAACGCGCGCAGGCGGCCGAGGACGCCCGCGTGGTCCCCGCGGAATCGATCAAGGAGCTGCGCGAGGCGGGCTTCTTCCGTCTACTGCAACCCGTGCGCTTCGGCGGACACGAGGCCGATCCGGTGACCTTCTACACCGCGGTGCGCATGATCGCCGGCGCCTGCGGCTCCACCGGCTGGGTCGCCTCGGTGCTCGGCGCCCACGCGTGGCACGTCGCCACCTTCCCGGCCGCGGCGCAGGAGGAGATCTGGGGACGCGACCCCGCCGCCCTGGTCTCCTCCGCGTACGCGCCCGTCGGCCGGGCCACCGTCGTCGACGGCGGCTACCGCCTTTCGGGCACGTGGAACTTCTCCTCGGGGGTGGACCACGCCACCGCCGCCATCCTCGGAGCCCTGATCACGGGCGAGGACGGCAGGCCCACCGACTGGGTGGCCTTCCTGGTGCCGCGCGAGGACTACACCGTCCGCGACGTCTGGCGCACCGTGGGCCTGCGCGGCACGGGCAGCAACGACGTGGTGGTCGAGGACGTCTTCGTTCCCGCGCACCGCGTGCTCAGCTTCGCCGACTCCTTCCGCTGCGTCTGTCCGGGGCAGGAGGTGAACCCGAGCCCGCTGTACCGCATCCCGCTCTACTCGCTGATGACCACCACGATCGCCACCCCGCTGGTCGGCATGGCCACCGGCGCCTACGAGGCGCACGTGGCGCACCAGCGGCAGCGCGTGCGGGTGTTCGTGGGGGAGAAGGTGAAGGACGACCCGTTCGCGAAGGTCCGCGTCGCCCGCGCGGCCAGCGAGGTGGACGCCGCATGGCTGCAGCTCACCCGCAACATCACCGAGGTCTACGACACCGCGCGGCGCGGTGAGCCGATCCCCACCGCTCTGCGGCTGCGGCTGCGCCGCGACCAGGTACGGGCCTCCGAACGGTGCATCGCGGCCGTGGACCAGCTCTTCGAGAACTCCGGGGCGGGAGCGCTCGCCGAGGGCACCCCGATCCAGCGGTTCTGGCGCGACGCGCACGCGGCACGGGTACACGTCGCCAACGACCCGGAGGCGGCGCTCAAGCTCTTCGGCGACGGGGAGTTCGGCGAGGACGTCACGGTGGGCATGTTGTGAACCCCTCGCTCTTCCGGCAGGTCCTGGGCCACTTCTGCACGGGCGTGACGGTCGTCGCGACCATGCGGGACGAGCGGCCGGTGGGCTTCGCCTGCCAGTCCTTCGCCGCGCTCTCGCTCGACCCGCCGCTCGTGCTGTTCTGCCCGGCCAGGTCGTCAGGAACCTGGCCGGACGTCGAACGGTCAGGCCGCTTCGCCGTCAGCGTGCTGGCCCACGACCAGCGCGAGACCAGCACGCTGTTCGGACGGGGCGGTGCGGACCGCTTCTCCAGCACCCCCTGGCGGCGCTCGCCCAGCGGCTCGCCACTGCTGGAAGGGGCGCTGGCCTGGGTGGACTGCTCGCTGGAGGCCGTGTACGAGGCGGGCGACCACTACATCGCCGTGGGCCGGGTGCACGACCTGGGCGCCGGTCCGGGCGAGCGGCCCCTGCTGTTCTACCGGGGCGGATACACCGTCACCGAGCCCCCGGCGTCGCCCGCCGGAGCCCAGGAGGGCTTCCTCACCTGGGCCAGGCCGGGAGACTGGTGCTGATCCACCGGCGAAGCCCCGGTCGATTCGAGGCGTAGAGAAAGGGGCCGGGCCACCCCCGCCTGCGCAGGGACGACCGGAGACGCGTCACCGCACGGGACGGACGCCGACGCCGTCGAGGTAGGCCTCGACGGCGCCGAGTTCGGCGGTGCCGACCACGGCCGCGACGTATCCGTCCGGCCGGATGAGCGCCCACTGCTCGGGCGACAGCCCGTACGCGCTCCGGACGTGGCCTCCGGTGTCGCGGATGTCGCCGCCGACGACGTGGATGCGCAGGCCTTCGCGCGGTTCCGGGGCCGGGGCGTCGCCGGGTTCGTAGCCGAGCAGGGTCCAGTGTGGTCCCTGGAACAGGCTGAACAGCCGTGTGGCGAGCCCGCCCGCGCCGGTGACGGGAGCGTCGGGCGCGCGGTCGCCGGACGCCACGCCCTTGTAGGGCTCCAGGCCGGTCAGCGACAGAGACGAGCCCGGATAGCCGACATCGAGCTGGGTCACCTCGCGGCCCCGGCGCATGTCGCGGTTCTTGGCCGCTTCGAGCAGCTTCTCGGACAGGCCGAGGACCGCCTCGGCGACCGGTCGGCGCTCCTCCTCGTAGGTCGCCAGCAGCGACTCCGGCGCGCCGTCGAGCACGGCGGCGAGCTTCCAGCCAAGGTTGTAGGCGTCCTGGACACTCGTGTTCAGGCCCTGTCCGCCGGTCGGCGGATGGCAGTGCGCGGCGTCCCCGGTCAGGAGCACGCGCCCACGCCGGTAGGCGTCGGCCAGCCGGGCCTGCATCGTGAACACCGATGCCCAGGACACCTCGCGGATCACGACGTCGTCTTGGCCGCCGCGCTCGTGGAGCAGGGCGGTGAGCCCCTCGGCCGAGAGGTCGACCTCCACGTCGAGGGGGACCGGGGCCATGTACTGGAACGTGTCGGTGCCGTGGAGCGGGCACAGCGAGACGCTCCGTTCGGGCTTCTCCTCGCCCCAGCGGTGCCAGACGCGCGACGAGGCGCCGTCGACCCGCACGTCGGCCACGAGCGCCCGCACGTTGAGGGACTTCCCGCGGAACTCGATGCCGAGGGCCTTGCGGACGAAGCTCGATCCGCCGTCGGCGCCGACCAGGTAGGCGGCCCGCACGGTCCGCTCCCCGTCGGGGGCGGCGATCCGCGCGGTCACGCCGTCGGCGTCCTGGTCGAAGCCAACGAGCTCGCAGCCGTACTCCGGGGCGTGACCGAGTTCGGTCAGCCGCTCCCGCAGCCGGCGCTCGGTGAGGAACTGCGGAACGAGCAGCGGGATCTGGTACGGCTCGGCAGGCGTCGGCTCAGGCAGGATCCCGGCGTGTTTGTCGACCGGCCCGTCGTGGGTGTAGGTGCGCAGGGGAGGGTACTCACCCCCCGAGGCGACGATCCGGTCGATCACGCCGAGGTCCTCGAACACCTCCTCGGTGCGCGGCTGGATGCCCTTGCCGCGTGAGCCGATGAACGGGTGCGGCGCCTTGTCGATCAACCGGAACGCGATGTTCCTGCGGGCGAGATCGATGGCGAGGGTCAATCCCGCCGCGCCGGAACCACAGATGATCACATCAAGGTCTTCGTCGCGTGTCACGGTTCACCTCTCCGTCGGTGACGGTCGGCCGGGCAGCCATCCCGTCCGATCCAGATTTATGTGTATTTGGCACGGAGTATGTTCCGCAACCAGAGCGGTCGTCAAGCCCTCCCTTGTGGTCGACGCATCGTCCCGGCAGTGTTCCGGCCATTGGAAAAAGCGGTCTGAACTGGCCTTTCGTAACCTTGGTGCATGGGAGAAATCTCGATCCAAGTGTTGTGGTAGCGCTGGTGGAGAATTATGTGTGTAATGAGCGCATCTTCCGGAGGTGGCCGTCCGTTCCCACGCCGGTCATGAGGTGACCGATCACCCGTCGCGGGAACGGCACGGCCTCCGCCACGCCTCGCCACCCGCATCCGCGTCGCCGCCGGGCACCGTCGGCCTACCGGAGGCTGCCGGTATCCTCGCCTTGGCATCTCCCCGTCCGTCCGCAAGGGCACGTAAGGCATCGGTGGCGAGCATGGCTTCCCAACACCGCCGGCACATCGCGTTCCGGCGCCTGCACGAATCGCTCGTCGACCTGGTCGCGCTGATGAACCTGCCGCAACGCGACGAGGCCCTCATGGCCGAGGCAGGCATCGATCTCGACCGCTCGTTGTTCAAACTGATCGTCGGGATCCGGCGGTTCGGGCCGATCGGCGTGGTCGAACTCGCCGAACGGGCAGGACGCGACCACACCACCGTCAGCCGGCAGGTGGCCAAACTCGCCGAGCTCGGCTTGGTCGAGCGGCGTCCGAACCCGGCGGACCGACGGGTCAAGGAAGCCGTGATCACCAGTGCGGGCCGTCGTGTCACGGACGCGCTTGAGGCGGCCAGGCAGAGGCTCGTCGGCTCCGCCTTCGCCGAATGGAGCGACCAGGACCTCGTCCAGTTCGAGCAACTGATGCGCAGGTGCGTCGACGACATGCTCGCCATGTCCGCGGCCGACAAGGAAGAGGGCGGTCAGTAGCGCCGCTCAGCCGAGTGGCCCCGAAACGCCTCCGAGCCGGCCGCGTACCGGTTGCCGAACCTGCCCGAAGACACTCCGCCGGTCGACCTGGTCACCCTGGCCACGATCCGCCGGCGCATCGAGCGCGACGACCGGGAATCGAAGACCGGTCAGGGCCGGGGCCGTCACAGGAGACGTCCTCATCACCAAGTGGACGTTTCGCGCTCCGCGGGCCAACGCGTTCGCGGAACCTCACAGTGGTTCGATCTCAGGGAACGGCGGCGAACTCCACGCGCCTGCTGTCTCCGTCGGACAGGAACGACGCCAGCGCCTGCCCCTGCTCGGCCACACTGTCGCGCTCGGCTCGTGAGAGGCGGCGCAGTGGGCTGACCAGTACGGCGCCGCCCTCGACGTTCCAGGTCGCGGCGACCCGGCCGTCGACCAGCACGAAGCGGGCGCCGGTGACCGACAGGCCGCGGTGGGCGTCGTCGATGACGCGGGTGCGGTCGTGGTAGCCGAGGACGGCGTTGTCGAAGGCCGGCAGGAACCGTACCGGGGCGGGGACGCCGGGATCGGGGCGGGGTGCGTCGGGGAGATCCAGCAGGTGCCGGCCCCGCTCGTCGCGGAAGCCGACCAGCTCGTCCCGGATCGCGGAGACCGCCGCGGGCAGCCCGGCCAGGCCGCACCAGGCGCGCAGGTCGGCGGTGGCCGCGGGGCCGAACGCGGCCAGGTAGCGCCGTACCAGCGCCTGACCGGCCAGGTCGGGGCCGTCCGGGGAGAGGGGGTCGACCTCGCGGCCCAGCCAGGCCGAGAGCGGAACGTTGCGCACCCCCGCCTTTCTGCGCCACAGGCCACGCGGCGGCATCTGCGCCATCGGAACCAGGGCGGCGACCAGCATCTCGCCCAGCGCCCGCGGCCCCGGCTCCGGCCAGCGCCCGGCCAGCGTCCGCGCCAGCTCGGCCATCGAGCGGGGCTCGCCGTCGGCCGTCACCGCCCGGCCCGCCTCCGCGAGCTCGTCGAGGTCCACCCCGGCGAGCTCACTGCGGTAGGTCCCGAGTACGCGCCGGCGCAGCATGCCGTCGTGGCGCGCCCGCCAGGCCAGGACGTCCTCGGCGGCCAGGAGGTGGACGGTGCGGCGCATCAGGTGCGTACGCACCACACTCCGCCGGATCAGCAGGTCCGACAGAACCGCTGGGTCGAACCCACGCACCCGTGACCAGAGCCCCACGAACGGTTCCTGCGGTTCCTGCGCCTGCAGGCCACACAGATGCGTGACGGCGTCGAGGACCGGCATGTCGGCGTGACCGAGCAGCAGCTGCCGGGCGAGCGTCGCGCGGTTGAGCGCCCTGATGTCGAGAACGGTCATCGGATCTGGGCCTCGACGATGTCCTCGGTCTCGCTGTAGGAGTACACGTCGGCGGTGTCGATGACGTTTTCGTCGTGGTCAGGATTGCCGGCCCGGCCGAACATCATGGTGCCCGGGCAGTAGGGGCTGACCTGCATTCCGGTCCGCCCCAGCGGACGCGTTCTCATTCCGGCTGTCTCCTTCGGTTTCTTCGGTGGCCCCGGGGCGTGGTGCGGGAGGCGCACTCCCGCACCACGTGTGACGTTCAGCCGTTGTACTCGCTCACGACGTCCACGACCCAGACGACGCCGAAGCGGTCCCTGAGCATGCCGTAGAGCGGGGCCCACTGCGCGGGCCCCAACGGCTGCACGACGGTGGCGCCCTCGGAGAGCTTGTCCCAGTACGCGGTGATCTCCTGCGCGCTCTCGCCACGCAGGGAGAGGAAGAAGGAGTTCTCGCCCTGGTTCCACGGCATCCGCGAGGGCACGTCGTAGGCCATCACGTGGAAGCCGTTGTCGGCGAGCACCTGACCCCACATCACCTGGTCGGCCTCTGCGGGGTCCTGCACGCTCCCGGCGTCCTTGTAGGTGACGACGGCGAGGTCACCGTCGAAAACGGACTGGTAGAACTCAAGTGCCGCGCGGGCGTCGCCACGGAAGTTCAGATGAGTCACGGACTTGACGGTCATATCGGCTCCTGATCATTGACTGTCGTCTCTGGACGCCGTTGTCCGGCGCGAGACAACAGTCACAGATGAAGAGGACAGGTTGTGGCCGCTTCTCAGGGCAGTATGGGGCCATGCCGAAGACCTCCGCGCGACTGCTGGCGTTGCTCTCGCTGCTCCAGGCACGCAGGGACTGGCCGGGGGCACTGCTGGCCGAAAGGCTGGACATCAGTGCGCGTACCGTGCGCCGGGACGTCGACCGCCTGCGCGAGCTCGGCTACCCCATCGTGGCGACCAAGGGTCCCGACGGCGGCTACCGGCTTGAGGCGGGTACGGACCTGCCCCCGCTGTTGTTCGACGACGAGCAGGCCGTCGCCCTGGCCGTCGCGCTCCAGACCGCCGCCATGTCGGGGGCCGGCATCGAGGAGGCCGCGGTACGGGCGCTGAACACCGTACGACAGGTCATGCCCGCTCGGCTGCGCCACCGGATCGACACCCTTCGGATCACCACCGTCGAGCGGCCGGGCAGCCGGACGGACTCGCCGACCGACAGCGGTGTGATCATGGCGCTCAGCGCCGCGGTGCACGCCTGCCAGGTGCTGCGCTTCGACTACTCGCCGCACAGAGGAGACGACGGCGGCGAGTGGCCCCCGCCGCGCCGGGTGCAGCCGCATCACCTCGTCAGCCGGGGCGGGCACTGGTACCTCGTCGCCTGGGACCTCGACCGTGAGGACTGGCGCACCTTCCGTGCCGACCGGATCACCCCCCGCGCCCCAACGGGACCCCGCTTCACCCCGCGCGAGCTGCCCGGAGGCGACGTGGCCGCCTTCGTGAACGGCAGGTTCCGGGGCTCCGACGGCGACTGGTCCTGCCACGGCGAGGTGATCCTCGACCTGCCCGCCGCCGTCGTGTCCCAGTACACCCACGACGGACTCGTCGAGGAGGTCGGCCCGAACCGTTGCCGCCTCGTCCTGGGCTCGTGGTCCTGGGTCGCCCTGGCCGCCGCCATCGGCAGGTTCGACGTCGACTTCGAGGTGGTCGGCCCGCCCGAGCTCAAGGACGCCTTCGAGCACCTCGCCCGGCGCTACGCCGCCGCCGCGACCGGCCGCGCCCTCCCCTGACCGGGAGGAGGATCCCGCCGCAGGACCTCTCAGGACCTGTCCGCCTGCGGCGAGGCACGCGCCCGGATCCAGGCCGCCGACGGCTACCCCACGCCGGCGGATGCCCCTCCTGTGGGCTTCCACCACGACGGCGTACGGTGCCGCAGACCGCTGGGAGTCGGCTGGAGAGCCCGGTGGTGGATCCGGTCCTGCCTGCTCGGCGTCTCCTGGACGGCGGCCGGCTCGTCCGGCCGTCTCGGGGGTGGAGGGGCGGGCCCGTCGGTTACGGCTGGGGGGCGATGTTCTGCCAGCCGCGGTCGAGGAGGTCGAAGGCGCTGGTGATGGCTTCGTCGGCGTCGTGGTGGTCGCGCACGGAGCTGGGCGCTTCGAGGGCGAAGTGGGCCAGGGCGGTGCAGGCGGGGTCGTCGGCGGGCAGGCCGCTGTCCTCGGCGATGGCCTGGGCGAGGGAGGTGGTGTGGCGCAGCCAGAGGGCCCGATGGTAGTCGCCCAGTGCCGGGGTGCTGTTGACCAGGTCGAGGAAGGCCCGAAACTCGGGGGTGCTGTTGGCGCCGGCCCGCCGGAAGCGCAGGGCGTGCTCGCGTAGCGCGGCCGGGATCGACTGGCCGGAAGGGCGGTCGCGTACGGCCGACAGCAGGCTCTTCTCGACGTCCTCGGCCTCGTCGAAGACGAGGGCCTCTTTGACGGGGAAGTGCTTGAACAGCGTGGTCGTGGACACGTCGGCGGCGTCGGCGATCTCGCGGATGCCCACGTCGTCGTAGCCGCGCTCCAGGAACAGCCGCAGGGCGGCGTCGGCGATGGCCTGGCGGGTGGCGGCCTTCTTGCGCTCACGGCGCCCGATGGGAGCAGGGCTGTCATCAAGCATGAAAGCAACCTACACCATTTGTTGCTCAGGTTAAAAAGTTGACTTGTTGTACTTTTGGATCTGGTGTGGTTCTCTCGGTGCAGCGGTCGGCAGCCCTTGCCTCTCCACCGAAGCCCCTGGGAACAGGAAGTGATCTCGCCATGCCCAAAACCGTCCCCGAGCCCGCCCCGGTGCTCGCCGTGCCGATCTCCACCGGCGCCGTCGCCGTGGTGGCCGCGCCGTTCACCGTCGAAGCGCCGCTCGGCAAGGCACGCCCCGCCCCCGCACGGGCCTGAACCCCTCTTCTCCCGTCACCACCGGCCGCCAGGCCGGACCACGAAACGGAGCACCACCGTGAACACACCCCGCATCGCCGTCATCGGCGCCGGCCCCGGCGGCCTGACCTGCGCGACCATCCTGCAAAAGCACGGCATCGCCGTGACCGTCCACGAAGCCGACGCCGCCGCAGGAGTCCGCGACCAGGGCGGCAGCCTGGACCTGCACGCCGACAGCGGCCAGCTCGCCCTCAAGGAGGCCGGCCTGCTGGAGAGTTTCTTCGCCCTCAGCCGCCCCGAAGGCCAGGAGATGCGCCAGTACGACGCGACCTCGGGAGAGCTCGGCTTCCACCACGTCCCCGACGAAGACGAGGCCCACCGCCCCGAGATCGAACGCGGCGTGCTGCGCGACATGCTGCTGGACTCCCTCACCCCCGGCACCGTCCGGTGGGGCCACGCCCTACGGGCCGTCGAAGGCCCCTCCGACGGCCCGCGCCTGCTGCGCTTCACTGACGGCACCACCACCGAAGCCGACCTCGTCATCGGCGCCGACGGCGCCTGGTCCCCGGTCCGAGCCGCGATCTCGGCCGCCCTCCCGCAGTACACCGGCATCACCTTCGTCGAGGCCTGGTTCCACGACGCCGACACCCGGCACCCCGACATCGCCGAGTTCGTCGGCAACGGCAGCGCCATCGCCGGCGACGGCGCGCGCGGCATGTTCGCCCAGCACAACGGCGGCGGCCACATCCGCGTCTACCTCATCCAGCGTCTCGCCCTCGACTGGCTCGCCCAGGCCGGTCTCACCCACGACGACACCGAAGGCATCCGCGCCTTCCTCCTGGACGCCTACCGCGACTGGGCGCCCGGCCTGCGCCGCGTCATCACCGACAACGACGGTCGCTACCTCCAGCGCCCCATCAACGCCCTGCCCGTTCCGCACATCTGGGAGCCCAGCCCCACCATCACCCTGCTGGGCGACGCCGCCCACCTCATGCCCCCGCTCGGACTCGGCGTCAACCTCGCCATGCTCGACGCCCTCGAACTCGCCCTCGCCCTCGCTCACAACCCCGTCATCGACGACGCCCTGCGCGCGTACGAGAAGACCATGATCCCCCGCTCCCACCAGATGCAGGCCGAACTCGACGGACGCGCCGCCGACCTCATGGCCGACGACCCCTTCGACGCCGAGGACCCGCAGGCCCACCTCAACGCGCAGGACAACCAGCCCCGACCGCCGGCGACATGAAGTCGCACGTTGTGAGTGATCACGAGAAAGGAGACCCGGCACTGTCGGGATCGTGATCCAGGTCAGTGTCTGAGACCTGTCCCCGCTCTGGCGTGCGTCGCGGGTGACCGTGGGGTGCGGAGCCCGGAGGGAAGCCCAAGGGTGCCCGTTCCGTCCGGGGGCCAGGCCGTGGCCATGGAGTTTCCCCAGCTGGACGGCGTGGCGCCGTGAAAGAGGACAGCCGTCATGCTCCCTGCTCCGTGGGGGACGGGCTGATGAGCGGCAGATGAAGGACGAAGCGTGCCCCGTGAGAGGGCGCGTTCTGGACGTCGAGGGTGCCGTGGTGGGCGTGGGCGATGCCGCGGGCGATGGCCAGTCCCAGTCCGGTGCCGCCGTGATCACGGCTGCGGGCGGTGTCCAGGCGGGTGAAGCTCTGGAAGATGTGGTCATACTCGGTTTCGGGGACTCCCGGACCATCGTCGGTGACGCTGAGCTCCGCCTTACCGATGGTGTGGCGTACCCGCACCACGATGCTGTGCGCGGCGTGACGCTGGGCGTTGTCGAGCAGATTGCGCAGAATCCGACAGATCTGCGGGGGGACGACATCGACCATCACACCGGGGTGCGCGTCCAGGCGTACCTCGTGGCGGTCGCCGGTACGGCTGCGGATTTCGGCTTCGGCGAGTTCGGCCAGGTCGACGCGCTTGAAGGCGGTAGGCGGGTCGGCGCCGAGCCGGGCCAGCAGCATCAGGTCGTCGATGATGGCCTGGAGCCGGTTCACATCGCGCAGCGCATGGTCGATCAGCTCGCCCAGGTGGGTCTGGTCGGGATGCAGCTGTGCCTCCTCCAACTGCGCACGCAGTCCGGCAAGCGGGGTGCGCAGTTCATGGGAGGCATCGGTGGTGAACCGCCGCTGGAGTTCGAGGGACCGTTGCAGCGACGCGGTGGCACGTTCCAGTTCCAGGGAGATGGCGCGCTCGTGGGTGTAGCGGCGGGCGTTGTCGATGCACACCGCCGTACGGCTGACCAGTGCCTCGGCCAGGGAGACATCGTCGGCCTCGAACGGATCGGACGCCTGCCGCCGCGTGAACGTCACCACCCCCAGCACCCTGTCCTGGGCCAGCAACGGCACCGCGATGACCGAGGAGGCCGGTTCTCCGGTCACTCGCACCGGCCGGGAGCCGCCCGGATCCGGCCAGAGCACCGTCTCCCCACTCGCCAAACAGCGCGCCTGCTGGGAGGAAGGGAGGTAGCGCACCGGCTCGCCCGCGGCGACCGGGCTCACGTTCTCCTGGGCGCTCCGGACGGCGACCCGGCGCAGGCCGCCGGTGAGCGCCGCGGGCTCCTCACCGCGCACGACGCCCTCGCTGAGATCGACGGTCACCAGGTCGGCGAACCGTGAGACGGTCACCCCGGTGAGTTCCTCGGCCGTCCGCACCACGTCGAGGGTCTGACCGATGTTCATGGCGGCCTCGCACAGCAACCTCAGGCGCTTGCGCGCCGCGGTGGCGAGTCTGCCGACCTCCGGTTCGCCGAAGAGGAGCAGCCACGGGGCGATGGGGGTGAGCGCCTCCCCCGGGGAGCCGGACGGCGGCCGTGCCTCGTCCTTCTCGCCCATGCCGAGCTCCACGTCGCCCACCACCGGAAGGTGGTCCGCGCCGGGCGCGATCCTCACAGGAT
This sequence comes from Streptosporangium sp. NPDC049376, assembly GCF_044466505.1. Taxonomy (NCBI): domain Bacteria; kingdom Bacillati; phylum Actinomycetota; class Actinomycetes; order Streptosporangiales; family Streptosporangiaceae; genus Streptosporangium; species Streptosporangium sp. NPDC049376. The sequence goes on along the minus strand of NZ_JBITMT010000009.1, from coordinate 156,501 downwards.
CACCACCGCCTGCGGCGCTACCGTTGACGACAAGATCCACGTTCGCGGTGTTCTGGTGGTGTGCGACGGTCACCGACGGGGCCGTCGAACGGCCCAGCCGATCGTATGTCGACGTGACGGGGTCGTCGGCGAGGGACTGCCACCGGCCGCCCTGGATCCGGACCTGCGCCACGACGCCGACCATACCGGCGGGTTCCGGCCCAGGCAGGGCGCGCAGTGTGGCGTTACGGCCGTGGGACAGGGAGACCTCGACGGCCGCCCGTTGCCCGTACGCGATCAGCTCGGCGGCCTTCTCCTCCAGCGCGAGACGATCGCCGAGGGGGAGATCGCGGAGCAGCGAGTCGGCCTCCTGAGCGGGCAGGAGGTCGGGCAGGTCCGCGGTTCGCAGGTACGCGTCGAGCAGGGCGCGTTCCTGTGCGGTGCTCTGCTCCAGGAGCCGTTGTTCGATGGCCTCGGCCACCTGCCGGGCGAACACGCTCATCGTCGGATGCGTGTATTTGTTCAGGCACGAGATCGTCACCACACCGCGCGCGTGCCCCGTGAGCGGGTCGAGGATCGGGACACCGGTGGCGGTGAACGGCTGCATGCATCCGGCCAGATGTTCGAAGCCCACCACCTGCACCAAGCGTTTCTCACGCAGGGGGGTGCCCGCGGCGTTGGTCCCGAGAAGTGCTTCGGAGTACTCCACGCCCGGGAAGTGACACCTGGGGTCGAGCGCTCTTTTCAGCTGCAGATCACTCTCATAACGCTGCAGCATTCTGGCCCGTTCGTCGGTGAGGAGCAGAGCCGTACCCGTGTCCGCGATCGCGACCCGGAACCGCTCGAACACCGGCCTGGCCACCCGGGCGAGGGCGCAGTCCACGTCGACCTCGACCGGATCGGCGAATTCGAGCCGCTCCGGGACGAGCCCGAGCTCCTGACACCTGCGCCACGACTTCAAGATGGCAGGCCGAACACTCCCCTCTGTCGACTGTCCCTCGTAGAACCGCTCAAAGATCCGCTCGGTGCGTGCGGCCATGCTGATCCCCCGAAACCTGCAGCCGACGTCGTTCCTGGCACACCTCTCCAAGATTAAATCGCCAGCATACATAGCAAATCGCGACAAATCCCCAAGTAAGACCAGGTCAGGGCAAATTTCTGTCCAGGCGGCCGCTGCTCGCGGCGGCCGGCATGGCCGGTGCCGCCGAGGGCGAACCGCGCGACGCGGGCCGGGCGCTCACTTCTCCGCTCACCTTGCCGCGCTGGTCCTCGACATCGGCAGGTTCTGCCGCGTCTGGCTTCAGCCCGACGCTCGACCGCCCCCACCGCCTGAACCGCGGGGGTCCGCGAGCCCTCCGGCCCGCCTGCGCCGTTACGCGACCACAACCGGCAACCCCGTCATACGTTGATCCACTCAGCCAGACACCTCTGGAATCAAGCCGCCTGCGATAGCGCGACAACCACGGTTCCGGCGCGGGTGCGGTAGCCGCTGCGGCGGTTGGCGCGCTCATCGGTCCGCTCGCCGTATCCGGCGCCGCACAGACTGTCGGCCTCGGCGAGGGCCTTCCCCATGGATCGCAGAGCATTCCGCTCGCGACCGTGAGGCCGTCATCTCCATCAAAGCCGCCTACCTGCGTACGCACCTGCCATGGCCGCCCACCGGGCCGGAAACACCGACGGCGGACACGCCCATCAACGACGTCGTGCCGCTGGAGGTCCGGGTGGCCGACGCCCAGGTGGCGCTGACCGGCCTCGGTGTGCTGTGCCGGCATCGAGAGCAGCCCTGGGTCAACCTCAGCATCACCGACTTGCGCCGGGCCGACTGTGACGGGCTCTGGCTGCCCGGGGTCAACCTGGATCGCTCCTGTATGGAGGCGGCGGGTCTGTACCACGCCAACCTGACGCAGGCCTCCCTCGTCTCGGTCAACCTGCGGCACGCCGACCTTAAGACCGCGCTCCTGCGCCGTGCCCGCTTCGCCCTGGCCGACCTGCGAGGCGCACGGCTGGTCGAAACCGACCTGCGCGACGCGGACTTCACCGAGGCAGATCTGCGCGAGGTGAACCTGCGCAAGGCCGACGCGGGCGGCGCTGTCTTCCGCCGCGCCGACCTGCGCCTAGCCGACCTGCGGGGAGCCGACCTGAGTACGGCCGACCTTCTCCAGACACGTCTGACCGGTGCGGTGGCCAGCGAGCGCACTCGCTGGCCCGTCGGCTTCGACCACGCGGCCGCCGGTGTCGTCCTCGCCGAGGATCCTGGCCCCGAACCCCTGCCCCTGCTTCAGCCGCCGGGGATAACGATGCAGCACCCGCCCCTGAGGTCCATGTCGTGACCGAGGTGCACGCTTGAAGGCTGGTGGGAAGATCCCGGCTGACGCTCCTCGGAGAAACGACGGCGATGGTCCACCGTTCATTAAGTGAGGAACGTCTCAGGTGACGATCACGGCCGGCTCAGGGACTCAGCCCCGAATCTCGGTCTTCGTGTTCGGAGCGGGTGACGGGAACCGGACCCGCGCTGTCAGCTTGGGAATCGGCTGCTGGCTTTGAGGGGCTGAGCTGGGAAAACAGGGGTGAAGGCCAGGGCTGGTCGAGTTCCCGTGGCTCCCTACCTGCTCTGGCACGCCCCCTTCTGATCGGAAGGCCCCCAAATGATCTCTACGACGACTCGGGTGGCTCGGCCCGACGGCTTGGAAGTCCCGGTCAGAGGCTGTCGAGGAACTCCACGAGCAGGCGGTTGACGTCGTCGGGGCGTTCCTGCTGGATCCAGTGGCCGCAGTCCAGGAGGTGACTGCCGGTGAGGTTGGGGAGCGTCTGCGGATAGGCGTCCATGGCGTCGGAGAGCCACATGGTGGAGGCGTCACGGGTGCCGCCAAGGAAGAGGGACGGCTGCTTGATCGGGGAACCCGCGTACGTGGCCAGGTCCTCCCAGTCACGGTCCATGTTGCGGTAGCGGTTGAGGGCACCGGTGAAGCCCGTGCGCTCGAACTCGGCGGCATAGAAGTCGAGGTCGTCCTGCGTCAGCCAGGAAGGCAGCGCGCCGGTGGGGAAACGCTCGCGCAGTGTGCCGCCCTGGGCGACGAAGTGTGGGTCTGAGGAGCCCGCCGCAGTCATCGTGTCCGCCGACAGGGCGCTGTAGAACCCAGCGAGCCAGCCGCGCACGTCGGGCTCGATCTCGGCCTCGGCTCGTCCGGGGCGCTGGAAGTAGGAGACATAGAACTCTTGCTCGCCGCCCATTCCCGCGAACACTTCGCTTGGCCGAGGCCCGCCGGGCGGGGTGTAAGGGACGCTCAACAATCCGACCGCACGAAACACCTCGGGCTCAACGAGTGCGGACTGCGCAGCGATCGTCGCCCCCAGTCGTGGCCGATGATCACAGCGGAGCTTTCGTCGAGCGCCCGGACCACCGACACGTTGTCACTGATCAAGTCGAGCATCCGGTACGCGGCGGGGTCCTGCGGCTTGGACGAACGCCCGTAGCCCCGTACGTCGAGCGCGACGGCCCGGTAACCGGCTGCCGCCAGCGCGGGAAGTTGCCGCCGCCAGGAATACCACGACTCGGGGAAACCATGGACGAGCAGAACCAGCGGGCCGCTGCCCTGTTCTACGACGTGAATCCGCTCCGCGCCCGCTTCCAGGATCCGGTGCTTCGCCGTCATCGTCCCTTCTCGACCAGGGCTCGTCGGTCGCCCCGACTATAGGGTCGAGGGAGGTCAGGGCCCAAGTTTCTTGCCATTCCGGCAAAAGGACGCATCAACCCGATCTTCGGCGGCTGGGTAATCACAGAGATCACATCCCGCCAGGTCCGCATCCGGCACACGGGCCTGACCGAGCACGGTCTCGGCGCATCACCTCCTGCGCGGCATCCTCAGCACCGCCGTTGCCGGTGAGCTGATCAAGAAGGCGGGCGTGGAGCACCCGGTCCTCACGGTGCCGATGGTCTTCGCGCCGACGGATGCGATGCCGCGCCTTGGTGCTCCTGGCCATTTGTGGCAGGCGATGGCTCGGCGGGTGCGCCCGTACCCAGCGACCGAGGAGCAAGGTCACCTGTTCTGACACGACGCTGAGAATCAACCCAGAAAACAATCAAGGCCAGATCCGGAAACCGTCCATGACCTGGGCCTTCGTAAGCGGAGCGGACGACGGGAATCGAACCGGCGCTGTCGGCTTGGGAGTCGCCTGCTGGTGTCGGTGGGCTGAGCTGGGAGAACGGGGGCGCAGGATGACGGCCCGCAGACGAGAGGTGGCGCCTCGGGGGTGGTCAGGGCGGCGTTGGCCAGACCGTGACCGTGGTCGCCGGACTCGATGGCGACGGCGCTTTCGCGCATGAGGATGTAGGAGATGACGCGCTGGTCTCCCAGTTCCACCGCGTAGTCCAAGGCTTTGGAGGGCCGGTTCGAAGAGGTCGCGTTGGCGGTGACGGTGCGGGCATGTGGAAATTGAGGTGCCAGAACCGGGCACGCACCCCTAACTTCGGCCCCATGCGCCGCGAATCCGCCCTGCTGAACGTCATCGATGTGGAAGCCACCTGCTGGGACGGACAGCCGCCGCCCGGTTCTGTGAACGAGATCATCGAGATTGGTCTCACCGTCGTGGACCTGTCGGTACGGCGCCGCGTGTCCCGGCATCGTGTCTTGGTACGTCCTGTCCGGTCGGCGGTGAGTGACTTCTGCACCGAACTGACCGGCCTGACGCAGGCCGAGGTGGAACGGGGCGTCACCTTCGCCGAGGCATGCCGGATCCTCGTCGAGGAGTACGAGGCCGGGAGGCGTCCCTGGGCGAGCTGGGGAGAGTACGACCGTCGGCAATTTGCTCGGCAGAGTCAGGCCGACGGGGTGGCCTACCCGTTCGGCTATCCAACGGAACGCACCCACACCAACGCCAAGGCCGTATTCGCCGCGGCGTATGGGCTGCGCAAGGAACCCGGCATGGACCACGCTCTACAGATCGCCGGGCTGCCGCTCGAAGGACGCCATCACCGTGGCGAGGACGACGCGTGGAACATCGCGGCACTCGTTCTCGACCTGTTGGGCCGTGGGGCGTGGCCGGTCACGGCCACAGTCGTCTAGGGAAGCGCCTCGACCTGACACCGAGCCCAAAGGCGCATCGGTGACCCTCGGGCCGCCCAAGTCCGCTGCCGGGCCGTACGGTGGCCCTGCCCGAGCGAAGCTTCACACCCACGTGGACAAGTACGTCGGAGACGGTGACGAGGCATTCGTCTTCCTCGCGACGGAAAGGAACCGCGGCTGTCGGCCTTCACCCGGTCGTGGGCCAGGAAGCTCAAGAAGGGGCCCTGACCGCAGTCCCTTCCATGATTTGCGTCACACGGACAACGGTTCGCCTCCCAGCCGGGTGCGACGCTGCGGGAACTGAGGAACCGTATGAGCCGCTTGACCACCCAGGCCACGCTCATCTACCCGCACCGAGGGAGACCGCCGATGGTACGGGCACGCTCGCTCAGGAGGTTCTCTACGAGAGAGGCCGGGGTGGATCGGACACGGAGGCCGGAAAGATCGAAGATGGGATGCCCGGGATTTTCCGGGCAGTCGGCTTGTGGGCTGAGCCTGTGCGGCTCGTGGATGCTCGGCGAGTGCCTCAGGGGGTGTGCGGTAGCCGAGCGCCGGGTGCGGGCGCCGCCGGTTGCAGAAGCCCTCGATGGAGCGGATGACCTGCTGCCTGGCCTTGGCGCGGGTGGTGAGGACGAACCGGTCCGGTCACTCGGTTTTGATCGCGGTGAAGAACGATTCGGCCATCGCGTGGTCGTGGCGGACGCCGGTGCGGCCGGCCGGGCGGCGGATCCGCCGGTTGGCGCAGTATCGGCCAGAGGCGTCGCTGGTGTGGTTCGAGCCGTGATCGGTGGGGAAGACGGCGTTCGGCTCGGCCAGGCCGGTGTCGATCGCCATGCGCGGGGCGTCTTTGACCCGTTCGGTGCGGTAGTGGCCGGCCATCGCCCAGCCGATGACGGCCTTGCTGTGGCGGTCGATGACGGTGGCCGGGTGGACGAACCCTTCCCGGGTGCGGATATGGGCGATGTCGCCCACCGGTTTGGTCCCGGGCCGGGGCGCGGTGAAGTCCCGGCGGGCCAGATCGGGGATGCCGCGGAAGTCGCCCTGCTGGGTGGTGCCCGGCCGGAGCGCCCGCGCCTGGACCGGGGTCGGTTCCGGCTCGCGCATCAGCGCCAGGACCGGTTCCGCCGAGTAGTGCTGCCCGGTTTGGGGCGGTGCGGCGTGCACGCGGCGGTGGCCGTAGGTCTGGTGGCTGCCGGAGAGGCGCATGTTGAGGTGCTCGCGTCGCTGGGCGGTGGGCGGGGCGGGCCGTCGGCGCCATTCGTGGTGGCCCGAGCGGGACACCTGCGGTCATCGGCACATCCGGACGATGCTGCGGGTGGCCTTCTGCGCGTCGATCAGCTCGTATGTGGCGAGCGTCATCGCGTCTCGGCGGCGAGGAAGGCGGCGGTGCTTTTTCAGGAACGTCAGCTTTTCGCGCCGTTCGGTGTTCTCGCGTTCCGGTTCGCGGATCCGGGCGCGTTCCGGCCCGGACAGCGGCTGCTCGGCCTCGGGTGGATGGTTTTGTGCATGTTGACCCGGCTACCGAGGGTGGTGGGGTTCATGCGAGCTCGCGGGCCGCTGAGGCGACCGTGCGGGGCCGTCCAGCATCATGCGGGCGGCTTCCTCCTTGAACTCGGGCGAGAACCACCTGCGACGTCGCGTCACGTGCCTATCTCTTCCAGGCTCTCTGTCAGGTTATGTGCCTGACTGTCTGGAAATCGTTGAACACCCCAGAGGACATTCTCGGCTTTGCCTACTTCCGTAACTCGGGCGGCTTGCGCATCGAGATCCAGAACATCAACGACGAGCCGGCCATGGATGCCTGGCTTCGCGGCAAGCCGCTCTGGGCCGACTGGTTCGCTAAGCTTCAGTAGGACATTGCGGACTTCGTTGGCTCGTCGCAGCGGTCAGCCGACGTCGGCCGCTGCGCTGCATTTCTTGTCGTTTCCCTCTACCGCTCGTCTCCCAGGCCGTCGTGGAAACCACAAATCAATGACCAGAAACCTGCGGTTGCAGCCATGAATTGTGAAGTGCCCAACGTCTGCTTTCGATGAAACTGGAGGCACTCCCGGCCGGCTCGCCACGGCTGTCAGAGGAATGCGTCATGACACCCCTTGTGCCGATCTCAAAATCAAAGTCAGGCAGCGACCTGCTGTTCAGCTCCCTGACGGGCACCGCTGCGCAAGGCCGGATCGCAGGATGTGCCGTTCTACCCGCAGCTCCACAGCAGTATCGCGGCGAACCTCTCACCGGAGCAGCATTCTTGGCGCAGAACCCGGCCAGCCGATTCTCGGTCATCGAGGCCGCCGAGGCGGCGGTGCGGACGATGGTGAACGCGGCGGCCTCGCGACCGTCCCGGTCGAGCACACATACGGCGTGCTCGGTGGACGCCCAGTCGATCCCGGCGAAGAACAGTGGCGACCACTCTGCGATCTTCCTGCTTGTAGTGCACGGCAGGAGCCAGGCGGAGGCGGGGGAACCGGCAGCGGAGTGGTCACTGACCGGCGCTCTGTGGCGCGGCCCTTCGTCATCGCTTCGCGGTTCCCGGGAAGCAGGGGGCGGCGGCGTCATGAGGGCCCACGAGGAGCGACCGACATAGGTCGTCGCCCCGGCTTCGCCTGGTTCCCATCACAAGCCCTGTCGGAGAGCCTGCACAGAAGAGGGTGCACCCGTGACCAACACATCCGATCTCGTTCACCTCGACCCTGCGGACCCCGCCTTCGCCGCAGACCGCTACGCGGCCTATCGGAGCATCCGAGACATCTCACCGGTCATGCGCACTGTCGTGCACGGGCAGGACTCCTGGCTGGTGACCGGCTTCGCCGAGGTCGAGAAGACGCTCAAGTTCCCGACGAACACCGTGCAGCCACGCCCCGGAGAGCACCCGGCACACATCGGCGAGGGCCCCGCATCCGAGTTCTACCGGCTGTCGATGCCGTCCACCGACGCCCCCGCACACACCCGCCTGCGCAAGCTCGTGGCTCCGGCGTTCCAACCGCGGGCTGTGACCCGAATGCGATCCTGGGTGGAGGAGCTCATCATCGTCGGCCTCGACGAGCTTTCCCAGCACGACGGCGAGGTCGACTTCGTACACGACTTCGCGATGAAGGTCCCAGCGCGGATCGCCTGTCGGCTGCTGCACGCTCCCATGGAAGACGCGGGAACCGTCCTGCAGCGGGTGCCGGCCCTGAACGCCATCTTCAGCCAAAGCGACCTCACCTCGGAGCAGCTCGCCGAGGCCGATGAGGTCGCACAGTTCTACTTCGACTACATCGGCGACATCGTCGACACGCTTCGCGGCAAGGTCGGCGACGACGACGCCGTAGGCGCTCTCATCAACGCGGAAGCGGCCGGGGACCGCCTCTCTCGAAACGAGCTCGTGGTCACCCTGGTTGGCTTCTTCATCGCCAGCTACCACACGACGATGATGGCGATGACCAACGTGGTCAACTCCACCGCCCGCTTCCCTGACCAGTACCGGCTCCTTGCCGGTGACCCGACCCTGGCCGCTGCGGCTTGGGAGGAGAACCTGCGGTTCGACACGCCCATCCACTTTCTCTGGCGTTACGCCGGCGAAGGACTGGAGCTCGACGGCACGCCTATCCCGCAGGGGTCGCACCTGCTGCTCGGCCTGGCCGCGGCGAACCGTGACCCGCGTCGCTTCGACAACCCCGACGTCTTCGACCTTTCACGCCCCGACAACCGCCACCTCTCGTTCACGGCCGGCAGCCACTACTGCATCGGAGCACCGCTCTCCCGGCTCGAAGGCGACATTCTCCTGCGCGAGCTTCCGAAGCGCCTCCCGAACCTTGAGGTGCTGGAGGAGAACCCGCCCCGGTTCCCGGACCTGATCTTCCCGACCATCACCCGGCTCACCGTCGCTCCGCAGGGTCGCTGATGCGCACCTGGTCGCGCCCGCAGGGAGAAGGTGAAGAGCCGTGGTGAGCAGGCGCTCAGGTGCGAATACGCAGGCACGTCGGCTTGCCGCGAGCACCCCCTGCTCTTCCAGATCGCTCGCTCCAAGAGCTCCGCCACGTTCTGCCCTACGGGTCCCCGGCTCGTCACCCCGGACGAGTTCGACCCGAGCGATGCCCGCCTTCGGCTCCGGGCCAACGGCGCGCTTCGACAGGACAGCACCACCGCCGACATGGTGGTCGATGTCGCCGGACTCATCTCCTCGGTCAGCGCATCGATCGCACCGCGGCCGGGGGGCATCCTGCCGACCGGCACGCCCCCGGGGTGCGGCTTCCAGCTGGACCCGCCCAGCTACCTCACCGACGGCGACATCGTCGAAGCGACCATCGACGGACCCGGACACATGCGCACCCACGACGCCACCGTCGCCGCGGTCTGAAACACCACGCTCAGAAAGGAACTCACCTTGCCTTTGGTGACTTACCGCGGGCCGGATGGGGAAACCACCATCGACGTTCCCCCCGGCACCCGGCTGATGCAAGCCGCAATCGACGGCGACGTCGACGGCATCATCGGCGAGTGCGGCGGAAACGTGATGTGCGCTACCTGTCACGTCTACGTCGGGGCGTCCGACGTCGACGTTTTCCCGCCGATGAGCGCCGACGAGGATGAGATGCTCACCTGCACCAAGGCGGAACGGCGCACAACGAGCCGGCTCAGCTGCCAGCTCCCCGCTCCCGCACACGACATCACCGTCGAACTGCCGGAGGACCAGTGATGACCGGCCCACCGATCATCATCGTGGGTGCCGGTTCACACCGCGCTCCTCCTGCGAGACGAAGGTGTCGAGGAGCCGATCATCTTGGTGGACACACTCCCCGGTCCAGCGGCCACCACTGTCGAAGGCGTTCCCAACGGAGGATTCGGACCCGAAGCTGGAGTTCCGACGCGCAACATCACCCTGGTCAACGACCACGTCACCGGCATCGATCGAGAGGCGTTCCGGGCGCTCTTCGCCGAGGGCGCCTCGCTCGCCTACAGCCACTGGAGGTGAGGATGGGGGCCTCCTGGAGTCGGCTGAGCAAGTACGGTCCCACTTCTTCCGGCGAAGACGGTGAGCATGTCGCGGACATCGGGCTTGGCGCAGGCGCGCAGCAGGGCGAACTCCTGCTCGGTGAGAAAAATCATCTCGTCGTCGCCCTCGCCGTCGTCCAGCCGGGGCAGGCGGGTGCGGGCGGCGGGGTTGGAGACACGGATGGGCGGGGTGGCCTCGACCGCTCCCTGCAGGATGGCGTACAGCAGGCCGTGCAGGTTCTGGATCGTCTTGGGCGCCAGCGGCCGTCGCAGCCACGCGCGGGGGTTGCCCGGGTCGGGGATGCCGCGGTGGAGGTCGTTCACCCAGGCGGACACGGTCGTCCGGTCGAAGACCGGGCTTTCGTCGCGCAGGTCCAGGCCACCGAAGGTCGGCACGATGTGGTTCTTGAGGTCACGCTCGTAGTCGTGGCGGGTGCGTTCTTCTATGCCGGACAGATTCGCCACGAACCGCTGGGCGTATTCGGCGAAGAGGACAGGGTCGGCTTTGACGGGTTGTTCCTCGGGTGGGGGTGCCCAGCCGAAGCCGCGGATCCAGTTCTCGGGCCAGTGATGCCCGCATGCTTCCACAGCCAGTTTGAAGGTGAGGGCGGCTGCCTTCTGGTCGGAGGACTCCAATTGCCAGGCGCCGGTTCTGGGGCCGGCAAGTCGCCAGTGAACTCGGTAGGTCTTGGTTTTCCCGTCCTTGCGGACGCGGGTCTCTATGCGTGCCCTGGGGCCAGTTTCAGCTGGTCATAGGGCATGCCAAAGGAAATTCAGAAGATCGTTCGGCGGGTGTGAGCCCATGGTGAGCCCATAAAGATCAAAAGCTTGACCGGTGATCAGGGGATCGCCTGGTCAGGCTCGGTCACGTCCAGCGAAGTGGTGTATGAGCTGACCTTCGCGTGATCCTGTTTCTGCAGGTTAAGCGGTAAGTGTCTGCGGTAGCGGATTATGGGCCGGTGTGTCGCCGGTAAGAACGCGCATCCGGCACTTGGCCAGGGCGTCGATTCCCATGTAGCGGCGGGCCTCGGTCCACTCGTCGGTCTGCTCGGCCAAAACCGCACCGACAAGCCGGACGATCGCGGCCCGGTCGGGGAAGATCCCGACCACGTCGGTGCGGCGGCGGATCTCCTTGTTCAGCCGTTCTTGAGGGTTGTTGGACCAGATCTGCTTCCAGACCTCGCGGGGGAAGGCGGCGAAGGCCAGCACCTCCTCCCGTGCTCGATCCAGGTGTTCGCACGCGGCCGGATATCTGGCCGCCAGTGCCTCGATGACCCAGGAGTACTGGGTGTGCACCGCTTCACTGGTGGGCTGGTCGAAGATGGTGCGCACCAAGGTGGCCACCCACGGCTGCGCCGACTTGGGTACGGTCGTCAAGAGGTTGCGCAGGTAGTGGGTGCGGCATCTCTGCCAGGACGCACCCGGCAGGGTCGCGCCGATCGCCTCCACCAGGCCGGGGTGGGCGTCGGAGACGACCAGCTGCACCCCGCCCAGGCCGCGGGCCACCAAGCCCCGCAGGAAGGCCAGCCAGCCGGCGCCGTCTTCGGCCGAGGTGACCTCCAGCCCGAGGATCTCCCGGTTGCCGTTGGTGTTAACGGCGGTGGCGACCAGGACGTGCACGTTGATGATCCGGCCGCCTTCGCGGACCTTCTGGGTCAGGGCGTCCAGCCACACGAACGCGTACGGCCCGGCGTCCAACGCGCGGGTGCGGAAGGCCTCCACCTGAACGTCGAGGACCTTGGCCATCTGGGAGACCTGGCTTTTGGAGATGGTTTTGATGCCGAGCTGTTCCACCAGCTTGTCGACCCGCCGGGTGGACACCCCGAGCAGGTAACTGGTGGCCACCACGCTGATCAGCGCCTGCTCGGCCCGCCGCCGACGCTCCAGCAGCCACTCGGGAAAGTAGGAGCCCGAGCGGAGTTTCGGAACGGCGAGTTCGACGGTGCCGGCGCGGGTGTCCCACTCGCGGGCGCGGTAGCCGTTGCGGCGGTTGGTGCGCTCGTCGCTGCGGGTGCCGTACTCGGCGCCGCACAGGGTGTCGGCCTCGGCCGACATCAACGTCTCGGCCATGGTCTTCACCATGGATCGCAACAGATCCGGATCCTGCTGCTGGATCTGCTCCGCCAGCCACGTGGCGGGGTCCACACTGTTGTTCACGGCCATCGCTTTCTCTCCTTCGATCTTGATGTCGCAATCACGAAGGATCACGCGATGGCCGTCCTCATTCACGGCGCCACGCCATCTAGCTGGGGAAACTCATACACCACGTCCGTGGACGCAACCCTCGGCACCCCTACCAATGGCCCGCCAATCCGGTCCCAGCCCTACCTTCTGTTTGGCGATCAGCCGATCGTAATCGGACGCTCGAAAAATGTCTCCAGTACGACGATCGCCTGCGTACTGGAGACGCCGGGAATGTCGTAGATCCGCCGGAGTACGTCCTGCAACTGCTCAGTTGTCGGGGTGCGGACCTTAAGCAAAACCGAGGCGGCACCGGCGATGACGTGCGCTTCTTGTACTTCAGGCAGGGCGGCGAAGGCCGCTGCCGTATCGCCCATCCAGGCGTTCGAGTTGACCATGACGTAGGACAGAACCTCCAGGCCCAGGGCTTTTGGATCCACATCCACGGTCGTGGCGCGGATCGCTCCCCGCTCGCGCAACTTCCGCACTCGCTCGTGAACGGCGCCCGCGGACAGGCCGACACTCTGCCCCAGTGCGGCGTAGGACTGTGTCGCGTCTCGCTGCAACTGTGCGATCAGCACATGATCGTTTTGATCCATGTTCACTCCGGTCTCGCCATAGCTTGATACTGTTCAGCAATAGTACGCTATGACTGAAGGAAATTTGATGACGAGTCGATTCAAGGCGGAATTCCTGACGCTCGACGAGCGGTTCGCGGGTTACGACGGAGACACTCATGTCGAGGTGCTCCACAGCGGAAGCAGGAAGACCGAAGGACCTGCCTACTTCCCGGCCGGCCGCTATCTGCTGTGGAGCGACATCCCCAATGACCGCCTGCTGCGCTGGGACGAGACCACCGGCGCGGTCGGGGTCTTCCGCCAGCCGTCAGGCAACGCCAACGGCAACACCGTCGATCGTGAAGGGCGGCTGATCACCTGCGAGCAGGGCGCCCGCCGGGTCACACGGACCGAGCACAACGGCGCCATCACCGTCCTGGCCGACAACTACCGGGGCAAGAAGCTCAACAGCCCCAACGACATCGTGGTCAAGTCGGACGGCTCCATCTGGTTCACCGATCCCCGGTATGGAATCACCGGCTACTACGAGGGCACACCTGCCGAGAGCGAGATCGGCGCGGACCACCTCTATCGTCTCGACCCCGACACCGGGGAACTGACCGTCGTCGCCGACGACTTCGTCCGCCCCAACGGCCTGGCCTTCTCCCTCGACGAGTCACAGCTCTACGTCGTCGACACCCGCAAGCGGCACCTGCGGGTGTTCGACGTCACCGGCGACAGTCTGAAGGGTGGCCGGGTGTTCGCGGAGGCATGGTTCGACGGCATACGGCTCGACTGCTACGGCCGGATCTGGGCCGCGGCCCTCGACGGGCTGCACTGTTACGACCCGGACGGCACGTTGATCGGCAAGCTGCCGCTGCCCGAGGCAGCCAGCAACCTGACCTTTGGCGGAACCAAGCGAAACAACCTGTTCATCACCAACTCGGCCGGAGATCTCTACTCCATCCGCGTGACCTTCGCAGGCGCGAAATGAAGCCTCCCCCAGGGCCCCGGCGAGTCTGTGATTTATCACCGTAGCCTTTTGAAGCGATTCCGAGCGGCGGGTCTAACACGCGGCATGACGCGGCGAAACTGCCGAAGGCTCTCATTTGTGCTGGTGAGGGTTAGCAGGTACAGGCGGAAGACCACGCCGCGGTCGTACTGTAGGTCGGCAGAAACACCAGCTCGGCATCGTTGGCAGCGGCCCAGGCTTTGACCTGGGGATGCTTGTGCGGCGAGTAGTTGTCCACGATCAGATAGAGGGTGCCGCCGGGCCAGCGCTCGCGCAGGGACGTGCAGAACGACAGGAACTCCCGCCAGCGCTTGCGCTTACGGATCCGGTAGTAGAGCTTCCCGGTGGCCAGGTCCAGGGCGCGGAGCAGGTGCATGACCCCGCCGTAGCGGTTGTAGGTGGCCCGCAGGCGGCGGGGATCCTTGCCCGGCCGCCAGGCCTTGCCCTTGCGGGGCTGCAGATTCAAGGGGCCGAACTCATCCACGCAGATCACCCGCCCGTCCTTGGGCGGGGCATCGTAGAGGGTCAGGACACGCTGCATCTTGGCGACGAATTCCGCATCGTTGCTGCTCTTCCACGTCGTGGTGCTCTGCCATGACACCTTGCCGGGCGCACGATTATGAGAACCCTTTGAGGCAAGGCCCCTTGAACGCGATGTCCTTCGAATCATGATGCTGCGGATTAAAAGTGGATGGCCCTTTCATGGGTCAAGGACGCGTTGACCCGCATGTGATCACTAAATCTCCTTCAACTGCGGCGAGGTCATTCCGTATATGCTCCGGATCTTGCTCTGTATGACGGCCAGGAGGGGGCCGGTCTGTGGTGGGTGCTGATTCAGTAGCGGTCGTCAGGCCAGTGAGGATCCGTCCAGCGGGCGAGGTCGGTAAGTCCGAGCAGTCGTATCCGGTGGAGCAACTCCGCGGGAGCGTTCGCGGCCTGGAGCCGGGCAGGGGCGTGACGGATCAGCCAGGCTGTCAACTCGGTACGCATCTCTTCCTCGTTGTTCCAGCTCTGCCATGGGAGTTGGTCTCCCAGCAGGTCGTACTCCCAGTGCGTCACCGCTTCGATTAGGTGACGGTCGGCCATGGCGCTCGTCTGCGCCTCCCAGGCGTGTAGCCATGGGCTGATTGCGGCGGAGGCCTCGGCACACAGGGCGAGGACTTGGTGGGCGGGCACGGCGGGATCCGAGTCGATGAGAGTGTGGGCCCACCAGGCGTTCAGAAATTCCCGCACCGCTGCTGTCTGATCGGCCGGCCACTGCTGCCACTCTCCACGAGCGAATGAACGCCCGACCTCCTCCATGCCGAAGAGAGGCTCGACGAGGCCGCCGACGAGGGCTCTCGACAGCTGAGGCAGAATGCGGCGCAGCACCGACGCGTGATCGTCCCAATCGGCGGCCTGCCAAGTGCGATGCAGGAGATCAAGGTCCAGCTCCGTGTCCGGCTCCTTCAACCGTGCGAGTTCCTCCGCGCTGCCCCAGTGGCACTCGCAGTTGTGCTCGTTGCGGCGGGCGGTCATGCCACGGAAGGTGACGGCCATACGATTCAACGCGACGTCGAGACGGAATCGTGCGGATGTCTGGTCAAAGTTCATCGCGGGCGTTCGCCTTCAAAGACTCCGGAAGGTCACACCGTCCGAAGATTGTCACCTTAGTGGAATCCAATGGGAGACGGAAACGGCGTTGTCAGCTTGGGAAGTCTCTATCGCGCCTGGCCGCTGAGCTGGGAGGATGCTGTCCTGTGGGGGAGTGGGGTGAGTGACCGTGGTTCCCCGTGAGTCCCCCTTGATCACCCTTCTGACGGGCACGCAACGGGCACAGCCGGAGAGCCCCGCGCGGACGGGACGATCAGGCCCACCCCAGCCACCTACGGTCTTCCGGTCCGTTCTGGCGATCATCCCGGAGCTGAGTGCCCCCGCCGGAGGCTGATCGTCACAGCGCATCACTACAGTCGGGTCATGAGTGACGATCAGAGTGCGCTTGACCGTCTTATCGCTCTGGTTCCCCCGCCCGCTGAGCCGGTCTTCGGCACCGGAAGCTGGGAAGAGCTGACCGCTGACACGGGGGTCAGGTTTCCCGCCGACTACATGGCCTTCATCGAACGCTACGGCCGTTGCGAGTTCGCCCGGTGGATGGCGATCTACGACCCCAGAGAACCGTCCAAGGAAGGCGAGTGGGATCTGGCCTTGTGGGGGGAGGAATACCGTGACTTGCGTGATGACTCGCCCGAGGATTACCCGCTGGCGATGTGGCCGGAGCCCGGTGGCTTCGTCGCCTGGGGCAGCACGATCGACGGTGAGACGTTCGGGTGGCTGACCGTGGGCGAGCCGGAGGAATGGCCGGTGCTCGTGCTCTACCGCCTTGATCTGGAGCTGGGGCCGGTCTACGAGAGCATGACGGAGTTCCTGCTCGGATGGGCCTCGGGCCTGCGGTACAACGGGCGCGGGGTCGATAACGCTGGTCTGCCGCTGAGGTGTCTTGCCTGGGCTTGAGGTGCGGGCGGCGGCGTGCGGCTGGAGTCGGAGAGTGCGTTGGGTACGGCGAGCGCGCGGTGCGGTTACGGCCCGGGGCGCCGCCGGACGCAACCAACGTCTCAGGAAACAACGAAGGCCCAGATCGGAAATCCATCCCTGACCCGGGCCTTTATGAGTGGAGCGGGTGACGGGAATCGAACCCGCGCTGTCAGCTTGGGAATCGGCTGCTGGTGTGGGTGGGTTGAGCTGGGAGAACGTGGGTGCAGGTCAGGGCAGGCCGAGCGCCCGTGAGTCCCCGTGAGCGACCGTGGTTCCCCGCCTGTTCTGGCACGGATCTGGCACGTGATCAAGGTACTGACCTCGTGCCATGCCCGAGCGAGGTCCTGGACCGTCGATGGCTCCAACCGTGAACAAGAGATCAGTCGGCACCAGGCCGAGGAAGGGCGATACCGCTCCACTAGGGGTTGCAAGAGGACTGCGTTCTGAGCGGCGCCAGGGCTTGTGAGCAGAGGAAGAGTACTTCCCTTGGATTGCGAGAAAGATCATCCCACATATATCCGCGCGGGCCCAGCATGTCGAGTGGGCGACAGGGAGTTCCTGTAGCTCCGGCTGATCGCCGTCCGAACGGGCATGACGGGATCGTGCGCGGCTGGTTCCTCTCCTATCTCATCCAAGATGAGCCAGCCCACAACGCTAACCCAACGATCACTCAGTGTAGTTGACTAGTAACCTTGCGAGACATCTCTAGATGCTAGAGATCAGATTGAGATGACAATTTGATAACAAGGGGCCTATTTCACGAGATTGTGACGTGATCTACGTCACGCCCAATTGGTTACAAAACGCGACAATACGCCTAATTCGGGCATGGGTATATTAGGTAAATTAGTAACTTCGCAGGTCACAAGTCCGCTTTGTTCTGGCGACTCATGATCCTCGGCGCGACCCTCACGCCCCAAAAGCGTCGGACGCTACCTCTAGAATCTTCGGCAAGCACGGAAAGCCCGGCTACAGACGGTCGGGCAGGTGCCTGATCTATGTCTGTAGCCGGGCCGTTTTACCTTGGCAGGAAAGCGATCCTAGCATTCAGCTGTGAGCTCCGGTATAAGGGGGGCTCATTTGGTCAGGTCCCGGCGTGCAGTGCGGTGGAACAGCTCCATCGCGAAGCCACAGGAGAGACACATGGCTACCTCGCTTGGATCGACAGCGCGCACTGGTGAGAAGTGCCCGGCCAGCGGTGTGTGGGAGGTCGTCGGCACTCCTTCGACCACCGCCCCCATCGCTCAGGGCAACATCATGCCGCCCTACCGCAACGCTGCCGTCACCTGGAAGCTGAAGAGCTACGCCTGATTTGCTAGAAGAAATACCTAGCAACACGTGAGCGGCCGGACAGTAGGAAATTCTGTCAGTCCTGCTGTCCGGTTCCCTCTAGAAGTCATCAGTACGGACTCTCAGGCGTTTACGTCACCACGGGTTTGCCCTTTCCCGCGGGACTATTTCGTGCTCTATTTTCCGCTGTTCTATGTGCCATTCGGCTCTATTTAGAGGCAGCATGTAACAGCCAGCCCGCTTCCAGTGTGTGAAACGGATACCTAATGACGATGACTAGCATTGACCGTGGAACCCTGCTCTCGCAGTGGATCAAACCGTCAAGTGATTCTGAGCAGGAACGGCAGGAACGCGCCGTGAGGATGATTAAAGATGCAATTAAATCGCATGCGCCCTTCGGCGGTGTCGACATTAGGATCTACGCCAAGGGGTCGTATGAGAATAACACGAACGTCAAGCGTGACAGTGACGTCGATATCGTTGTCGAATGCCATGAGTGTACCTTCTATGATTTTCTACCAGAAGTAACGCCAGCGGACAGAGAGTATGCCCAGCAGTTCCTTCCTCCATACGGTGGCCCGTGGACACCTACTGCATGGCGTAGGGAAGTCGTAGCAGCGATGGCTAACAGATTTGGTGATTCCGGAATAGACACTTCTGGTAACATCGCCATCAACATTGCGGAGGTGATCGGTAGCCGCCCCAACGCGGATGTTGTCCCCAGCTTTCCGCATCGGCGGTTTCGCAATGCCCATCCAATGAACTGGGACCAGGGTAGCCACGTCGTGGCGCGTGACGGGTCCGAGGTCGTCAACTGGCCGATCCAACAGTTGGAGAATGGGCGTGCCAAGAACATCCGCACAGGTGGCAGGTACAAGAACATGGTCCGAGCGCTCAAGAATGTTGAAAACGTCCTCGTAAAGGCTGATCTCCTTGAAGACCTGCCCTCATACCTCATGGAATGCCTAGTGTACAACGTGGCAGACAGTTCTCTTAAGACAGACGATCTTGACAGCGCCTTTCGGCAAGTTCTTCTCGACTTGGCGCTACCTCTCGTTACCGCCAACGGGACAGACCACTGGACCGAACCCAACGAGATCAAGAAACTCTTCGGTGACCAGCAGAAGTGGACCGTCCAGGATGCCCACGACCTGGTGTTCACTTCTCTCAAGTTCATGGGATATATAAACTGACGCAGTGCCATCACATGCTCAGTTCGCACGATGGGGAGCAACTGTCCTGTCGATCGCCTATGCGATCGCGCTCTACGCGACCGGCGTGCATCCGCAGACTGGGGTGGGGAAGGCCATCAGTTATGTACCCACTGTAATCAGCTTAGCTGTTGTAGCTTTCGACAAATGGCTATGGCGAATCCCTGGCATTCATCGTTTAGTGGGTCGCCCGCGATTGGATGGAACCTGGAAAGCAACTCTTCGACCAACGCTGGAGAGTCGTATTCCTGAAGGGGGAAACAGGGGTCCAATTAATGCTTATGTGATGATTGAGCAGACTTACTGGTCAATTAGCATAACTCTAATCACGGTAGAGAGTATGTCTCATTCAAGGGGTGCCGTCTTTAATAAAATTGCCGATGGTGACCGGAATTATTTGAGCTTTGTTTATGGAAATCGGCCACGGCAAGAGCATGCTTTAAGGAGTCCTCCGCATATAGGTGCAGTCGAATGGGCTATCGCCGGAAGGACTCCGCAGGAGATTTCTGGCCACTACTGGACTGATCGACTCACTACTGGAGATATGCAGTTGCAGTTCGTTGGCCGGGCTAGCGATCATGAATCATTTCGTGCAGCTCACAGTGAGTACCTTCGGTCAAAGAAGAAATCGTCTGCACGCTAATGTGGCGGCCAGTGCGCGGAAGTAACCTCGCCAGGTCTATAGATAATGGCCGAATTATACAGCGTTTCTTAGCCCAGGTGTCCGATGGGCCGGGGCTGAGGAACGAAGCCCTGGACTGTCGATCGCCCCCGACCACGTGAGAGCTCAGCCGTCATCAGGCGATCGTCGGGCGTAACCGTCTAAGACCTGAGAACAGAAGGGTCGGCGGACTTGTCAGTCTATTTTCCAGGGCGGCGGCGCGGCCCCAGTGCGGTGGCCGATGGTCGAGTGCGGCGCGTGGGCGGTGCGGCGGGCGGCCCGTGGTCCCGCCGCTGGCCGAGACCGGCGCCCACGCCGCACGCTCGGGCGGCGGGCCGTGCGGCGGCGCGCCGCGCCGCCGCGCTTGATACCCATGAGAACAACTCGGCAGTGCCCGCGCTACGTGATTGCGATCGCTTCGCGCCCAGTGCTCAGAGCTTGGCCAGCAGGGCCACTACGTCGGCGAAGCTGCCGGTCAGGGAGTCGAGAACAGCCTTACCTTTTTCGGCGGTGCCCAGGGACGGGCGCCCGATGACCCCGGTTCCGGTGTAGGCCCGCATACCCTCAGTCAGCAGATGGCGGCGGTCGTCGGCGATGTGGTCAGCGTCCTCGTAGCCAGGGCGGATCACTTCAGGACAGGCGTGAAGCAAGACGGAGGTCTCGATCTCTCCGGCGTGCATGTCCTCGTGCATAGAACTGACCAGCTCAGCAGCTGCCCTCGCCTCCTGCCAGTCCTCCCGGGTGGGGAACAGCGCCATCACACGACCTTCTGCGCTGGCCTCCTGGACGACGTTGCTCAGCACGTAGTTGCCGCCGTGCGCATTGACCACCACCAGAGCCCGGGGGCCAGTACGGGTGACCGAGTCATACACGTCGGTGATGACGGCGTGCAAAGTACGGGCGGAGATGCTGACGGTTCCGGGCCAGGCGCTGTGCTCATGAGAGCAGGAGATCGTGATCGGGGGCAGCAGCAGGACAGGGTAGGCCTCGGCGATCTTTCGGCAGATCAGGATGGCGATGATCGTGTCAGTACTCAAAGGCAGGTGGTCGCCGTGCTGTTCGAAGCTGCCGACGGGCAGGACGGCGATGGGGGCGTTGCGGTGGCGTTCCTCGGTGGTGGTCGCGGTGGGCAGCGCGTGGATCACCGTTCTCCTTCTGGTAGCCGGGGCGCGGGCAGGAAGAAGGACTCGGCGAGGAGGTCGAGTCTGGTGAGCAAGTCTGCCACGGGCCGATCCGTCGACCACCGGGACAACTGGATCCGGAGGGCGGTGAGCTGGCCGGCCACTCGGCTGGAACGCAACGCCTGGATCCGCGGGATGGCCTCCTCGGTTACGGCGCGGGCTTGGTCGCGGTCGCCTGCCATGGCGTAGGCGGTGGCCATGCGGGTCAGGAACAGGGCGTGGTCGCGGGCCTGGCTGGCGGGTGTCCACTGGGAGCGGCTGGCCTCGAAGATCGGGATCGCGGTGCTGGCCTGGCCGAGCAGGAGCCGGGTGGCTCCGGTTTCCATGGCGATGTAGGCGGGTGTGCAGTATGGCGCGCGGTCGGGTTCGGTCTGGCTCAGTCCTGCGGTGGCTTCGATGAGGGCGGTCTCTGAGTCGCGGGCGGAGTCGGTGGCTTCGCCCAGGTGGGCGTTGGCGATGGCCCGGGTGCGCAGGATGACGGCCCGCAGACGGGAGGTGAGGGCCTCGGGGGTGGTCAGGGCGGCGTTGGCCAGGCCGAGACCGTGACCGTGGTCGCCGGATTCGATGGCGATGGCGCTTTTGCGCATGAGGACGTAGGAGATGACGCGCCGGTCTCCCAGCTCCATCGCGTAGTCCAGGGCTTTGTTGGTCCACATCG
Organism: Streptosporangium sp. NPDC049376; assembly: GCF_044466505.1. Taxonomy (NCBI): domain Bacteria; kingdom Bacillati; phylum Actinomycetota; class Actinomycetes; order Streptosporangiales; family Streptosporangiaceae; genus Streptosporangium; species Streptosporangium sp. NPDC049376. The sequence goes on along the minus strand of NZ_JBITMT010000009.1, from coordinate 135,229 downwards.
TGGCCTGAGAGAAATCGCCAAGGTCCTGGTGAAGCCAGCCGCAGAATTCCAGCAGTTCGCTGGCGAAATTGAGCGCTTCGGCACGGTCGGCGCCTCGCGTCACCCGGCAGACGTGCCCGATCAAGGGGATCTGGCTGGTGACCGCGTTGACGAGCAGGGGCGGCCCCATGATGGCCTCGGCCTGGATATGGCCGGTGAGAACGTGCCGCAGGCCGGAAATGACGGGGCGGCTGGAGGTGCCGGTCAAGGTCGTGAGGTACTTCGTCGGCACATCTGGTTCCGGCAGCGGGACCTGGCCGGATGGCGCGGCATCTGGCGTCGGGAACGGGCTTTTGGGGGCCAGGCCGAGGGTCGTGCGGGCGGGGTCGGGCATGTTCAGGCCGTCAGCGATGCGTTCGATGACCTCGAATGAGGTGACCTGCACGGTTCCTTTCATGATCTCGCTGATCTTGCCCTGGCTGAGATTGACCGCGATGCCGATGCGGGTCTGGCTGGCTCCGGTGTGCTGGCGGATGAGCCGGAAAAGCTGCCCGATGTTCCGACTTCGGAGACTTTCCAGGGTTTCGGGACGTTGCCATACTTCCGGCAGGATAACGACTGGTTCAGTCGCATCTGCGGGCATATGGAATATCTCCTTGAAAGCTCGACTTTCGGGTATTCAACGGTTGCCGCCGAGTGGTTATCCCGTCAAGGGATACAGACCATCCGCCTGAAGGATTCTGCGCCGGGATGGGAGACATCGGTGCAGGTGAAGACCCTTGACCTATGACTGGCGAGGATACGCCGACGAGGGCGGCGGAGAAGAGGTGCCCGGCCTGTCGCGGGCGGGGCTGGCGGTGGGTTCGCCGTACCCGTGCTGAGATGGCGCTGCTGTTGGACGGGCAGGCCGTGACGCTGGTCCGGGTCGCGTGCCCGGACTGCCTGTCGGCGAGTGAGGCGGCGTGATGGGCCGCCATGACCGCCCTGTCGCCGGGCCGGGGCCGGTGGCCGGTGCGATGGAGGCGGCTCAGGGGCTGCGGCGGGAGCTGGCCAGGCTGGGGATCGCCTGTGACGTGCACACCGGACACTGCCTGGCCCTGGTGTCGGTCTGGTCGGGGCTGGTGGTGTGGACCGACGGCCGGACCTTCCGGTGGCGTTCCGGCCGCGACGTCATCGGCCGGGTGGTGCGGAACAGGCCGGGCTGGGACGCCTACGGGCGGGTCGAGGACCTGGCGGGTACGGCACAGCGGGTGGCGGCCCGGTATGCCGAGCTTCGCCGCCTGACCGCGTCCACCGAGACCGCGCCGAGCAGCGGGGTTCCGCTGTGACGGTGAGGGCGGGTGCCTGAGCCCGCACCCGGCCCGGCCGCTTCCGGACCACATGAGGCTGGTGTGGCGCAAACCGTGCCAGGCCGAGCGGCTACGGGTGATCGCGTGGAGCTGCGACTGCGGCGCGGTGGTGTACGAGCTGTGCCATGCCGGTGGACAGGCGTTCGTTCGCCGGACGCACCATTTCAACGGTGCCCGGATGGTGCATGAGACCTACCGGTGGCCGATCCGCAAGGGCGATGACGTCTGGAAGGCGTTGCTCTGCGGTCAGGCCCGGTAGAACGGCGCGGCGGGACGGGGTCCCCTGGTCTTGGAGGGGTCCGGGGAGCGTTACCCCTGTCCCGCCGCGCTCCTTATATTGCGCCGCCTGTGATTGCTGCCGGTGAAGGGTTGTCATCTCGACCTCGGCGCGCGGACGGTCAGGATCGAGGCGTCGGTGGCGGAGATGAAGACGGGGGAGTTGGTCACCGGTCGTCCGAAGTCGGACGCGGGCGCTCGGGTGGTCACTCTGCCGGAGATCATCATCGGTGACCTGACCTGGCACCTCCAGCGGTTCAGCGAGCCGGCACCTGACGGCCTGGTCTTCGTGGGGGAGAAGGGTGCCCAGCTCCGGCGGAGCAACTTCACGAAGGTCTGGGCCAAGGCCTTCACGGAGGCCGGGATTCCGAAGGTTCACATTCGCGACCTGCGGCACGCGGGCAACACGCTGGCGTCGATGACGGGGCCTCGCTCAAGGAGTTGATGGCGCGGATGGGGCACTCCAGCACCAAGGCGGCGATGGTCTATCTACACGCGGCCAAGGACAGGGACCAGGCCATCGCTGATGCGCTGGGGGAGATCGTTAAGGAAGGGCTCAAACTCAAGGAAGACGAGCCGACCGCCGAGGGCAAGATCAACTGATCTGGCACGAAACTGGCACGCGAGTGAGAAACGTCTCAGGAAACAAACAAGGCCCGGGTCTGGAAACCATCCGTGACCTGGGCCTTTATGAGTGGAGCGGGTGACGGGAATCGAACCCGCGCTGTCAGCTTGGGAAGCTGATGTTCTGCCATTGAACTACACCCGCAAGCGGCGAACCGCGTCCCCTACTGTAGCGGAAACTTCAGGGTGTCCGCTCACCTGTGGGCCTGCTTTCGGTGGGCATGTGGTTGGTAGGTTGCCTCACGTGCTGCTTTCCGATCGTGACATCCTCACCGAGATCGACTCCGGCAGGGTCAGGCTTGACCCCTTCCAGCCGGAGATGGTCCAGCCGTCGAGCATCGACGTACGGCTGGACCGTTACTTCAGGGTCTTCGAGAACCACAGGTATCCGCACATCGACCCGGCGGTCGAGCAGCCCGACCTGACGCGGATGGTCGAGCCCGAGGGGGACGAGCCCTTCATCCTCCATCCGGGGGAGTTCGTGCTGGCGAGCACCTACGAGGTCGTCACGCTGCCGGACGACATCGCCTCCCGCCTTGAGGGCAAGAGCTCGCTGGGCAGGCTGGGGCTGCTCACCCACTCGACCGCGGGGTTCATCGATCCCGGGTTCAGCGGGCATGTCACGCTTGAGCTCTCCAACGTCGCCACGTTGCCGATCAAGCTCTGGCCCGGCATGAAGATCGGCCAGCTGTGCATGTTCCGGCTCAGCTCGCCGGCCGAGCACCCCTACGGCTCGGAGAAGTACGGCTCCCGCTACCAGGGACAGCGGGGGCCGACGCCAAGCCGTTCGTATTTGAACTTCCACCGAACGCCCGTCTGAAGGCGAACCTCCGCCCGAAGGTGAATCTCCTGCCTGAAGACGGAGCCCCGTCTGAAGGCGACCTCCCGCCCGAGGGCGAGCTCCTGTCTGAAGACGGACCCGCCTGAAGACGTCCGAAGACGGCCCGCAGCCCGAAGGCGTCCGAAGGTGAGCCCCCCGTTAAGGGCGAACCGTCGTCCGAGGACGGCCCCCATCTCAGGGGTGATGGAAATCACCTGACGGCTACAAGGCCGACACCTGGGGCGTCGGGGCGGTAACGCACCGATCACCGTCTCCTCGGGCGGCTCCATAGATGACCAGTTTCCACGTAATATGGGTCAAAACCAGCATAACGGTCATCGGAAAGATGCACCCAAGGCTCACTCAACCCGCGTGTTGCCAGGTATACGCCGGGTAGCGACAGCTGGAAGAGTAGGCGTCTAGCGGGTGAAGTTCGCATTTCCGCTGGTAACCCGTACCCTTCTCTGCGGACCATCCCCGCACATCTGGAGAACGACGTGCGCCTGCGTCTCACGCCTAGTGAGGACAGCTACTACGACTTGTTCGCCGACTCGGCGAACAACCTCGTCACAGCGTCCCGACTGCTGGTAGAGATCATCAGCGACGGGTCGGACAGGGAAGCCCTGGCCGAGAAAATGCGCGCTTGTGAGCACGCCGGTGACGAGCGTACTCACGCGATCATGAACCGGCTCAACGAGAGCTTCATCACTCCCTTCGACCGTGAGGACATCTACCGCCTCGCCTCGAACCTCGACGACGTGATGGACTACATGGAGGCCGCGGCCGACCTCATCGTCCTCTACCAGATCGACCACCTCCCCAAGGAGGTCGTCCGTCAGGTCGAGGTCCTGGAACGTGCCGCGGAGCTCACGGCGGAAGCCATGCCCCGGTTGCGTTCGATGCGAAACCTGAACGAGTACTGGATCGAGATCAACCGGCTGGAGAACCAGGGAGACCAGGTCTACCGCCGCCTGCTCGCCAAACTCTTCGGCGGCGAGTACGACGCGTTGACCGTCCTGAAGATGAAGGAGGTCATCGATCAGCTTGAGATGGCCGCCGACGCCTTCGAGCACGTGGCCAACACGATCGAGTCGATCGCGGTCAAGGAAAGCTAAGTGGACCTCACGCTCGCACTCGTCATCGGCGTGGTGGTCGTGGCGTTGGCGTTCGACTACACCAACGGTTTCCACGACGCGGCGAACGCGATCGCGACCTCGGTCTCGACGCGTGCGCTGACGCCGAGGGCGGCCCTCTTCATGGCCGCCGCGATGAACTTCCTGGGCGCCCATCTCGGCACACAGGTGGCGGCGACCGTCGGCAAGGGCATCATCGACGCCCCGAAGGGCACCCACGGTCTGGTGATCGTGGGTTCCGGTCTGATCGGCGCGATCGCCTGGAACCTCATCACGTGGTACTTCGGTCTTCCCTCGTCGAGCAGCCACGCCCTCATCGGGGGCCTGGTCGGCTCGGCGATCGCCTCGTCGAGTGTCGTCCACTGGGACGGCGTCGTGGACAAGGTCGTCATTCCGATGATCCTGTCGCCGGTGCTCGGGTTCTTCCTCGCGGCGATCATCATGATCGCCATCCTATGGGGTTTCCGGCGCTCCCAGCCCGCCAAGACGAACCGGGGCTTCCGGCACGCCCAGACGCTCTCTGCCGCGGCCATGGCCCTCGGTCACGGCCTGCAGGACGCGCAGAAGACCATGGGTGTGATCTTCCTGGCCCTGGTGGTCGGCGGGTTCCAGCACGACGGGGACCCGATCCCGCAGTGGGTCATCCTCTCGGCCGCGACGGCCATCTCGCTGGGCACCTACGCCGGTGGCTGGCGGATCATGCGGACGCTCGGCCGCCGGATCATCGCCCTCACCCCGCCGCAGGGGTTCGCCGCCGAGTCGGCGGCGGCCGCGGTGCTCTACGTCGCGGCTCTGGGCTTCGGTGCTCCCGTCTCGACCACCCACACGATCACCAGCGCGATCATGGGCGTGGGCGCAACCAAGCGCCTGTCGGCCGTGCGCTGGGGGGTGGCGGGCAACATCGTGACCGCCTGGGTTCTCACGATCCCGGCGGCGGCACTGGTCGCGGCGCTGTCCTACTACGCGCTGCACTGGATGGTGGAGTAGGCGCGGGGGGGCCCGCCGCGCCCCCCCCCCCCCCCCCCCCCCCCGGCCCCCCGCCGGCCCAAACCACCCCGGGGGACCCCCCCCCACCAAGAAGGGGCCCCCCCCCCGGGTGGGGGGCTGGACCTAAACCAA
>NZ_JBITMT010000009.1:0-129919 GCF_044466505.1 Streptosporangium sp. NPDC049376 | reverse complement strand
GTTACCCCGGCGCGGGGGGGGGGCGGGGGGGGGGGGGGGGCCCCGCGCGGGGGGGCCGGGGGGGGGGGTGGGGGGGGGGGGCCCCCGGCGCCCCCCCGCGACCCCGTCAGAGACGCTGGTACATGACGTCCACATCCCAGCGGGTGAAGCCCAGCCTCTCGTAGAGGCGGACCGCCGCGGTGTTGCTCTCGTCGACGTACAGCATCACCTGGGCCAGCCCCAGGGAGCGCAGGTGCGCCAAGCCCGCCAGGGTGAGCGCCCTGCCCAGGCCGCCGCCCTGTTCGGCGGGGTCGACGCCCACCACGTAGACCTCGCCGATCGGCTCGGGGCCGTCGTGCACCTTGGTCCAGTGGAATCCCGCCAGGCGTGCCGTACCCTCCGCGGGGTCGCGCCGTTCGGCGAGGAAGAAGCCCGCCGGGTCGAACCACGGCTCCCGCTCGCGCAGTCTGAGGTCCTCCAGGGTCCAGGCGCCCTGCTCGGGGTGGTCGGCGAAGGCCCTGGCGTTGAGCGCGACCCAGGCCTCCTCGTCGGCGGAGCCGGGTTCGAAGGCGCGCAGCCGTACGCCTTCGGGGAGTTCGAAGGCGGGGAGTTCGACGGTCAGCGGGCGGCGCATCCGCCACAGCGACCTGACCCTGGTGAAGCCCGCGACGGCGGCCAGGGCCTCGGCCCCGGGATGCCCCCCGTGCGCCCACACGCGCAGGCGCCCTCCCGTCTCCTCCAGTACGGCCAGCAGCAGGCGACGCCCGTGACCTCGCCGCCGGAAGGCGGGGTGGACGACGAGCTCCCCACCCGGGGCGGTCGAGTCGGTCAGGTCCACGTGCGCGTAACCGGCCAGGTCGTCCCCGGCGTACAGCAGCACGGAACGCGTCCTCTCACCGCCGTGGCGCAGCTGCAGCAGCGCCTGTTCGTTGAGCGGTCCCACGCCGTCCGCCTCCGTCGCGGCCTCGGCCATCGCCAGGACGGCGGCCACCTGAGAATCGGAGAGTCGTTCCCTGTGTTCCACGCGCACGTTCATGTTCTGGACTTTATGCGCAGTGGCATTTCAACCGGTGGTCGGGGAGTGGCAAAAGCCGCCACCATTAGGGACGGTTAATCGTTACCTCTAGGACATTCCTTGCATAGATCGCCACTTTAATGTCGTGGTTCATGACGTCTCGTACCTTCCAGCGCCTGGCCATGGCCGGGGCTCTCGCCGGAGCGGGCCTCATGCTCGCGATGGGCCCGGCGACCGCGGCGACCCAGGGAAGCGCGCACAACGCGCACAAGGCTTCCAGGACCGTCCCCGTCCGCCTGCTCTCCCTCAACGACTTCCACGGCAACCTCGAACCGCCGACCGGCTCCTCGGGCCGCATGGTCGACGAGACCGGAGCGACCGTCGAGGCCGGCGGCGCCGCCTACGTGGCCACCCACCTCAAGCAGCTGACCGACGGGAACACCCTGAAGGTCGCCCAGGGAGACCTGATCGGGGCCAGCCCGCTGCTGTCGGCCGCCTACCACGACGAGCCGTCCGTCGAGTTCCTCGGCAAGATCGGCGTCACCGCCTCCGCCGTGGGCAACCACGAGTTCGACGAGGGCTACTCCGAACTGCGGCGCGTCATGTACGGCGGCTGCCACCCGACGGACGGCTGCTCGCCCGCCGGACCCTGGAAGGGCGCGCGCTACAGCTACCTGGGCGCCAACGTGCTCTTCAAGAACCCGGGCGGCGGAGCGGAACGGGAGGCGCTGGCCGCGCTCGGCGGGAAGGACAGCGGGTCCCTGCGCGACCTGCTGGAGGGGTACGGCATCCCGGCCCTGCCGCCGGTGGCCGTCCGCTGGGTCAACGGCGTGCCGGTCGGCTTCATCGGCCTGGTGACCCAGTCCACCCCGGGCATCGTCACCTCCGAGGGCATCAAGGACCTGCGGTTCGTCGACGAGGTCAAGGCCGCCAACGTCGCCTCGAAGCTGCTGAAGCTGGTCGGCGTCAGGGCCCAGGTCGTGCTGGTGCACGAGGGAGACCAGGTCACCCCCGGCAGATCCCCGGACGCCTGCAGCGCGCAGCCGGGCACGGGCACCAGGATCGCCACCCAGGTCGACCCCGAGATCGACATGATCCTCAGCGGCCACTCCCACCAGGCCTACCTGTGCCAGGTGACCGACCCGGCGGGCGGCACCCGCCTGTTCAGCCAGGGCGGCTCCTTCGGCCGGGTGATCACCAAGGTCGACTTCCGGGTGGACGTCCGTACCCGTGACGTGGTGCGCTCCTCGGTCGTGGCCGACAACCAGGTGGTGACCCGTACGGTCACCCCGGACCCGGAGATCGCCGCGTTCGTGCAGACCTGGAAGGAGCGCGTCGCGCCGGTGGCCAACAAGCCGATCGGCAGGATCACCGCCGACGTCACCAACGCCGCGGTCCCCTCGGGAGAGTCGTCCCTGGGCAACCTCATCGCCGACGGCCAGCTCGCCGCGTCCAAGAGCGGGGGCGACGCGCGGATCGCCCTGATGAACCCGGGCGGCGTACGGGCGAGCCTCACCTACACGGGTTCCCCGGCGGGGGAGGGCGACGGCGTGGTGACCTACGGCGAGGCGTTCACGGTGCAGCCGTTCAACAACCTCGTGCAGGTGATCACCCTCACCGGCGCCCAGCTGAAGACCGTCCTGGAGCAGCAGTTCCCCGGCGGCCCCAACGCGCAGCCGTTCACCAAGATCCTGCAGCCGTCCTCGAACCTCACCTACACCTACAGCACGGGTGCCGCGTGGGGCTCGAAGGTCTCCGACCTCAAGATCGACGGCGTGGCCGTGACGGACGCCCAGAGCATCCGGGTCGCCGTCAACAACTTCCTCGTCGGCGGCGGTGACGCCTTCGCGGAGTTCACCAAGGGCACGGACGTGTGGAGCGGACCGCTCGACATCGACTCCTTCGCCGCCTACTTCGCGGCGAACCCGACGATCACACCCCCGGCTCCCACCCACATCACCGTCGTTCCCTGACGGCCCGGGGCGTCGCGCGGGATCCGTCGTGGTCCCGCGTGGCGTCCGTCAGTGGTGGGCGGGCTCGCGCTCGTCGGCGGACTCGCCGCCGCGCTCGGGGACGAAACGGTAGCCGACGTTGCGCACGGTGCCGATCAGCGACTCGTACTCGGCGCCGAGCTTGGCGCGCAGCCTCCTGACGTGCACGTCGACGGTCCTGGTGCCGCCGAAGTAGTCGTAGCCCCAGACCTCCTGCAGCAGCTGGGCGCGGGTGAAGACCCGGCCGGGGTGCTGCGCGAGGTACTTCAGCAGCTCGAACTCCTTGAACGTCAGGTCCAGCGCCCGGCCGCGCAGCCGCGCGGTGTAGGTGGCCTCGTCGATGGCCAGGTCACCGCTGCGGATCTCGTCGGGGACCTCCTCGGCGGCGGACAGGTCGAGCCTGCCGACGGCCATCCGCAGCCGGGCCTCGACCTCGGCGGGGCCCGCGCCGTCCAGCAGGACGTCGTCGACGCCCCACTCGGCGGTCATGGCGGCCAGGCCGCCCTCGGTGACGATGACCAGCAACGGGCAGGTGATGCCCGTGGTCCGCAGCAGCCTGCACAGTCCCTTGGCGTGGGCCAGCTCACGGCGCGCGTCGACGAGTACGGCGTCGGCGGGCGGGATGTCGATCAGTGCCGAGGCCTCCGCGGGGGCGACCCGCACCGAGTGCAGGAGCAGTCCCAGCGCCGGGAGCACCTCTGAGGAGGGCTCAAGGGCGTTGGTGAGCAGCAGGAGATTGCTCACGGTGCCTCCTTCCCGCGTCGTGCCGGCTGCTGACCGTACAAACACGTAAGGACCCGGGGGCTACGTCGCCCAGGTCCCGTGTAGGTGAGGATAGCCGACGTGGCTGAGGCGTCCATGGAGTGTCCAGCTGATGAACACGGTTCACCTCGTGGATTCACGGTAACAGGATGATGACCCAGTGTGTATGGGAGGGGTTGGTCGGACTATGGCGAGAGGAACGATTCGCTACTGGGCGGCGGCGAAGGAGGCCTCGGGGGCCGCGGAGGAGCCCTTCGAGGCGGGGACGCTGGCCGAACTGCTCGCGGAGGTCACCCGGGGACGCGCGGAGCTGGCCAGGGTGGTCGGGCGGTCGTCCTTCCTGGTCGACGGCCATCCGGTCGGCAGGCGGGCGCACGAGACGGTCGTCCTCGCCGACGGTGTGACGGTCGAGGTGCTGCCGCCGTTCGCCGGTGGGTGATCGGATCCGGCGGTTGGTGAGGTGTTTTGCGAAGAATTGCCGGGGGATGTGCTGCGATGGCACTCTGGCCGGACCGGGGCACTGAACCGAGGCACTGAGAGGCCCTGAGTCGAGACACCGGGTCGAGGCACCGAACGGGGAGTCAGATGCGCAGGCTGGTCGCTTTCCTGGTTTTGCTGCTCGTTCTGTTCGCGATCCTGGACCGGGTGGCCGTGGCCGGGGCGCAGCGGGAGATCGCCCGGCAGGCGACCGCGAGATACGACCTGGACAGATCGCCGGAGGTGAGCATCCTCGGCATCCCGTTCCTCACGCAGGCGGTCGCCGGGCGCTACGACGAGGTCGAGGTCGCGGCGGGCCCGATGGTCCTGAACGGGCTGCGCCTGTCCAGCGTCGACTTCATCCTCCACGACGTCACCGCCCCGCTGTCGGACCTGCTGTTCAACTCGGAGCGGGCCGACATCCGCGCCGGACGGGTCGAGGGGACCGTGGAGGTCCCGCTGCAGGTCCTGAACCAGAGGGCGCCGCGCGGGATCAAGGTCGCGGTCGACGGCGACACCCTGACGGTCAACGGGGAGGTCACGGTGCTCGGCCAGAAGGTCCCGGTCAAGGCCGACCTGAAGATCGGCGTCTCCGCGGGGGAGATCCGGTTCACCCCGGAGAAGGTCACGGTCGGCGGCGGCATCCCGGTGCCCAACCCGGAGCGGTTCATCGACTACCGCATCCCGGTCAAGAACCTGCCGTTCGGCGTGAAGATCACTGGCGTGCGCGTCGTGCCCCAGGGGATACGGGTCTCCGGTGAGGCGACCGACGTTCCCCTGCACGGCTGAGGACGCGCTCTCCCGGGTGGGCGACGTATGACTGAACCGAAGCGCCGCGCCGTACGTCGTGAGGGTGTGAGCCAAGCCGGAACCGCCGACGAGCAGCTCGTCAGAGCGCTCTTCGACGAGCATGGCGGCCCACTCTACGGTTACGTTCTGCGGCTGACGGGTGACCCGGGGAGAGCGGAGGATGTCGTGCAGGAGACGCTGCTGCGGGCGTGGCGGCATCCTGACGCGCTCAGCGGGAAGCCCATCCGCGCGTGGCTGTTCACGGTGGCCCGCAACCTCGTCGTCGACCAGCACCGGGCGCGCAAGGCGCGTCCGCCGGAGATGGGGGACGAGGCGCTGGCCGTCGTGCCCGCCGACGACGAGCTCGAACGGGCCGTCGAGTCGTGGGCGGTCGCCGAGGCGCTGGCCACGTTGAGGCCGGAGCACCGCGAGGTGCTCGCCGAGGTCTACTACCAGGGGAAGTCGGTAAAGGAAGCCGCCGAGGCGCTCGGTATCCCCGCCGGAACGGTGAAGTCGCGCACGTATTACGCGCTTCGGGCGCTCAAGCTGGCGCTGGAGGAGCGGGGGCTCGCGCCATGATGATGACCTGTGACGACGTGCGGATGTCGCTCGGGGTGTACGTGCTCGGGGCGCTCGAACCGGAGGAGTGCGTGCTCGTCGAGGCGCACCTGGCCGAGTGTGAGGGCTGCCGCGCGGAGTTCGAGGAGCTGACGGGGGTCGCGGCCTTCCTGGAGAAGGTGTCCCAGGAGGACGCGGCGCAGGCGGTCAGCCCGCCGCACGCCGTACTCGACCGGCTGCTGAGCGCGCGGGTCAGACGGCGCAGGCTGAGCAGGGTGCTGCTTTCGCTGGCGGCCTCCGTGCTGGTCGTCGGCCTGGGCGGGACCATGTGGTCGGCCATGCGCCCGGCTCAGGACGGTGCCTCCTCGGAGGCGCTGCCCGCGGCGGTCTCGGCCTCGGCGGGCGGTGAGAGCGGGCAGCTGTCCAAGGCGATGAAGGACGACGGGGGGCAGGGGTACGCCACCGTGCCCTCGGAGGCGCCCTCGAACGAGAACTCCCAGGACGCCCGGATCTTCTCGGACGTCCCGGAGAGGCGCCGGACGGTCAAGGGGGACAACGGCCCCGTCCACGTCACGGTGAGCATGGCCGAGGGGGAGGGCACCACGACCGTCAAGGTCGTCGTCTCCGGGATCGCCAAGGGCACCCCGTGCAGACTCGACGTGGTCGGTGCGGACGGCCGGCGGCAGACGGCGGCCAACTGGGTGGTCAACAAGGCCGCCTACGACCGCTCGGGTCCCTTCCAGGGAAGCACCACGATCCCGTTCGGGACCGTCACCAGGGTCGAGGTCACCACGGCGCAGGGCCGCGTGCTGGTCGGCGTGGCCGTTCCCTGACCGGATTCCGCCGCTCCGGCCCGGGTTCGGGCCGGCCGCGGGGAATGGCCGGTCGCGGGCGCGTGTTGTCGTGCTCCGTGACCGGATTGGCAGTGGTACTCGTCACGCTGGCCCTGGCCACGCTGGTCGGCGTGATCGTACGGCGGCGCGACGGCGTGCCGCGTGAGGTTGGGGGCGACGTGGAGCGGCTGACGTCCGGTGATCTCGGAGTCCCCCTGGGAGAGCGGGCGACGCTGGTGCAGTTCTCCAGCGCCTTCTGCCAGCCCTGCCGGGCGACCCGCAGGGTGTTGTCCGAGGTGACGGCGATGGTGGCCGGGGTGGCGCACGTGGAGATCGACGCCGAGTCCCGCCTCGATCTCGTCCGTTCGCTGAACGTCCTGCGAACCCCGACCGTACTGATCCTTGACGCGTCAGGACGTGTTGTGAAACGTGCCTCCGGGCAGCCACGTAAGGCCGACGTGATCGGGGCGCTCGGCCTCGCCGTCGGCGAATGAACAGCCAAATATCATTCATTGGGCAAATTTGTCTCACATTGTGGGCAGGGATGTGACAGACGATGGAGCGTCGAGGTAGTGTCTTCGGCATGAACCCCTCGACAGAGCTGCTGACTAAGCGGCGCGCGGTAGATTTCTGCCGCGTCGCCACCGCGCTCTGTCGCGCTTCCTAAAGGGCGATCTCAAGCGGTCCCATGCCGCACCGATCTGTACACCCCTTCAGGAGCATCGAGCGATGCAGGTTGATCCCCGTGCCCTTCGCTTCTCTGCGGCTCTGACGACCGTCGTCCTCGCTCTCGTCCTCGTGACGGGCAGCGCCTGGTTGCTGGGAGCCCAGACCGTGGTGTTCGCGCTCGGCCTCCTCGGTGCCTCGCCGTACGGGATGATTTTCAAAGGGATCGTGAAAAGCCCTCCGCCGGAGTTGGAGGACGCGACCCCCCCGCGCTTCGCGCAGGGAGTGGGTCTGGTCTTCGCCCTGGTGGGTCTGGTCGGCTACGTCACGCAGATCACGCCGCTGGCCCTCGGCGCCACCGCCGCGGCTCTCTTCGCCGCCTTTCTCAACGCCGCCTTCGGTTTCTGCCTTGGCTGCGAGATGTTCCTGATCATTCGCCGTATATTTCCCGCCGCAAATTAATCCCGGAGGATTCCGATGAGCCGCTCCGCCGTCCTGGTGGACGCTGACTGGGTCGAGGCCAACCTCGACACCGAGGGCGTCGTCCTCGTCGAGGTCGACGAAGACGCCAGCGCCTATGACAAGGGCCACATCCGTGGCGCCGTGAAGGTCGACTGGAGGCAGGACCTTCAGGACCCCGTCCGTCGCGACTTCGTGGACCGCGAGGGCTTCCAGGCGCTGCTCTCCTCCCGGGGCATCGCCAACGACGACACCGTGGTTCTCTACGGTGGCAACAACAACTGGTTCGCGTCCTACGCCTACTGGTACTTCAAGCTCTACGGCCACGAGAACGTCAAGCTGCTCGACGGTGGCCGTAAGAAGTGGGAGCTCGACTCCCGCGAGCTGGTCAAGGACGTCCCCAACCGTCCGGCCACGAACTACCAGGCCACGGAGCAGGACCTGACCATCCGCGCCTTCCGTGACGACGTCGTCGCCGCGATCGGCAAGCTCAACCTGGTCGACGTGCGCTCGCCCGACGAGTTCACCGGCAAGCTGCTCGCCCCCGCCCACCTTCCGCAGGAGCAGGCCCAGCGCGCCGGCCACGTGCCGACCGCCCGCAACATCCCGTGGTCCAAGGCGGCCAACGACGACGGCACCTTCAAGTCCGACGAGGAGCTGAAGGCCCTCTACGAGGCCGAGGGCGTCGACTTCGCCAAGGACACCATCGCCTACTGCCGTATCGGCGAGCGCTCGGCCCACACCTGGTTCGTCCTGCACGAGCTGCTCGGTCAGGCCAGCGTCAAGAACTACGACGGTTCGTGGACAGAGTACGGCTCGCTCGTGGGCGTGCCGATCGAACTGGGAGAGGCTCGATAATGACTCAGGGATGCGCTGCTCCGGAACAGACGATCGCCCTTCCGGCCGGGATCGACCTTTCGACCCAGGCCGTCATCCAGGGAGTGGTCTCGGGCACGGGCACGGCCTACGCCCGCCTGCTCGACCACTCCGGCGAGTTCACCGGTGAGGTTGTGGTGTCCGAAGAGGGCATCTTCCGCTTCTTCGCCGCCCCCGGTGAGTGGACCGTCCGCATCATCGCGGGTGGTGGCGTCACCAAGGACATCCCCGCCCAGGCCCGCCTGGGTGAGGTCACGCAGCTCGCCGTGGCTGTCTGACCAGACCTGATCACCGAGAAGCCGGTGCCCCACCAGGGGCGCCGGCTTCTCGCGTTCTACGCGGCTCCGCGCCGTTCGACCCTGCGGACCGCGTCGGCGTAGGCGGGGTCGGAGGACATGGCCGCGGCCAGGCGCAGGTGGGGCAGGGCCTCGTCGGGGCGGTTGGACCGTTCGAGGGTCCGGCCGAGCAGGAACCTGGCGTAGTGGTCGCCGGGAGCGCGCTCGACCAGCGGCTCAAGCGTCCGCAGCGCCCGGCCGAGTTGCGCCGAGCCGAAGTAGGCGCGGGCGGCCAGCAGCCCGACCGCCGGGTCGTCGCCGTGGTCTTCGAGCAGCGGACGCAGCATCTCCAGCGCGCCGAGCGGGTCACGGGCGTCGAGCAGGGACTCCGCGTGGCGCAGGCGCGTGACCTCCTCGGGGAGATCACGGCCGGGGGCGGCGTGCCGTACCAGGTCGCGCAGGACCTCCGGCGACTGGGCACCCGCGACGGCCTGGTCGCCGACGACGAAGGTCGGTGAGGTGCCGATGCCGATGGCCTTGCCGCGCAGGAGCTGGTAGCGGACCTGCTCGGTGCCCTCTCCGGTGGCGAGCGCCTCGGCCACGCCGTCCAGACCCGCCTCGGCGGCCAGATCGGCCAGGACGGCGCGGTCGCCGATGTCCGAACCGTCGGTGAAGTGGGCGCGCAGAATCCGCTCGACGACGGCGCCCTGCAGGGCGGAGCCGCCGCGCTCGTAGGCGACGGCGATCACCCGGTGGGCGTCGAAGGTGTTGGGCTGCGGGACGGCGCCCCAGATCGGGCCCTTCGGGGCTTCTCCCGTGGGGACGGCCGGGTCGCGCGGAGCCTCGGCCTGGGGCCCCGGGGCCGTCGGGTCGAGCTGGTAGGGACGCCAGACGACCTCGACGTCCTCGCCGAACCCCGCACTCACCAGGCGCTGCCTGCCGACGTGGGCCCAGGTGCAGACCATGTCCGCCCAGACTTCGATGCGCTTCATAGCCGCTCAAACAAACGGGCCCCGCGGTTTATTCAACGGCCTCAGGAAGGCCTGTACGGCGCCGGAATCGCATGATTGTTTCGAAAGGGTTCTGTCGAACGGATCAAGGGTTCGCTCGAACTCCGATGCGCGCGACGTGTTTTCGCGGATCGCCGGTGAACGGTGTCCTGCCTGGCAGGTCGTTGGGCTCACCGGCAGGGGGAATCTCCGCCGAGGCCGTTCTCAGGGTATGAGCCCCGAATGCGGGAAAGGAAAGTCCTGACGGTCCTGGGTTCGCCGATCCGCTCGGCGGCGGCGGTGGGACGGCCGACGGATTGACCGCGCTGCGGGGCGCCTGTCGGGTCCGAGGGGAAATTCGAGCCGCCGATCCGTGATTCCCGGGAGGGCTTTCCCTGGGGAGGGGCGTTCTCGCGTTCCCGTCCGTGCGGGCCGCTAGGATCCTGGGGTGTCCGGAACGCCTGCTATGTCCCCGCCGCTACCGCCATCGAGAGCCGCGGGCCGCGGGCCGAGCGCGCTCACGGCGTACTCCCTGCCCCTGCACACCCTGAGAATCCTGGGCGCATGCGGGATCTCACTGGTGCTCTGGTTCTCCGCAGGACGGGCGATCCGCGCGGGCCTGCTGTGGGCGGGCACCGAGCTGTCGCACGGCGACTACCGGCAGGTCCGGCTCGTCGTCACGATGCTGATCTTCACGTTGATCGTGATGAACGAGCTCGTCATCACCGTCGGCATGCTCTACTCCGTGCGTGGCGCCCTCAGGGAGATCCAGGTACGGCGGGCGGGGGAGGAGGCCGAGGAGAACCTGTTCGGCGCGCTCAACCGGGCCACGCTGGTCTTCGCCACCATCTACATGGCCTGGAGCTTCCACGTCGAGGACGCCAGGGACTTCGTCGCCCTCGACATCACCCACAACGTCGGGGAGGACCTGGCGCGGAGCTTCGCCGGTGAGACCATCACCACGGGCACCGGCCTGGTCGGCCTGGACGTCCGGATCTCGCTCGGCATCGCGGTCGTGGCCTACGGGCTCAAGGCGCTCTTCGGCTGGTGGCACGCCAACGACAAGGTCAGGGGCAGCGGCATCATGGCCGCCTTCTTCGAGCTGGCCTTCGCCTTCTACAGCATCAACGCGATGTTCACCCTCGTCTCCGCGCGTTCCGACTGGTTGTCCGGCCGGGTCGCGGTGGCCACCCTGAACGGCTGGGCCGAGCAGGCCCGGAGCGACATCCCCGGGTGGAAGGAGGTGACCGGCGCCATCGGGGAGGCCTGGCCGTACGTGGTCTCCGCGCTGGTCGAACCCCTGACCTGGCTGACGGTCGCCTCGCTCGTCTACGGCGCGTTCGCCGAGGACACCCGCGCGGTCGTACGGGGGACCAGGCTGGACACCGTGGCCGACCGGATGGAGCAGACCCACACGCTCACCCGCTCGACCATGACCCGGGCCACGACCGGGTTCCAGGAGCGCTGGGTCCCACCCGCCAACGCCTTCCGGCTGGCCGTACGGGGAGGGGCGGCCCTGTTCGGGCTGTTCTGCCTGTGCTACGTGCTGATCCGGGTGGGCACCGACTACGCCGACCAGGGGATACGGATGCTGATCGGCAACGAGGAGCCCTTCAGCTGGGTGCTCTTCGGCAACCCCGCCGGGGTGATCAGGGAACTCCTCGTCAAGGTGCTGACCATCTGCCTGCTGGCGGCCACGTTCGACATCGCCGCCACGCGTAGCCGCGAGGCCGGAGAGGTGATCAGCGCCTGAAGCGCAGCACGTTGTCCTTCAGCTCCTCCTCCTTCGCGGACCGTTTGAACATGTCCTCCACGGACTCGTTCTCGATGATCCGCGCCGGGCTGGGACGCAGGTAGACCTCCACCTGGGAGGAGAGAGCCCTGGGCACCACGCCGACCATGTTGTAGTGGTACGGCGCGCCGACCCTGTAGTCCTTGGCGTCCAGGGGCAGGTCGTCGTCGAGGGGCTCCACCTTCCAGACACGCCCGTCGGCGGCCCGTACCTCGACCTCGGGGGGAACCCGGCGGATGATCCCCTCCTGGTCCAGGGCGATCCGGGTGATCCTGATCTTCAGCCACTGACGGTCGGGCGGGGTCGGGCGGGTGTTGGGGATGCTGTCGACGACCTCCACGTTCACCTGCCAGGACACATGCTTGAACGACGCGGTCTGACCGGCGGCGAAGGTGTGGATCTTGTCCGGGGGGCGTGCCTCACGGTAGGTCGTGTAACCGTCCATGGTGGGAACGGCGATGGCGACCGCCAGGGCCAGCACCGCGCCGACCGCCCGCAACGCCGTACGGCCCGGCCTGGCCGGTGCCGGGTCGGCGGGTCCGGCGGCCCCGTCGGGCTCGGCGTCGTCGGCGACCGGGGCGACCGCGGGGACACCGGCAGTGGGAGCAGGGGACTCCTGGGTCATCCCCAGGGGCTGCATGGCGGGTACGGGCTGCCTGGGCGGCAGCGGGGCGGCGGGGACGGCGGGGAAGGGCTGCGTCGAGATCCCGGCGTGCTCCTCACGGACCGTCGGGGGCCAGACCTGCTGGTCGGGGAAGGCGCCACGGTCGGAGGCGAACCAGGAGGGGCCCACCGGGGGCTGTGCCTGGGGAGCCCGTACGGGCTGCGCCGGGGCGGCCGGCGCCTGACCGGGGTGAGGCGGGCCGGGCTGGGCCGGACCGGCCTGAGAACCGGAGCGCGGGCCAGGGTGAGGACCGGGGTGAGCTGGACCGGACTGAGGCGGACCGGCCTGAGGACCGGGGTGGGACGGGCCTGCCTGAGGGCCGGGGTGAGCCGGGCCGGGGAGGGGCGGGCCGGGCTGGGGGCCGGGCTGGGGTGACTCGGGCTGGGACCCACGGTGCGAGCCGGGCCGAGGATCGGAGTGAGCCGGGCCGGGCTGCCCAGGGCCGGGGTGGGCCGACATGGGCTGGGTCGGGCCGGGGTGGGGCGGGAAGGCCTGGGGCGGGGTTGGGTGAGCCGCGCCTGGATGGACCGGGGTGGGCTGGGCCTGCGGAGGGGCGGGCACGGCCGAGGGGGAGGGCGCCGGGGTGGAGGGCATGGCCGGAGAGGGCACGCCGGGGGCGTTGGGCGGCTGGGGCCAGGTTCCCTGGGCTTCATGGGAAGGCCACGGGGCGCCCGATGGGGGAGCCGGAGGGTTCTGCGGGGAAACGCCCTGCCAGGGAGGGTCCTGACGGGGGGCGTCCTGGAAGAAGGAGTCCCGTCCGGATATATCCGGCCTTGGGGGGATCGGGTGAGGGGAGTCGGGCCTGGGGAGGCCCTGGTGGACGGCCTCCTGCCCGGGAAGGCCCTGTCCAGAGACGCCTGGCCCGGGGAAATTCTGACGGGAGACGTCCGGTCCCGGGAAGCCCTGGTGGACGGTCTCCGGTCTGGGAAGGCCCTGTCCGGAGACGTCTGGCCCGGGGAAATTCTGACGGGAGGCGCCCGGTCCCGGGAAGCCCTGGTGGACGGTCTCCGGTCTGGGAAGGCCCTGTCCGGAGACGTCTGGTCCGGGGAAGTCCTGACGGGAGGCGTCCGGTCCTGGGAAGCCCTGGTGGACGGTCTCCGGTCTGGGGAGGTTCTGGTGGGGGGCGCTGGGGCGGAAGAAGTCCTGCCCGGGGGCGTCCTGCGGGGAGGCCGGGGGCGGGATGGGCAGGCCGTACGGGGGGAGGGCGTGGGGCTCCTCCTCCGGAGCGGGTCGGCCGGGCTCCGCCGGAGAGGACCAACCGGGCGTGGTTTCGTCTCCGGGATGCGGCGTGCCCGTCACTTCTTGTTCCCCAACGAGTAGACGTCCTTGGCTTCGGATACCAGCCGGGCCGCGCCCGCCTCGTCCAGGCCGAGGTCGATCTCCACCTCGGGCAGGGACGGCTCGACGATGAACCCGCGCACGGAGCTGACCACGATACGGGCTCCGGCCAGTTCGGAGACGGGCAGCTCGAAGACGGCGGGTCCGGTGGCCCACCAGCCGGGCTGGACGAAGAACTGCTTGATGGTCTGGGTCTCGGGCACCCGGTCGGTCGAGGTGTAACGCTTGCCGTCCGCCGTGAGGATCTCCAGCGAGACGATCTTCTGAGGCTCCCTGGTCGCCTGGGCCGCCAGGTCGACCACGAGGAAGATCCCGGTGGTCTTCGCGATCGCCGTCTTGCCGCCCAGTCCCGGCGCCTCGATCGTCTTGGCCGCGTGCACCGCCCTGGCCTGGACCCAGACACGTGAGGCCCGTACCTCGTCACCGACGCCGCCGGTCCAGGTGAGCGGGCCGCCACGGTCGTCGCGCGTGTAGGCGAAGGTCTGCGCCCACACCGCCGCCGCGGCGAAGGCGACCCCGACGAGCAGTCCGACCGGCCTGCGCCACCTGTTCGGCTGGGAGGGGGCACGGCGGCGTCCACGGGTGGGCGCGCCCACGCGTTCGGGGGCGACGGTCCCCATCAGACGCCTTCCTTACGCTGGACCGGGAGGGTGACCTGCGCGGCGACGGTCGGCGGTCCTTTGGGGTCCTCGCTGACGAGCACCCAGCCGAGCTCGTGGCTGAAGCCCTCGTTGAACTCGAAGGTGCCCACGTCCAGTTTCACCTGCTGGGGGGCACGCTGACCATCGGTCAGCTGGTACTTGATCACCACGGTCGAGGGGACGCCCGGGTGGAGCTGCTGGCTCGGGACGCCCTCGGCGGCGACGGAGGTCAGCGGGCCGTACGGGGTCTTGAGCTCGGGGGTCACCTTGAGCAGGCCCGCGCCGAACAGCAGGCCCCGCTGGGTGCCGGACCAGGGGGAGCCGACCGTGGTGGTCTTCTCGCCCTTGTTGGTGACCTTCATCACGACCTCAAGGAAGCGCTTGCCCTCCCCGCCGTACTCGTCGGGTTGGAAGGCGGTGCGCGATTCGACGAAGGTGGTCGTGAACTCACCCTGGTCGACGGTCGCGCCGGGGCCGAGCTGTTTGGGAGGCTCTTTGGGAGCCTCGGCGAGTCCACCGAAGGCCGCGGTGACTCCCAGACCGGTGGCCACCACCAGAGCGGCTACCGGGACCGCGACCGGGCGCCGTCGCGTGCTTTCGCCACCGGAGGGAGACGTCATGACAAAGGATGGTAATCGCTTACCTTCACCCCATCCGACTCATTCATCCCTTAAGCGGCGATGAACATGGGGAAAATGCAGCAGATTGACGGGAACGCTGCCCGAATCGGAGGTCCAACTCTTACGCTGTCTCCGAGGCGGCGAGAGCCCTATGGCGGAGGTTCCGTGGCGGACGTGCATCCCGAGCATGCGCAGCTCCAGGCGGACCGGATCTACCTGGGCTGGCAGTACGCCCTGCTGCACCCTGATCCGGGTCCGGCTCCCAGGCGGCCCTCCCCGGCGGACGGCGGGCCCGTGACCAACGACAGGGCCGACGCCGAGTGGATGCGCAGGGAGCGCCTCAACGAGGCCCTGATGACCCGCCCGATGAAGGTCTTCAGGGTGTTCATGACCGCGCTCGCGGTGCTGATCCTCGTCCTGGGCGTCACCGAGTTGCTGCGCTGGTCCTTCGCGGCGGCCGGGCTGGTGGCCTCCGGCGGGATCGCGGTCTTCTGCAGCTACGCGATCCGCCAGGGGAACCGGGCGGTCAAACACCGGATCCGCGAGCGTCAGGCGGTCGGCGACCGGCAGCGCGAGGAACGTGACAGGGAGCTGTTCCAGGCCCAGGAGGAGCACGCCGTGCGCTACCGGGAGTGGGCCGAGCGCAAGGAACTCCACGACCGCCAGCTCACCTGGTACGCCGTGACCGTGCCCGACGAGATCGACCGCATCGACGTCGCGGGCGGCACGCTGCCCGGCTGGTCGGCGCTGATCACCCTGCTCGGGGCGACCCGCCTGTACAGCGGCGGCCACCTGACCGTGCTCGACCTGTCCGAGGGCGCGATCGCCAAGGACCTGATAGAGCTGGCGCGCAGGGGCGGCGACGACCCGCTGGTCTGGGTGCTGCCCGGCGACCTGCCCCGGCTCGACCTGGGCGCGACGCTGCCGCCAGAGGCCTTCGCCGACGTGCTCGCCCACGTGGTGAGCGTCAGCGAGGAGCACCCGAGGGACCTGTCGTTCGACAACGCGATCCTGGAGCGCGTCCTTGAGGTTCTCGGCGAGAACGCCACGATCAACCAGGTCACCGCGGCACTGCGCGCCCTGGCCCAGGTCGGCGACCCGCGTGAGGACCTCCTGACCGGCCTGATCACCGCGACCCAGCTCGAACGCATCGGCACGCTGTTCGGCCGCGGCGTCAGCGACCGGGTGGTGATCGAGCGCGCCTGGGCCCTCGAATCACAGCTGCGCAAGCTGGAGACGCTCGGCTCGGAGGCCGTACGGCTGCCGCCCGCGCGGTTGCGGGTGGTCTCCATGGACCGGCAGGCCGGGGTGCTCGGCAACCGGGTCCTGGGCACCTACGTCGCCACCGCGCTCACCCACATCCTGCGCCAGTCACCCGCCTCGGAACGGCCGTGGTACCACACGATCATCGTCGCCGGGGCGGACAAGCTCCGCGGTGACGTGCTCGACCGGCTGATGGACGCCTGTGAGACCTCGCGGACCGGCCTGGTGCTCACCTACCGCGCGCTCACCCCGACCGTGCGGGAGCGCCTCGGGCGGGGTCACGCCGCGGTGGCGTTCATGCGCCTGGGCAACGCCGAGGACGCCAGGATCGCCAGCGAGCACGTCGGCACCGAGCACCGCCTCGAAATCGCCCAGCTCACCGAGACGATCAGCGCCGCGGGCGCCGGGCTCGACGGCGGTTACGTCTCGACCGTCGGCCACCCCGACGCGGGCGAGGACGACCGCGACGTCAGAGGCACCGATCTCAAGGAGGACATAACCTCCTCGACGGAGTGGGGCCGCCAGGCGAGCAAGGCCATGGGGGAGACCGAACGGGTCCTGCACCGCTCGCGGGAGTTCCTCGTCGAACCCCACCAGCTCCAGCAGCTTCCCACCACGTCGGTCATCGTCACCGACGCCACCGCCCATGGCCGCAGGGTCCGTCTCGCCGACGCAAACCCGGCCATCCTCACCTTCCCCAAGACCACCCTTGGGGAGTTCGACGAGATCAAGGAGGCGGTGCTGGAGCGCGCCGAGGAGACACGGCGCCACGAGCCGACCCCCTTCGAGAGTGCCCCACCCAACCTCGGGCCGCCTCCGGCGAGGCTCGACTGGCGTAGGCGGCAATGAACCGTCCCCTCGCGGTAACGACCTGGTCAATGCGGAGGTGCGATCACCCGGGGAGGGCCGACCTTGGTTGCCGGGGTGCCCCCGGCCCCGGGTTCGCCGTGCCGTACGGCGGAGCGATCCGTGAAGCGCCGACCCCTCCGGCCTGAGGCCGGGTCCCCCGGGTGGAGAACAAATGCAACCGAGTGTGTCCCGTCCCCCCAGCCAGCTTGCCGGTCCCTGGTACCGGATCCAGGCCATCACGGCCCCCTCCCGTAGTTCGTCGGCGGAGTGGGACTTCGTCACCGTGCTGCCCGCCGTACTGTCGGCGGCGCAGCGCAACCGGCCCTTCGTGGTCGGGTGGCTCTCCCGGGGAGCGGGCGCCCCGCTCGAACTCATCACCAACGCGGGGCCGCTCAACCCGCCCAGATCGCCCCGCAGGGCCGTCACCGAGCCCGACCAGGCCCCGGCGGGCCCGGAGCCGCTGCTGTTCCCCAGCGGCGCGCGAGGAGTACGCATCGGCGACGAGTGGCTGAGCGACCTGTCGGACCTGGCCTGGACCGTCTGTCCCGGCCGCCAGGCCCCACCGCTCGGCGGACGCCGCGAACCGGACGCCGACGAGGTCAAACGGCCCACGCTCTTCGAGTCGACGCTGGTCACGCTCATGTCCCGGCCCTTCGCCTGGCTGGTCGTCGCCGAGCGGACCGACCTGCTGGACACCGAGGTGGCCCACCTGCGCACCCAGCTCAACGTGCTCAGGCAGTACGGCGACGCCTCGGAACGCTCCCGCTACGACGCCGAACGCGCCGAACGGCGCATGCAGGAGCTGGACGCCTTCCGCGAGGCCGGGCTGTGGAGCGTGCGGGTGCTCGCCGGGGCCTCCGGACCCGAGGAACTGCGCCAGATCGCCCCGGTGCTGGTCGGGTCCGCCGAGATGAGCCACCACCCCTACCGGCTGCGCAGCGCCCTGGACGGCCCCGTGCACGGCTTCGCCGAGGCGCTCTCGGTCACCCTGCAGGACCCGGCCGACGGCACCGCGGCGCCGTTCGCGGCCACCGCGGGAGCGCTGGCCGCCCTGGCGGGACTGCCGCGCAGGGAGGTGCCGGGGGTCAGGGTGCTCGACGCGGGCTTCTTCGACGTGACCAGCGAGGCGGACATCTCCCCCGGCGCGCCGACCGTCGGCCTCGGGGCGATCCTGGACGGCCAGGACAGGGCGGTCGGCTCGTTCAGGGTGCCGCTGACCACCCTGAACCGGCACGCCTTCGTCACCGGCGCCACCGGTTCCGGCAAGTCGCAGACCGTCAGGCACCTGCTCGAACAGCTCACCGGGGAGGGCATCCCCTGGCTGGCCATCGAACCCGCCAAGTCCGAGTACGCGGCGATGGGCGGCCGGGTCGAACACCTCGCCCCGGTCACCGTGATCAACCCCTCGGCGCCCGACAGCGTGCCCTTCAGCGTCAACCCGCTCGCCCCCGAACCCGGCTACCCCGTGCAGGCGCACATCGACATGGTCCGTGCGCTGTTCATGGCCGCCTTCGACGCCGAGGAGCCGTTCCCGCAGATCATGTCGCTGGCGCTGCAGCGGGTCTACGAGACCAACGGCTGGGACGTGGTCACCGGGTGGGCGGCCCCCGGCGCGGCCGTGCGGCCCGCCGTACCGACCCTTGAGCAGTTGCAGCAGCACGCCATGGACGTGATCCAGGAGATCGGCTACGGCAGGGAGGTCCAGGCCGACGTCGAGGGCTTCATCTCCCTGCGGCTGCGGTCGTTGCGGGTCGGCTCGGCAGGGCGCTTCTTCGAGGGCGGCCATCCGGCCGACATCGGCGACCTGCTGCGGCGCAACGTGGTGCTGGCCATCGAGGACGTGGCCAACGACGAGGACAAGGCGTTCCTGATGGGCACGCTGATCATCCGGATCGTCGAACACCTGCGGATGCGGGCCAGGAAGGAGCGCGGCGGCGGTCTGCGGCACGTCATCGTGATCGAGGAGGCGCACCGGCTGCTGCGCGACCGGGGCGCCGGACGGGCCAGCACCCACGCCGTCGAACTGCTCGCGGGCATGCTCGCCGAGATTCGCGCCTACGGCGAGGGCATCGTGGTCGCCGAGCAGATCCCCACCAAACTCGTCTCCGACGTGGTGAAGAACACCGCGCTGAAGGTGGTGCACCGCCTGCCCGCCGAGGACGACCGCCAGCTCGTCGGGGCCGCGATGAACCTCAGCGAGGAACAGTCCAGGCAGGTCGTCTCACTCCAGCCGGGCGTCGCCGCGATCTTCGCCGACGGGATGGACCGGCCGTTGCGCGTGCAGGTGCCGCTGGGGGAGGACCGCGAACGGCAGCTGCCCGACGTCACGCCTCCGATCTGCGGGCGTCGCTCGGCCGCCTGCGGCAGGGAGTGCAGGACGGGACGCGCCTGCACCCTCGTCGAACTGCGCGAGGCCGACCTGCTCGCCGACGCCCCGGAATGGGCCTGGCTGCGGATCTGGACCGACACGCTGGTGCTGGCCTTCTGCGCCAACCGTCCCGCGCCCGGGGTGCCCAGGGCCCTGGCCGACATGTGGGACGAACCACCGCCCAGGAGACGCGAGTGCATGCTGGCCACGGCCGTCGAGCGCAGCGTCGGGCGCAGGGCCTGGTCGCTGCGGACCATCGGTGACCCGGCGAAACTGACCGAACAGGTCGCGGTGGCGGCCACCCGGCTGCTCGGCCCCGACAGGGAGCCCGGCGAACGCCCCGGACCCGCGTGGGTCATCCCGCAGGTCCGCTGGTTGCACGAGGTGGACAAACTCTTCCCGTACGGCCGGCCCGCCCCCAACCCGCGCGGCGCCGCCCCGGTCATGGAGTACGCCCTGTTCAGTCGCCAGCACAACGGCACCGAACTGCTCGGCCACCGGGCCAAGGCACTGCGCCACCACCCGCTGTCCATGGAGGTCGAACGCAACAGGGCACTGGCCTGGCGGGTCATCCTCGGCGACGACGAGCACGAAGGGGTCGAACGGGACATCCTCACCGTGACGATCGGTATCGACCCCGCCGAACGGCTACGCCATGTGGCGCAGACCATGGGGGCGGGGTGGTTGGAGAGCGTGCTGTCGTGGCCACGGCGCTTCGTGCTGCCCTTCGACGCGGCCTCGGCGGAGAGCGCGGAACTGGCCTTCAGCGAGTGAGGCGGCCCGTGACGGGGAACGCGTTCCCCGAGAGGTTTCCAGGGGTGCCTCCAGGGTGGTTTCCCCAGGTCAATCCGTAATATCGGACAGGTGGCGACCACCTGCTTCGAATAGGGATACGACGGTGCCGCCACCCAACCACGGCTAGGATCGGCGGCATGAACGATTCGGCTATCCCGGGCTTTCCGGCTGCCGGATCGTCCTGCGACGGGTCGCTACGCGAGGAGACGGCATGACTCAGCTTCCGCTGCGGGCGCAGCTCGCGAGCGCTCTCGGCCGGACGGCCGCGACCCTGTCCAGGGCGACGGGCAGAGGCGACGGATCAGTGATCGGCGGCCGGATCGGCCTGGCGCTGGAACCCGACCTGCTGCGCAAGCTCGCGCAGGACCGCAAGCTCGCGCTGGTCAGCGCGACCAACGGCAAGACGACGACCACCCGGCTGATCACCTCGGCGCTGCAGGAGCTCGGCGAGGTCGCGACCAACGCCTTCGGCGCCAACATGCCCGCCGGGCACGTCTCGGCGCTGTCCTCGGCCAAGCACGCCCCTTACGGCGTCCTGGAGGTCGACGAGAAGTACCTCCCCGAGGTGATCGACACCACCGGTGCCGGGGTGGTCGTCCTGATGAACCTCAGCCGCGACCAGATGGACCGGGCGGGTGAGATCTGGCTGCTCGCCCAGAAGTGGCGGCGGGCGCTGGCGAACAGGCCGGTCCACGTGATCGCCAACGCCGACGACCCCCTGGTGACCTGGGGCGCCTCGACCGTTCCCGGCGTGACCTGGGTCTCCGCGGGGCAGCCGTGGAAGGAAGACTCCTGGTGCTGCCCCGAGTGCGGCGGCCCGCTCGACCGCAAGGGCATGGACTACGTCCCGCCGGGCAGCGCGGCCCCCGGCCCCGTCCCGGCCGCCGCCCACGGCGGGATCGTCTCCCGCGCCGCCGAGAACGACTGGGCCTGCCGCGAGTGCGCCTTCCGGCGCCCCCAGCCGAGCTGGTTCCTCGACGACGACGCGGTGATCGACCCGCGCGGGCAGCGCTGGGTGCTGGACATCCAGCTTCCCGGCCGGGCGAACCGGGCCAACGCCGTGATCGCCCTGGCCACCGCGGAGGCCTTCGGCCTTCCGATCCAGCGGGCGCTGCCCCGGCTGCGCGAGGTCACCTCCGTCGCGGGCCGCTACACGGTCGTCCAGCGCGACGGCAGGCACGCCCGGCTGCTGCTGGCCAAGAACCCGGCGGGCTGGCTTGAGGCGTTCGACGTCCTGGACCGCTCCCTGCCGGTGATCCTCTCGGTGAACGCCCAGGGCCCCGACGGCCGCGACACCTCCTGGCTGTGGGACGTGGACTACCGCGTGCTGCGCGGCGGCCCTGTCTACGTCACCGGGGAACGCAGACTCGACCTGGCCCTCAGGCTGGACATCGCGGGCGTGCCGTTCCAGCTGACGAACTCCTTCGAGGAGGCGCTGGCCCTCCAGCCGCCCGGCAAGGTAGACGTGATCGCCAACTACACCGCCTTCCAGCAGATCCGATCGGAGTTCGGTCGTGCCGTCTGACAGCATCCTGCGAATCGTCTGGATCTACCCGGACCTGCTGAGCACCTACGGTGACCAGGGCAACGTGCTGGTCCTCGAACAGCGCGCCCAGCGCCGTGGCATCCCGGTCGAGACCTACCACGTGCGCTCGGCCGACCCGGTGCCCGAGGGCGGCGACATCTACCTCATCGGCGGCGGCGAGGACCGCCCGCAGATCCTGGCCGCCGAACGGCTGCGCAGGGACGGCGGGCTGCACCGCGCCATCGCCCGCGGAGCCTGCCTGCTGGCCGTCTGCGCTGGCTACCAGATCATGGGTACCACGTTCGGCGGCGAGGAAGGACAGCCGGTCGACGGCCTCGGCCTGATCGACATCTCCAGCGGACGCGGCACCGCCCGCGCCGTCGGCGAACTGGCGGGCGAGGCCGACTCCGTGCTCGGCATCCCGACGCTGACCGGTTTCGAGAACCACATGGGCGTCACCCGCCTCGGCCCCGGCGTACGGCCACTGGCCCGCACGACCGTCGGCACGGGAAACGGCGACGGAACCGAGGGCTGTCACGTCGGCAAGGTCGTGGGAACCTACCTGCACGGCCCCGCGCTGGCCCGCAACCCCGGCCTGGCCGACCTGCTGCTGACCTGGGCCGTCGGATTCCAGCTCCCGCCGCTCGACGACACCTGGTTCGACCAGCTCCGCAGGGAGCGGCTGACGGCCGTACTGCCCGGCTGAACGGCACGTGACGTACGGCCCCGTCCTCGCGGCGGGGCCGTACGCGTGAGGACCGTCAGTAGACGAGGGCCTGGACCCCCTCGCCGAGCACCTCCTCGACGAAGGTCGAGGCGCCCGCGATGCGCACGCCCTCGATCACGTCGTCGACCGTGATGTTCCGCCTGGCCGCGCACTGCGTGCACAGCGTCATCCGGCCGCTCGCCAGGACCACGTCGACCAGGTCGCCGAGCTGGGCGGCGTGCGGAAGGGCGAACTCCTTGGCGCGTCCGGGGAGGGCGAACCACGAGGCCTCCCCCGTCAGCCAGAGCGAGACCGGGACCCCGCTCGCCAGTGCCGCCGCCGCGACTGTGAACGCCTGGTTGCATCGCTCGGGCGCGTCCGCGCCGGCGGTCACCTTGATCACCAGTGATCGTGCCATACCCCGAAGCCTATGAGGCCGGTGTCGCGGGCGCGAGCCGTACCGGGGCGGCTCTAGGCTCGGATGCATGGACGTTCCCGAACTGCACTCCGCCCTTGAGCCGATCGCCTTTCTCCTGGGCCGGTGGGAAGGTGCCGGGGTTGGTGGATATCCGACGATCGAGAGCTTCAACTTCGGCCAGGAGATCGTCTTCGGTCACAACGGTAAGCCGTTCCTGACCTATGAGAGCCGGACGTGGCTGCTGGACAAGGAAGGCAACAAGGTACGGCCGCTGGGCACGGAGACCGGCTTCTGGCGTGCCCTGCCCGAGCGCAGACTTGAGGTGTGCCTGTCGCACCCGACCGGCATCGTGGAGATCTACGTCGGCGAGGTCGTCTTCCACAAGATCGAGTTGCAGACCGACGTGGTCGCCCGCACCGCGACCGCCAAGGAGTACACCGCGGGCCACCGCCTTTACGGCCTGGTCAACGGCAACCTGATGTGGGCCTACGACATGGCCGCCATGGGCGAACCCCTCCAGTCCCACCTGTCGGCGGAGCTGAAGAAGGTGTAGCTGTGGTGCTTTGCGGCGCCTTCGGCGTCGCGGGGCTGTGTCTCTTTGCTCCGCCTGCGGCGTCGCGGGCTTGGGCGCCCTGGGTCGGTGCTTTCCCTCGTCTCTCCGTCGCTGCGCTCCTGCGTTCCTCAGTCCAAGCACCGACGCGCCCAAGCCGAAACTCCTCACTCCTGAAGCCGGGTTCCGGTGAATAGGAGGAGGACTAGGGCGCTTAGGGCCAGGAGGGACTGGCCGGTCAGGTTCAGGGGGGTCGTGTCGCCTTCCAGGGACAGCAGGACGAAGCCGCCCCAGACGTAGGTCAGCAGCGCGCCACCGGCCAGGTGGAGCCGGTGTGCCGGGCCCCATCCCGTACGGCGTGACCAGCGGGAGACCGTGACGGCGGAGACGGCCGGCAGACCGGACGCCAGAGCGACCCCCGGCCAGTCCTCCGTCCCGACGAAGAACAGGCCGGAGGCGGCGAAGGCCGCGAGACCGACCAGCCACGGGCGGGGAGCGGCGCCGGGAACCGGGGGACGCGGACGGCGGCCGAGGGCGAAGGCCGTACCGGCCAGGAGGACGACCACGACGGCGGCGCCGATCCGCCGTGGGGCGGGGGCGACGAACCCGCCCTCGGCGAGCATGCTCTGGAAGACGACGAGCGAGCCGAGGACGAACAGGACACCGGTGACGGCCAGGCCGGGCAGGCCGAGCCAGGGGACGGTGCTCCGGCGGGGTGTCAGGGATTCGGCGAGAGCGATCGGCACACCGATGCTCCAGATCACGTGACCGCCGACGAAGCTCAGCGCGTAGTGGGCGCTGACGCCCAGCCACGGGATCGGCGTGACGCTCTGGAAGTCGTGTCCCTCGAACGACGGGTTGAACAGCGACTGGTCGATCAGGCACGCCTCAAGCACGCCGTACGCCGCCGCCAGGAGGATCATCGTGGGCCAGCCACGTCCGGTACGGCGGGCGGCCTCCCTGATCAGGAGGGCGCCGCCGCCGTACATCGGGGCGAGCACGAGCAGGCCGCCGATGTCGGCCACCGGGACGTTGCCGAGCAGGTATTCGGCGACCAGCGGTGCCAGGAGGAACAGTCCGGCGGCGGGTGCCAGCCGCCGTGTCACGCCCTCTCGTGTCCGAGGTGCGCCTTGCCGTGTCACGTGGGAATCCCGCGTCACGTCTGGGCCCCGCTTCGCGTGGCGGCGAGCATCAGGCCGCCCAGGGCGGCCAGGGCGAGGTTCGCGAACAGTTCGTAGCCGGTCAGGAAGTCCAGACGTCCGACGATCACCCGGTCGAAGAAGTTGAGGAAGAAGTTCATGAAGGGCTGGACGGCCACCCGGTCGATGGCCCCGCTGACCCCTTCCAGGAGGAAGAACAGCCCCAGGATTCTGGTGAGTTCGCGCATGTCTGAACGCTAGGAATCCCGGGCCACCTCGCGGATCGGTCGTCGGGATGCTCCACGCCGACGGACGTCTCCCCGGCCGGGCCCGGCGCGCGACGAAGGTGTTCGTCCCGCCGACTTTGGTATCGCGGGGGGCCGGGGCGGGGACGGGCGACCCTAGGCTCGTTGGGGATGGACGAATCGACGACCGCGCCGAGGCGTGGACCGCACGACTGGCTGGTCGACGCCTGCCTGTTCCTGGTGGCGGTGCTCTCCGGGCTGATCCTGGCCGGGCTGCGCCTCGACACCTCCCCGAGACCGCCCAGGTGGCTGTTCGATCTCGACCAGGTGACCGCCGTGGTCGGCTGCGCCGCGCTGTGGCTGCGCCGTGGCCGGCCGACGGAGCTGGCCGTCGTGCTGATCGTGCTCTCGACGTTCTCCGAGCTGATCACGGGGGCGGTGCTGATCGCGCTGTTCACGGTCGCGGTGCACCGCCCGCCGAGGACCACGATGATCGTCTCCGTGGCGGGCCTGGTCGCGGGCGTCGTCTACGTGCTGCTGCGGCCCGAGCCGGACATGCCCCGGCTGGCGCTGTGGGTCATGGGAGGCGCGATCCAGGGGGCCGTGGTCGGCTGGGGCCTGTACGTCCACCACCGGCGCAAACTCGCCGCCGCGATGCGGGAACGGGCGGCCCGGATGGAGACCGAGGCGCGTCTGCGGGCGGAACAGGCCGGTCAGGAGGCCCGTACGGCGATCGCCAGGGAGATCCACGACGTTCTCGGGCACCGTCTCTCACTGCTGAGCGTGCACGCCGGGGCCCTCGAATACCATCCCGACGCCCCGAGCGAGGAGATCGCCCACGCGGCCAGGGTGATCAGGGAGAGCGCCCACCAGGCGTTGCAGGACCTGCGTGAGGTCATCGGGGTGCTGCGCGCTCCGGTCGGGGAACTGCCCCAGCCGACCTACGCCGACCTCAGGCAGCTGGTCGCCGAGTCCGACCGGGCCGGGATGCGGGTGACCATGGTCGAGGAGCACACCGGGACCGTGCCCGACCGGCTCGGCCGTACCACCTATCGGATCGTGCAGGAGGCGCTGACCAACGTGCGCAGGCACGCGCGGGGGGCGCCGGTGCGGGTGTCGATCGCGGGGGCGCCGGGGGCGGAGCTGGTCGTCGAGATCGTCAACGACGCCGGACCGGCCGGGGCCGCCGGATTTTCTGGAGCCCGGCCGGGACGGGGGCTGATCGGCCTGGCGGAGCGGGTCGCGCTGGTCGAGGGACGCCTGGAGTACGGTCCCACGACGTCGGGAGGCTGGCGTCTGGGGGCCCGGCTTCCCTGGCCGGAGTGAAGCGGTGCCGACGTCCGGGTGGGGCGAGCCGGGGCGTCCGGGTGGGGCGAGCCGGGGGCGGCCGACGTGGCGGGAGTCTGTCGCGCGGCCCTGCGGGAGGGCGAGTTGGGGTGCTGTGGTGCGGTCCTGCGGGAGGGTCGGGGGAATACCATCACGGGCATGAGCACTCCTTTCACCCCTGATGTGGTCGAGGCGATCAAGCGCCACATGAACGACGACCACGCCGACGACTCGCTGCTGATCTGCCGGGCCCTGGGCGGCCGGCCCGAGGCGACCAGCGCGGTCACGTCGGGGGTGGACGCCGAGGCGATCGAGTTCCTCGCGACGGTCGAGGGGCGGGAGGTCACGGTCAGGGTGCCGTGGAGCACGACGCTGACCGAGCGCGCCCAGGTCCGCACGGAGGTCGTCAGGCTGTACCGGGAGGCGTGCGCCGCCCTCGGAGTCCCGGCCCGCGGCGAGCACTGAGACGCGGGGAGTCGGAGCCGCTCCTCGGACGGGCCCTGGGAAGCGCGGGGACGCTCTTCGGGAGCGTCCCGGGGCTCCTTGGGAGACGCGGGGAGACCGGGAAGGCTCGAAGGCATTGAGAGGCGCCGGGCTTCGGAAGCGGGGGCCGAAGGAACCGGGCCGGAAAAGGGAAGAACCCCGGGTCTGTTCCTCCCGTGGGTGGGAGGGCCAAGGGGACCAAAGGCGGGAGAGCACTCCCACCACCCTGGCGGACCCGGGGTTCCGGTGATTGCCGTGAATTCGCCGAACGTCACCAGACGTCCGGACGGAGTCCGGAAGCTGGGGCGTCCTAGCGGACAGCCACCTCGCTAGCCCTATGATCAACCATTGTTCGGACCACCTCCTTTCAGCGTGCTTGTACGTTATGAAATCTCCGCAGCCAGGGCAAACGATTATTTTCGCCCGGTTGCCCCCGCCCCCTCGGACACGCCCTGACCTCGGAGGAAGGGCCTCGAAGGCGGCGTGCCGCGAACGGTCTCCGTACCGGGTGGGGTGGGCCCGGTAGGGCGGAGGCGCCGGGGAGGGCTTCGGTGTCCGGGGGCTGCCCACGGGCGGGCACGCCCTCCCGCGCCCTGACCGCAAATAGATCTCTTTTTCGTCACATGGCCTGATTTATCCCGCTTGGAACGGTCCTTCCTGGCACTCTGGTCGCGCCGCCTCACGATCTTCGTGTCCATCCCCCTCTTTCTATGGAGTCTCCACTCATGCGATCGAAGACGCCTGCCGCGCTCTTGGGCGCCGTTGTCCTTCTGGTGGGTCTGTCGAGCGTCACCACCGCCTCGGCGGCCACCTCGGCCGCCGCTCCGACGACCTTCTGTGTCAACAAGACCACGAAGGTCGTCCGTGCGCTCACGAGGTGCAACCCGAAGACCGAGCGGGTGCTGACCCTCCAGGAGGCCCAGCAGGGCATCGCCTCCCAGGGACCGGCCGGCCCGCGTGGCCCGCAGGGCCCCCAGGGTGAGCGGGGAGTCGCCGGCCAGCGGGGTCCCCAGGGCGAGCGAGGCGCCGCAGGTCAGCAGGGGCCGCGAGGCGAGACGGGCAAGACCGGACCCCAGGGTCCCGAGGGCTCGACCGGGCCTCAGGGCCCCGAGGGTCCGGCCGGGCCGCAGGGCCCCGCCGGTCAGGGCGGCGGCCTGCCCGAGGTCTACGCCTACAAGGTCGGTCCCGTCTGGACGACCTGCACGCTGCTGGACGGCTACACGATCGCCGCCTACGACTGCAAGGTCACCAGGGCGCCGGGAAGGACCCCGAGGACCGCCGCGTCGCCGAGCTCGTCTCCCTCGGCCTCCTGATCGTCCGGCGGTAGGGGCGACCACCACCGGACATGTTCGAAGGGCCGCCGTCCGTGGGGCGGCGGCCCCTCGTGTTCACGGGACCTCGGAGCCCGTGGGCCCGGACCCGGGGGCCGGGGTCCTGCCAGGTCTCTCCCGTGCCGTGAGGCCGGTCCTCTCCGGGGCGGTGGCGGTTGCCCGTCCAACCGGATATCCGTCGGCCGATCGTTAGCATGAACCAGGTGATTACCGATCAAGCAGGACGGCGGGGCCGGCTGGCCTGGCTTGACGCCATACGAGGATTCGCGGCGCTGGCGGTGGTCTTCGAACACGTGCTGTCGCCGCTGCTGCCCGAGATCCGCTTTCCTTTCAAGGAGACCTTCGAGCCCGGGTGGTACGGGGTCATGGTGTTCTTCCTGGTGAGCGGCTACATCGTGCCGGCTTCGCTGGAGCGGCGGGGTGACCTGCGGGCCTTCTGGATCTCCCGGGTCTTCCGGCTCTACCCGATGCTGGGCGTCTGCGCGGTGGGGGTGGCGCTGCTGATCGCCGCGGGATGGGACGGCCTGCACCCCTGGTGGGGGAGCCGTCCCCTGTCGCTGACGCTGGGCCATCTGACGATGCTGCAGGACCTGCTGTACATGCCGAACACGGTCAACGTGATGTGGACGCTCTCCTACGAGATGGCCTTCTACCTGCTGCTGAGCTCGATGTTCACCCTCGGGGTGAACCGGGCGAGCCGTACGGCGGCGCTCGGGTTCGCCGTGGCGGCCGTGCTGGGGGCGGGCGTGCTGCCGACCAAGCTGCTCTCGTACGGCGACGGGACGCGGATGCTGACGGTCACACTGACGGTGGTCGCGCTGGTGGTGGTCGGAACGGCCATGACGCTCATGGGGCCCCTCGCGGTGCGGCGGGCGGGCGCCGTCGCGGCCGGGGGCACCGTGCTGGTGCTGCTGGCGGTCAACCAGGAGTATCCCGGCACCTGGCAGGGGCTGCTGATCCTGGCCACGATGTTCTCCGGCACCGTGCTGTACCGGGCGGAACAGGGCGAGATCACCTGGGCGCGGGCCGGGTGGGTGCTCCTGGTTCCGGCGGCCGGGATCTGGCTGACGAGGGACACGCCCGGCCTGTGGCTGGCGCTGGTCGCGGCCTGGCTGACCTTCGCCGTGGGGATGGCGCTGCGCGACCGTGAGCTGCCCCGGGTGCTGCCCTGGCTCGGGCTGGTCAGCTACTCGGTCTATCTGCTCCATCCGCTGCTGTTGAAGGTGGTTCAGATGACCTGGCCGGAGCCACTGGCCGTACCGCTCGGGGCTCGGTTGGTCGCGCTGGTCGGCCTGGTCGGGGCGCTGCTCGGGATCAGTGCGCTGACCTGGCGTTTCGTCGAGGCGCCCGCGCAGCGGCTGGGCAGGCGCCTGGTGAGGGGCTCCTCAGCGGCCGTCCCTCCGCGTCCAGCAGAGGACGCGCTCCGTCAGGGCTGAGGGATCCGCACCGCCGTCGAAGGCCGTCGGGACGAGCGCGCGGGCCTGGGCCGCGTCCTCCGTCGCCTCGTCGATCCGGTTCCGGGGCCGGTTCCTGGCCGTCGGACGGTCGAGCCGTACGGTGTCGGGGCAGTCGAGCAGCGCCCAGTGGGCCGGGGTGCTCCAGCGGGTGCCGGGGACCAGGTCCTCGGGGGAGGGGACCGGGGCAGCCTAACCTGCGGGAAACCGTGCGTAGTGGGCGATTTGTTGGTGTTTGTGGCGACCCCAGTAGGGCTGGTCTGCTCGTAGACTCTGTGCATGGCCGAGACGTCATGGCATGAGCAACTGCGGGCGCACGGTTACCGGATCACCCCGCAGCGCCAGCTGGTGCTTGAGGCGGTCAAGGCCCTTGAGCACGCCACCCCGGAGGAGATCTGCGGCAAGGTGCGGGAGACCGCCCGCGGGGTCAACATCTCAACCGTCTACCGCACGCTCGAACTCCTCGAAGAGCTCGGCATGGTCACCCACAACCATCTCGGGCACGGCGCGCCGACCTACCACCTGGCCGAGGACGCCGACCACGTCCACCTGGTCTGCCACGACTGCGGGGAGCTCAACGAGATCCGCCCCGAGCTGGTCGACGACTTCGTGACCAAGCTGGACGAGGAGTTCGGCTTCGCCGTCAACGTGCACCATCTCACGGTCTTCGGCCGCTGCAGGAAGTGCCGCTGAGGCCTCGTAGGCTTGGAGCCATGCGAAGCCCTCTGCTGGACACCCCGGGCGCGGTCGCGGCCGAGGCCCCCGACGCCGGCGTTGCCGGACACTACGGCGACCCGTTCGCCGAGCAGCGCGCCCTCCTCGCCGGAGAGGCGATGGTCGACCGGAGCAACCGTGAGGTCGTCCGGATCTCCGGCCCCGACAGGCTGAGCTGGCTCAACAGCCTGAGCTCGCAGAAACTCGACGACCTCAAACCCGGTCAACCGACCCAGACGCTGTTCCTGGACGCCCAGGGCAGGGTCGAGCACCACCTCACGCTCGTCGACGACGGCGAGGCCGTGTGGGGGCACGTCGAGCCGGGCACCGGGGCCGACCTCGTCGCCTTCCTCGACAAGATGCGCTTCATGCTCAGGGTCGAGGTGGCCGACGTCACGGCCGAATACGCCGTGGTCTCCGTCGCCGACGCCAGCCGCGTCACCCCGCCGGAGGGGACGATCGTCATCGGCGACGACCTGCTCCTGCCGCGTGACCTGCTGACCGAGCGTCTCGGCGGCATGCGCCCGGCCGGGCTGTGGGCCTACGAGGCGCTGCGCATCGAGGAGCACAGCCCCCGGCTCGGCTTCGAGACCGACCACAAGACCATCCCCCACGAGGTCGGCTGGATCGGTACGGCCCTGCACCTGAGCAAGGGCTGCTACAAGGGTCAGGAGACCGTCGCCCGGGTCCACAACCTCGGGCACCCGCCCCGCCGTCTGGTCTTCCTGCACCTCGACGGCAGCGCCGACATCCTGCCCGGGCACGGCACCCCCGTTCTCAACGGGGGCGAGGAGGTCGGCTTCGTGGGCAGTTCGGCCCGTCACCACGAGCTCGGCCCGATCGCGCTGGCCGTGGTCAAGCGGACCGTCCCGGTCGAGGTCCCCCTTGAGGCGGGCGGGGTCGCGGCCTCCCAGGAGGTCGTCGTGCCGCCAGACGCGGGCCGCAACGTCCAGATCGACCCGGCGCTGCGCCGCCGCATCCGCTGAGCGGACCCGCGCGCCGTGCCCTCGACGGGGTACGGCGCGCGGGCCCGGCGGGAATCAGCCCTTGGTCCAGATGGCGGTGTAGGCGCCGCCCTCGGTGTCGAGCAGAGTGGGCAGGAAGCCCTTGCCCTTCAGCTCGTCGAAGCGCTTCTGGTAACCGCCGGGGGTCATGCCGGTGTACTCGTACCAGGCGGAGCCGGAGTCCTTGACCCAGACGCTCGTGTAGGACTCGTCGGGGCCGACGGTGACCAGCGAGGGCCGTTCGCCCTTCTTGGTCCTGGCGAGGAACTCCGCGTGGTGCTCGTCGAAGGACTTGCCGACGGTGACGGACCAGGACTGCGAGCCCTGCGTCCAGACGGCGGCGTAGCGCGGGTCGTCGGCGGTGCCGTAGGCGTTGGCCGCGGTGAGCACGTAGCCCCGCTTGGCGGCGTCGGCGTTGGCGGCCGTGAACTGGCCGGTGGTGAGGTTGTGCTTGGCGAAGAACTTGCCCGGGACCTTCTCGAAGATCGCGGCGAAGACGGCGTCGTTCCCCGAGCCGGTGGCGCTCACCGAGGTCGGGCGGTACCCCTGGGAGAGGTAGCTGTCGAACCTCTTCTGGTAACCGCTCGCCGACATGCCCTGGATCATCGCCCAGGCCGGGCCGGACCGCTTGACCCAGACGGCGCCGTAACGCGGTGCGGACGCGTCGTCGACCGTGAAGGTGATCGGCCGGTAGCCCTGGCCGCGCAGCGTGTTGAAGCGTTCGGTCTGCTGCTGGCCGGTGACGCCGTGGTAGGCGCTGAACGCGGGCGTGGCCTGGGCGCCGGTCTGGGTGCTGACCTGGGCGCCGGCCGCCGATCCGGCGGTGGTGACCAGGGCGGCGGTGGCGACGGACGCGACGGCGATGGACGCGAAGATGCGCATGACCCTCCCCAAGGGTGCGACTTTTCGGGTGTTTCATCACGGATGAACGGATTCATCGCGGACAAGCGGTTACCCTAGCGGATCATCGCGGTCGGTGATCGTGGTATCGGTCCGGGAATCAGACCTCCAAGATCAGGGTGATCGGGCCGTCGTTGGTCAGGGAGACCTTCATGTCCGCGCCGAAGACGCCCGTCTCGACGTGCGCGCCCAACGCGCGGAGCTCGGCGCAGACGGCCTCGACCAGGGGTTCCGCCACCGGTCCCGGGGCCGCCGCGTGCCAGGTCGGACGGCGGCCCCTGCGGGCGTCGCCGTACAGGGTGAACTGGCTGATCACCAGCAGCGGGGCACCGACGTCGGAACAGGACTTCTCGCCCGACAGGACGCGCAGGCCCCAGAGCTTGGCGGCGAGTTTGGCCGCCTGCTGCCGGGTGTCGTCGTGGGTCACCCCGACCAGCACCAGCAGTCCGGGCTCGTCGATCGCGCCGACCGTCTCGCCGTCAACCGTCACCGACGCGGAACTCACCCGCTGCACCACCGCACGCATGCGTCCATCATCCCGGTTGTTGCGACCGCGCCGGAAACCGGTGTTTCCGCCCTCCGTAGAATCCACGCGAAGGGAGCTGAGGTGTCTGCTGAGTCGCTGGTCGTGGAGGTCGTCCGTTCCGGGTTCGTGGAGTCCACCCACCGGGCCCGCATGCTGGCCGTCGACGCGGCCGGTTCGCCGGTGCGGGTGCACGGGGCCGTCGACGTCCTGGTTTCCCCGCGTTCCTCGCTGAAGCCGCTGCAGGGGCTCGGCATGGTGCGCGCCGGGCTCGGGCTCGACGGCGAACTGCTCGCCCTGGCGTGCGCCAGCCACACGGGGGAGCCCTTCCACGTCGAGGGGGCCCGCCGCGTCCTGGCCGGGGCGGGGCTCGACGAGAGCGCGCTGCGCTGCCCGGCGGACCTGCCGGAGGACGCCGCCTCCCGCGAGCGGGTGCTGCGTTCAGGAGGCGCTCCCTCACCGCTCTACATGAACTGCTCGGGCAAGCACTCGGCGATGCTCGCCACCTGCGCGGCCAACGACTGGCAGCTGGAGACCTACCTGAGCCCGGCGCACCCGCTGCAGAAGGCGCTGCGTGACACGGTCGAGGAACTCACCGGGGAGCGGGTCGCGGCCACCGGGGTCGACGGCTGCGGCGCGCCGCTGTTCTTCGTGTCGATGGTCGGTGTGACCAGGGCCTTCCGCTCCCTCGTACTGGCCGAGGAGGGCACGCCCGAGCGCCGGATCGCCGACGCCTTCCGCGCGCACCCCGAGTGGACCTCGGGCACGACCAAGCCAGAGGCCCGGCTGATGCGGGCGCTTCCCGGGCTGATGCTCAAGTCGGGCGCCGAGGCGTTCGACGCCTTCGCCTTCGCGGACGGCAGGGCAGGGGCCGTCAAGATCGAGGACGGCGGCTACCGGGCCAGGATGCCCGTCACCGTCGAGGCCCTTCGGGCGCTGGGTTTCGAGGCCGAGGTGCTTGAGGAACTGGCCGTCGGCGTGCTGCTCGGCGGTGGCCGCCCGGTCGGCGAGGTACGGCTGCGCCGCTGAGACCCGCGCGGACCGAGGGCCGCGCACGTGGAGCGGGGCGCGCGGGAGTGGGGGACGGGGCCTGACGGGAGCTGGAGGACGGGGCTGAGGGCCGGCGAAGCCGTACGGTCAGGGACGGCAGAGCTCCTCGGCGACCAGGCTCGTCCCGATGCCCAGCAGCCAGACGTCCTTGGCGACGCCGATGCCCTCCTGGGAGGGGCGCAGGCTGCCCTCCTGGCGCAGGCTTGGGGTGCGCAGGTAGAGGCCGACCAGCCCGCCGGCGAAGGCGGTCAGCGCCGCGCCCGCGACCAGTGAGGGCACCACCGGGACCAGCAGGGCCGCGCCCACGGCGATCTCGGTCTTCGACAGCAGCCAGACGAACGTCCTGGGGCTCATCTTCTTCAGGAACGGGTAGGCGTTGGCGGCCATCCCGTGGACGGCGGCGGCGCTGCCCTCGTCCCCGGCGGCCATGGACAGCCCGGCGTTCAGGACGTAGGCGCCGGTGGCGAGCCGTACGGGGAGCTGGTGCGGGCGAGCCAAGATCCTCATAAGTGCTCACAAGGGTTGAATGGTCCGGGAATCATGCTCCTTCCCGTTGTTTGTCCGCTTCACCCGGGAGGTGGTTCTTTCTTGACGGTCCTTGACCCGGGCCGGGGCCAGGTCCGGGAACCGGCCGGGCTCAGGCCTCGGTGGCCTCGCACCAGTGGCTGAGGCAGTTGCCGAGCCAGCCGTCGCCCTCGCCGTTCTTCATCGCCCGCGCCGCGCCGACGAGATGGCCGTGGCGCGCGTTGAGTTCGAGGACAAGCCGGGGGCTGTTCACCCGCGCGTCCTCGGTCGGCAGCTGCAGCGGCGCGCTGACCCGCAGGTCCCAGTCGTCGGAGGCCGCGACCACGTCCGCCGGGACCATCGGCCCGCCGTCGAGCCCGACCTCGGCGCCGGAGTCGGGCAGCACCCGCAGCAGCAGCGGCACGGACCCCTCCTCGGTGCGCACGTGCCCCTCCCAGAGTCCCTGCGGGACCGCGACCGCCCGTTCGGGCAGGAAGCTCGGTGGCAGGGACGCGGACGGGTGGTCCGGCACCAGTTCCGCCATGACGCGGTTGACGACCGAGGTGCGGACCTCGCCCCCGGTCTGGTTGGCGAGCACGCAGATCGAGAGTTCGAGCTCGGGCACGACCGCGAGCATCGCCGAGACACCGCCCATGCCGCCGCTGTGCGCGACCACCTGGTGCGGCCCGCCGCGTGAGACGAACCAGCCAAGGCCGTAACCCTGCTCCGCGGTGATCGGCAGCGCGGTGCGGGTGGCCGCGGCCGTCTCCGGCTTCAGCACCCCGGGGCCGCCCGCCTGCAGCAGTCCGAACATCGCCAGGTCGGAGGCGCTCGCCCAGCCGAGGGAGGCGCCGTGGTGGGTGGTGTCGTAGTCGGGGTACGGCCTGCCGTCGGCCGAGTAACGCAGCGCCCGAGGCCGTTCGCCCTCGTAGGAGAGGCCGATCTGGCAGGCGTTCAGCCCGAGCGGCGCGAAGACCTGCTCGGCGGTGAAGTCGGCGGCGCTACGGCCGGTCGCCTTCTCCAGGACCGCGTCGAGGACGCCGTATCCGAGGTTGGAGTATTCGAACCGGGACCCGGGCTCGCGGTACAGCGTCGAGTAGTGCTCGACGCCGTGCCGGATCGCGGGCAGCCCGGCGTAGGCGAAGTCGTAGTGCCCGCCGAACCCGGCCCGGTGCTGGAGGACCTGGCGCAGGGTCGGCTCGCTGTAGTCGCGGTATCTGGGCAGGCGGAAGCCGGAGAGATACTTCTCGACCGGGTCGTCGAGGTTCAGCAGCCCCCGGTCGGCGGCGACGCAGACCGCGGTCGCCGTGATCGGCTTGGTCACCGAGGCGATCGAGTAGACGGTATCCGGGGTGGCCGCCACCCCGCGCGCCACATCCGCCAGGCCGTACGCCTCGGCGAAGACCACGCGGTCGCGATGGGCGACCGCGACGGAGACCGAGGCGCAGCCATGGGTGGTGAGCGCCTGCGCGCAGTGCTGGGAGAGTCCCTCAAGCATGATCGAACATCCCTTCCGCCGTGCCGACTCAGACTTTAGGCCCCGCGACCGGTGCGCCGGGCATCGTACCGATGACGACGTTCGCCCCCAGTTCCTCGCAGTCGGCCACTCTCGCCGCCAATCCCGCCCGTTCCATGGTCTCGACGGTCCCGGGAGCCTGCCGCAGGCTCGTCTCCACCAGGAGGTGGCCGCCGGGCGCCAGCCACCGGGGCGCCGTCCGCGCCACCCGCCGCACCACGTCGAGGCCGTCCACGCCGCCGTCGAGCGCCACCATCGGCTCGTGGACACGGGCCTCGGCGGGCAACAGCCTGATCGCCTCGGTCGGCACGTACGGCGGGCTGGCCACCAGCAGGCCGACCCTGCCCCGGAGCCCGGCCGGCAACGGGTCGTACAGGTCGCCCTCGTGGACCCGCCCGCCGACGGCGGCGAGGTTGCGGCGGGCGCACCGCACCGCGGCGGGATCGATGTCCACCGCGTGCAGTTCCACGGCCACGCCGAGGGCCGTACCCGGCGCAGTACCCGACACGGTGGTCGGCGCAGTGGTCGGCGCAGTGCCCAGCGCGGTGGCCAGTGCGGCGCCCAGCGCGCCCGAGCCGCAGCACAGGTCGACCACGACGGCCGGTCCGCCCCGGGC
This sequence comes from Streptosporangium sp. NPDC049376, assembly GCF_044466505.1. Classification (NCBI taxonomy): domain Bacteria; kingdom Bacillati; phylum Actinomycetota; class Actinomycetes; order Streptosporangiales; family Streptosporangiaceae; genus Streptosporangium; species Streptosporangium sp. NPDC049376. Next base: position 93,916 of record NZ_JBITMT010000009.1, on the reverse strand, counting down.
CAGGCCGATCGCCTGCCGGACAAGGAACTCGGTACGGCGCCGCGGGACGAAGACCCCGGGATCGACGTCTATCCGCAGGCCGCAGAACTCGGCCCAGCCGAGGACGTGTTCGAGGGGCAGCCCGTGGGCGCGTCGTTCGACCATGAGGGCCAGTTCCTCAGGGGCGCGCGCGGCCGAGACGAGGAGTTCGGCCTCGTCCTCGGCGAAGACACAGCCCGCCGCCCGCAGGGTGGCGGCGACGGTGGAAAGGGAGGCAGCAGGAGACACTAGGAGCCTTTCGGGATGCCGACGGGCGCTCCCTGGGCCACCTGCGTCAGATGGACCGAGCGGTCGCGAGGGAGAGCGCCCGACCTGGTGTGGGAATCGGACTCACCTCCTCGACGCGTTCACCACTGGGGCGGGTAACACTACCCGATCCCCTCGGACAGCGGGCCGTACCCGTGCTCGGCGGAGGCGTCGAACCGCGGTTGGGGTTCGGTCTCGGGCCAGGACGCGGCAGGCGCTACAGCATGTCCAGCAGGACGGGGGCGGCGTTGATCGCGCCGTGAACAGTGAGGATGGGCCACATCAGCCGGTACCGGCTCCACAGGTAGCCGAGGAACAGGCCCAGTACCCCCTGGTGAACGAAGACCGAGGTGAGGTCGGTGAGAAGGTGGCCGGTACCGTGGATGCCGATGTGCCAGGCAGCGAAGGACAGGCTCGTCAACACGATGGCGGGCCAGCGGCCGATGACGTGCTCCCATCGGGTCTGGAGCCAACGCCGGTAGAAGACCTCTTCGAGCAGGGCGTTGACGGCGAAGCCCACGATCATGGTGATCAACAGTGCGGCGGGGCCGGAGTCCGCCGCCCAGGCGTTGTCGCCGGGCGGCCGGGCGAACGGTCCGGCGTGGTGGAGGACGAGCCAGGCCGCCACCGGCACCACCGGCCCGTAGCGGCGCCAGGCCTCGATCCGCCCGCGCACCGGTTCTCGACGGGTGGCGCCGTGGCGTGTTAACCGGAATACCAGCACCGGTACGGCCAGCAGCAGAACGAGCTTCAAGATGGTGTGTGCCGGCTCGGCGTCGTAACCGTTGTCCGTCACGATTCGCAGCGCCGCCGCGAACAGTACGGCCGACGCCAGGAGGGCGCCCGCCTGCCGGTGAAGCTCTCGCGGTGCCGGTGCTCCGTCCACCGGGGCCGCCCGGGATGGCAAAGGCGTCAACCGGGTGAGTGCCAGTCCGACGAGGGCGGGGATCCATACGTGCCACATGGGCCTGGTGCCGGCGTGGTCGGCCGTGTAGCGGATCTCGCCGACGGTGGTCAGCGCCAGCCACAACGCTGATCCGAGGATCACGGCCAGTCCGGCGATCAGCACGCCCAGGCTCGGCGTGCGGTGGTACGGCATTCGCTGCGGCACCTTATTCAGCACACTTGTACTTTATAGTAAACCGTACAACCGTGCGATTATGGGAACATGCCGAAGATCGTCGACCACGAGCAGCGGCGCGACGAGCTCGTCCGCGCCGTATGGGAGGTCATCAGCAGGGAAGGCATCGAGGGCGCCACGGTCCGCAAGGTCGCCGAGGCGGCGGGCGTCTCGGTCGGCGGGCTGCGCCACTATTTCGACAACCAGCGTGGCCTGCTCGTCTTCGCCGCGTACGCGATCGGCAGAAGCGTCACCGCACGTGTCGCCGGACACCTGCACGCGGACCTGCCAGGGCTGGAGCGCGCTCAGCTCATGCTCGAAGAACTTCTTCCGCTGGATGACAACCGCCGCGTCGAAGCCGACGTGTGGCTGGCGTGCCTGGTGCGCTCACGCGTCGAGGAGTCTCTGGCGGAGTCGCGTGGCACCGCCTGGGCGGGCGAACGTCACATCTGCCGTCTTGCGGTCGCCTCCTGCCACGACACACCGTTGCCCGATATCGGGCAGGAGCTCGCCGACGCCGTCCTGGAACGGCAGGCCGTGCGGCTTCACACGTTCATGGACGGTCTGACGTTGCAGACGGTGACCTGCCCGCACAACTTCACCCCGCGAGGCATCCGGGCGATCGTCCGTGAAGAGCTACGTCTGCTGACCGAGGTGTGACGACCTCCGGCCGGGAGGTCCGGGGCCGGTGACCTCCACGGCCTGCCGGCCCCGGACCCCCCGGCCGAACGACCGGCGGTCGCGCACGACGACCTTTTTGCACCGCGGACCACGACGCTCCTGACAGCCCCCTCCTTGCCGTCCCCCGAACTCCTGCACGGATGATCAAAGGGGACATGCTCTCCACCCGCACTGCAACCTCACGTCCTCCCAGGTCCCAGGCCTGGTCACTCGCCGAGCAGGCCCGCCTCGCGGGCGGCGATCGCCGCCTGTACCCGGTTCTCCAGGCCGAGCCGGGTGAGGATGCGGTTGACGCGGCTCTTCACCCCCGTCTCGGAGAGCCCGAGGTCACGGGCGATCCTGGCGTTCGACAGGCCCCTGGCGACCAGCACGAGCACTTCGAGCTCACGCCGGGTCAGCTCACCGAGCGCCCCGGCGCGGAGGGAGGGGGACGGTTCGACCAGCGCGGGCGGCAGCGCGGTGAAGGCGCCGATGAGACGGCTGGTCACGCTCGGCGCGAGCATGGCCTCTCCCGAGGAGACCACCCGGATGGCGTCGGCGAGCTGGTCGGGGGAGACGTTCTTCAGGATGAACCCGGCGGCCCCGGCCCGCAGGCAGGCGTGCACGTACTCGTCGAGGTCGAAGGTGGTCAGCACCAGCACCCGGGGGTGCGGCTGTTCGTGCGGCCACCGCCCGACGATGTGCCGGGTCGCCTCGACGCCGGTCATGCCGGGCATGCGCACGTCCATCAGCACCACGTCCGGGCGCAGGTCGAGGGCGAGGGCGACGGCCTCCTCGCCGTCCGCGGCCTCCCCGACGACAAGCAGGTCGGCGCGCCGGTCGAGCATGATCCGCAGCGCGGCGCGCACCAGCTCCTGGTCGTCGGCGATCAGCACGCGGACGGGGTTCACCCGGCCTCCCCGTAGCGGAAGACGGCCTCGACCAGCCAGCCGCCGTCCTGGTCGCGGGGACCGGCCCGCAGGCTGCCGCCGAACAGCGCGGCCCGCTCACGCATGCCGACCAGCCCGAGCCCGGAACCGGCGAGGGGCCGGTGGCCCGGCGCGGCGGGGCCGTTCTCCACCGTGACGACGAGCTGATCGGCGGCCCGCCGTACGGCGATCCTGACGTCGGTCGCGCCCGCGTGCCGCAGGACGTTGGTGAGCGCCTCCTGGACGACCCGGTAGGCGGAGACCTGCACCGCCGCCGGGACCTCGGGGCCCGGTCCCGTGCTGACCTCGACCCGGCACCCGGCGGCGCGGGCGGTCGTGGCGAGCCGGTCGAGATGGCGCAGCGACGGCTCCGGGTCGCCGGGACCGGCTGGGGCGTCGTCGGCGAGCAGCCCGAGCAGCCGGCGCATCTCGACCAGGGCGGCGTCGGCGGCCGTGCCGATCCCGGTCACCCCCCGCCGGGCCAGATGGGGGTCCTCCGCCATCACCTCCGCGGTCGCCCGCGCCTGCATGGCGATCGCGCTGACGTGGTGGGCGACCAGGTCGTGCAGGTCACGGGCGATCCTGGCCCGCTCGGCCGTGACCGCCCGCCGGGCGCTGACCTCCTGCTCGGCGCGCAGCCGGGCGGTCAGGTCACGCAGCCGGGCGGCGTCGGCGTGGATGTGCCGCTGGGAGACGCCCAGCAGCCACGGCGCCAGCGACAGACCGGCGATCATGATCATCTCGAAGAGGGTGGGCCGGAACTCGGCGGGGAACGGCAGGCCGAGTGGCGAACGCAGCAGGTCGGGGGCCACCACCGTCACCCCGGCCACGACGACGGCCACGACGCTCGCCGGTGGCCGGGCGTAGCGGGCCACGGCGTAGGCGGCGAACATGACGTACAGGCCGTCCCTGAGCGCGACCATGGGGTCGACCAGCTCGTAGACCACGTAGGTGACGCTCACCGCCACCATGACCGGCCACGGGTGCGTCCTGCGCCAGGCCAGCGGTACGGCCTGCGTGAGCAGCAGGGCCGTCACCAGGACGGCGGTCGCCGGGTCGTCGGGAACACCCTCGCTCAGCCTGAGCATCAGCGCCGCGACCGTCAGCGCCAGGGCGAACAGGACGTCGGCGATCCGGGGCCTGGCGGCGAGCCACCGTCTCATCCCGTCGATGTGATCCCGCACCGTCGCACCGCCCCCGTCTCCTCCGCCCAAGGGTAGGCGCGGCCGTGACCTGCACGGAGCCGGAGACAACCAAAGTTGCGCCGTCCGGGGCGGATTCCTCCCCAGGGGGCATCGCGGAGCCGGGCCAATGGCCGATGTCCCGGCGGGCTCCGATTTCTAGGGTTGAAATGTGCGCCGGAATATCCCGGTCTGTCACCTTTTAGGAGGATTTATGCGTCCCTTCGGTGCCCCTGTACGACGTGCGGCGCTGCTGGCCGTGGTCGCGGCCCTGGCCACCACGACTGTGGTCTCCCCTGCCGCCGCGGCGAGCCCTGCGGACGCTCCGGCGCGGGTCTCGACGTACGGCAAGGCCGACCTGCAACGTGACGTGGACGCCCTGCGCGCGATCGGCACCAGCGGCGTCCAAGCGCGCGTGACCACCTCCGACGGCCGTCAGCTGGTCGCGACGAGCGGGGTCGCCGCACTCGGGAGCAGGCGCCCGGTCCCGGCGAACGGCTACGTCAGGATCGCCAGCACCACCAAGTCGTTCGTGGCCACGGTGGCCCTCCAGCTCGTCGCGGAGGGCAAGCTCTCCCTGGACGACACCGTGGAGAGCAGACTGCCCGGCGTGGTCAAGGGCAACGGCAACGACGGCAACAAGATCACGGTCAGGCAGCTCCTGCAGCACACCAGCGGCATCCACGAGGGCTACCCGGCCCACACCTCCGTCGAGGAGTTCCTCAAGCACCGCGACGAGCCGTTCACCAGCGAGCAGATCGTGGCAGAGGCCGTCAAGCACGCGCCGAACTTCGAGCCGGGCAAGAAGTGGATGTACTCCAACACCGGATACGTGCTGATCAGCATGATCATCGAGAAGGTGACCGGGCGTCCCTGGCACGAGGAGGTCGACCGGCGCATCAGCAGGCCGCTGGGGCTCAGCCGTACGCTGTGGTCGGGCCGTTCCCTCGACGTGCCGAACCCGCACGCCAAGGGCTACCTGGTGCTGCCGCCCCGCAAGCCGGTCGACGCCACCCGGCACTTCGACGGGGACGCCGCCGGTGGCCTGCTGTCCACGACCAGGGACGTCAACCGCTTCTTCATGGCGCTGCTCGGCGGCAGGCTGCTGCCCGCCGAGCAGCTCGCGCAGATGCGGAAGACCGTCGTGGCCCCGCTGTGGCAGCAGACCTGGCCGGGGGCCCGCTACGGCCTGGGCCTCAGTTCCCGTCCGCTGTCCTGCGGCGGGGTCTACTGGCATCACGGCGGCGACGACTACGGGTACAAGACGAGGACGGGCGTCAGCGCGGACGGCAGGCGCAGCGTCACGATCTCGCTGACCACGCAGTTCGGCGACGAGCGTTCCGAGCGCCAGGAGAAGGTCGCGGGCGAGGTCGTCGACCGGGTGCTGTGCAGCGAGTAGTCCCTCTCCGGCCGGGACCCCGTCGCAGGGGATCCCGGCCGGACCGGTGTCTCAGAGGCGACCGAGACGGTCGTACAGGACACGCCACCGGTCGGGGTGGACGTGCGCGACGACCGTCCCCTCCGGGACGCCCGCGGCGGCGAAGGCGGCCCCGACCAGGGCGGCCGGGTGCCTCAGCCGCATGGTCGCGTCCAGGGAACCGCCCAGGCCGGTGAAGCCGTAGTCGACGAAGGCCTCGTAACCCGGCAGGTCCGGCGTCTCGGCCCGGCGTTCGATCCGCAGGATCGCCGAGTCGACCGAGGGCACCGGCCGGAACGCCTCCCGGCCGATGTGCCCGAGCATCTCCCAGCGGAACCACGGCCAGGTCCGCACGGTCAGCGCGCTCCAGCGGCCGAAGTCGCCGGTGCGCTTGCGGACGTACTCAAGCTGGGCGACGAGCGTCGCCGAGGTCAGCCCGGGTGCCCCCAGACACCAGTCGACGATCTTCGAGGTGATCGAGTACGGGATGTTCCCGACGACCGCGAACGGCTCACGCGGCGCGCGGGCGGTCAGGAAGTCCCCCCTGACGACCCGGACGCGGGCGTCGTCGCGGGTGCGGACGGTCAGCCTGCCCGCCAGCAGCGGGTCGATCTCGTAGGCGACGACCTGGTCGCAGGTCTCGGCCAGCGCCAGGGTCAGGACGCCCTCGCCCGCCCCCGGCTCGACGACCAGCCCGTGCGCCCCCGCCGCCTCGGCGACGAGCCGTACGGCCTGGCGGTCCACCATGAGGTTCTGCGAGAGGGTGCGCCTGGCCTGGTCGCGGGCTGTCCTGCCGCCCTTGCTCGCGACCTTCTTCTGGGTGTGTGAATGATCTCCGTGTGCGAAAGAACGCGCCACAGTCTTGCCCCTTCGGGTCCGAGATGAAGTGGTCTCGGAAGATCCGGGGCACGCGCGGAGAAGTGAGATTCTCTAGCGGCCCTGGATCGGGCCGCGGCGCATACGGATGTAGTACGAAGGAATACGACACATGTGGCTCACCCTAGGAGAGCCCGGGTGAGCGGCACAAACGGTTTTCCCGCCTCCCCGGAGCAGGGGAGACGGGAAGCGCGCGAGGTGTCTACAGGGAGCGGAACTGCCGGGTCGAGGAGATGGCTCCCGACGTGGTCATGGTGAAGGTCCGCATCGAGTCGGCGAACTTCGACAGGTCCCACTCGGCGGGGCCCTGGTACCAGTACAGGTGGTCGGCCTGCCTGCCGTTGCCGGTGATCGAGGAGACGACACGGGCCCAGCGGTCCACGCTGTCGAAGATCACGGCATAGGGCAGATAACGGGAGAACAGCTCGACCCGCTGGGCGGGAGGGATGTCGCCACCGCCGTCGCCGGAGGCCAGATACTCACGGAAGCCCAGCGTGTGAGCCAGGGCCGCGGCGCCCTTCGCGGTCTTGGCGGGCATGTACTGTCCGCCGACGGCCAGCGCGGCCCCGGCGATGATCACGGCCAGGCCGAGCAGGCCGTACGTGGTGAACCAGGCCAGCGCGACGGTGCCGATGACGCCGGCGACGGTGAGCAGCACGCCGAGGGTCGTCCAGCGGGTCCGCACGGTGTCCGGGCGCCGGGCGAACCAGCCCTGCGCGACCACGTCCCGGTAGAGGGCGTCGCGGACCTTGCTGAGCTTGGAGGTGAAGGAGCCCTTCAGGTGCGAGAGCGGGATCGCGTCGCGGCCGTCGAAGATCGCGTCGTAGAGGGCGCGCTCATAGGACTGCAGCGCCTTGAGGTCGGCGTTGGGCATCCGCACCAGGACCCAGTCGGGTGTGTCGTAGGTCTGCCTGGGCTGCTCGTCGATCCTGAGGTAGCCCCGCACCGCGAGGTCGACGATCGTGGCGGTCACGTCGATCACGTCGGCCTGCTCGTCGATGAGCGTGCCGATCTGGCCGGGCCGTACGCCGTCGGGCGGGGAGAAGTGGCCGTTGCTGACCCCGCTGACCGCGCCCGACTCGTGGCCGACCACCCGGGCGTCACGACCCCGGGTCCAGTACAGCAGGCCGACGCCGCCCAGCAGCAGGACCAGCAGGCCGGCCAGGGCGCCGCCGGTGACCGTGTTCAGGGTGAAGGCGTTGGACAGCTCGAAGCGGCGCTCCAGGATGGGCTCGCCCTTGGTCACGCCGCTCGGGTAGCCGATGACCACCGTGAGGACCTCGTCGACCCCCAGGCCCTGCTGCTCGAACTCGGCCTCGACCCCGGTGTGGTCCGGCGAGGCGGTGGTGCAGCCGATCGCCGAGGTCAGCGCCCCGGCGAAGCAGGACAGGCTCTGCAGCTGCGCGGGGCCGGTCACCTTGGCCTTGGCCAGCTCGACGGGTGCCGACCAGCCGCCCGCGGCGTACCAGCGCAGCTCCTGGACGTCGCCGAGCGGGGTGATGGTCCCCTTGACGTCGTATTCGAACTTGGCGGTTCCCGAGCCCTTCAACGTGATCGTGGAACCGGTCAGGGTGGCGTCGCCCTTGAGGTTGACGACCTGGTAGAGCCGGTCGTTGCCGTCGTCGTAGCGCGTCCGGTCGACCAGCTTCCTCGTCGGCGCGGTGCCGTCGAACGTGACCGTCTCCTTGACGTGCAGTACGCCGTCCTGTCGCAGTTCGATTTCGAGCGCGTCACTCTTGATCTTGCCTGCCGAAGTGGCGGCCTTACCCGGTGACGTGTGCGCCGTACCGGCCGCGAGGGCGGGGGAGGCGCTGAGGGCCAACGCGCAGGTGGCGATCGTGGCCACGCTTCCGACCGCCCGGCACACGTTCGCGGCCGTTCGGTGCAATAGGGATGCCGACATGGCCCGGGAGCCTACCGATAACCACCCACACATGACTGCAGCGACCCTTTCAGGTTTTTCGGACAATCACGTTTATGTGCCGAAATCCGCTAGATTGCCGCCCGGAGATCAGCAGTTCGGAGAGGTGGTCGCATGCGTCCGCGGAGGTCAAGCCCTCTGGCCTTTGGTGTTTTCGGGGTCCTCGCCCTGACCTTCGCGGTGGTCGTCGTGATCGCCGGTCTGGTCAAGGGGAACGAAACAGGGGTTCCGGCCGGGCCGGAGACGGGTCCCGTGGCGACCGGAGGCGGCAGGTCCATGCCGTCCGGCGGCACCGAGGTGGCCCCGCCCGAGGTGAAGCCTCCGTCGCCGATCAAGCTCGGCGACGAGAACGGCGCGGGCGGCACCGCGATCACCCTGGCCTCCGCCCAGTCGGGCACGAGCTTCGACCTGCGTAACATGCGGCGTTCGGACACCACCGCCAGGCTCAAGCGCAACCCCCTATACGGTGCCGGCGTCATGGGATCGGTCGCCTGCCGCGCGCCGCGGCCCTCGACCCAGCCCGCCGCCATGTACAGCTATCTCAACGCCGTCACCGGCTGCCTGGACCGGGCGTGGGCGGGCAAGTTCGCCCAGGCCCGGGCGACCTTCCTGGCCCCGCGCCGGGTCTACTGGAACCGTCCGGGGCGGGGGCCGTGCGGCACCTACCCGTCGTCCGGGGCCGCCGCCTACTACTGCCCGTCCAACCGCGGCATGTACATCGGCCTGACCCACGTCATCAGGCAGAGCGGCGACGTCGACCCGGCGGAGAACCACGTCCCCTACCTGGCCGTTCTCGCCCACGAATACGGTCATCACGTGCAGTCCATGGCGGGCATCGGCGGAGCCTGGTGGTGGGAGGTCGCCAACCGCTCGAAGAGCGCCCAGGACGCGCACTCCCGCCGCGCGGAGCTCCAGGCCCAGTGCCTGTCCGGGATCTTCGTCCGCGCCGTCCGGACTCCCCTGGCCGTCACCGCCGACCGCTGGCAGTCGCTGCTGCGTACGGACTACGGCCGGGGCGACGACCAGAACGGCCTGGGCAAGCGTGACCACGGCAACGGCGACCACTACGCGGGCTGGCTCAACCAGGGCTGGAAGTACTCCAGGCTCGCCTACTGCAACACCTGGAGCGTGCCCGCCTCCTACGTGAGCTGACCGTTAGCCGACGCCGGGGGCTTGGGACGATCTCCGGGTCGTCCCTTCCCACACGGATAGAATGCCGACCTGCTCAAGACGATCTCCCCGGACGGTGATTTCGCCGTGCTCGTCTGGGGGATCGACTCTCATATCGGCAGTCCGAATCTCCCCGGAGTGGCATGCGCGGGCCTGTGCGCCGACGTTCCCGAGCATCCGTGCTCGCAGCTTCTGTGGTGATTTTCTGTCTTATTTCGGGATGTGCCAGCGGGGACGCGGCCGGGCCGATCCCGGTCCTCAACCCACCCACCGCGCAGGAGAACCCGCAGCAGGACAGCCCGGTCAGGGCCCCGGTGGTCATGGTGCTCGGCGACAGCTTCACCGCCGGGTCGGGACCGGTCCCCCGCTGGGAGAGCTACGCGGCGCGGGCCGCCCGTACGCTCGGCTGGCAGCTCGTCACGGCGGGCGCCGCGGGGACGGGCTTCGTCAACCCCGGCCGGGTGCGCAGGACGTTCCAGCAGTCCTTCGACGCGGAACTCTCCTGGCGTCCCGCCCCCGACCTGCTGATCCTCTCCGGCGGGCACAACGACCACACCACCCCCGGCAGGGTGTACGGCGCCGCCAGACGCCTGCTCATGACGGCCAGGACCCGCTGGCCACGGACCAGGGTCGTGGTGATCGGCCCCATCTGGATGGGCCGGGAGCCCCGCTGGGTCCCCGCGGTCAGGGACGCGATCGCGGTCGCCGCCGACGAGGAGGCGACCGTCTTCCTCGACCCGCTCGATCACCCCTGGGGGCGGGGGGCGATCCTGCCCGACGGTGTCCACCCCACCTTCCTGGGGCACAGGAGGCTGGCGAACTGGCTGGTCACGGCACTGCGCGAGCACGGCGCCGAGCCGGACGGCTGAGTTCGGCCAGCGTCGCGGCCACCCCCTCCCGATAGGACGGGTAACGCGGCTCGAAGCCCGTCTCCGTCAGCGCCGAGACGTCGGCGACGACGTCGAGCGTGAGCGTCCGCACGGCGACCCCGCCCGCGAACGCCGCCGTCAGCCACCTGGGCAGCCTGCGGGGCCTGGCCGCGCCGAGCATCCCGGCCGTCTCGTCGAACAGCTCGCCCAGCGTCGTGACCGTGCCGTCGGTCGCCACGAAGCTCCGTCCCGCGACGCCGGGCAGCCCCGCCACGTGCACCAGCGCCCGGGCGGCGTCCTCCACGTGGATGATCGGCAGCCGGTTGCGCCCCGTCCCGGGAACCGGCATCCGGCCCCTGGCCAGGCCGGGCACGATCATGTCGCCGAACCCCTTGCCGGGGCCGTACACCATGTTCCCCAGGCAGACGTGTACGGCGGGCGTTCCCGACGCCTCGACCATCCGCCGCACCGGCAGCCCCACGTGGGCGAACCCCACCGGGACGGAGCGCGGAGGCGACAGGTGCGAGACCGTACGGCCGGGCCCGGGGGCGAGGTCGTCCATCCCGCTGACCGAGACCAGCAGGGGCCGTTCCCCGGCGGGCAGGGAGAGCAGGGTCCGCAGCACCCCCTCGGTGGTCTCCCTGCGGACGGCGGCGATCCGGTCGATGGCCCGCCTCGTCAGCCGCCCCGGCAGGCTCGGCTGGATGAGGTCGAGGACGGCGTGCGCCCCCCTGGCGGTCTCGGCCCAGGTGGCGGGGTCACCGACGGAGAAGTGGCAGGGTGTGCCGCCCGCCCGCCGTACGCGCTGGGCGGCCTCGTCGTTCCTGACCAGGCCGACGACCTCCCAGCCCGCGACGACGGCCTCGCGGACCGCGGTGCGCCCGATGAAGCCTCCGGCGCCGAGAACGAGCAGTTTCATGATCCCTCCAGGGGTGATGCGGTTAGCATTTGCTAACTCAATGGGTGTGAAAAAGGCCCCGGGAGCCGGGGCCGGGTTCTACGGGGTGATCATGCGGGTGACCAGGGGACGCAGGGCGGCCGGCGCCGCTCCCCTGGGCAGTTCGTCGAAGTGACGCATCCTGGCGTACTGCGCCACGGTGCCGGAGAGCGCGGCCACCAGCAGATCGACCGGGATCTCCGCGGTGACCTCGCCCGAGGCGACCCCGTCGCCGATCAGCCCGCGCAGCAGACCGAGCAGGGACGGCCCGCGCTCCTCGGCGGAGAGCCTGGGCAGGTAGAGCCGGAGGTTGTCCTGTGTGAAGAGCAGGACCTCGGGCTCCTCGTCGAGGAGTTCGCCGAAGGCCCGCATCAGCGCGTCGAGCCGCTCACCGAACGGCCGCCCCGGCGCGGTGGCCGACGCGGCCCGCTCACCGAGCCGGGTGTAGCACCTGGCGAACAGGTGCAGTGCGAGTTCCTCCTTCGAGGCGAAGAACTTGAACAGCGCGGGATTGCTGTAACCGCTGGCCGCGGCGATGTCGCGCACGGTCGTGCCGTCCACGCCCCGCTCGACGAACAACCGCAACGCCTCGACCAGCATCCGCCGCTTCGACGGCGGATCCCGGTCGTCCACCAGGAACCCCTCGACCCCTGTCACACCACGAAGTTAGCAACTGCTAACCACCTGCCGCCAGGGCCGAAGGTCCCGGACTCATCGGTACGGCAGGGCGGAGGCGGCCGCGGGAGCCGGGGAGGCCGTGGAGGCGGCGGCGCGCGCGGGCGTCGCGGGAAGGGTGACCAGCACCAGGAAGACCGGCAGGAGCGTGGCGAGCCTCGCGCGTCGTGTTCTCATGACCTACCTCGATGGGGGAGTCGCCGACGGCCCCGGGGCCGCCGGAAGGCCGGGTCGCCTTGCGGAGGTGGTGCCAGGGCGCGGACGGAACACGCCAGGGGCCATGAGAGGCGACAGAAGGCTTCACGAACCCCGATAACGGTCAGAATAGGATCCATCACCCTCCGATGGAAGATGGGAGATCCAATCTCGCCTGGTTTGTGACCCTCAGCCCTGGTTGAGCAGCAGCAGGCTGTAGGCGGCGAGGCTGCAACTCTCCACGATCACTCCCTCACGGATCATGCTCTCCACCTCCCGTCGGGGGAACCACCGCTGCCGCAGGTCCTGCTCCTCGACCTCCCGCTCGGCCTGCCCCTGCCGCAACCCGGTCGCCACGAACACGTCGTAGCCCTGGACGGTCATCCCGGGCGCGCAGTGCAGATGCCCGAGGTGGCGCATGGAGGCCGCCGTCAGGCCCGTCTCCTGGCGCAGCTCCTCCCGGGCGAGGTGCTCGGGGTCGGCGGTCGCCAGGTCGGGCATCGTGCCCTGCGGGAACTCCCACGACCTCCGCCCGATCGGATAGCGGTACTGCTCCACCAGGTGGAAGCCGTCGTTCTCCATCGGGATGACCAGTGCGAAGTCCGGCTTGTCGACGTAGGAGTACACCCCCAGAGACCCGTCGGCACGCCGGATCTCGTCATGACGCAACCGCATGTAACGCGTCTCGTGCACCACGGTGCTGGAAAGCCGCTCGATGTCACCCAACCCAAACCTCCAGAACAGCCCACGACGTCTCCCTGATTCTCACCCGATCCGTGTGGGTCTGGAGGAAGTGACCTCCCTGGGTGCCCGGCCGATGCCCCCCGCATCAGACCGGGCACCCTCACCCCCTACCCGCCTGGCCGGGTCACATCCCGGTGGCGGGCCGGTCGGGGGCCAGGACGGACATCACGACGGCGTCGTGCCAGCGGCCGTCCCACAGGAGGGCGTCACGGCGCACGCCCTCCTCGACGAAGCCGACCTTGCGGTAGACGTGGGCGGCGCGATCGTTGAAGGCGAAGACCTCAAGCTCGATCCGGTGCAGGTCGGTGGTGGCGAAGGCATGGTCGAGCACCAGCCGGATCGCCTCGGTGCCGTAGCCCCTGCCGTACACCCGGGGGCCGGACAGGGCGATGCGCAGATTGCACGAGAGGTTGTGCGTGTCCAGGTCGTTGAGCACGACCTCGCCCACGTAGGCGTCGTCGTCCACGGCGCAGATCGCCAGGTCGAGACGGTCGTCCTGGTCCGCGCGCGTGCGGCACCACAGGTCGATCGCCGCGCGGTCCATGACGCCGTGCGAACCGGTGAGGCGGGTGGTCTCCGGATCGTTGACCAGCCCCCAGAGGCCGTCGGCGTGCTCGGGGCCGACCGGCCTGAGGGTCACGCGGCTGCCGTACAGGGTGGGTTTCCTTGCGAACAACGTCACCCGAGGTTGTCTACCCGGTCCGTACGACCGGGGGCAACAGGTTTCACCAGGGGCCGTAGGGGCCCTGGTTGCCGCCCTTGCCGATCTCGCTCACCGCGGGCTTCACGTCGGCCAGGTAGATCCCGGAGGCGACGACCGACGCGATGGCGAAGATGTTGAGCTGCCCGAGGCCGATCCCGAAGTAACCGACGGCGGAGGCGAAGGAGAACAGCGCCGCCAGCCCCAGGACGATCAGCCAGAACCTCTTGGACTGCTTGCCGGTCACGGCGAACGCGCGGACGGGGGTGCGCGTCGCGTGGAACAGCGCCCAGGCGGACATGCCGAAGGCGATGATGCTGAGAACCCAGAAGATGAGGTCCAGCCCTACGGAAATCATCGTCGTCACTCCACCGTGCTCGCCCTGCTGACAGCAACCACCCTAATGCCGGAAGTCTTCCCGCGGCGGGCCTCCTTCCGGGCGAACCGGCCGGGGCCTTTTCGTACGGCCCCGCACCCGCAGGCCCGCACCGAGAGACCCCGCACCCGGAACCGAGGGGCCGCCCCGGTGCACCGGGGCGGCCCCTCGTGGGGTTCCAGGGAAGACCCCGAGGTCAGGACTTCGCCGACGAGCCGTTCCTGCTCTTCCTGGCGGGCTTGGCGGCCGTGGAGACCTGCTCAAGCTCGCGGGAGGTCTCGCCGCTCGCCTTGGAGACGACCTTGCGGCCCCGGGAGGCGAACTCCTCGTACAGCCTGGCGGCCCTGTCGCTGACCTGGTCGGCATAGCCGCGGGCCCGGCCGGGGAACTCCCTGGCGTAGACCTCGGCCCTGTCGGCCAGCTCCCTCGCCTTCTCCGGCAGGTCCTTGGCGGCCTCCCTGGCGGCCTCGCGGATGTCCTCCTGGCGGCCCTGGATGCGCTGCAGGTGCTCGGGCAGTTCGCGGAGCTTCTCGACCGCGTAGTCGCCCGCGCCCGCGACGGCGTAGAACGGCTTGGTCTCGGCCAGTTTCTTCACTTCGGTGGCAAGAGTCATGGATGTTAACCTTCCTTGGATTCCGGTGTGACGTTCTGGCTGTCCACGGGGGCCGCGTAGGGCTTCAACGCGGCGAGATACCCCTCGGGCAGCGGATGCGCGTCGCCCCCTTGGGGCTCCGGTGCGGAAGGCGCGTTCTGGGAGGTCTGCGCTTCCTCATCCGGGGCCCCGACCCGGTTCTCCCGGCGGAACGACTCGTAGATGTCGATCAGCACCTGGCGCTGACGTTCGGTGATGAGATGGTCTGCCCTGATCGCGGCAAGCACGTCGCTGTCCGGCTCGCGCTCCTCGATGAGACCGGCCTGGACGTACAGGGCCTGCGAGGAGATGTGCAGTCCCTTGGCGATCTGGTTGAGGATCTCCGCACTCGGTTTGCGCAGTCCTCGCTCGATCTGGCTGAGATAGGGGTTGGAGACCCCCGCCGCCGCCGCGAGCTGGCGCAGCGAGATCTTCGCGTGGGTGCGCTGCTCCCGGATGTACTCGCCGATCGAGCCGACCTTCGGTAGTGCCATGCCGGCAGTCTACCCCCGATGCTTGCAATTGCAAACGCGATGGCTAACAGTTGCAAGCGTCAGTGGGGGATCAGCCAGAGCAACGGAGCCGAGGCCGTCAGGGTGACGGAGAAGGCGACGATGGCGTAACGGATCTGCCTGGGAAGGTCGGGGCCGGGGCTGACCAGGCGTTCGACCCGGGCCATCACCGCGGATCCCGCCGTCTCCGAGACGCCGAGGGCGCCCTGCGGGGTCGGGGCGGCGCCCGCCGTACCGAAACGGAGCAGGGCGGTGGCCAGGCGGCGTGGCGAGCAGTAGCGGCGGGCGACGTCGTCGGCGGCCATCTCGACCAGCAGGCCGACCTCGCTCTGCACCCTGCCGACGACCCGTGACCAGGGCAGCGCCCTGTGCAGCGCGGCGAACGGCAGCAGCACCAGGTCGTGGCGCTCGCGGACGTGCGCGGCCTCGTGGGCGAGCACCGCGGTCAGCTCGGCGGGGGACAGCAGCCTGAGTGTCCCCTCGCTGACCACGACCTCGGAGCGCAGTCCGGGGACGCAGTAGGCGGCCGGGCCCGGGTGGTCGACGACCCTGACCCCGGGGACCTCGGGGTCCTCACGGGCGACCAGGGCCAGCAGCGTGCGGTGCCTGCGCCGGGCGCGGAGCGTCTGCGCGCCCGCGGTGAGCAGCACGACGACCAGGATGGTCAGCGCGGTCAGACCGGCGATGAGGGCGAGGATTCTCGGCAGCGTGAAGGACTCGGCGGGGCCGTAGCCCCCGTTCGTCGCCGAGACGACGAAGGCGCCCAGCCCCTGGAGCACGCCCTGCCCGTAGGGTTCGAGGGCGTAGGAGAGAAGCGCTCCCGTCCCGGCCAGACCCCAGGTGACCCCGAGTGCCTGCCACAGGACGATGGCCACGTGCGGGGCGCGGTAGGTCCACCGTGCCCGCGTGAACCGCCAGGCTCCGACCGCGCAGACCAGGGCGAGGGTCGCCAGGGCTGCCGCGGTGATCACTCGTCCTCCAGCTCCGTCAATGCTTTGAGCAGGATCTCGGCCTCGCTGCCCGAGACGGCCTGGGCGAACCGGGTGAGGGCGGCGGACCGGTCTCCGGTCAGGTCCAACGCCTCAAGCATAAGCTCAGCGACGTACGCGTCACGGCTCTCGGCCGGTTCGTAGCGCCAGGCCCGCCCGTCCCGGGTCCGCTGCAGGAACCCTTTGCGGGTCAGCCGGTCGAGCACGGTCATCACCGTGGTCGGCGCGAGGTCGCGATCGGCGATCAGACGCCCTACCTCCCGCGCCGTCACGGGGGATGACTGCGCCCAGATGATGTCCATGATGCTGCGTTCAAGCTCGCCCAGACCCTTCACACAACCAAGCCTAACTCCCGCACCACGAGGGGTAGTACTACGGGTTGTCGAGTGATTTCCGTCACAGCTGAAGAACCATGTAGATCTCGTCGCGGTCGTCCCCGTCGGACAGCCGGATGGCGCCGGGGACCCGGCCGACCTCCGTGTAGCCGAACCGCGCGTAGAAGGACTCGGTCCCGGTGCCGCCGCGCACCGTCAGGTGCAGCGCCTCGGCCTCCAGACCACGGGCCGCCTCCTCGGCCGCGCGCATGAGCAGCGCGCCGTACCCGCGGCCCTGGTGCTTGGGGTGGACCATCACGCGCAGCACCCAGCGCCAGTGCGCGCGCAGCCGGGATCCGGCGTCGGCCAGGACCAGCCAGCACGCCACCCGCCCGTCCTCGTCGAAACCGGCGAGAAGATGGTCGGGGCCGTTCGCGCCGCAGCGGGCGAAGGTCGGCAGGGCCAGCTCGCGGACCTCGGCGGCGGTGACCGGCGGCACGAAGCCGACCGCTCCGCCCGCGTTGCTCACCTCGGTCCAGCACTCGATCAGTTCGTCGACGAGCTCCCCGGTCAGTTCGGGATCTGTCACGAAACGAGGGGACATGCCGACGACCCTAACCGCCGCTTCGGGGCCCCGGGCGCGCGGGGTCAGCGGTCCAGGGCGGACCAGGGGAGAGTGAGTTCGCCGAGCCGCCAGCGGGCCCGGCCGCCCAGCGGAGGGCGCGTCGCGACCGGCCAGGTCCGCGCCAGCGTCCGTGCCGTGGCGATCCACCGCTGGCGGAAGCCGTAGGCCCCCAGGGGGGCGTTGACCGCCCAGGCGTGGTCGAAATCACGCAGGAAGGCGTGGATCGGCTCTCCGGGGACGTTGCGGTGGATCAGCGTCTTGGGCAGCCGCTCGGCCAGGTCGGAGGGGCGTTCGAACCCGCCGAACCGGGCCGAGAAGGTCAGCGTCCTGGGGCCCGTGGCGTCGAGCCCGGCCCACACGGCCCGGTGGCCGACCTCCGAGCAGGTGCCCTCGACGATCACCCCGTCGGGGGCGATCCGCCGGCGGAGCATCGCCCAGTACTCCCACGCCTCGGCCTCGCCGTACTGTCTGAGCACGTTGAAGGCCCTGACCAGGGTCGGCGGCCTGCCCACAGGCAGCTCGAAGCCGCCGAGCACGAAGGACAACCCCTCCCGCCCGTACGGCCTGGCCGCCGCGACCCTGGCCGGGTCGATCTCGACGCCGACGACCTCGACCGAGGGACAGACCCTCCGCAGCCGCGAGAACAGTTCGAGGGTCGTGGTGTGCGAGGCGCCGTAGCCCAGGTCGACCACCAGGGGACGTTCCACCGAGCGCAGCAGGCGGCCGTGCACGGCGACCACCCAGCGGTCGGCCCGCCTGAGCCGGTTGTGGCCCGTCGTGCCCCTGGTGATCTCCCCGATCGGCTTCGGCACGGCTCAGACGCGGTGGATCTTGTGCTGGGCGGCCTGCGCGCGGGGACGGATGACCAGGCGGTCCACGTTCACGTGCGCGGGCCTGGTCACGCACCAGGCGATGGCGTCGGCCACGTCGTCGGCCGTCAGCGGGTCGGGAACGCCCTGGTAGACGCGGTCCGCCGCGGCGGAGTCACCGCGGAAGCG
The DNA here is from genome assembly GCF_044466505.1 of Streptosporangium sp. NPDC049376. NCBI lineage: Bacteria > Bacillati > Actinomycetota > Actinomycetes > Streptosporangiales > Streptosporangiaceae > Streptosporangium > Streptosporangium sp. NPDC049376. The sequence continues at coordinate 75,792 of NZ_JBITMT010000009.1, read as the reverse complement.
GTTGAGGGAGAACTCCTCGGTGTGCACCATGCCGGGGGCGACCTCGACGACCCTGACCGGTTCGCCGCACAGTTCGAGCCTGAGCACCTCGGTCATCGCGGTCTGCGCGTGCTTGGCCGCGTTGTAGCCGCCACCGCCCTCGTAGGAGACCAGCCCGGCGACCGAGGTCAACATGACCAGCACGCCGTCGCCAGAGGCGACCAGCCGGGGCAGCAGGGCCTTGGTGAGCCGCAGCGAGCCGAGCACGTTCGTGTCGTACATCCGCTGCCAGTCGGCCACGCCGCCGTTCGCCACGGTCTCAAGGCCGATCGCCCCGCCCGCGTTGTTGACCAGCACGTCACAGCGCTCCAACGAGGCCGCCAGGGCGTCTACCGACTCCTGGGAGGTGACGTCGAGGGTCACGGCGCGGACGCCGGGCACCTCGGCGGCCAGTTTGTCGAGCCGGTCCCGGCGCCGCGCCGCGGCCACCACGTCGAATCCCTCGGCGGCCAGCCGGCGGGCGGTCGCCTCGCCGATCCCGCTGCTGGCGCCCGTAACCACTGCTGTCCTGTCCATGACCCCCCATCCTGCCAGGACACCGGGCCACGACGGCACCGCCTCCCAAGCCCCCGGGGGGCGGGAATGACGCGAACTATTGGGTGGTTATATCCCTCTCGGAGGTGGTGCCGGTGATGCGGCGGGGTAGACGACGGGTCAGCCGGGTCGCGACGATCAGCATGCACACGTCCCCGCTTGACCAGCCGGGGACCGGGGACGCGGGCGGCATGAACGTCTACGTCGTCGAAGTGGCCAAACGCCTGGCGGGACTGGGCGTCGAAGTGGAGATCTTCACCAGGCAGACCGCGCGTGACCTGCCTCCGGTCGCCGAGATCGTCCCGGGGGTATCGGTCCGTCACATCACGGCGGGGCCGTACGAGGAACTGGACAAGGGCGACCTGCCCGGCCAGCTCTGCGGCTTCCTGTCCGGCGTGCTGCGCACCGAGGCGATGTACGAGCCGGGCCGCTACGACGTCATCCACTCCCACTACTGGCTGTCCGGGCAGGTGGGCTGGCTGGCCAAGGAGCGCTGGGGCGTCCCCCTGGTGCACACCATGCACACCATGGCCAAGGTGAAGAACCTCCTGCTCGCCGACGACGACAACCCGGAACCCCAGATCCGGGTCGCCGGTGAGCAGCAGGTCGTGGACATCGCCGACCGCCTGGTCGCCAACACCCCCACCGAGGCCAGGGAACTGGTCGAGCTGTACGGCGCCGCCCCCGGCCGCGTCGAGGTCGTCAGCCCCGGGGTGAACCTCACCGTCTTCCAGCCCGCCTCCCAGAGCGCGGCCAGGCACCGCCTCGGGCTGCCGGACGACGCGCACGTGCTGCTCTTCGTCGGCAGGGTGCAGCCGCTCAAGGCCCCCGACGTGCTGCTGCGCGCCGCCGCCCTGATGCTCGCCGAGGACCCGGCTCTCAGGTCGCGGCTGGTCGTCGCCTGCGTCGGCGGCCCCAGCGGCAACGGGCTCGCCCGGCCGTCCTACCTGACCGAGGTGGCCGCCTCGCTGGGCATCTCCGACGTGGTCAGGATCGTGCCGCCCGCTCCGCAGCACGAACTGGCCGACTGGTACCGCGCCGCCGACGTGACCGTGGTCCCCTCGCACAGCGAGTCCTTCGGGCTCGTCGCCCTGGAGTCCCAGGCGTGCGGGACACCGGTCGCCGCCGCCTCGGTCGGCGGGTTGCGCACCGCCGTACGGGACGGGGTCTCCGGGGTGCTCGTCGAGGGGCACGACCCGCACGACTGGGCCAGGGTGCTCAGCCGGTTCGTGCACCAGCCCGCCTGGCGCGACGCCCTGGCCGCGGGGGCGGTGACCCAGGCGGCCTCCTTCGGCTGGTCGGCGACCGCCTCAAGGCTCGCCGACGTCTACGCGCGGGCCATGACGCACCTGAGCGAGGTGCCGGTCGCGGCGGGCTCGTAGGGTGGGCGCATGCGTGAGGTGATCGAGGCGGCGCTGCGGGCCGCCGAGGCGTCCTTCGAGGAGCCCAGGCCGGGCGCCTTCCTGGTACGGCTCCCCGGCCAGCACAAACTCGCGACCATGACCTGGCTCATCGTCGGCGACCACGTCCTGCACGTGGAGGCGTTCTTCTGCCGTCAGCCCGACGAGAACCACGCCGAGTTCTACCGCTGGCTGCTGACCAAGAACGGCTCGACGTACGGCGTGCACTTCGCCCTGGACCCGGTCGGCGACGTCTACCTCGTCGGCCGCGTCCCGCTGGCCGCGGTCTCCGACGAGGAGATCGACCGGGTGCTCGGCTGCGTGCTCACCTACGCCGACGAGGGCTTCGACCGGGCGCTCGAACTCGGCTTCGCCTCCTCCATCCGCAGGGAGTGGGAGTGGCGGGCCAAACGCGGCGAGTCGCTCGCCAACCTCCAGGCCTTCGCCAGGTTCGCCGACCCCGCCCGCTGACCCGCCGCGCCGGGGCCGTGCCGGGTGTCTCGCCTGTTGAGCGTCCCCGGGGAGGTGCCGAGGGGCCCCACTAAGCTTGGCCGCATGGCGACATTGGTGCTGCTTCGGCATGGTGAGAGTGAGTGGAACGCTAAGGGCCTGTTCACCGGATGGGTGGACGCCGGGCTCTCCGCCAAGGGCGAGGAGGAGGCACGGCGCGGCGGGCGGCTGCTGAACGACGCGGGAGTGCGGCCGGACGTGGTCCACACCTCGGTGCTGACCCGCGCGATCCAGACGGCCAACTTCGCGCTCGGCGCCGCCGACCTGCTGTGGCTGCCGGTCGTCAGGTCCTGGCGGCTCAACGAGCGTCACTACGGCGCGCTGCAGGGCAAGGACAAGGCGCAGACCCGCGCCGAGTTCGGCGACGAGCAGTTCATGCTCTGGCGCCGCTCCTACGACACCCCGCCGCCCCCGATCGCCGACGACGACGAGTTCTCCCAGGCGGGCGACGCCCGGTACGCGCTGCTTCCCGGTGAACTGCTGCCGAAGACCGAGTGCCTCAAGGACGTCGTCGAGCGCATGCTGCCGTACTGGTACGACGCGATCGTGCCCGACCTGGCCTCGGGAAGGACCGTCCTCGTCGTGGCGCACGGCAACTCGCTCAGGGCGCTGGTCAAGCACCTGGACAAGATCGGCGACGACGAGATCGCGGGACTCAACATCCCCACCGGCATCCCGCTCGTCTACGACCTGGACGAGAACTTCACCCCGGTGACCAGGGGAGGCCGCTACCTCGACCCCGAGGCCGCGAAGGCGGCGATCGAGGCCGTGGCCAACCAGGGCAGGTAACCCCCGGACAACCTCGGACACGTCGAAGGGGCCCGCCGGTCGGCGGGCCCCTTTCGCGTTGCCTGCGGCCTTGGACGGGCCTGAACGGGGTCTAGGCGAGGTCTGCGAGGTCGGCGGCGTCGGGCGAGCGGGTGCCGGTCACCAGGTACACCACGTCGCGGGCGACGCGCACCGCGTGGTCGGCGTAACGCTCGTAGTAACGCCCGATCAACGTCACGTCGATGGCGGGCTCGACGCCGTGCTTCCAGTCGGGGGCCATCAGGACCTTGAACAGCCTGCGGTGCAGTTTGTCCATCGCGTCGTCGTCGTCCTCAAGCTCAAGGGCGGCGTCCACATCGCGGGAGGCGATGCAACTGCCGGCCTTGGTGACCAGGCGCTCGGCGATCTGGCCCATCTCAACGATCGTGGCGCGAACCTCCGCCGGGATCGCCGACTCGGGGTGCCGCAGCCGCGCCACCTTGGCCACGTGCTCGGCCAGGTCGCCCATCCGTTCGAGGTCGGTACCCATACGCAGCGCCGCGATGACCACCCGCAGGTCGACGGCCACCGGTTGCTGGGTGGCCATCAGGCCGAAGATCGAAGCCTCGATCTCGGAGAAGATCCGGTCGACCTCCTCGTCTTGGGAGATCACGCTCTCGGCGAGTTGAAGATCGGAGTCCAGGAGTGCGGTGGTGGCCCGGGAGATCGCCGACCTCACGAGTCGGGTCATCTCCACCAGCCGGCCCGTGAGGGCGTCGAGCTCATCATGGTAGGCGTCGCGCATGGCCCTCACCGTATGTGTGTAACAGTGAACGAACCTCGACCGTAAAGTGAACTTTGCGGGAAAGGCCTTGGTCATGCCCCCATGAGCTGCCCCAATGGGGAAAGCCCCGCCTACCATCAAGGACGTTGAAGCGGACAGGAGGAGCATGTGAGTGAACTGATGGCGAGTCTGGCCGCCCTGGCCGGGTTCGTCGTGGGGGCGCTGGCCGTGATGGTCGTCCGTCAGAACGTGGGACGGGGAGCTCCCACGGCGTCGGACTCACCCGAGCCCGCCACGCTGCCGCAGGGCGTCGCCTCGGTGCTGGCTGTCCTGCCGTCGTCGGCGGTCGTGCTCGACAAGGAGGACCGGGTGCTGCGGGCCAGTTCCGCCGCGCGGGCGTTCGGCCTGGTGAGGGGCGAGAACCTGATGGCGGCCGAACTGCTCGCGCTGGCCAGGCAGGTGCGCAGGGACGGCGAGATCCGCGAGAGCGAGATCGAGGTCGCCGGCCACAAGTTCGGCCAGGACTCGACGAGCTTCGCCGTACGGGTGGCCCCGCTCGGGTCGCACGGGCAGGTGCTGGTGCTGGCCGAGGACCAGACCGAGCACCGCAGGGTCGAGGCCGTACGGCGTGACTTCGTCGCCAACGTCAGCCACGAGCTCAAGACGCCGGTCGGCGCGCTCTCGCTGCTCGCGGAGACCATCCAGGACGCCGCGGACGACCCCGAGGCCGTCACCCGGTTCGCCGGGCGCATGCAGCACGAGGCCGCCCGGCTCACCTACCTCGTTCAGGACCTCATCACCCTGTCCCGCATCCAGGGGGCCGAACCCATCCCCACCCCGGGCCCCGTCCCCGTGGACGAGGTCGTGCACGAGGCCATCGACCGCTGCAACACCACGGCCGCGGCCAAGGACATCACCCTCGTCGCGGGAGGCGCGGAGGGGCTGCGCATATGGGGCGACGACGACCTCCTCGTCACCGCGCTGCGCAACCTCATCGACAACGCCGTCGCCTACAGCCCCGAGCACACCCGCGTCGTGGTCAGCGCGCGGACCGCCGGGCCGCACAGCGACTCGATCGAGATAAGCGTCAGCGACCAGGGCATCGGCATCCCGGAGAGCGCCCAGGAGCGGATCTTCGAGCGGTTCTTCCGCGTGGACGCCGCCCGGTCACGCGCGACCGGAGGCACGGGCCTGGGCCTGGCCATCGTCAAACACGTCGCCGCCGCCCACAACGGCACGGTGACGGTGTGGAGCAAGGAAGGGTCGGGCTCCACCTTCACACTTCGCCTGCCCGCCTTCGGCGGCGCGGCGGCTGCCGTACCCGGTAACACCACCATCCCCTTGGAGGCCGCGCAGTGACTCGCGTGCTTGTTGTCGAGGACGAGGAGTCCTTCTCGGACGCCCTGTCGTACATGCTGCGCAAGGAGGGCTTCGAGGTCGCGGTCGCGGCCACGGGCCCCGAGGCGCTGGACACCTTCGACCGCAACGGCGCGGACCTGGTGCTGCTCGACCTGATGCTGCCGGGACTGCCCGGCACGGAGGTCTGCCGTTCCCTCCGTCAGCGTTCCAACGTCCCGGTGATCATGCTCACCGCCAAGGACAGTGAGATCGACAAGGTCGTCGGGCTGGAACTCGGCGCCGACGACTACGTGACCAAGCCGTTCTCCTCAAGGGAACTGGTCGCCCGCATCCGCGCGGTACTGCGCCGCCAGGGCGACGTCGAGGAGCTCGAATCGGCCGTCCTGTCGGCCGGTCCCGTCAGGATGGACGTGGACCGCCACATCGTCGCCGTCCGCGGCGACCAGGTGCAGCTCCCGCTGAAGGAGTTCGAGCTGCTGGAGGTCCTGCTGCGCAACGCGGGCCGGGTGCTCACCAGAGGCCAGCTCATCGACCGCGTCTGGGGCGCCGACTACGTCGGTGACACCAAGACCCTGGACGTACACGTGAAGCGCCTGCGCGCCAAGGTGGAGGCCGACCCCTCCAACCCCCGCTGCATCCTCACCGTACGGGGCCTCGGCTACAAGTTCGACCCCGCCGAGGATTAACCAAAAATCCGGAAAGGGGCACAACCCAAACGGGTTGTGCCCCTTTCCGGATTTATCGTTATATTCCCAGGCCTCGAACGCTGAGCGTTTTCCACCCCGTGCTTTACCGGCGCCAAACAGAAGAGTTTCGCTCTTGTGCTTTACCGGCCCTCAGCGTGAGGAGTTTCAGCTTGGGCGCCGACGGCGCCCAAGCCCGCGACGCCGAAGGCGGAGCAGGGAAACCCGGTTCGGGCGCGCCGACGCTTGGACTGAGGAACGCAGGAGCGCAGCGACGAGGGAAAGCACCGACGCGCCCAAGCCCGCGACGCCGAAGGCGGCGCGAAGAGACACGGTTCGGGCGCGCCGACGCTTGGACTGAGGAACGCGGGAGCGAAGCGACGGAGTGACGGAGTGACGAGGGAAAGCGTCGGCTCGAAGCGCCCGAACCCGCGACGCCGAAGGCGTCGCAAAGAGTCAGGGCGCGCTGGTGGCCGGAGCCGTAGGCTCGGCAGGATCGCTGGGGTCCGCGGGCGCGGCGTCGGTCGCGCCGGCCGAGGGACTCGTGCTCGGCGAGGGGCTCGCACTGGCTGAGGGGCTCGCGCCGGCGGTCGAGGCGGGCGCCTGCGGCAGGTCGGCGAACTCGCGGCTGCGGGTGATGACCGGGACCGTCAGGGTGATGACGCCCGCTCTGGCGAACTGCAGCTGCACCGGGATGCTCTCGCCGCCGCTGAGCGGCTTCTTGAGGCCCTCGATCATGATCGTCGGGGTCGGCTTGCCGACGTTGACGCGCTGCTGGACGGGCAGGTTCACCGGGGAGACGACCTTGGCGGTGCCGAAGGCGGGGTCGACGCCGAGGCCCATGAGCTGGTCGGCCTCCTTGGTGGTGTTCAGCAGCGACAGGTAGAGCGGCGTGGCGCCGCCCTCGGCCAGCTTCGAGCCGGAGTCGGGGCCCAGGAAGAACGCCTGGGAGACGGCGATGCCCTTGACCTGGACGCTGAGGGCCTCGGTCGGGGTGTAGGGCATGCTGGTGATCGCGTCCGACCCGGCACCGCAGCCGGCCAGGACCGGGGCGGCTGCGAGGAACGCGGCGGCGGCGATCGCCCAGTGACGGCTGTTGCGGGTCACGGTGCGGGTACTCCTTGTCAAACACGAGGCTATGGCAGAGCCAACCCTATCCGTGGACTTCGCCAGGTTTTCCGCCGACCCGCCCCATCGTGGGGAGGTGTGGTCCGCAGGTCGCGGAGGCCTTTCACAGCGCTGATTCACAGAGTCGAACACTTGTCAAGCCTTAATATGCGGCTTTGACCTGCAGTTATGGTGATTTCACTGTTCCGGGAGGCTGTGGATACGTGGTACTCTTGAGTACAGCGGAAGGGGTACTTGTCACATGACTTTCCAGGTCGGCGACACTGTCGTCTACCCCCACCACGGGGCTGCTCGGATCGAGGCCATCACGACCCGAACCATCAAGGGTGAGGAAAGGACCTACCTGGTTCTCAAGGTCGACAAGGGCGACCTTACCGTCCAGGTGCCGGCTGACAACGCCGAACTCGTCGGTGTTCGCGATGTCGTCGGCCAGGAGGGCCTTGAGCGCGTCTTCGACGTGCTTCGCATGCCTCACACCGAAGAGCCCACCAACTGGTCCCGCCGCTACAAGGCCAACCTGGAGAAGTTGGCGTCCGGTGACGTCAACAAGGTGGCCGAGGTCGTTCGCGACCTGTGGCGGCGTGACAAGGAGCGCGGGCTCTCCGCAGGAGAGAAGCGTATGCTCGCCAAGGCGAGGCAGATCCTGGTAAGCGAGCTCGCGCTCGCCGAGAAGACCAACGAAGACAAGGCCGAGGCCCTGCTCGACGAGGTTCTCAACTCCTGAACACAACATTTCCACGGGTGGGCGTCGGGGTCGACGTCCACCCGTTCGCATCGGGCCGCGAGTTGCACCTCGCGGGACTTCACTGGCCGGGCGAAACCGGTCTGGCCGGGCACTCGGACGGCGACGCCGCGGCTCACGCAGCCTGCGACGCGTTGCTGTCGGCCGCGGGCCTGGGCGACATCGGCGGTCTCTTCGGCACCGCGGATCCTCGCTGGGCGGGCGCCTCCGGCGTCGTCCTCCTTCAGGAGACCGCGAGGCAGGTGCGCGCAGCGGGCTTCGAGATCGGCAACGTGGCCGTCCAGATCGTGGGGAACCGTCCCAAGCTGGCGCCACGCCGTACGGAGGCTGAGAGGGCGCTCAGCGCCGCCGTGGGGGCACCGGTGAGCGTCAGCGCCACCACCACCGACGGTCTCGGGCTGACGGGGCGTGGCGAGGGCGTCGCGGCCATCGCGACCGCGATAGTGGTCAACCACTCTCCGGAGCCGGGCGTCTCCTGATACGGAGCGCGAAAGCGTTCCGGCGGGTGGCGCGTGAAGACCCGTCGCCGCATTCGAGGTGGCCCGTTTACTGGCGCGGTACGGGCCACCTTCTTTTCCGGAATGATCGGCGAATGTCCTGGGTAACCCCTTATTGACCATGTCTCGTCATCGGGGGGAGCCGGACATGATTGGCTCGATCATCGCCGCGATCGTCATTGGTGCCATCATCGGTGCCCTCGCCCGTCTGATAGTTCCCGGGCGGCAGAACCTGTCGATAGGTCTGACGCTCATCGTGGGTATCGTCGCGGCACTCATCGGCACCGCCATCGCGGCGGCGCTCGGACTGACCCACACCAGGGGCATCAACTGGTGGGAGCACATCATCCAGCTCGCGCTCGCGGTGATCGGAGTGCTGCTGGTGGTTCAGATGCAGGCGAGGAAGACGCACTGAGCCGGAATTTTGCCGTTCCTAGGAATATCCGTGACGTAGGGGGTAGCCGATCTCCCGTGAGCGTGAAGGTCACCTCACTGGGAGGTTCACGATATGACCATCGCATCCATTCTCGGGGCCATCGTCATCGGCGCCGTCGTCGGCGCCCTGGGTCGTCTCCTGCTTCCCGGTAGACAGCCGATCGGATGGGTCCTGACCGTCGTGGTCGGCATCGTCGCCGCGCTGATCGGCACAGCCATCGCCCAGGTGCTCGGGGTGGCGACCACGAACGGGATCGACTGGATCGAACTCGTCATGCAGGTCGTCCTCGCCGCCGTAGGCGTCGGCCTGGTCGCGAGCATGAGGCGATCCAGGGTCTGACCCACGCGGGGACGACACCGTCCGCGTCAACGCGGCCCCCAGACCGGGCCGGCTCCTCCAAGGCCCCGGAGCCGGCCCGATTCGCCTGTTCCCGAAGCTATTCCTGCGGCGGGACGGGAGTGCTGCGCATCCGCCCGGAGGGCGGCGCGGCGCTCTCCTCGCCGGGCACGACCTCCAGGTCGGGCATCGTGGTGTCCAGGTCGTCGTCATCGACGACGGTCGCACGCCGCCTCCTGGCGTCGCCGGGCTCATCCGGTTCGTCGGTCGCCGCGGCCATCGGCTGGGTGTCCTCGCCCGGATCCTCGTCGCCGGGCCGCTCGTCCTCCTCTGTGGCCTTCCCCGTGGTCTCCTCCGGAGACTTCTCGGAGGCCTTCTCCGGGGCCTGGCCGGGGTGCTCGGCCTCCCAGGTCTCGACCCGCTCGCTGACCCGCCCTCCGGGCTCCTCCAGGGCGTCCTGTACGGCGGAGCGCGGCGGGTGGACGAGCTGGTCGCCGGGGTGAGGCCGTACCAGATCGCCCCAGCGGAGCGGCCTGTCCGGGTCGGCCTCCGCGCGGGGGGCGGGGACCGGATCGGGGGTCTCCGGCGCGGTGGGGACCTCGGGAGTCTCCGGGGCGGCCGTCGGGCCGACGACCGGGTCGGAGGCGGGAGGCGCGGCGGACGGGGCGTGGTGCGGCGCCGGATCAAGAGGGGGAGCGGCCTGCGGGTCGAGCACCACCTCGGAAGGCCGGTGGTGCACCGGCTCCTCGTGCCACCCCGGGTGGTCCCGATGCTCCGGCCGGGCGAGTGGGACGGGGTACTCGGCGGTCGGCAGGTCTCCGTCGGGGAAGGGCACGATGTCGCCGGTACCGCTCTCCGGCGTCGTGTCCACGGCGTTCGCCGCCGCCCGTCTGGCCGCCGCGTGGTTGATCAGCAGCAGCCAGAGCCACAGGGCGAGCAACAGCGCCACCCAGGGGAAGACGGCCACGACCACTGCGGCACGCCGTACGTCGATCGTGGCCCGTACGGCGGTGGCCGTCTCGGCCGCAACCGCGCCCGCGAAGAGCAGGACCAGGACCGCGCCCGCCTGCAGCCGGATCGGCCAGCGCGCGCCCCGCAGCAGGGGCAGGGCGATCAGCGCGACGGCCAGCAGCGCGTCGAAGGCGGCGGGATAGAGGTAGGCGAGGTCCGCGGGGGCCTCACCGGTGATCGCGAGGGCCCGCAGGTCCTCGAAGGAGAGCACACACGCCGCCGCGGCGAGCGCGGCGACACCGACACCGACCAGGGCGATCCCGGTACGGCGCAGCGCGACGGCGGTCCTGCTCGGCTGGGCGGGCGGGATCGAGGACGGGCGGGAGGCGGGGCCTGCCGCCGCGGGGGATTTCACGTCCATGGCGCTCCGAGCCTACAGAATCGACACCTGGCATGATCTGTGCATCGAAGCACGACAAGGAGGAAAGTTGTCCGAACTATCCGATGGCGTGCGGGCGCTCTTCGACGCGGCGAACTTCGCCACCGTGACGAGTCTGAACGAGGACGGCAGCCCGCAGGCCAGCGTGATCTGGGTGAAGACCGACGGTGACGACATCGTGTTCTCCACGGTCAGGGGGCGGCGCAAGGACCGTAACTTCGCCCGCGACCCCAGGACCGCCGTCGTGGTGATCGACCACGCCAACCCCTACCGCTACGCGGAGGTGCGCGGGAGGGTCACGGTGACGGAGGACCCGACGGGCTCTCTCATCCAGGAGCTGGCGCACAAATACACCGGCAAGGCCTGGGAGGAATCTCGTCCTGACACGCAGCGGCTGATCGTCCGAGTGATCCCGGAAAAGGTGCATCTGCACGGGTGACCGGGGAATGCGTGGGGCGACATTCGCCCTCGTTGCCATAAAAAGTGCCGTCGCTAAGCCCCAACGTCTCGTAACACGGCTTGTGAGGTGAGGTAAGGCGTTAGCCTTTCCTCCGTGAGCCTGCACCTATACGACACCAGCGCACGTACGGTCCGCGAGTTCGTTCCGGTCGAATCCGGCCGGGCGTCGATCTACCTGTGTGGTGCCACCGTGCAGGCTCCTCCGCACATCGGGCACATCCGCTCCGGCGTCAACTTCGACGTGCTGCGCCGGTGGATGATCCGGTCGGGGTACGACGTCACGTTCTGCCGCAACGTCACCGACATCGATGACAAGATCATCAGGGTCGCGGCCGCCGAGGGCGTGCCGTGGTTCGTCGTCGCCGAGCGCAACCAGCGCGCCTTCACCTGGGCCTACCAGGTGCTCGGCTGCCTGCCGCCGACCGTCGAGCCCAGGGCGACCGGCCACGTGCCCGAGATGATCGAGCTGATGGAGCGGCTCATCGCCGCCGGCCACGCCTACGCCTCGAACGGAGACGTCTACTTCGACGTCGTCTCCTACGCCGACCGGTACGGCTCGCTGTCCAACCAGCGCCTGGAGAACATGTGGGCGGCCGGTGACACCGACACCGACTCCGCCAAGCGCGACCCGCGCGACTTCGCGCTGTGGAAGGGCGAGAAGCCCGGCGAGCCGACCTGGCCGACCCCCTGGGGGCGCGGCCGTCCCGGCTGGCACCTGGAGTGCTCCGCCATGGCGACCAAGTATCTCGGCCCGACCTTCGACATCCACGGCGGCGGCGTCGACCTGATCTTCCCGCACCACGAGAACGAGCTGACCCAGTCGCAGGCGGCCGGGGACGGCTTCGCCCGCTACTGGATGCACAACGGGATGCTCAAGATCGGCGCGGAGAAGATGAGCAAGTCGCTCGGCAACTCCCTGCTGATCCCCGAGGTGACCAAGAAGGTCCGCCCGGTCGAGCTGCGTTACTACCTGGCCGCCCCGCACTACCGCTCCGCGATCGAATACTCCGAGGAGGCGCTGGCCGAGGCCGCCGCCGCCTACCAGCGCATCGAGGGGTTCGTCACCAGGGCGGCCGAGGTGATCCACGACGTGGACGCCCACGCGCCGCTGCCCCAGGCGTTCGCCGACGCGCTCGACGACGACCTGGGCACCCCGCAGGCGTTGGCGGTCGTGCACGAGGTGGTCAAGGAGGGCAACGTCGCCCTGGCCCAGGGCAACAAGGAGCAGGTGGCCAGGCTCCTGGCCGAGACGCAGAACATGCTCGACGTGCTCGGTCTCGACCCGCGCTCCGAGCAGTGGCGCTCCTCCGGCGACGACTCCGGCCTGCGTACGACCGTGGACGCGCTGGTCAGGGTGGCCCTTGAGCAGCGTCAGGCGGCCAGGGCCCGTAAGGACTTCGTGGCGGCCGACGGCATCCGTGACCAGTTGGCCCAGGCGGGCATCCTCGTCGAGGACACCCCCCAGGGACCGCGCTGGGAACTTTCCCGGTAGGCGCAGGCCATACCCTAGACACCATGGCTGCTGGCGGTAGAGGGTCCGGACGACCCGCGAAGAAGAAGAGTCCGACCAAGGGCACGGGCGGTAACAAGCGCCGAAGCCTTGAGGGCAAGGGGGCGACCCCGCCGGCGCACATGAGGCACTGGCACAAGGACAAGGCCAGGGCCGAGCGGGTCGAGCGGGAGGAGCGCACCGGCAGGACCACCTCCCAGCGCCCGCAGACGCGTGCCAGGCGCAGCGAGGACGCCCCCGAGTACATCGGCGGGCGCAACCCCGTCCTGGAGGCGCTACGCGCTGGTGTGCCCGCCTCCGCCATGTATGTCGCCCTGCGCATCGACAACGACGACCGCGTCAAGGAGGCCGTACGGCTCGCCGCCGAGCGGGGCATCGCGCTGCTTGAGGTCGGCAGGGAGAAGCTGGACCGGCTCACCGAAGGCGGCATCCACCAGGGCGTCGCCCTGCAGATCCCGCCGTACGAGTACGCCCACCCCGACGACCTCGTGCGCATCGCCCAGGAGGCCGGGGAGGTGCCGCTGATCGTCGCGCTCGACGGTGTCACCGACCCGCGTAACCTCGGCGCCATCGCCCGTTCGGCCACCGCCTTCGGCGCCCACGGCCTGCTGGTTCCCTCCCGCCGCTCGGCCGGGGTCACCGGAGGGGCCTGGAAGACCTCGGCGGGCACGCTGGCCACCCTGACCGTCGCCCGGGCCTCCAACCTGACCTCCGCCCTGCGGGAGTACCGCGAGGCGGGCCTGTTCGTCGTCGGCCTCGACGGCGAGGGCAGCGTTGACCTGGAGAAGGCCAACCTCCTCGACGGTCCCCTGGTCGTCGTGGTCGGCTCGGAGGGCAAGGGCCTGTCCCGCCTGGTCGCCGAGTCCTGCGACCTGGTGGTGCGCATCCCCATGCACGCCGCCGCCGAGTCGCTCAACGCGGGTGTCGCCGCGGGCATCGCCCTGTACGAGGTGGCCCGCCACCGCCGCCGCTGACCTTTCCCAGCCGGGGTGGCGTCCGCCCGTCCTGTACCGCTCCGGCTGTCTCTTGGCCGTCGCAGTCTCGCGGCGGCCTGACTGTACGGAAATCGGCGTTTCGGGGGCTCCGTCGGTGACGTCCACGGTGCGGGCCGACTACACTCATCAGTTGACCATGCCGACGTAGCTCAATCGGCAGAGCAACAGTCTTGTAAACTGTAGGTCAGGGGTTCGATTCCCCTCGTCGGCTCATAGACAGAAGGCCAGGTCGCCGTCATTCGGCTGACCTGGCCTTCTGCTGTTCAGCGGGACTTCATGACCTCCTGTGCCGGAGGGCTTCCCGCGTCCGTTCGTCCGCGCCGTCTCGAAAGTGAGTGATGACCCGATCCTGACCGGCGTGCGGGCGGATCGGCGCCGCCTGGTGGATGGGTGGCCAGTTCGCCCCTCAGCGGCCGCACCAGGGTGATCTCCGGATTCAGAGTCTCTGCGTACGCTCTCGACCATGACTCTCAACACACTTGAGTGGGGCGACGGTGACCGTACGGCGGTGCTCATTCACGGCATGATGGGGGATTCGCGTTCCTGGTGGGAGGTCGGCCCGGCTCTCGCGGAGCGCGGCTACCACGTGGTCGCCGTCGACCTCCCCGGACACGGGAAGTCCGAGCGTAATCCTGACGGTGATATCGAATGGTTCGCCGCCTCGGTGCTGGAGTCAGTCCCCCCACGTCCCGCCTTTGCGATGGGCCATTCACTGGGCGGCTCGGTTTTGGCCGCCGCCGTCTCCAGACTGCGACCGGAGCGCGTTGTCTACGTGGAGACGCCGTTCGGTCCTGGCCGTGCCCATCTCGACGTCGCCGCGTTCGCCGCTGGACTGGAGGAGAGCAAGTCCGCCCGAACGGTGGAGAGCCTGCGGCGGGAAAGGCCCTGGTGGAGCGAGCGTGACATCGAGGTCGAAGCGGATGCGGCCAAGCTGTTCGACGTCGCCACGACCGTGAGCCTGCACGCCAGGCGCGTGGGGGGTCCGGACAACACCCCTCCTCTTGTCGCTCCCTCACTCATGATTCGCGCCGAGCCCAGTCAGTACATCTCTCAGGAGGCCGCTGACCACCTCCGTGCCCGCGGGTTCGCGGTGCGCTCGGTCACGGAAGCCGGCCACAGCGTGTGGTACGGCCGACATGAGGAGTTCATGGCGACTCTGGACGGTTGGGTGTGAGTCACCGGCATCCACCGCCGAATCGCCGCACTACGACAGCATTCACGATCGGCTCATCTGGATCGTGTGGGCGGAGGTGGCGGCGCCCTTACCGAAACACTGGGCGATCGATCGACTACTTTTGATCATGGCTGGTTATGTTCCGTGAGGTCATCCACCTCATGGAAGGACCATCTCGTGCGCCTGACCCGCCCTCTGTTCACCACCGCCCTGGCCACCGTCGTCGCCGCCACGGCCGTGGTCGTGGTTCCGTCCGGCTCGGCCTGGGCGGCGAAGGGCACGCTGTGGATCAACGGCCGTCGCCACCACAACCCCAGCGGCTGCTACACCGTCATGGGGCGGCTCTCGGCGACCAACCGGACCAACACGGCGGCCATCCTCTACAGAGGAGACAGGTGCAACAGCCGGATACTCGGTGCTCTCGGGCCCGAGCAGCGCAACACGTGGGAGTTCATCGGCAGCGTCTCCATCCAGTAGCCGGGAGTCGGTGACGCGTGCCGTAGCCGCCGTTCGGTCAGCGTGCGGGGCGGCCAGGCCCGGTCGGCGGGAACCACACCGGTTCCACTTCCGGAGCCTTCGGCGTATCGGGCGGGCTCGGGGGCGGAGGCTCCGGTCACGCCTGGCCTGGGGAGGGACTCGTCAGGATCGCTCCTTCCTGCCCGACGCGGGATGCCGAGAGACGCACGGCTCATGCTTCGGATCCGGGGCGGACGATCATCATGATCACGACGACCGCCCAGATCAGGTTGTACAGCCCGGCGAGCATGGACAGCCTGCGCAGTGGTGCTGCCGGGCCGGGGGTGTCGAGTGCCGCACGTTGGCGCGGGACGATCTGGGTGACCAGCAGGCCCGCCGCTCCTGCGGTGAGGACCATCGACAGGGTGATCCAGATCTCTCCCGTCCGGCCCTGCACGGCCGCGAGGACGAGACCGGCCACGGGAACGGCGAGACCGGCCACGGCGTAGCCCCGGGTGATGCGGTGCATCGCGGTCGCGACAGCGGGACTGCGTTCTCCCTGGTCGGATGGGGCGTCTGGGGGAACGGCCGCGGCGAGAGGCGCGTAGCGGGGGAACAGGCTCGTCGCGACGGCGGAGCCGCCGACGAACACGATGGCGGCCAGGACATGTACCACCAACAGGACGTCTTCCAGCACGGATGTCTCCCTTCAGCCTTCAGGTTAACTGAAGCCTAGACCATGCTTCAGTCAGCCTGAAAGATGAGGTTCGCAGACGTACGGCGGTCAGGCCGCCGAGGAGGGATCAGCCGGCGGTACGGAAGGCTGCCCGGATGGCCTCGCCCACCCGTCGGCGCGTCGGGTCGGAGTCCGGGCCGAACAGGTGCTCGTCCACCTGGTCTGCCGCTTCCTGCGCCGCTCGTAGCAGGCGCGCGCCTTCGGCTGTCACCTCGATGACCGACGCGGAGCCGGCACGGGCACTGCTGTCGCGCACCAGTCCCGCTCGTTCCAGCGTCTTCACCGCCGTGTGCACGCTCTGCACGGTGATTCCCGACATGCGTGCCAGGTCGCTGAACGACACCCCGGGCACGGCCTTGATGTGCGCCAGCAGCCCCAGCCTGCTCACCGTCAGATCCAACGGCGCCAGAGCCCTGTTCAGCTCCGCCTCGACCTGGTGCGCCAACGTCAGGACCACGATCGAGACGTTGGTCACGGGCGGCGCGGGACGGGAGGTCTCAGACACCGTTCCAGTGTCCCCGGTCGGGCAGGCACTTCGCACGGACATGGGGTCACCGCCGCCGTGTCGGAACGACCTGGCCGCGGGCCGTCGTGGGCGAAGGGCCGAGGACGCCGGGACTTCCCGATCGAGCCGCGACCCGGCCGAAGGGGAGGGCTCACCGGAACGTCCAGAGGGCGGCGGTGGCGTCGTCGTGGGTTTTGTGGCGGGGCCGGTGCGAGCCGTACGGGTCGTCGTGTTCGGCGGCGCGGACCTGGGCGATCAGTCCTTGCGGGCCGTCGCGGGTGAGGAGGTCGAGGAGCTGTCGCCAGGTGGCCAGGCCGAAGAGGTCGGTCAGGCGGGAGGCGCCGTCGCTGAGCAGGGCCGCGGACCGTACCCGTTCGGCGGGGACGGATCCGGTCAGGGAGCGTGCGGCGGCGAGGGGGTCGGCCGAGGCGACCCAGAAGCCGCCCTCACGGTTGCGGTGGCCGCGCATGATCTCGATGTAGCGGCGTAGCGCCTCGGAGTGTTCGGGGGTTCCGTTCGTCAGGGCGTCCAGTTCGGTCCGGTGGAGCACGCCGGTCCGTTCGAGCCGGTCGTCGCTGAGCACGGTCGGCTCCGCCGTACCGGTGTCGATGATGATCACGGAGTCGGCCAGCACCAGCCATTCCAGGGCGTCGTCCGTACGGCGCAGCATCGCGACCGTGGCCGAGGGGGTGCCGGGGTGGGACAGGTCGCAGGTGAAGTCGTGCAGCGAGACGACGGTCTTGATCGACCTGGTGAGCAGTTCGGC
The DNA here is from genome assembly GCF_044466505.1 of Streptosporangium sp. NPDC049376. Lineage (NCBI taxonomy): Bacteria > Bacillati > Actinomycetota > Actinomycetes > Streptosporangiales > Streptosporangiaceae > Streptosporangium > Streptosporangium sp. NPDC049376. Next base: position 58,606 of record NZ_JBITMT010000009.1, on the reverse strand, counting down.
CAGGGGAGCGGCGCTCTGGGTCACCTCGGCCAGCAGGGTGGAGCCGAGCGTGCGGGCGTACCAGGCGACCCCGTGTGAGCAGCCGGACTCCATGCCGCTCGGGACGCCCGCCCCGTCCAGGAGAACCACCGCGCCGGAGGTGACCCCGACGAAGTCCTCGTTGGGGCGGTCCGGGGAGGCGGGGTCGGTGGCGAGGGTGAGCCGCATGTCCGTCGTCCTCGTGTCGTGGTCGGATGGAGGCGTACTCGACGCCGGATGGCATGCCCGCGAATAGCGGGAAATATGCGGTTTTGGGGTTCGGGGTAGTCGTGAGGCGAACGCCCCGGAACCGGCTGCGGTGGTTCCGGGGTTCGGGGTCAGGTCGCGGGTGCGGTGCGGCGGCCACGGCGGGCCACCTCGCGCTCCAGATACCACTCCACGATCAGCAGCGGGACCGTCCAGCCGAGCCAGCCGGACAGGCCGGAGATCGTCCACGCCATCAGGTCGGGGTCGCCGTGGAAGACGGTGTCCTGCAGCGGGGGCAGGACGATGATCAGAATCGCGGTCCACACCCGGTTGGTGATGATGGAGTAGGTCAGCACGGTGCTGCGCAGCATCCAGCGCCGGTGACCGGCGTACCGGCGGGCGCGGGCGGCGCGCCAGCCCGCCACGGTGAAGGCGAGCCACAGCAGGGCGAGGATCACGTCGCTGACCGCGAGGAACAGCCCGAACGGGGAGCGCGCCCCGATGACCAGGCCGGTCAGCCCGGCCGGTAACACTCCGGCGAACACGTAGGCCCGTCCGGCGCGCCGGTGCCACACCGGGTGCCGCCTGCGAAACCACGGCCACACCTGGAAGAACGCGGTGACCATGGCGATCGTGGCGAACAGCACGTGCGCCACGAGCAGCGGGTAGTGCAGGCCGAACCCCTCCGGCTGCGGCACCCGGGACTGCGACGGGTCGCCGGTCAGGTACGGCGGCAGCGAGAACGCGAGGAACCCGGCCATGACCAGACCGAGGGGCGCCGTCCAGGGGCGTCTCCACCACGGACGGCGGCGGGCCGGTGCCGGTTGGGGGCTGTCGATCGTCGTGTGCATGACGACTCCAAGGGGGTTGAGTGGGATGCGTATGACATACGCTTATTGCGTACCTTATACGCAAGGCGTATGACCTACGCAAGGCGTATGTCATACGCAAACTGATAGGCTCCTGGAATGCGGGACGACACCGGAAACGAGCTGCCGCACGCGCTGAACGTGTTGTGGGGGCGGGCCAAGCCGAAGGGGCGGGGACGCGCGCCCGCGCTCAGCCTGGAGCGGATCGTGGCGGCGGCCGTCGCCCTCGCCGACGAGGAGGGGCTGGTCGCGCTGTCCATGGCCCGGCTCGCCGAGCGGCTCGGCTGCGCGCCCATGTCGCTGTACCGGCATGTGGCGGGCAAGGACGACCTGCGGCTGTTCATGCTGGACGCCGCCCCCGGCCCGCCGCCGGAGTTCGAAACGGCACCGGCCGACTGGCGCGGCTCACTCACCCGGTGGGCCGTCGAGCTGTTCGGCGTCTACGCGCGGCATCCGTGGATCGTCCAGCTGGTGAACTCCCCGCCTGCCGATCCCGGCCAGCTCGCCTGGCTGGACGCCGCGCTGCGCACCCTCGGCGGCACACCGCTGGACCTGCGGACCCGGATCTCGGTGGTCATGCTGGTGACGCACTACGTGCGTGGCGCGGCCCAGCTCCTGACGTCCATGGCCGCAGAACCGGGGGAGGGGGCCGACGAGGCGTACGCCGTCCTGCTCACCGAGCTGGTCGACCCCGGCCGGTTCCCCGCGCTGGCCGGCGCCGTGCGGGCCGGGGCGTTCGCCCCCAACCCGGGGGCCGGTCCTGACGACGACTTCCGCGCCGGCCTGGACCACCTGCTCGACGGGGTGGGGGTGGCGATCGAACGCGCCGCCCGGAGCTGAGCCGGGTCAGCCGGGGGGAGGGGTCATGGGGCCGGTGATGACGGCGACGAGCACCGTGCCGGGCGGGAAGACGCCGTCCTCGGTCATCGTGAAGATCGCCCGCATCATCTTGGCCACGTATATCCGGTCCAGGCGCAGGCCGTGCCGGGCGGTGAAGTCGGTGACGAACGCGTCGAGGGCGGCGTCGCTCCTGGCGTAACCGCCCGAGTGGAAGTCGAGGGCGATCGACCAGTTGCCGGAGGCGTGGCCGTACGCCTCGGTCTGCAGGCGGGTGACCTCCTCGGTGAGGAACCCTCCGCCGCGCAGCACCGAGACGCCGAGCGCCCGCCGTCCGGGCTCCAGACCTGCGGCGATGCCCGCGAGCGTGCCGCCGGTGCCGACCGGGCAGCAGACGACGTCGTACGGCACGGCGATCTCCCCGGGCAGTTCGGCACAGCCGTGTACGGCCTGCGCGTTGCTGCCGCCCTCGGGCAGCAGGTAGAACCGGCCGAACCGTTCCCGCAGCGTCTCGATCACGGGGGCGGTGTGTTTGGCCCGGTAGGTGGTGCGGTCGAGGTAGGTCAGCCGCATCCCGCGCCCGACGGCGAAGGCCAGGACCTCGTTGAGCGGCAGGTGCTCCTCCCCGCGCACGACCCCGACGGTCCGGAACCCGAAGCGGGCACCGGCCGCGGCGACGGCCCGCAGGTGGTTGGAGTAGGCGCCCCCGAAGGTCAGCAGCGTGTCGTGCCCCAGTTCGGCGGCCCGTGTCAGGTTGTATCGGAGCTTGCGCCACTTGTTGCCCGGAAGATCGGGGTGGATGAGATCATCACGTTTGAGGAGCAGCCGTACACCGGCCCCGGCGAGGCGGGGGTCGCACAGCTCGGTGAGGGGCGAGGGAGCCACGGGCGAGACCCCGGAGGCCGTCGGGAGATCGGTTCCGGAGACGGTCGCGGGGGTGATCCCGGAGGAGGCCGTGGGAGGGGGCGGAGGGAGGGACGGCCTTGGGCGGATCACCGCATCAGGATGCCATCTCGTACGGTGCCCTTCCATTCGGAAGGTGAAAGCCGCAATGTAAGCACCAATCAGCACCTATATCCAGATACACCCGTTGATACGGCATTCCTTTGCCCCGCTGTACGCCGTCATCATGGGGGAACCAGCGGCCCGCACCTCGCCGCGGCCGGTTCGCAGCCCACGTGTGAAGAGAGAGACGTATGACCCACTCGTTGAGAACCGGCCTGTCGATCCAGGAGATGCAGGAGGAGGCGCTGCGGCGCGACGCGGAGGATCCCGGCAACCGGGACCTCTTCCTCGTCCCGCCGGCGGAGGGCGGGGACTACCCGGAGAGCGCCTACCTGGCGGGCAACTCACTCGGCCTGCAGCCGAGGGCGACCAGGACGGAGCTGCTCGCCGACCTGGAGGCCTGGGCGAGACTCGGCGTCGAGGGTCACATGGAGGCCGAACGCCCCTGGCTGCCCTACCACGAACTGCTCACCGAGCCCGCCGCCCGTCTGGTCGGCGCGCTGCCCGAGGAGACCGTGGTGATGAACTCGCTGACGGTCAACCTGCACCTGCTGATGGTGTCGTTCTACCGGCCCGAGGGGCGGCGCACCAAGATCGTCATCGAGGACACGGCCTTCCCCTCGGACAGTTACGCGGTGCGCAGCCAGGCCCGTTTCCACGGCCTCGACCCGGAGACCACGGTGGTACGGCTCCGCGACGGGCGGCAGGTCCTCGACTTCCTGGCCAGGGAGGGCGAGACGGTCGCGCTGGTGATGCTCGGCGGGGTGAACTACCTGACCGGCGAGCTGATGGACATCCCCGCGATCACCGCGGCCGGGCACGCGGCCGGGGCGGTCGTGGGCTGGGACCTGGCGCACGCCGCAGGGAACGTTCCGCTGAGCCTGCACGAGTGGGGGCCGGACTTCGCCGCCTGGTGCTCCTACAAGTACCTCAACTCCGGGCCCGGCGCCCTCGGCGGCGTCTTCGTCCACCAGCGGCACCTGGGCGACCCCACGCTGCCGCGCTTCGAGGGCTGGTGGAGCACCGAGCAGGAGACCCGCTTCCAGATGGCCCCGGTCTCCCGGCCGCCCGCGACCGCCGACGCCTGGCAGATCTCCAACCCGCCGATCTACGCCATGGGCCCGGTGCGCACCTCGCTCGAACTGTTCGACCAGGTCGGGATGGCCGAGCTGCGGGCCCGGAGCGTGCGGCTCACCGGATACCTGGAGAGCCTGCTCGACGTGGTCGTCCCCTCCCGGCCGCTCAGCGTGGTCACCCCGCGGGAGCCGGGGCGCCGGGGCTGCCAGCTCTCCCTGCGGATCGGGAGCGGCAGCGCCGCGGAGCTGGCCTGGCGGCTGCGCCGGGAGCACGGGGTCGTCACCGACGCCCGTGAGCCGGACATCGTCCGGATGGCGCCGACCCCGCTCTACTCGACCTACCACGACTGCTGGCGCGCCGCCGTCGCGCTGGCCGACTGTGTCCAGGAGGAGTCGTGACCGTTGCCGTCGTCGGCGCCGGGCTCACCGGCTGCCTGCTCGCCTGTTATCTGGCCCGTCGCGGCCTCGACGTGACCGTCTACGAGCGCCGCCCCGACCCGCGTACCGGTAAGCCGGAGCGCGGCCGGTCGATCAACCTGGCCATCTCCGAGCGCGGCAGGGACGCCCTGCGCAGGATCGGCCTTGAGGAGCGGGTCATGGCCGACGCGCTGCCGATGCGCGGCCGGATGATCCACCCGGTGAGCGGCCCGCTCGACTTCCAGCCCTACAGCCACGACGGCGAGATGGCGATCAACTCGATCAGCCGGGGAGCGCTCAACAACACGCTGCTGGACGCCGCGGAGGCCGCCCCCGGGGTGAAGGTCTTCTTCGGCCACCGGCTGACCGGGCTCGACCCGGCGACCGGGGCGATGACCTTCGAGACGGCCGACGGGCCGGTCGAGACGGTCGCCGACGTCGTGCTCGGCGCGGACGGGGCGGGCTCCGCCGTACGGGGGCAGCTGCTCGCGCACCGGGACATCGAGGAGAGCCTGGACTTCCTCGACTACGGCTACAAGGAGCTGACGATCCCCGCGGTCGACGGGGAGTTCGCGCTGGACCCGGGCGCGCTGCACATCTGGCCGCGCGGCACGTCCATGATGATCGCGCTGCCCAACCCCGACCGATCCTTCACCTGCACGATGTTCTGGCCGACCGGCGGCACCGGGAGCTTCGCCTCGCTGAGCAGCCCGGCGGCCGTCGAACGTCACTTCCGCGCCAACTACCCGGACGTGGTGCCGCTGGCGCCGACCCTGGTCGACGACTACACGCACAACCCGGTCGGCCTGCTCGGCACGGTCCGCTGCGCGCCCTGGCAGTCGGACGGCAGGGTCGGCCTGATCGGTGACGCGGCGCACGCGATCGTGCCGTTCTACGGCCAGGGAGCCAACTGCGGCTTCGAGGACGTGGTCGTGCTCGACCAGTGTCTCGACGAGACCGGCGGTTCCTGGTCCAGCGCCCTGCCGCTGTTCGAACGGCGGCGCAAGGAGAACGCCGACGCGATCGCCGAGATGGCCCTGGACAACTTCATCGAGATGCGCGACAAGGTCGCCTCTCCGGTGTTCCGGCTGGTCAAGGGGGTCGAGCACCGGCTGGAGCGGGCGCTGCCCGGCCGCTACGTGTCCCGGTACGAGCTGGTCTCCTTCTCCACGGTGCCCTACGCCCAGGTCAGGCGCCGGGTGCGCGCCCAGCAGCGGCTGCTCGCCGGGGCGGCGGCCGTACTGGCCGGGGCGGTCGTCGCGGGCCTGGCCGGGCTCAGGCGCAGGTCGTGAGGCCGTCATGAGGCCGTCGTGAGGTCGTCGTGAGCGAGGACAGGTCGGTCCTCGGGAGGGACGCGCCCGGTCCTGACGAGACCGTCGCGTACGGCCCGGCCCCCGACCAGGTGAGCGACCTGTGGCACGGGCCGGGGCCGACGGTCGCGCTGGTCCACGGCGGGTTCTGGCGTCCCGAGTACGACCGGGTCCACCTGCGTCCGATGGCGAACGCGCTGCGCGAGGCGGGCTGGAACGTCGCCGCGGTCGAGTACCGCCGCGAGCCGGGCCGTCCGGACGCGGCGGTCGAGGACGTCCGTGCCGCGCTCGCCGCGCTCGGTCCCGCGTCCGGTCCCATGGTGGTCGCCGGTCACTCGGCAGGCGGCCACCTGGCCCTGCTCGCGAGCCCGGGGGAGGCCGCGGTCCTCGCCCTGGCCCCGGTGGCCGACCTGCGGCTCGCGCACTGGCTCGACCTCGACGAGGGCGCGGTCGCCGACTTCCTCGGCCGTCCGCCGGACGAGCGCCCCGACCTCGATCCGGTACGGCTGCGCCCCGGCGCCGGGCGGGTGACGCTCGTGCACGGCACCGACGACGAGCGCGTGCCCGTCGAGGTCTCCGAGTCCTACGTCGCCGCCCACCCCGAGGCCTCGCTGGTGCGGATTCCCGGCGCCGGGCATTTTGTGGTTATTGACCCGGAAAGCGAGGCTTGGCCGGTTGTCCTGAGGGAATTGGCGGCCCTCGCCCGTTAACACGATGGTTTTTTGGTGGTTCTCCGGGTTACTGGGGGTTCGATCAGTACGGTGATCTCAGCCCCCAAAGGAGAAACCGCATATGACCTCTCCAACCTCGCAGGAACTGAGAAAGCTCCAGGAACCCGCGTACTGGCTCATCTTCGCGTTGCCCTGGCCCGACTCCCGGCAGGACGCCGCGACCGCGGAGGCCGCCTACGTCGTCGCGCCGCCGCTCGTCCCCAGGAGCCAGGTCTCGGAGAACGCGGAAGGGGTCTTCGCGGTGGCCCACTTCCACGTCAAGGAGAACCCCGGCCGCAGAGGTGTCTGGTTCAGCGACCTCACCCGGTGGCTGGCCGAACGGGACAACAGCTGGCAGGGGGTCGAGGTGGACTGGGAGGCGGCGCTGCGCGAGATCCAGGAGCTGCCGACGTTCGGCATGTTCCTGGAGGTCAGCAGGCGCGGCTACCTGTTCCTGCTGGACGGCTCACCGGAGGGGGCGACGGTGACCTACCCCGGAGGGGAGCGGGAACACCTGACCGCGCGGGAGCGTGAGGCGGTGCACGCCGACTTCGAGAACAAGATCACACGTGACTGGGCGAGGTACATCGAGGAGATGGCCGCCCGGGGGATGATCCACCTTCACTGACCCCGCGGGCGGCGCGGCGTGGACCCGAGGCCCCGGCTCCCCTCGCCGGAGTCGGGGCCGGTCCTTCGGCCGGCCGCGAGGCGCTCGGCCTCGACGTGCAACGCCTCGACGAGGAGCAGCTCCAGAAGGAGGTCCGCGTCCACAAGATCGTCGAGTGCTGCCATGTGCCCTCCTGTTGGAAAAGACGTCCCACGGGTCACACGGGTTTCTTCTCATAACGGAACGGCATGGAAATTCCCGGGCAAGTCACACGGAAACATAAGGATTTTTCGTGATTTTGGGTGAGATGTCGATAGCCGTCCCGGCTCCAAGGCTGTTTCCGGGTGTCCGAGACTTGTTCCATGAACCGTCCCCCGGCGCCCAAGGGCGTCCTCTATGTGATCGTCTGCGCGGCCGGAGCGGCCCCCACGGCACAGGACCTGGTCGCGGCGGCCCTCGATGAGGGATGGGAGGTCCAGGTCGTCGCCACCCCCTCGGCGCTGGGCTTCTTCGACGTCGCCGCCTTCGAGGAGCTGACCGGGCGTCCCGTCAAGAGCCGCTACCGCAGGCCGGACGAGCCCAAGCCGCCCAGGGCCGACGCGATCGTCGTGGCCCCGGCCACCTACAACACCGTCAACAAGTTCGCCCAGGGGATCGCCGACACCTACGCGCTCGGCCTGCTCGCCGAGGCCCCCGGCCTGGGCATCCCGGTGGTCGTCGTGCCCTTCGTCAACGCGGCCCTCGCCTCCCGCCTGCCGTTCCTGCGCGGTGTCGAGACGCTGCGCGCCGAGGGGGTGCGCGTGCTCCTCGACCCGGCGAACGAGGCCTGGAACGGCTCCAAGCCGTGGCGGACGGCGCTGGCGGCGGTCGAGGAACTCGGGAGGCTCCGGCGCGACGACACAGGGTGACGGGCCGGAGGTACCAAAGGGCGACAAGGCGACAAGGCGCGCGAAACGCCAAGCCGTGCGAAGCCGTAAGAAAAAGGGGGTTTTCACCAGGCGCGGTGAGGCCGGGCGAAGGCGGAGAGGGCCAAGAAACCGGATCCGCCCCACACGCGCGGCCCATCGTCACATACTGGAACGCTGCGTGACGTTGAGTAACCGACGGGGGGCACAGCGGTGACGGGGACGATCATTCGAGCGGTCCGTGCGGGAAGCGGTGAGCGGGCGGCCGGAGACGAGGCCGCGGGGCCCGGGCGCTGGGCCGCGCGGGAGGAGACGCAGCACCCCGACATCGACGTCAGCGTCATCGTCCCGGTCCACAACTGCCGCCCCTATCTCGACAGGTGCCTGACCTCGCTGCTGGTGCAGCGGGTCAACAGGGAGATCATCGTCGTCGACGACGGCTCGACCGACGGCGGCGCCGAACTGCTCGATCTCTACGCCGCCCACCACCGGGGGGTCGTGCGGGTCGTCCGCGTGGAGCGCTCCGGCGGCGCGGGCCGTCCCCGCAACGTCGGCCTGGCCCTGGCCAGGGGCAAGTACGTGTTCTTCTGCGACGCCGACGACTATCTCGGCCCCGAGGCGCTCGAACGGATGCTCGCGATGGCCGAGCGCAACGGCTCGGACATGGTGCTCGGAAAGATCGTCGGGCACGACCGCAGGGCCCCCGTCTCGATGTTCCGGGAGAACGCCGAGCGGGTCACGCTGGAGGAGAGCCGCGTCTACAACAGCCTGAGCTGCTTCAAGCTCTTCCGCAGGGAGATGATCGAGCGGTACGGCATCCGCTTCGACGAGACGCTGCTGGTCGGGGAGGACGTGTTCTTCACCACCCACGCCTACTGCCACGCGGAGGTGATCTCCGTCGTCGCCGACTACGACTGCTACCACCTGGTCGCCAGGCCGGACGGCAGCAGCATCATGCAGCAGCCGGGCAGTCGCGACCCGGTCGCCTGGATTCGGATGATCAAGAAGTCGGTCGAGTTGATGGTCGGCCACGTGCGTCCCGGGGCGCTGCGAGACCACCTGCTCGGGCGGCACTTCAGGATGGACGCGCTGAGCAACCTCGGCAGGCCCTTCCTCGACGCCGGGGAGGAGACGCGCAGGCAGATCGCCGCCGAGGTCGCCGACATGTGCGAGCGGTGGCTGACCGACGGCGTCCGCGAACGCCTCAACCCCATCGACCGGGGCCGCGTCGCCGCCCTCCAGGACGTCGACCGCCTGGTACGGCTCGCGCACATCGAGTCGGCCGTGGTTCGCAGGCGGCTGACCGGCCTGGACTGGGACCCGCGGGACGGGCTGGTCGTCACGGGCCGGGTCGCGCTGGACGCCCTCGAACGGGACGGGGGCCCCGACCTCGTCGCGGGCGGCCTCGACCTGGTGCTGCGGCTGCGCGGCGGCGCGGTGGAGGGCGACCGGGGGCGTCCGGTCGAGCGGGTGTTCCCGGTCGGCGGCGACCACGAGGGCTTCAGCGCCGTCGTGGACGTCACCACGCTGTCCTCCGGGGTCTGGGACGTCTATCTGAACGTCGAGTGCGAGGGCGTCACCCGTCTGGTACGGCTCGGCGCCGACCGGGACGAGCCGGTCACCCGGCCCGCCCCCCGGATGATCGGCGGTGTCGTCGCCCTGCCGTACTTCACCAGGTCGCACGGCAACCTCAGCCTCGACGTCGGCGGACACGTGGTGCGGGTGCCGGGCCGCGTCCGGCTGACCGGGACCCGCTGGACGACCGGGAACCGGCTGGCGCTCGACGGGCGGGTCAGCGTCGGCTCGGCGGCGCCGGGGACGCGGGCCGTACGGCACCTGGTGTGGCGGGAGCGGTGGTCGGGGAAGGAGTGGCGCGAGCCGGTCGAGGTCGAGGAGGGGGGGACGTTCGCCATGCGGCAGGCACTCGGCAGACTGGGACCCGGCACCTGGGACGCCTACCTGGAACTCGACCTGGGCGGACCGCCCGCGCGGTTCAGGGTCGAGGCGCCCGCCGAGATCGTCGCGCCGCCGCGCACCTGGTGGCGCGGGCTGGTCAGACGCAGCGTCAGGCCCTACGCGACCACGGGCAAGGGGCGGCTGAGCGCGGTCGTGCGGACGTTCACCCCGAGGTCGTTCGCCCGCCGCGTCCTCCGCTAATGCCACTCTCTTGCAAGTGCAAGCCCATGGCTTAAAGTAAGGAGGATTTCGCATCCCCGGAGGCTTGCCGTGCACGTACCCGATGGCTTCTTCAACGCAGCCGTGTCGATTTCGGCCGGGGCCGTCGCGGCCGCCGGCGTGGGGATCTGTCTGCGGGGGGCTCGTAAGGAGCTCGACGACAAGACCGCGCCCATGGCGGGTCTGGTCGCCGCCTTCATCTTCGCCGTCCAGATGCTCAACTTCCCGGTCGCGGCGGGCACCAGCGGGCACCTGCTCGGCGGCACGCTCGCGGCGATACTCGTCGGGCCGTACACGGCGGTGTTGTGCGTGGCCGTCGTCCTGCTGGTACAGGGCTTCTTCTTCGCCGACGGCGGCCTGACCGCGCTCGGGGTGAACATCACCCTCATGGGCATCGTCGCCGTCCTGGCGGGCTGGGCCGTCTTCCGCCTGGTCACGAGCAGGGCGCGCGGGAGGGGCACGGTGGTCGCGGGCGCCTTCGTCGCGGCGCTGGTCTCGGTGCCGGTCTCGGCGATCTCCTTCGCGCTGCTGTTCTGGATCGGCGGCACCGCGCCCATCGAGGTCGGCACGGTCGCCATGGCCATGGGCGGCGTGCACGTGCTCATCGGCATCGGCGAGGGCCTGATCACCGCGGTCACCGTCAGCACCGTGCTCGCGGTCAGGCCCGACCTGGTCTACGGCGCGCGCGGGCTGGCCGCGCCCCTGGTGCTCAGGGGCGCCGACGGCGCGGCCACCACGGTGGACACGGCCCCCAGGGCGGCGGCCCCGCGCCGCATCGGCTGGTTCCTGCCCGCGGGCGTCCTGGTCGCGGCGCTGCTGGCGGGGATCGTCAGCTTCTACGCCTCCTCCTCGCCCGACGGCCTTGAGCGGGTCGCCGAGGACAAGGGCTTCATCGGCCAGGCCGGGGACCACGCCCTCGGTGACCAGCCGCTGGCCGACTACGGCGAGGTCGGCGGCATCCCGGTCGGTGTCGCCGGCCTGGTCGGCGTCGGAGTGACCCTCGCCGTCGGCGGCGGCCTGTTCTTCGCGGTACGGCGCCGCAACCAGGGCGAGACCCGCGACGACTCGGCGAAGGACGAGGTCACCGCGTAGTGGGGGCGGGCCACAGCCACCAGCTCTACCGGCCGGGGGACACCCTCGTCCACCGGCTGCCACCCCAGTGCAAGCTGGCGGCGGTCGCGTCCTTCGCGCTGGTGGTCGTGGCGACCCCGCGTGAGTGGCTGTGGGCCTTCGGGATCTACGCGGTCCTGCTCGGTGTGGTCGCGTCCGCCGCCCGGGTCCCGCCGGGCTTCGTGCTGCGGCGGATGATGATCGAGCTGCCGTTCGTGGTGTTCGCGGTGGCGCTGCCGTTCATCGGGTTCGGCGAACGGGTGCCGTTCCTGGGAGTCACGCTCAGCGTCGAGGGGCTCTGGGCGGCCTGGAACATCCTGGCCAAGGCCACGCTCGGGGTGGTCGCCAGCGTGCTGCTGGCGGCGACGACCGAACCGAGACTGATGCTGCTCGGCGCCCAGCGGCTGCGGCTGCCGCCGCTGCTGGTGCAGATCGCCATGTTCATGCTCCGCTACATGGACGTGATCGTGGACGAGATGCGTCGGATGCGGGTGGCCAGGGAGTCGCGGGGCTTCACGGCCAGGGACGTCCGGCACATCCCGGCGGTCGCCAAATCGGCGGGGGCGCTGTTCATCCGTTCCTACGAGCGCGGGGAACGGGTGCACCTGGCGATGCTCAGCCGGGGCTACACCGGTTCGATGCCGGTCATCCAGGACCTGTCCGCCTCCTCGCGTCAGTGGCTCACGGCGGGTATGTTGCCGGGCGCGGCGCTCGTGGCGCTGCTCGGCACGACACTCGTGAACGGAGGCCTGTGATGACCGCCTCGCTGGAGGTGCGCCGCCTGGCGTACGCCTATCCGGACGGCACCCAGGCGTTGTTCGGCGTCGACTTCGAGATCGCGCGCGGGGAGCGGGTCGCGTTGCTCGGCCCGAACGGCGCGGGCAAGACCACGCTGGTGATGCACCTCAACGGCATCCTGACCCCGGGGCACGGCACGGTGACGGTCGCCGGGCTGCCGGTCGGCAAGGAGTCGCTCAAGGAGATCCGCAGGCGGGTCGGGCTCGTCTTCCAGGACCCCGACGACCAGCTGTTCATGCCGACGGTGCGGGAGGACGTCGCCTTCGGCCCGGCCAATCTCGGCCTCAGGGGGCCGGAGCTACGGCGCCGGGTCGAGGAGGCCCTCGACCGCGTCGGCATGCTGGAGGCGATCGACAGGCCGCCGCACCACCTGTCCTTCGGTCAGCGCCGCCGGGTCGCGGTGGCGACCGTGCTCGCGATGGAGCCGGAGATCCTGGTGCTGGACGAGCCGTCGTCGAACCTGGACCCGGCCTCAAGGCGCGAGCTGGCCGAGATCCTCAGGGGGCTGGACGTGACCGTGCTGATGGTCACCCACGACCTGCCGTACGCCCTGGAGCTGTGTGAACGGGCGCTCGTCCTGTCCGGCGGCGTGATCGCCGCCGACGGGCCGACCGCGAAGATCCTCTCCGACTCCGACCTGCTCGCCGCCCACCGTCTCGAACTGCCGTACGGCTTCGCCCTCCCGCGAGCGGAGCATTCTCCATGATCGTCGACATGTGTATCGATTCGCTGTGATAGCGGTTTATATGATCTTTGTCCCACGTTATTCGTGATTTTTCCGGTATAAATCGGCGGGGGCGCCGTGGCTGGGCCGTGGCTCCATTGACGGGGAAGCGGAACGGGGTGAGGGTGATGTGTGGCGTTTGCGGTTCTTCCTCCGCCCGGTGCGAATGATCATAGAGTCGCGGGACCTCACATACGGTGATGGCGAAGTAAAGTGGGTCTGCCTCATGGGCGAGGAGGACTGATGAAGCTACGGCTGGCTCGCCGCGCCGTCGGTGACGCCGTGGTGGTGGCCGTCGAGGGCGAACTCGATCTGTTCACCGCCCCCTTTCTGCGAGACGAGGTTCGCGATGCGATCAAGCTCGACGGATCCCGGCTGATCCTCGACCTCACCGCGCTGTCGTTCATGGACTCAAGCGGCCTGTCCGTGCTCATCGAGGCCTGGCGGCTGGCCACGGGCGAGGGGGGCGGCGTCAGCCTCGCGGCCCCGCAGGCGCCGGTGGCCAGGATTCTGCGCACCACCGGCCTCGACCGCCGCATCAAGGTCTATCCCGACGTGGTCACCGCGGTCGGCGAGGGCTGAGATCCAACGGGCACCCCTGATAGAACTTCATTCGGTATCCGCGTTAGAGTCCGCTCATGGACCTGAACGGAGCAGCAGCAGTCATCTCGGGCGGTGCCAGCGGCCTCGGTGAGGCCACGGCCCGTCATCTCGCCGCGCACGGCGCCACCGTGGTCGTCGCCGACCTCAACGAGGAGCGCGGCAAGCTCGTCGCCGAGGAGATCGGCGGAGTCTTCGTCAAGACCGACGTCTCCGACGAGCAGCAGGTGCAGGCGGCGGTCGACGCGGCGGTCGCGACCGGCAGGCCGCTGCGCGTCGTGGTCAACAGCGCGGGCATCGGCTGGGCGGGCCGTACGGTCAACCGGGACGGCTCACCGCACGACCTGGCCTCCTACCGCAAGGTCATCGAGGTCAACCTGATCGGCACCTTCAACCTCCTGCGCATCGGCGCCGCCGCCATCGCCAAGACCGACCCGGTCGACGAGGACGGCCAGCGCGGCGTGATCGTCAACACCGCCTCCGTCGCGGCCCTCGAAGGCCAGACGGGCCAGGTGGCCTACTCGGCCTCCAAGGGCGGCATCGTCGGCATGACCCTGCCCGCCGCGCGCGACCTGTCGCCCGTCGGCATCCGCGTCAACACGATCTGCCCAGGCATCATCGACACCCCGATCTACGCCTTCAACGACAACGCCGAGGAGTTCAAGGCCAGGCTCGTGGCCCCCGTCGTCTTCCCCAAGCGCATGGGCAGGCCGGAGGAGTTCGCCCACCTGGTGCGCTCCCTGATCGAGAACGACTACATGAACGCCGAGACCGTCCGGTTCGACGGCGGCATCCGTTTCCAGCCCAAGTAGTTCCCGGCCCAGAGGAGTCAACCGGTGTCTGATGAGGTACTCGCCGAGGTCGGCGACGGCGTCGCGGTCATCACGATCAACCGCCCCCAGGCCAGGAACGCGATCAACGGCGCGGTCGCCAGGGGGATCGCCGCGGTGCTCGACGAGTTCGAGGAACGCGCGGACGTCTCGGTCTACGTGCTGACCGGGGCGGGTGGCACCTTCTGCGCGGGCATGGACCTGAAGGGCTTCCTCAAGGGAGACCTGCCCTTCCTTGAGGGCAGGGGCTTCGGCGGCATCGTCGAGGCGCCGCCGAGGAAGCCGATCGTCGCCGCCGTCGAGGGCTACGCCCTGGCCGGAGGCTTCGAGCTCGCGCTGGCCTGCGACATCATCGTGGCCTCGGAGAAGGCCGTCTTCGGCCTGCCCGAGCCCAAGCGTGGCCTGGTCGCGGCGGCCGGGGGCGTGATGCGGCTGCCGCGGCGCATCCCCTACCACGTCGCGATGGAGATCGCCCTGACCGGCGACCACTTCCCCGCCGCACGGCTGAGCGAGGTCGGCCTGGTCAACCACGTCACGCCCGAGGGCGAGGCGCTGACCAGGGCGGTCGAGCTGGCCGGCCGGATCGCGGCCAACGCCCCGCTGTCGCTCGCCGCGACCAAGCGGGTGATCGTCGAGTCCGCCGACTGGAGCGCGGGGGAGATGTTCGCCAGGCAGGCGGAGATCATCGACCCGGTGTTCGCGTCGAAGGACGCGCAGGAGGGCGCGGCGGCCTTCGCCGAGAAGCGCGCCCCGGTCTGGAAGGGCGAGTAGTCCCGTTCGAGGCGCCGGGCACGGCCGTACGGGTCGCGCCCGGCGCACTTCCCGCCTGGAGTGCGTACGGTGGAAGGGCGTGGCGACCGCTCCCGAAGGCCAGGAGAGTGCATGGACGACCGATTTCCCCCGGCGGAACGCCCGGCCGGTGAGCGGCTCAGACGCGGGGCGGGTGAGCTGGCGGCGGGCGCGGCCGGAGCCGCGATCCTCGTCATCCTCCTGGTCGGCGGCATGTGGGCGATCGAGGTCGCCGACTACGTCCTGCCCGGAGAGTTCGACGCCTACGGCATCAGGTCGTGGGACGTCGAGGGGCTGGGCGGCATCCTCCTGGCGCCGTTCCTGCACGCGGGCTTCGGCCACCTCATGGCCAACTCGCTGCCCCTGCTGATCCTCGGCTTCCTCGCCGCGCTGCGCGGGATCGGCAGGTTCCTGCTCGCCAGCCTGATCATCATCGTGGTCAGCGGCCTCGGCGTCTGGTTCACCAGCTCGCCGTACGTGGTCACGGTCGGGGCGAGCGGGCTCGTCTTCGGCTACTTCGGCTTCGTGGTGGCCAGGGGCCTGTTCGACCGGAGCGTCCTCGACATCGTCATCGCGGTCGGCGTCGCCGTGGCGTACTACTCGATCATCTGGGGCGTGCTGCCGGGGGAGGCGGGCATCTCCTGGCAGGGGCACCTGTTCGGGCTGGTCGGCGGCGTCCTGGCGGCCTGGGCACTGCGCCGCAGACGGCGGACGCTGCCCGCCTACTGACACTCCACTAGGGTCGGGGGACGGCCTCAGCCGGTGCCAGGAACGCCGTGGAGGAGCTTTCAGTGGGATCTCAGGAGACAGCGGACCCGAGCCGGGAAAGCGGCGCCACGGGCCACAGGACGCCCCGCGTGGTGGTGCGGCGCTCGCTGCCGACCCAGCCCGCCGTACGCGGCTCGGCCTCGCTCTTCATGACCGAGGCCGCCGCGCAGGGGATCACCCCGGGCCGCCGCATGCTGGGCGTCGGTGAGGAGCCGGCCTCCGGTGACGTCGCGGCGGCGCTGCGCGTCGAGCCGGGCACCGACGTCCTGGCCCGCAGGAAGCTGCTGCTGGCCGGTGACGTCCCGGTGCGGATCGCCACGAGCTACTTCAGGCTCGACCTGTTCGGCGGCACCCCGCTGTGCGACCCCGACTTCGTACGGCCCACGCTCCAGGCGGGCATCGAGGCCCTCGGCCACCGCTTCGGCCACGCCGAGGAGCACCTGGTGGCCCGCCCGCCGAGCGGCTTCGAGGCCGTGACCCTGGAACTCGACCCCGGCGAGTGGATCGTGCAGGTGCTGCGCGCGAGCTACGGAGACGACGACACCCCGGTCCACGTGCTGGAGACGATCTGCGCCGCCTCCCGGCACGTCTTCGTCGTCGCCCAGGTCACCGGCGCCGACGAGTTCTGACCGAGGGCCGGGGTCAGCGTCCCGGCGTCGTGTTCCTTCCGCCGAGGTGCCGGGCGAGGAAGCGCTCGGCGGCGGCGTAGAAGGTCAGCCGGTTGCGGGGGTTCACGAACCCGTGCCCCTCGTCGTCGAAGAGCAGGTACTCGTGCGGAACGCCCTTCTCCCGCAGGGCCGCGACGATCTGCTCGGACTCCTGGGGACGCACCCTCGGGTCGTTGGCCCCCTGGGCGATCAGGATCGGGATCCGGATGTCCCCAACGCGGGAGAGAGGGGACCGCGACCACAGGAGATCGGCCTGGGTCTCCGGGTCGCCGATGTACCGCTTCAGGCGGGCGAGTACCGGCCCCCAGTACGGCGGGACGGACTCGACGAAGGTCAGCAGGTTCGAGGGACCGGCCACGGAGACGGCGCAGCGGAACTCCTCCGGGGTGAAGGCGGCGCCGACCAGGGCCGCGTACCCCCCGTACGAGGTGCCGTATACGCCGATCCTGTCCGGGTCGGCGAAGCCCCGCGCGGTGACCCACCGCACCGCGTCGATCAGGTCGTCGTGCATGCGGGCGCCCCACTCGCCGGAACCGGCGTTGAGGAAGTCCTTGCCGTACCCGCTCGAACCGCGGAAGTTGACCTGGACACAGAGGTAACCCCGGGTGGCCAGCCACTGTGACTCGACCCGCAGACCCCAACGGTCGCGGTCCCACGGCCCGCCGTGCACGTTGAGTACGGCGGGCAGCGAGCGCCGGTCGAGGCCCGGAGGGAAGGACAGGTAGCCGTCGATCGTGAGCCCGTCCCTCGCGGTGAAGGAGAAGGGCTCCATCCGGGCCAGCGGGTACCGCGCGAACTCCGGCTGGTGGGTGAACAGGAGTTCCGCCTTCCCGCTCTCGCCGTCGTAGACGTGGTAGCCAGCGGGGGCGTCGTCGACGTTCTCCTGCACCAGCCATGTCCGCCCCGTGCCGTCCCTGCCGAGGGGGATCATGTCGCCGTCGCCGATCGCGCGGATCCGCGCCACGTCGTCGGCGACGGCCGGGTCGAGCGCCTCCAGGTGGTTGCGCTCGCGTTCGACGACGACCAGGTCGGCCTGGCGCGTCAGCGGGTGCAGGTTCACCGTGCGCACGTCGTGGCGGGGGTCCTGGTAGAGAACCTCGGCGGCTCCGGTGGCCACGTCCAGCCTGAGCAGCCGGGTCGTGTTGGAGTCCACGGACGACAGGACGAGAAGGCTCAGGCCGTCGTCGGTGAACCCGATGGCCTGCGAGGTCATGGAGTCCTCGTAGTCCATCACGTGCAGGGTCCGCCAGTCCGCCTCCTCGGTGTCCCGGACCATGATCGACGAGCCGCCGTCGGGGGCGAAACCACGCGCTCCCCTGATCCGTAGCTCGCGGTCGGCGATCCAGCCGGAGAAACCGGTGTTCTCCGCGACGAGCGAGGGTTCGCCGCCCGCGAGATCGACCCGGTACACGTCGTGCCGCCTGGGATCCCTCAGGTTCATCCCCACCAGCACGTACCGGGGGACGCGCCGGTCGATCCCGACGATGTAGGCGCGCACGCCGTCGAAGGGGGTCAGGTCGCGGGTGCCGCCGCCGAACAGGTCGACCGCGTGGACATGGGTCTGCTCGTCGCCTTCGTGATCGCTCATGTACAGCAGGTGGCGGCCGTCGTGCGCCCAGCAGAAGCCGAGGATGCCCCGGTCGCGGTTGTCGGTGACCGGGGAGAAGTCCTTCCCCCTGAGGCCGGCCCAGATGTTGAGCACCCCGTTGTGCGGGGCGAGGTAGGCGATGTGGGTTCCGTCAGGCGACAGCGCGGGGCTCAGGTACGCGGGCTCGCCGAACAGCAGGTCGAGAGGGATCAACTGGGCGTCGGTCATCGTCTTTCCTCGGGGGTCTGTGGGGTTTCCTGGTCCGCTGTGCCGACGTACGCGGAGGCCTGCATGGTGAAGAGCCCGTGGTAGTCGCCCTCCAGCTCCATCAGCTCGGCGTGGGTGCCCTCCTCGGAGATCCGGCCCTCCTTGAAGACCAGGATCCGGTCGGCCCGGCGAACGGTGGAGAGACGGTGTGAGACGTAGACGGCCGTACGCCCCTCTGAACGGCGCCGCAGGTTCTCGAACAGCTCGTACTCGCTGTGCGGGTCGAGGGCCGAGGTCGGTTCGTCGAGCAGCAGGATCGGCGTGTCCCGCATGAAGGCCCGGCCGAGCGCCACCTTCTGCCACTCGCCCCCGGACAGGTTGACGCCCTGGTCGAACCACTTTCCCAGGGGGGTGTCGTAGCCCGAGGGCAGCCCGGAGATCAGCCCGTCGGCCCCGCTCCTGGCCGCCGCGCCCTCGATCCGGGGACGGTCCTCGACGTGCCCGACGTCGCCGAGGCCGATGTTCTCCGCGGCGGTCGCCTGGTAGGTCACGTAGTCCTGGAACATGGCCGCGACGGTGCTCCTCAGCTCCTGGGGGTCCAACCGGCGGATGTCGACGCCGTCCAGCAGGACGCGGCCCTCGTCGGGGTCGTACAGGCGGCAGATCAGGTTGACGGCGGTGGTCTTGCCCGCCCCGTTGCGGCCGACCACGGCGATGGTCTGGCCTGGTTTGACCTCGAAGCTGACGTCCCTCAGGGCGGGCTGCCCCGCCCCGGGGTAGGTGAAGGTCACGTGCTCGAACACGATGTGGCCGTGTACCGGTGTGGGCAGCGGCCGGGGGTTCTCCGGGAGGGCGGCAGAGGGCGTCGCCAGCAGTTCGTACAGGGTGCCGAGATAGAGGTTGTTCTCGTACATGCTTGAGGTGTTCTGGAACAGCCCCTGGACGGCCGTCTGCAGGGAGGCGGCGGCCGCGGTGTACAGCGCCAGGTCTCCCAGGGTGCGCTGCCCCGAGGCCGCCTGCAGCGCGATGAAGAGATAGATGAGGGACCCCGTCAGGGTGCTGATCAGTCCCCAGGCGCCGCCCGCCAGATAGCGGGTGACGACCAGACGGCGCTGACGCTCGTAGAAGACCCCGCCCAGGGCGCGGAAGCGGTCGACGAAGTAGGAGCCAAGGCCGAAGAGCCTCACCTCCTTGGCGAAGGCGTCGGTGGTCACCAGGGTGTTCAGGTACTGCATGCGGCGGCGGATCGGGGAGGCCCACAGCGAGATGACGAAGCCGCGCATGCCGTATCGGGAGTCGGAGACGAAGGCGGGGATGGGCGCGAGCAGGGCGGCCAGGGCGAGGAAGGGGTTCAGTGAGGCCAGCAGCGCGACCACCCCGGCGAAGGAGATGGCGTTCTGGACCAGCCCGAAGGCGCTTGCGATCATGGTGACCGGGCGGGTCGCGGCCTCCTGCTGGGCCTGCCGCAGCAGGTCGTAGGAGCGGGCGGTCTCGAAGAACCCCAGGTCCATCCCGTTCGCGTGGACCATGACCTTGAGCTGGACGGTCTGCGTGAGCCTCTCCTGGAGGAGCTGCCTGGTGATCGTCATGACCACGTTCGCGAGCGCCATGACGACGAAGACCAGGAACTGGACACCGGCCAGGATCACGACGGCGGACGTCGTGGTCGTCTCGGGCGCCGGACCGGGCAGGGGAAGGTTCAGGGCGGTCACGTCCGGCAGACCGGCCGCGCGTACCTGGATGGCCCGCACGATCGTGTCGGTCAGGAGCCCCGCCGTGTACGCCGTGGCGGCGGGCGTCAGTCCGGCGACGACGGTGGCCGCCGCCAGGGCCACAGTCAGCCGGGGACCGGCCTGCCAGGCCAGGTGGAACACACGGGGCAGGCCGCTGATCGTCCCGGTGACCGTACGGCGCAGGCGTCGCAGCCGGGCGTGGAGGCCGCGTTCACTGTCGTCCGGGGGTGGTTCCGGGATGTCGGGGGAGCCGCTGAGTCCGCTCTGGCCGACGCTCGACACCCCTTTGCCTGATTTCTCGGAATAGACGAACTCCATGGGTCTCCGGCTCCGCGTCGCTGTGTCGTCCTGCCGGACCGGTCCGGCGGAGATCGTCCTGGTGGGCACGCCGCGGCGCGCCCACCGGGAATCGGATCGGGGTGATTTCAGGCGAGCGTCAGGAAACCCTCGCGGAGCAGCCGGCGGGTCAGGACCATCCGTCCCGCCTCGTCGAGCGCTCCCGGAATGCCCGCGCCGGTGAACTCGTCGACGGTGCCGAGGAAGTTCAGTTCGTCCTCGACGTGCGCGGGGAAGCTGACCACCTTGCCGTGGAAGGTGAGCATGACCTGCTCACCCTCCCTGGCCAGGTGCCACAGCAGGCCGGGCCGCCGGCGCAGCGGGGTGGTCACGTCGATTGCCCCCACCGCCTCCAGATCCTGGAGGTGGCCCAGCAGGGCGGGCTGCCTGCGCCGCAGCACGGTCCTGGCCGCCTCCTCGACGACCGCGTCGGCCGAGAGGGCACCGCGCAGGTCGTCGAAGAGCTCGCTCAGACGTTCCTTCGCCTCCTTGCGTGTCGTCTCGTCCAGCGCGAAGCCCATCGGAAGGGCCTCCCGGAACCGGGAGTCCGCCGCGACCGCCTGATCGACGGCCTTGCGCAGGAGGGACGCCCAGACGACGGGCACGACTCCGATCGTCAGGTGCAGGGACGCCGCCTCGTTGGCCGTGGCCGCGTGGACGGTCCCCCGCGGCAGGTACATCAGGTCGCCGGGGGACAGGTCGAGTTCGCGTGTCACGACCTCGGGGTCCTCGCCCGTGTGCCGGTAGAGCTGGGACTGCAGCGGCAGACGGGTCTGTGACTCGTACAGGCGCCAGTGCTTGGTGCCGTAGAGCTGCAGCACGAACACGTCGTGCGTGTCGTGGTGCGGTTGGAGCCCCTGTGCCCCCGCGGGAGTCAGGTAGACGTTTCCGTGGACACCGACGGTCAGCTCCGCGGCGAGCGACTGGCACACCCGCTTCAGCGGAAGCCAGCGCTCGTGCAGGAACATCAGATTGACGGTCGCGCCGTTCCGATAACTTTCGTAAAGTGCCTCAAGGCCGTTCGCCCGCCCTTCCGCCTCGTTGGGGAAAAGGTCGGAAAGTGATATCTCACGGCCATTCTCAACGAGCCGGATGTCCGTTGTGAGCAGGCTTGAGGCGGAGAGTATCTCATCGACGTCGGTCAGTGTGAGAATGTCCGCGTAGTAGTGCGGATCCTGCCTCTTCACGTATAGAGGCTGCTTCTCAAGGTAGATTTCCCTGAACGTTTCAAGATCGATCGGGTCGATCAGCCGGGAAAGGCCGAAGGGGGGCCGGTTCTCCGCGCCTGCCCCCCTCGGGCCCTTGTTCTCAGATGACGTCATAATTAGATGCAGGGGTCACTCGGGTCGGGGTTGCAGATGACGACACAAGGGTCGGTCGGGTCCGTGTTGCAGACCGTGAAACCCGCGTTCGAGGTGAGGACCCCCTGCGTGGTGACCGCGATGTCCTCCGACCTAAGGGTCTTTGTTTCCGCCATTTCTCTCCTCCTTGAATTTTTGCACGATTTCGCATCCGCGCTTCAGCGCTTCCCCAGTATGCATGGCGCCCTCTGGTGGAACAAGCCCTATTTCGGGCAATTCAGGAGGAGATGGATCATCGTTTCGAAATGCTTTTTTCGCGGCTCTTTATTTATTTTAACCGGTCTGTATTGGAGATCGTTGACATCCATTAACTTTGCAAGGGCGTGGCGGGGTGAACCCTCCTGTCCCTGGTCGAATTAAAAAGGAAAGGCTTACCTAATCGCAGTGGGTGAGGTGTTCCAAGTGGAGTCGGTTCCCCTTTCTCGGGCATCGTTCCGAAGTCGGGTCATCCGGTGGCGAGCGCCTGGGTCGGTGTGAGCCTGGCCGCCCTGCGCGCCGGATAGAGGCCCGCGACCGCGCCGATCAGCATTGAGGCGACGACCCCGCCGGCCAGGGCCTGGACGGGCAGGACCAACGGCCAGCCACGGGACGCCGCGTAACCCAGCGTGACGAGGACGCCGAGCAGGACGCCGGACAGACCGCCGAGGAGGGACAGCACGACCGACTCGGCCAGGAACTGCAGCCGGATCTGACCCCGGTTGGCGCCGAGGGCGCGGCGGAGCCCGATCTCCTGGCGGCGTTCGAGCACGGAGATGACCATGGTGTTGGCCACCCCGACGCCGCCGACCAGCAGGGCGACCGCGCCCAGGCCGAGAAACAGCGAGTTGAAGGTCGAGGCGGCGGCGAGCTGGGCGGTCAGGGCGTCCGAGGGGCGGCTGACCTGGACCTCCTCGGGGTTGCGCGGGTTCACCGCGGAGGCGAGCACCTCCCTGACCGCCGTGACGGCCTCCTCGTCGGAGCGCTCGTACAGGGTGGTCGGGTGACCGTCGAACCTCAGGAGGCCCTCGGCGACCGGCCAGCCGACCAGGGCCGACCGGTCGATCTCGGGGTTGAGCGGCAGGGAGTTCAGGATGCCGATGACGGTGAACCAGTGCCCGGCGAGATAGACCTGGTCGCCGGGCTGTCCGACCCCGAGCCTGCCGGCGGCGACCGAGCCCAGCACCGTGGCCGGATACATCTCGGTCGCGGAGTTGAGGAAGACGCCCGAGCGTACGGATCCCCCCAGCGTGGTGAGCAGGTTGAGCTTGGTCGCGGCCACCGCGATCCCGCCGGTGTCCGAAGCCGGGATCTTGTCGGTACGGCGCACCGTGCCGTTCTCCACGGCGCCGACCGCGGTGACCGACCGGACCGAGGGGACACGGGCGACCATGCCCACCGACTCCACCGGCAGCCTGGCGTTCTCCCCGAACAGGCTCTGGCCGGGGTGGACGGTGAGCATGTTGGTCCCCAGCATCCGGATCTGGTCCAACAGCTGCTGTCTGCTGGCCGCGCCGATGCCCAGCACGGCGACCATGGCGGCGACGCCGATGGCGATGCCGAGCGCGGAAAGGGCCGCCCGCAACGGCCGTCCGCGCAACCCCACCAGCGACACCCGGAAGACGACGGCGGCGGAGAGCCGAGCCGAAGGAGGAAGCGGTATGGAGCTCATGAGCCCTTCCCGTCGTAGTTGATCCGGCCGTCGAGGATCTCCACCCGGCGCGGCAGGCTGCGGGCGATCTCCAGGTCGTGGGTGACGATGACGATCGTGGTGCCGTCGGCGTGCAGCTCGCGGAGCAGGCTCAGCACGCCGGCGCCCGAGGCGGAGTCGAGGTTGCCGGTCGGTTCGTCGGCGAAGACGACCGCGGGACCGGCGACGAGGGCGCGGGCGACCGCGACCCGCTGCCGTTCGCCGCCGGAGAGCTCGTGCGGCCGGTGACTGAGCCGGTGGCCCAGGCCGACGCGCTCAAGGGCCGCGGTGGCGCGCCGGGCGCGGGTCCCGGCGGATACGCCCTGGTAGAGCAGTCCGGTGGCCACGTTGTCGACCGCGCTGAGGTGCGGTGTGAGGAAGAACTGCTGGAAGACGAAGCCGATCCAGCTCGCCCTGACCGCGGAGATCTGCCGGTCGCGGAGGGTCGCCAGGTCGTGCCCGAACATCCGGACGGTTCCGCTGTCGGGCAGTTCGAGCGCCCCCAGGATGTGCAGCAGGCTCGACTTGCCGGAACCCGAAGGGCCGACGACGGCCAGCAGCTCCCCGCGATGCACCGACAGCGACACCTCGCGCACCGCCGCCACTCCGCCCGGATAGGTCTTGGACACCTTCTCAGCGGTGATCACGGCGGTCATGACGACGGCACCTCGACGCGCACGCCCTCGGTGATCCCGGGGCCGCTGACCTCGACCAGCCCGAGGGCGAAGGAGCCGAGCCGTACCGGGACGGCGTGTCCGGCGCCGGACGCGTCGACGACGCGGACCGCGTAGGAGTCCTTGCCCTGGGCGAGCAGCGCGGCCACGGGTACGGCGAGCACGTTCCGGTCCACCCGGCTGGTGAAGCTCACGGTCACCGGGGCGCCGTCCAGCCCGCCGGCGGCCTTACGCCCGGTGAGGCTCACCTCGACGGGGACGATCGCGTCGCCAGTGGCCTGACCGGGCTGTCGGTCCTGGGCGGAGCCCGACGGGGCGGTGGCCACCGTGCTCACCCGCCGGATGCGTCCCGGCACGGTCCGCCCGCCCGGCAGGTCGACGCTCACCTTGGCGTTCTTGACGGCCAGCTGCCGCCGGTTCACCGGCAGGTCGACGTTGACGACCTGCCGGGTTCCGGTGGCCCTGACGACGACCCCGCCGGCGGTGCCGCCCGAGACGCCGGGCACGGCGGCGATCCGCAGGGCCTCCGGGGCGACGACGGCGTCGCCGGGGTTGACCACCCCGGTCTGTTCGACGCCGAGGTGACGCTGCCAGCGCCGGACGGCACGCCAGGTGGCGTAGCCGAAGTGCCTGTCGACCGTGACGTCCTGCCCGTAGCCCAGCGCCACCAGGTTTCTCTCCAGGACGGCGATGTCCTGCCCGTCGCGCACCCCCTGCCGCAGCGGGCGCCACAGCGGTGTCGCTCCGTAGAAGAGCGGTACGGAGTGCCCGTTCACGCCGTACACCCGCTGCCCCCGGCGTACGGTCCGTCCGGTGGGGGGCAGCCAGGTGAGGGTGCCTCCACTGGCCGAGACGAGGTAGGTGCCGGAGTAGCCCAGCGTCCCGTCGATCTCCTCGTGGTCGGCGAGGTCGGTGCGGACCACCGGGGCGGTGGTCACGGCCGCCTCCCGCGGCGCCGGGGCGCGGGACGGCGGCCGCGTCACGACCACGACGGTCGCGGCCACGGCGACCGCGAGACCGGCGGCGGCCCACAGCAGGCGGCGACGGCGCCGGGGGTGCCGCTTGGCGGCGGGTCCGGGCGCGGTGCCGTCGCCGGGGGAGTCGTCGGAGGAGGGGTCCCTCATCCCGCGCCGCCGGAGGATGACGAGGACTTCTGACAGGCCATCAGCGCCTGCTGCACCTTGGGGTCGTTGAGCCGGTCGCGGATGGTGAGCCCCTGCCCCGGCTGGGGATCCGGCGCGTCGACGCCCTTCTCACGCAGGCACCGGGCGATCGCGACCATCCGGTCCATGTCCTCGGAACCGCCCATCTTCTCCTGCGCCTTGACGGGCAGGTACTGCTGGCACGCCTTCATCGCGGCCTGAAGGGCGGCGGTGTTCCCCGACTTGGGGATGGTGATGGCGCCGGGCCGGTTGGGGTCGGGATCGGGCATGTTCACCCCGTTCTCACGCATGCATCGCGCGTAGGCGACCCCCTGGTCCTGGACGTTCGGCGTGCTCGTACCGGTCTGTGCGTTCTGGCCGGAGTCCGTGCCGCAGCCCGTCAGGACCAGCGCGGCGGCGATCATCACGGCTCCGCTGAGCCGGGGAGTTCTCATGGTTTTTCGACCTTCCGTCTTTCGCGGTACGGCGCGGCCGTGAACGGCGGCGCCGTGCTCCACAGGTCTACAGACGGGGGCGTTCGGCTGACGTTTCCGTCATTGGAAACATCGGCTTTATCCACGTCGTCCTACTGTGGCGACACACCCACCTGAGGAGAGGCGTGCCATGCGCGTGCTGATGGTCGAGGACGAGCGTGTGCTGGCCGACTACGTCGCCGACGGGCTGCGCGGAGAGAACATGACGGTGGACGTCGCCTACGACGGGACCGACGCGCTGAGACGGCTCGCCCGATCCGACTACGACGTGGTGATCCTCGACCGGGGCCTTCCCGGGGTCTCCGGTGACCAGGTGTGCGAGGAGCTCACCAGGGAGGGCGGCAGGACCAGGGTGCTGATGCTCACCGCGGCGGGCAGCGTCCGCGACCGGCTCCAGGGCTTCAGCCTGGGCGCCGACGACTACCTGCCCAAGCCGTTCGACTACTCCGAGCTGCTCGCCAGGGTGTCGGCGCTCGGCAGGCGGACCGGTACGGCGCTGCCCCCGGTGCTGCGGTGCGGCGGTCTCACGCTGGACACCTCACGGCTGCAGGCCTCCCGTGAGGGGGTCCCGCTGGCGCTGTCCCCCAAGGAGTTCGCCGTCCTGGAGGTGCTGATGTCGGCTCAGGGACGGGTCGTCAGCGCCGAGGAGCTGCTCGAACGGGCGTGGGACGAGAACGCCGACCCGTTCACCAGCGCCGTCCGTGTCGTGATGGCCAAGCTGAGGGCCAAGCTGGGAGACCCGCCGGTGATCGAGACCGTGCTGGGCACCGGATACCGGATCTGAGCCGTGGTGACGTCGCGCCGGGCGCCCGCACGGTGGCTCGGCCTGCCGGTCAGGGTCAGGCTCGCCGCGGTGCAGGGCGGGCTCATCCTCGCCGCGGGGACGGTCGTCATCTTCGTCGTCTACTTCCTGCTGGCACGGAGCGTCGACTCCAAGGTCAAGGTGATCTCCTTCACCAACAAGTCGACCGGGAAGCCGCCGGGCGAGTCGGTGGACGTCATCGTCTCCATGGCCAGGTCCTACACGACCGAGGCCATCGACAGGCGGCTGGCGCAGGCCCGCTACGAACTGCTGCACCAGCTGTTCACCACGTCCGCCGCCTGCCTGGCCGTACTGGTCATCATGGCCGCGCTCATCGGCTGGTGGCTGGCGGGCAGGATGCTCAGGCCGCTCAACCAGATCGCGGAGACCGCGCGGCGCCTCTGCCTGGACAACCTGCACGAGCGCATCGAACTCAGGGGGCCGGACGACGAGCTCAAAAGGCTCGCCGACACCTTCGACGACATGCTCGCCAGGATCGAGCAGGCCGCGGACAGTCAGCGTCGTTTCGTCGCCAACGCCTCCCACGAGCTGAGGACCCCCCTGGCCGTCCAGCGCACGGTACTCCAGCTGGGGCTGGCCGGGCCGATGTCGGAGAAGGTGGTCCGGGCCAGACGGGAACTGCTGACCATCAACGAACGCAGCGAGCGGCTGATCGAGGGACTGCTGCTCATGGCGCAGAGCGACCGGGGCCTGGCACGCAGGGAGCCCATCCCGCTCCACGAGGTCGCGGGGGAGGTCCTGGCCCAGTACACCGACGTCGCCGCCTCGGCCGGTGTGCGCACGGAGCTGAGGGCCGCGCCGGTCGAGATCTCCGGCGACCGGGTCCTCATCACGCAGCTCCTCATGAACCTGGTGCAGAACGCGATCCGCTACAACCGTCCCGGCGGTGTGGTCGAGGTGACCGTCACGGCGTCGGGCGGCCTGACGGTCGGCAACACCGGCCAGGACATCCCCCCGGACAAGGTCGACGAGCTGTTCGAACCCTTCGTCCGGTTCGGCGAGGCGAGGTCCGGCCCCAGGGAGGGAGCCGGTCTGGGGCTGTCGATCGTCCGCTCCATCGTCGCCGCCCACCGCGGCGTGATCGTCGCCCGCGCCCGCTCAGGCGGAGGCCTGGAGGTCAGCGCGACGCTGTCGCCCGCCGCGGTGGGCTGCGGCTAGCCGGGCCCGGCCGGTCGCCGGGGACAACCGAGCCGAAAGGGCGTGTCATGTCGGGTTACCTCGACGTCGGGGGCAGGTGCCTGCTCGCCGTCGTCTTCCTGATGTCGACGGTGGGCAAGGCGCGTTCCCCGGCCCTGTTCCGCGCGTTCGCGAAGTCGCTGCGGGACCTGCGGGTGCTGCCCGCGGGCGGGGAGACGGCGGCGGCCGCCCTGATCGTGGCCGCCGAGGCGACAGGCGGTGTCCTGCTGGTCTTCGACGCCACCGCGACCGGGGGAGCGCTTCTGTCCGCGGCCCTGCTGACGGTCTTCGCCGTGGTCATCGCCTGGTCGACGTCCCGGGGCGGCTCGGCCGGCTGCCGGTGCTTCGGCGCCTCGACGCGACCGCTGGGCCGTGCGCACGTCGTCCGCAACGTGCTCCTCGCGCTGGTGGCCGTCTTCGTCGCGGTGGCCAGCCACGACCAGCGGCTGCTCGCACCGGGCACGGCGGTCGCGCTCATAACCGGGGGAGCGGTGGCGCTGGTCGTCGCCCGGCTCGACGACATCGTCGATCTGTTCGGCGCGTCCCCCGATCCCCGCACGCCTCACTGAGAAGGTAGGCAGCCATGTCCGCACAGCTCGTCTTCGTGATTCCGCTGGGACTGCTCGGCATCCTGAATCTGGCGCTCGTGCTGGGCGTGATCAGACGCCTGCGTGAGCACTCCAGACTGCTCGCGGCCAGGCCCGAGGAACCGGGTAAGGGGGAGACGGGCGTCGGAGCCCTTCTGCCCGCGGTGGGGAGAAGGCCCGCCGACTTCACGACCGTCACCATGGACGGGGAGCGGATCTCGCGGGACCGGCTCCCCGGCGACACGCTGGTGGGGTTCTTCTCGGTCGGCTGTGCGCCCTGCGCCGAACTGGAGCCCGAGTTCGTACGGCGGGCCGGCGGGATGCCCGGGGGACGCGAGCAGGCGCTGGCCGTCGTCGTGGGGGAGGAGACGGGGGACACGCTCGCCTACGTGGCGAGGTTGTCCGCGGTCGCCCGGGTGGTGGTCGAGCCCGCGGGCGGCCCGGTCTCCGCCGCGTTCAACGTGACGTTCCTGCCGGTGGTCTGCGTGCTGGACGCCGCCGGAACCGTCGCGGCCTCCGGCTTCACCTTCCACAAGATCCCCGAGCCGCTGGAGCACGAGGGCTCGGGACGGAGCTGAGAGGGCGCTGGGAGCCAGTTTCCCGGCGCGCCCCGAAAAGGGCCCGGCCTCCGGGCCCCACGGGTGTCCGCGTGGTCACCAGGGCCTCCGGTGGGGGAAGGACGTCGCCCTTCCCCCACCGGCCAGGCTCAGGGAAGGGCTAGAGCCGCTCGACCACGTGGTCGATGCACTTGGTCAGCGCCTCGACGTCGTCGGGGTCGATGGCCGGGAACATCGCGATGCGCAGCTGGTTGCGGCCGAGCTTGCGGTAGGGCTCGGTGTCCACGATGCCGTTGGCGCGCAGGACCTTGGCGACCTCGGCGGCGTCGACCTCGGCGGAGAAGTCGATGGTGCCCACCACGTTCGAGCGGAACTCGGGAGCGGCGAACGGCGAGGTGTAGGAGGTCTTCTCCGCCCACGTGTAGAGCCGCTGGGCCGAGTCGGCGGTGCGGGCGGTGGTCCAGGCCAGGCCGCCGTTGCCGTTCATCCACTCAAGCTGGTCGGCCAGCAGGAACAGCGTGGCCACCGCCGGGGTGTTGTAGGTCTGGTCCTTGACGGAGTTGTCGATCGCCGTCGGCAGGCTGAAGAACTCGGGGACGTACCGGCCGCTGCCGGAGATCTCCTCGACCCTGGCCAGCGCGGCCGGGGACATCAGGGCGAGCCACAGACCGCCGTCGGAGGCGAAGCTCTTCTGCGGGGCGAAGTAGTAGACGTCGAACTCGCTCGCCTCGACGGGCAGGCCGCCCGCGCCGGAGGTGGCGTCGACCAGGACCAGCGAGCCCTCCTCGCCGACCCGCTTGATCGGCATCGCGACGCCGGTCGAGGTCTCGTTGTGGGTGAGCGCGTAGACGTCCACGCCCTCTTCGAGACGGGCCTCGGGGTGGCTGCCCACCTCGGACTTGATCACGGTCGGGTCGCCCAGCCACGGGGCCTTCGCCACGACGGAGGCGAACTTGGAGGAGAACTCGCCGAAGTGCAGGTGCTGCGACCTCTCACGGACGAGTCCGAAGGCGGCGATGTCCCAGAACGCGGTGGTGCCGCCGTTGCCGAGGACGACCTCGTACCCCTCGGGGAGGGAGAACAGCTCCCGCAGGCCCGCACGCACGCGCCCGACGAGCGACTTGACGGGCTTCTGCCGGTGGGAGGTGCCCATCAGGGTGGAACCGGAGGCGGCCAGAGCCGCCAGCTGCTCAGGTCGTACCTTCGAGGGCCCGCAGCCGAAACGGCCGTCGGCGGGCTTGATGTCAGAGGGAATCACGATGTCAGCCACCTGAACAGCGTACTGAGCCCGCCGCGCGATCCCGCTCGGGGTCCGTATTTCGAGACGTGCGTGGTGTCCGGAATGAGACTGAAATCACCCGATAAACACGAGACGGCTGCCGCGCGAGAGTGCGTCGCGCGACAGCCGTACGAGACTGATCGGGGGGTCAGAAGGAGGCGAGGACCTCGGCGGCGCCGGGGACGTCGTTGATCGAACGCTGCGGTGGGCCCACGTACTTGGCGCTGGGGCGGACCAGCCTGCCCGTGCGCTTCTGCTCCAGGATGTGAGCCGCCCAGCCCGCGGTGCGTGCGCAGGTGAACATGGAGGTGAACATGTTGGCGGGGACCTCGGCGAAGTCCAGGATGACCGCGGCCCAGTACTCGACGTTGGTGGCGAGCACCCGGTCGGGCTTACGGGCGTGCAGTTCTTCGAGGGCGGCCTGCTCAAGCGCCGCGGCGACCTCGTAGCGGGGCGCGTTGAGCTCCTTGGCCGTACGGCGCAGCACGCGGGCCCTGGGGTCCTCGGCCCGGTAGACCCGGTGGCCGAAGCCCATGAGCCGCTGGCCGTTGTCCAGCTCCTGCTGGACCCACTTCTTGGCGTCGCCCAGCTTCTCGACGCCCTCGATCATGTGCAGCACGCGGGCGGGGGCGCCCCCGTGCAGCGGGCCGGACATGGCGCCGACCGCTCCGCTCAGCGCCGCCGCGACGTCGGCACCGGTCGAGGCGATCACCCGGGCGGTGAAGGTGGAGGCGTTCATGCCGTGCTCGGCGGCGGACGTCCAGTAGGCGTCGATCGCCTTGACGTGCTTGGGGTCGGCCTCGCCCCGCCAGCGGATCATGAACCGCTCGACGATGCTCTCGGCCTTGTCGACCTCGCTCTGCGGGACCATCGGCAGGCCGAGGCCGCGCGCCGACTGGGCGACGAAGCTGAGGGCGGTCACACTGGCGCGCGCCAGGTCGGCGCGTACCTGCTCGGCGTCGATGTCGAGCACCTGGTTGAAGCCGTACGCGGGGGCCAGCATGGCCAGCGCGCTCTGTACGTCGACGCGGATGTCACCGGAGTGGACAGGGATGGGGTACGGCTCGGCCGGGGCGAGGCCCGGCTGGAACGTGTTGTCGACGAGCAGGCCCCACACGTGTCCAAAGGAAACGCGACCGACAAGCTCCTCGATGTCGACGCCCCGGTAACGAAGGGCGCCCCCTTCTTTGTCCGGTTCCGCGATCTCCGTCTCGAAGGCCACCACGCCTTCGAGCCCGGGTTTGAAGTCGGACATTCTCGGCCGCCTCCCTTTCTTGAAGTCAAAGCCTTGATGTCGAGATACCGGCGGGTCATATTCAACCCCCTAGGGCGCGGTGGTGTGCCGCCGGACCCGCCGGAACGCGATCGTCCCAGGTGGGGGCGGTGCGCATGCTCTCCGTCAAGCACGGGAGAATACCGTCCCGTGGATGCCACCTCGCGCCCGCCTTCGCTTGCCGGGCTTCGCCGCACCTACGAAGGTCTCCCTCTGCTTGAGGAAGATCTCGCCCCCGACCCCGTCAGCCAGTTCGCCCGATGGTTCGACGACGCCGTGGCGGCCGAGCTTCCCGAGCCGAACGCGATGGTCGTCGCGACCAGTTCGGCCGGCGGCAGGCCGACGGCAAGGACCGTCCTGCTGAAGGGCTACGACGAGGACGGATTCGTCTTCTACACCAACTACGAGTCACGCAAGGGCCGCGACCTCACCGAGAACCCCAGGGCCAGCCTGCTGTTCCCCTGGCACTCCATCCGCCGCCAGGTGAGGATCGAGGGCCACGTGGTACGGCTGCCGCGGGAGGAGTCGGCCGCCTACTTCAGGTCCCGTCCCTACGGCTCGCGCATCGGGGCGTGGGCCTCGCGGCAGTCGGCCGTCGTGCAGTCCAGGCGGGAGCTCGACGAGCGCTACGCGGAGCTGGCCGAGCGCTGGCCGGAGGACCCGCCGGTGCCCGACTTCTGGGGCGGTTTCCGGGTCGTGCCGTCGGAGGTGGAGTTCTGGCAGGGTCAGCTCGACCGCATGCACGACCGTCTCCGTTACCGCCGTACGGGCGCCTCGTGGACCGTCGAACGCCTGGCCCCGTGACTTGTTACCTGGCCATTACTGATATATCCCCATATGTCCTAAGGGCTGAGGGGGATACGTGGCGGTCAGGAATCTCGTCAGGAGACTCGCGGTGGACACCCGTCCACTGCGAGTCCCGGCCTACCGGCGGCTCTGGATGGGTCAGGGCGTCTCGTTCATCGGCTTCCAGCTCACCTCGGTAGCGGTCAGCGCCCAGATCTACGGCATGACCGGCTCCTCCTTCTGGGTCGGCATGCTCGGCCCGACCAACCTGATCCCCCTGGTCGCCTTCGGCCTGTGGGGCGGGGCCGTCGCCGACGCCGTCGACCGGCGCAAACTGCTGCTGGTCGGTTCCCTGATCGCCTGGAGCGCGACGCTGGCCCTGCTCGCCCAGGCGCTCCTGCAGGTGTCGAGCATCGGCCTGCTGCTGGCCACCGTCGCCGTCCACGCCACCGGGTTCGCCATCACCGGCCCGACCCGGGGGGCGATCATCCCCAGGCTCGTCTCCACCGAGCTCGTCCCCGCCGCCAACACCCTCAACTTCCTGGTCGGCAACCTCGGGACCGTGATCGGCCCGCTGATCGCGGGCTTCGTGCTCGCCCAGAGCGGCGTCGCCGTCGCCTACCTGATCGACGCCCTGCTGTTCGGCGCCGGCTTCTACGCCGCCGTACGGCTGCCGCGCCTCGAACCGGTCGGCGCGGTGACCAGCCCCGGCCTGCGCTCCGTCGTGGACGGCCTGCGCTACATCTCCGGCCACCCCGTGGTGATGATGTCGTTCGTCGTGGACATCATCGCCATGGCGTTCGCGCTGCCCAGGGCGCTGTTCCCCGAGATCGTCGCCGAACGCTTCGGCGGTGACCCGCTCGCGTTCGGCTGGCTCTCGGCGAGCATCTCGATCGGCGCGGTCCTCGGTGGCCTGCTGTCCGGCTGGGTCGGCCGGATCAGCCGCCAGGGGCTCGCCCTGACGTTCGTGATCGCCGCCTGGGGCGTCAGCGTCGCCCTGGCGGGACTGGTCGGCCAGCTGTGGCTGATGATCGCCCTGCTGGCCCTGGGCGGCGCCGCCGACCTGGTCTCGGCCGTCTGGCGGCAGACGATCCTGCAGACCCACGCGCCCGACGACATGCGCGGGCGCATGCAGGGCGTGTTCACGGTCGTGGTCGCCGGAGGCCCCAGGCTCGGCGACCTCAGGGCGGGCGCGACGGCCGTGTGGTTCGGCGCCACGGCCTCCTGGGTCGGCGGGGGGATCGCGTGCGCCGTGGTGGTGCTCGCGGTCGGGCTGGCCGTACCGGCGTTCAGGCGTTACCGTTCCGCCGCCGCGGGGTCCAAGTGATCAGAGTGTTTGGGCAGGTTGGGAAGGATTTACCTGCCCCCGATGTTGCCATCGTTGGCCGCTGTGGGCGGATCTCGCAATAGGGTCAGAGTCCGAGGACTTCAGGTCTGTCGCTGTCCCCAGGGGAGGACGCCGCGACCGGCCTTGGAACGAGATAAGGACGGGAGGAGCCTTGACCGCACACGGCCTGATCGACACCACGGAGATGTACCTCCGCACGATCTTCGAGTTGGAGGAGGAGGGAATCACCCCTCTCCGTGCGCGCATCGCCGAGCGGCTTCAGCAGAGCGGTCCCACCGTCAGCCAGACGGTGGCCCGGATGGAGCGCGATGGCCTGGTCAGGGTTGAGGGAGACCGGCACCTGACGATGACCGACCTGGGACGCACGCTCGCCACGCGCGTCATGCGCAAGCACCGCCTCGCCGAGTGCCTGCTCACCCAGGTGATCGGCCTGCCATGGGAGGAGGTGCACGTCGAGGCCTGCCGCTGGGAGCACGTCATGTCCGAGTCCGTCGAGGCCAGGCTGGTCACGCTGCTGAACCACCCGAAGGAGGACCCGCACGGCAACCCCATCCCGGGCCTTGAGGAGTTGGGCGTCGCGGCCCAGGACGGCGCGGCCTGGCAGTCACTGCCGTCGATGGCGGCGCTGGCCGGACCCAGGGATATACCCGTTGTCGTCCGCCGAATTAGCGAACAAGTGCAAAGTGATCCGGCTGTGATGCTTAAACTCAAGCAAGTTGGGATACAACCCGGACGCGAGGTAACGCTCGCGGCAAGCGACGACGGTGTGCGGGTGACAGGTGACGACAAGGCGGAGAATACTCTGGCGGACCTCCCGCGAGACATCGCCGCGCATGTCTTCGTCTCCACCCGATGACCAAGATCCATCTGCTTGGTTGAAATCCCCCCGGGAGACCCTCCACTCCCCTGCCGAGACCGCAGCAGGAGCAACCGTGGTTCGCTTTGCGCAAAGCCGTCCCCAAGGGGTGGTCGCTGGATGAAACGGTGGGGGGATCTCTCACAGGACACCGCCGACCACCTTTCGGCGCATTCGGTCCTCGACCATGCCGAGATGGCGGTGGTCGTCACCGACCGCTTCAGCAACGTCGTCTACTGGAACCCCTTCGCGGAACGGCTGTTCGGCAGGCCGGGCCCGGCGGCCCGCGACCAGTCACGTTCCCTGGGCATCATGGAGAAGGACCACCCCCTCGCCGTCGAGCTCGCCAAGCACGTGCTCAAGGGCGGGGTGTGGGAGGGCACCTTCGACGTCAAGCGCGGCGACGGCACGATCATCTACGTCCGGGCCCAGGCCGTGCCGCTGCGGCACCAGTCGGGCTCGGTCACCGGCATCGTCATCACCGCCAGGGAGGCGATGCGCAGCAACGAACGCGAGAAGGACCGCTACGGCCTGCTCGAACGGATCGGCGAGCGCCTCGCGGGCTCGCTGTACGTCGAGGAGACGCTCAACCGCGTCGCCGAGATGCTCGTCCCGCAGTTCGCCGACCACTGCTTCATCGAACTCATGGACAACGGCAGGCTGACCAGGAAGGTCTCCAGCCACGTCCCGGGCTGGAGCCCGCCGCCCAACACCTGGGCCCCCATCGGCGCCGACATCAACTACCCGACCGGGCACTACGCCGAGATCGCGCTGCGGCGCCAGGAGACGATCCTCGTCGAGGACTTCTCCCAGACCAACTACCCCAGCCCCGGAGAGGCCAGCACCCGCCTCGCCGCCGAGATCGGGATGACCTCGGCCATCGTGGCGCCGCTGTGCGTGCGCGGTGAGGTCCTCGGGCTGATGTACCTCGGCCTGTCCAACCTGACCGACCGGCGCAGCCCGCACTACGACGCCTTCGACCGTGACTTCGTCGGAGCCGTCGCGACCCGGGTCGCGCTCGCCGTGGACAACGCGCTGCTGTTCGAGGAGGAGCGGCACACCGCCGAGTCCTTCCAGAAGAACCTGCTGCCCCCCGCGCCGCTGCCCGAGCTCGACGGCCTGGAGATCGCGGTCCGTTACTGCCCCGCGGCGCCGCTCGCCTCGCACGGCCAGGGCATCCAGACCCAGGTCGGCGGCGACTGGTACGACGTCATCCCGCTGTCGGCGGGCCGGGTCGGCATCGTCATCGGCGACGTCGAGGGCAGGGGAGCCAAGGCCGCCGCCGTCATGGGCCAGCTCAGGGCCGCGCTGCGGGCCTTCGCCCAGGACGACAAGCCACCTGCGGAGATCCTCGCCAGGCTCGACGACTGGACCCACAGCATCGCCACCCCCGAGTGGGACGACAGCGGTGCCGACATCAGCGTCCCGCCCATCGTCACCTGCCAGTACCTCGTCTACGACGCCTGGTCGCGCCAGCTGTCCTTCGCCAACGCCGGGCACGCCCCGCCGCTGCTCCTGGTCGACGGCACCTGCAGCGAGCTGGAGATCGAGGAGGTCGGCAAGCCCCTGGGCGTCCGCGCCCGTGGCATCAAC
Organism: Streptosporangium sp. NPDC049376; assembly: GCF_044466505.1. Lineage (NCBI taxonomy): Bacteria > Bacillati > Actinomycetota > Actinomycetes > Streptosporangiales > Streptosporangiaceae > Streptosporangium > Streptosporangium sp. NPDC049376. Next base: position 22,704 of record NZ_JBITMT010000009.1, on the reverse strand, counting down.
GCCGACCTGGTCTACAAGGAGGAGACCCGCACGCTGCCCGCGGGGGCCGCGCTGCTGCTCTACACCGACGGCCTGGTCGACCGCCGCCCCCTGCGCGACGCCGACGGCAGGCCGCCGAGCGACGAGGAGACCCTCGCCGCGCTCTTCGGCAAACTCATCGAGGTCTCCGACGACACGGTCGAGAACATCGCCCAGGCCGCGACGGACGCCGTCCCCGGCGAGATCGACGACGACATGGCCATCCTGGTCGTCAGGTCCGCCCGCGACGAGCTCGACGTCGAGGAACGCACCTTCCCCGCCCAGCCCATCATGGTCGGCGAGGCCCGCAGGATGGCGGCGGAGGCCTTCAGCGGCTGGAACGTCCCCGAGGAGCGCGCCGAGCTCGCCTGCCTGCTGGTCTCCGAGGTGGTCACCAACGTCGTGCTGCACGCGGCGAACGCCAGCGTCCCCCGTCGTGACCTGGTGATCGACACCACCACCCCCTTCTCCTTCGACGAGTCGTGGGACATCCCGGGCTTCGAGGACGAGGTCGTCAACGAGAAGGAGTTCACCCTGAGGCTCCGCAGGGGAGGCGAATCCGTCTGGGTCGAGGTGTTCGACCAGGACCTGCGCCTTCCCCGCATCCGCAGCGCGGGGGAGAACGACGAGGGTGGCCGGGGTCTCTACCTCGTCGACCAGCTCGCCAAGCGCTGGGGCTCCCGCCCGACCAGAGAGGGTAAGGCCGTCTGGTTCGAGATCCCCACCAAGTCACGCTGACCAGAATCAAGATCACTGCCAGGTTTCGTGAGCTTGTCCGGAAATTTCCCGCAGGTTACGCGTCCTGAGCCGGTGAGGCGGTCAGGGCATGGCGCCCCCGTCATAGAAGCCGGGGACGATCGGTGCTTCACTCGGGGGATGGATCTGGCCTTCGAACGTCGCGGGACAGGGGAGCCCCTGGTCCTGCTGCACGGAATCGGTCACCACTGGCAGGCGTGGCTGCCGGTGCTCGACCTGCTCGCGGCCGAGCGGGACGTGATCGCCGTCGACCTTCCCGGCTTCGGTGCCTCCCCGCCGCTGCCGCCGGGCTCGCCGTACACGGTGGAGAGCCTCGCCGACGCGGTCGAGACGTTCTGCGCGAGGCTCGGCTTCGGCGAACCCCACGTCGCGGGCACCTCCCTCGGCGGATACGTGGCCCTGGAGCTGGCCTCACGGGGGACGGTCCGTACGGCCACGGCGCTGTCGCCCGTCGGATTCTGGAACCGGAGCGAGCTGGTGTACTCGCGGGCGGTGCTCAGGACGTTCCGGGCACTGGCCTTCGCGCTGGACTCGGAGCGGGGCGAGGCCCTCGCGGCGAACCCGCTGGGTCACACGCTGGCCGCCGGGCTGCTCGTCGGCCACCCGTCCAGGCTCTCCGCACAGGACCTCTCCTCGGCCAGGCGGGCGCTGCGGGAGGCGCCGGGGTTCGACGACACCCTCGACTCGTTCGTCTGGCTGATGCCTCCGGCGCCGCCGAAGACGCCGGTGACCATCGCCTGGGGCGACCGCGACCGGCTGTTCCCCCGTCGGCAGGCCGTACGGGCCGCCAGGTGGTCGGGGCAGCGGGTGCGGCTGCTGCGGGGTTGCGGGCACCTGGCGATGAACGACGATCCGGCCCTGGTCGCGCGGGTGGTGCTTGAGGGGTCACGGAGCTGACGACGGGACCGTCGGCCCCGTTCCGTACGGCGTGCGGGGCCGGCCTCGTCGGGTCGACGGCTCGGTGGGCTAGCGGAAGGTCTGGCCCCAGAGGGCGAGCATCACCAGGATGAAGACGATCATGATGCCGGCGTAGGCGACCGTGCCGAGCCGCATCGCGCGCCGTACCCGGTTGAGCCCCCAGGCGAACAGGAACGCCAGGAAGACCAGCAGGATCAGTCCGCTGTCCATCAACACCGCCTCAGGGGGAGCCTACGGTGACCAGTATGCGTCGACCGTGAGGATCTTGTGGCGATTAACCACGACACCGTTTCTCGTGGAATGGTGCTGTCCGTGAGTAGATGGGTGAAAGTGACACGCGTTCCTTCGGCCGTCCGGGGCTCCGTGCTCGCCGTCGCGCTCGCCGCCTGCCTGGCGGCCTGCTCCTCGGGAGGCTCGGGGACCTCGGGAGCCTCGGGGGAGAGCCCCTCGGCCGCCGCGTCGCCCACTGCGTCCGTCACCGCCGACACGTCGCAGGTGCCGTCCGAGACACCCAGTGAGAGCGTGCCGGACGTTCCGGTGGAGCCGAGCGTCACCCCCACGGCGACGCCGACACGCAGCGGGAGCGTTTCGCGGGTCGACGACGTGACGGGGCGGCTCAGCCCGCTGGGGAAGGAGTCGGTCGTGGTCGACGCTTCCGACGGGCCGCACGAGGTGCACCTCACCGGTGACACGGTCGTGCTCGACACGCAGGGGAGCGTCTGCCAGAAGGGGGCGGTTCCGCACCGCTGCACGTCGGCGGAGCTGTTCAAGGCGCTCAAGGCGGGGGTCACGTTCGAGGCGAGGGTACTGATCTCGGAGGGCGACGCGATCAAGGTCGAGGAGATCGTCAAGGAGTGAGGGACCGGGCCGCCCTTCCGTGGTGGGAGGGCGGTGTCCCGGCGTTCCCGGGGCGTTGCGGCGTCTCCGAGGGGTCATTCGAGGGGTCAGAAGCCGAACGAGCGGCCGATGATCTCCTTCATGATCTCGGTCGTGCCGCCGTAGATCGTCTGCACCCGGCTGTCGATCCAGGCCTTGGCCACGGGGTAGTCCATCATGTAGCCGTAGCCGCCGTGCAACTGCAGGCAGCGGTCGATGACCTTGTTCTGCAGCTCCGTGGTCCACCACTTGGCCTTGGCCGCGTCCACCGCGCTCAGCTCCCCGGCGTTGAGGGCGAGGACGCACCTGTCCACGTAGTGACGGGCGATCTCCAGCTCGGTGTCCAGTTCGGCCAGGACGAACCGGGTGTTCTGGAAGCTGCCGATGCTGCGGCCGAATGCCGTACGGGACCTGCAGTACTCGATGGTCTGCGCCAGGACGGCCTCCGCCGAGGCCACCGCCATGACCGCGATCGACAGGCGCTCCTGCGGCAGGTTGGCCATGAGCTGGTAGAAGCCCCGGCCCTCCTGTCCGCCGAGCAGGTTGGCCGCGGGAACCCGTACGTCGTCGAAGAACAGCTCCGCCGTGTCCTGGGCGTGCATGCCGATCTTCTCCAGGTTGCGGCCCCGGCCGAAGCCCTCCATGCCCCGTTCGACGACCAGCAGCGAGACGCCCTTGGCGCCCGCCTCCGGGTCGGTCTTGGCGACCACGACGACGAGGTCGGAGTTGATGCCGTTGGTGATGAAGGTCTTCTGGCCGTTGACGACGTAGTGGTCGCCCTCGCGCCTGGCGGTGGTCCTGATGCCCTGCAGGTCGCTGCCCGCGCCGGGCTCGGTCATCGCCACGGCCGTGATCAGCTCTCCCGAGGCGAACCCGGGCAGCCAGCGGGCCTTCTGGTCGTCGTCGGTGAGGTCGACGAAGTACGGCGCCATCACGTCGTTGTGCAGGGAGAAGCCGAGACCGGTGGCGCCGATCCGCATGACCTCCTCGACGATCACGGTGTTGTAGCGGAAGTCCTTGATCCCGGCGCCGCCGTACTCCTCGGGCACTCCGAAGCCGAACATGCCGATCTCCCCGGCCTTCTTCCACACCTCGCGGGGAACGATGCCGTCCTTCTCCCACCGGTCGTGGTGGGGAACCACCTCGCGGGCCATGAACTCGCGCACGGTCTCCTGGAAGAGCAGGTGCTCCTCCTGGAAGAGGTCTCGTCGCATGGGCTTGCCTCCTTGGGATACGAGGACAGAATACGATTCTGTTACCCATAGGTACACCCAGGTGACGGGCGTTGTACGGCCTCCGCCGGAGATTCGGGCGGATCACAAGTCCGCCACAGTCTGCTGGGGGTCTTGTCATCTTCCTGCGTCATGCTGGGGCTGGGCAGTACGATCCGGAGCGAGTTGTGACTTTATGACCGGTTTTATGGCTTGGTACCGAGGATCGGAGTGTTGCGGTGTTTCGCTGGGGAGCAAAGCTCAGGGGGACGATCGTGGCCTCGGCCCTTGGGGTGACAGCCGTCGGCATGATGACCATAGGCACCGCGCCGGTTACCGCGGATGTCATGGAAGTCGAATACGTCTACGACTACACCTGTGAGGGGAAGCTTGCTCCGGGAACTGCCGGAGTTGATCCCACCATCGAGGTCCAGCTCACCATTCCGAAGACCGTTTATCACGGTCGGTCGATTCAGTTCGGCTGGAATCTGGTTGACTCGCCTACGAAACCCAGCTTTCTGAACCCGGGTGACTTCCCTGCCGGAGGCAGGGTTTCCGCCGTTGGGACGGTTTCCGTCTCCGGTGCGCTCAACGGAACCATCCAGTCTCTTGGCGCCAAGGACCTCGGGGCCATTGTGGCGGGAAAGCAGTTCCTGCTTCCGGAGAAACTCATCGGTGGGTCCGGCATTGTCGAGGGTAGCGAGATCAAGGTCACGCCGGGTCCGCTGAAAATCGACTTCACTCCGGCCCAGACGGCGCCGGAGATCAATGACGCCTCCAACCACCTGGCCAACGCCACGGCTGAGCCCGAGCACACGCAGGGGCCGGTCAAATACAGCGCCGGCTGGACCTACTCACGTGACCTGACCACGACGCCGCCGGCAGAGGAATGGGAGACGGGAAGCCTTCGGGATCGGAACGCCGACGTTCACTGGGCATCCGGTTCTGGTGTGTGGGCTGAGATGGAGTTCTTCGGAACCGGGGTGGAGTTCGTCGCCGAGCGCTACAAGCAGCATGGGGACATGAAGGTGGAGCTTCATGCGGAGGGAAAGCCAATGGTGTCTGCCACCGCTTATCCCTCGAAACTCCCTGAGGCTGAAGGAGGCGCAGTCGCTGAGAAGCGGCGCGGACAGCAGGTTCTGTGGAAGTCCGGGGATCTTCCTTATGGAAAGCACAAAATCAAGGTGACGAGCCAAGTCGGAACTGGTCAGTACGCGGTGATCGACGGTTTTAACGTGATCTCCGGAGACTCCTCGAAGTCGACCCCGTACTTCGAGACGATCTGTAAACCGCCGACCAACGCGAAGGTCGCGACGGTGAAGGTCGAGAAGGCGCCTACCCCCACGCCTACGGCGACCACCCCGACCCCCACCCCCACCAGGACTCCGACCGTGGTGCCCAGCACCTACTACACGACCGTGCCGCCCCACACCGCCACTCCCAAGCCCACCCTCACCGTCACCGCGACCGTGACCCCCACCCGGCCGACGCCGACCGCTCCTCAGGTGATCGTGACGCCCAGCGGTGGTGCGCAGACGGGTGAGGCTCCCGACGAGAATCGTTCGGGCGCGGGGTTGATCGGCGGCGGGACGGCGATGGTGCTCGCGAGCGTGGTCGGCGGAGTGGCGTTGAGGCGGCGGCGTGCGGCGCACAGCCAGGGCCGCTGACACGAAGCGGGTCGGTAGGGGACAGTAGGCGCATGCGCGGGGACAGGTAAGGAGGCGCCGGATGTATCCAGGGCCTTCACAGGGTCAGGGCCCCTACTACGGCGGCGGCCGTCCGCCCAGGAAGGGCGGCGGCCTCCTGCTGCCCACCCTGCTGGTGGTCGGCTCGCTCGGCGGGGTCGCCGCGATCATGGCCGGGCTGCTGACCTACCTGACACCGGTCGCCGACGACGAGCCGTACGGCCCACCCGTGCCGCGGGCGGCCGACAGCATGATCGTGCAGGACGTTCCCACCCAGGGTGGCCAGGAGACGCAGGCCGTACAGCCGGGGCAGTCGCAGGATCCGCAGCCGCAGGAGCCGGTCGCGGCGGCCCCCGCCGAAGTGGGGCACGGCGGGCTCGACGCGCCGTTGACGGCCGCCGCTCCTACGGCGGCGCCGCCGCTGCCCGTGGTCAAGCCCCCCGCGCCGCTCAAGAGCGCGGGGGTACGGCCGAACAAGCTGGCCATTCCCAAGATCGGGCTGCTGGCTCCGCTGATGACACTGGGTGTCGACGCCAAGAAGGAGATCCAGACCCCGCCGTTGAGCAAGCCGAACCTGGCAGGTTGGTACAAGAACGGCCCGGTCCCCGGGCAGCAGGGCCCCTCGGTGGTGCTCGGGCACGTGAACACCCGCAGTGGGGCGGCCGTCTTCAGCCGCCTGAAGGAGATCAAACGCGGGGACAAGATCAAGGTCTCCAGGTCGGACAGGACCATCGTGGAGTTCACCGTGGACGGGGTCGAGCAGGTCAGCAAGACGTCGTTCCCGTCGAAGCGGGTCTACGGCAACACCGGAGAGGCGACTCTGCGCCTGATCACCTGTGGCGGCGTCTACAACAGCCGGACCCACCACTACACCGACAACATCATCGTCTACGCGACCCTGTCGGCCACCCGCAAAGCCTGACCCGCGAAGCCTGACCCGAGGCCTGGCCTGCGAAGTCTGAGCCGCTCAGTCTGGTCCGTGCAGCCCGCTCCGCGGTGCCTGACCCGCGAGGCCTGGTCCGGGAAGTCCGGCTCGCAGGGTCTGGTCCGTGAGGCCTGACCCGCGGAACCCGCCCTACGGGGTCTGGTTCGCGGTGCCGGGCCCACAAGCCCTGACCTGCGAGGACCGTCCCGGGAAGCCTGGTCGACGGGGCCCGGATCCGTGCGGCCCGACCGGGAGGCGGACCGGCGGGAGGGCTGACGCGAACGGCCGGGGCGGTTACCGTGGTCGTGTCGAAGATCGTTGCGAACCGTCGAAGAACCCCGAAGGGGAGAAGCCGCCGATGCTCCAGCTGCCGACCTACGACGACGTCCGGGACGCCGCCGCCCGTATCTCCTCCCACGCGCACCGCACCCCCGTGCTGCGCTCGCGCCGGATCAACGAGAGCGTCGGCGCCGACGTGGTGTTCAAGTGCGAGAACCTTCAGCGCATGGGCGCCTTCAAGTTCCGTGGCGCGTTCAACGCCCTGTCCCGGTTCACCCCGGAGCAGCGGCGCGCGGGCGTGGTCGCCTACTCCTCGGGCAACCACGCCCAGGCCGTGGCGCTGGCCGCCAGGATGCTGGACATCCCGGCCACGATCGTCATGCCCCACGACGCGCCCGCCGCGAAGGTCGCCGCGACCAAGGGGTACGGCGGGCGGGTCGTCGGCTACGACCGCTACGCCGAGGACCGTGAGGAGATCGGCCGCGCGCTGGCCGTGGAGCACGGGCTCACGTTGATCCCGCCATACGACCATCCGGACGTCATCGCGGGGCAGGGCACCGCCGCCCTGGAGCTGCTGGAGGAGGTCGGCGACCTCGACGCGCTGTTCGTGCCGCTCGGCGGGGGCGGGCTGCTGTCCGGCACCGCGCTGGTGGCCAAGGAGCTGTCGCCGGGCTGCGCGCTGTACGGCGTGGAGCCCGAGGCGGGCGACGACGGCCTGCGGTCCCTGCGCCAGGGGAGCGTCGTCCACATCGACACCCCGGTGACCATCGCCGACGGCGCGCAGACCCAGCATCTCGGCGCCCACACCTTCGCGATCATCAGCCGCGACGTCGACGACATCGTCACCGCGACCGACGCCGAGCTCGTCGAGGCCATGCGGACCTTCTTCGCCACCATGAAGATCGTCGTCGAGCCCACCGGCGCACTCGGCCTCGCCGCCGTCCGCAGGCTCGCGGGAGACCTGGCGGGACGGCGGATCGGTGTGATCATCAGCGGCGGCAACGTCGATGTCGACCGTTTCGCCGCACTGCTGATTGGCCGCTGACCGGCCGGGCGTTCTGGGACGAACCTGTCAGAGCAGTTCCTCAAGCCGGGCGGCGACCTGGCGGTAGCGGGAGACCGGGATCAGGTGAACCCCGTCGAAGGCGCCGGATTCGCGGATCTTGAGGACCTGCTCGCAGGTGGCCTCGACCCCGGCCTGGCGGTCGGCGGCGACCGTGCGGACCAGGTCCTCGGGGATGTCGATGTCCGGGATCGCGGCGGAGAGACGCCGGGCGTGGTTCTCGCTGGCCAGGACCATCACGCCCGCGTAGACGGGGACCTCGACGGGGTTGGCCTCCCGCCACCTCAGCAGGGCCTCCAGGGAGAAGCTGACCTGGACGAAGACGAAGTCGGCCGTGTGCTTCCAGGCGGGCAGCGGGCGAAGGCCGGCGGCCGTACCGACCTGGAAGGGGCGCACCCCGGCGAAGGCGGGGTCGTCCGGCAGGGCACGGACCTCCTCGATCATCGCGCGCACGTTCAGGTCGCCGGTGCGGTTGCCCGTCGCCGGCTTGTCCCCGTAGACGAACAGGAAGCGGTCGACGCCGTAGGCCGCGGCGGTCAGCAGGTCGCGGCGGAACCCCAGCAGGTTGCGGTCGCGTGAGTTGAGGCACGCGATGCTACGGCCTCCCATCGCCTCGACCTCGTGCGCGACCGCCACGCTGGAGACCGTGGCACGGCCGATGTGGTTGTCGGGCACCAGGAAGGTGTCGGAGATCTTGCTCAGGGTTCCGATCTGGTGCCGGACGTGCATCAGGTCGGGCCGGGTCGGCGGCTCGATCTCGCAGATCACCTGGAACGGGGAAGTCGTCATGGACCAAATGTAGGCAGGCCGAAGTGAGGAGGCCACCTGCTTTCCTCGCGTATAAAGCGCCGGGGGAAAACGGAAATCGCATTTCTGAAACGGTTAGGATCCAGCACATGGCGACTACGCGGGCCGGCAACCGTAGAATCCGGATAATCGTCGACCCCGCCCTTCCCGAGGAGACGGCGACCGTTCTCGGTGACAACGCGCTCATGCTCGAAAAGGTGCGAAAAGGCTGGAAGCCCCTGCCGCCGCCCAGGAAGCGGTCGGCCGCCTCCCTCGCGGTCAAGGGAATGCTGACGGCATTGGCCCTTGTCGCCGCGGTTTTCGTCGGCGCCGGTCTCCTGATCGAGATCGTGCTTTCCCTCACGCTGGCCGGCCTCGTCGTCGCCGCGATACGGGCCGCCGGCGACGCGGAGGACCGCCTTTCTCCGGAACACGTCTTGTACGGCCTCGCCGAAGACTGCCGGGAGAGTTATCTCCTTGAGGAGGATTTCGACGACGCGGCGAGAGAACTGCTCGTCAGGACGAGGACGGCGGCCGGTTCGATCCTCGGTTCGCGGGTCAACGCCGAGGGTCTTCTCGACGACGTGCGCAACACGGTGGTCCTGCCCGCGCAGGAGTGGGAGATCGCACGCCTGCTGGCCAAGCTGTCCGCGTTGCGCGCGGAGCACAGGACACTCATGGCCGGTGGGGTGACCCCGGAGGTCTCGGCCGCGGTGCGGCCCCTGGAACGGGTGCTGGCCGAGAGCGAGAAGGCGGTCGTCGCCAGGGTCGAGGCGATCGAACGCTACGCCGCCCATGTCGCGCGGGCGGAACAGGCCCAGCGGGCGCATGACCAACTGCGGGCGTTCGCCGAACGACTGCCGCGCTACGAGGAGCTGCTCGCCGAGTCGGGGGCGGACGCGCTGGCCGTACCCGAGGTCGGGCGGCTGGCCGAGGAGGCCGACGAGCTTGAGCGGGCGCTGCGGGACAGCCTCGGGGCGGCGCGGGAGGTCTTCGGGCATCTGGACGGTTCGGCCGGCGGTTCGTAGCGTGACGGCATGAGCGTTGATCAGGTGGCGTTACGGCCGATCGTCGAGGAGGACCTGGAGACGCTTGGGCGCTTCTCCGTCGAGCCGGAGGCGGCGGGGCTGTTCGGCTGGCTCGGCTGGTCGGACCCCGGCAGGTGGCGCAGGAAGTGGGCGAAGAACGGCTTCTTCGACGCCGGGGGTGGCCTGTTGCTGGTCGTCAACGGCGCGGAGCGGCTGGGCTTCGTCTCCTGGCGCAGGATCCTGACCGCGCAGACCTCACACTGCTGGAACCTGGGGATCGCCCTGCTGCCCGAGGCCAGGGGCCGGGGCTTCGGCACCCGGGCGCAGCGCCTGCTGGTGGAGTACCTGTTCGCGCACACGCAGGTGGTCAGGGTCGAGGCGGTCACCGAGGACGCCAACCTCGCCGAGCAGCGCGCGCTGGAGAAGGCGGGCTTCACCCGGGAGGGCGTGCTGCGCGGTTACTCGTTCAGGAACGGTCACTGGCGTGACGGGGTGATCTACAGCGTGCTGCGCGAGGAGGTCGACCTGCCCGGCTGATCACCCGGCGGCGACCCTGGCGATCTCGGCGAGGACGAGGTCAGGCTGGGCGTTCTGCACGTAGTGCTCGGTGGTCGAGGCCGTCACCAGGCGACCCCGGCTCGACAGCGCCGCCAGGCTCCTGGCGTGCCGGGCGTCCTCCTCCGGCTGTCCCGCCGGGACGATCACCGTGACCGGCAGGTCGTCCCACGCCCCGGGACGAACCGTCGCGGCCACCTGGGCGGCGCTGTCCACCGACGCCCACGCCTCGGCGCGGGCCGCCGCCATGCTGCCCGAGCCGTAGACGACGGTGGCGTTCGCGCGGGCCGTCGGGGTCGCCTCCGGAGGCACGAAGGCGTCGCCGCGCAGTCTGAGCAACCCGACCCGGGCGACGAACTGGTTGACGCCGAGCTGTACGGCCATCAGCGGCCGGGAGATCCGCAGCGCCGTCAGGGCCGTCTCGTCGGTGACGTCGATCAGCACGAGCCCGGCGGTCAGGCTCCGCCGGCGGTCGGCGAAGACCCGTACGACGTTGCCGCCGAAGGAGTGCGCGACCAGCACGTACGGCCCGGCCTCCCCGGAGGCGGCCAGCAGCGCGTGCAGCTCTCCGGCCAGGCGCTCCGCCGTACGGGGGGAGGGTCCCTCCTGGCTCCAGGCGTATCCCGCCCGGTCGTAGGAGCACACCCGGGAGTGGGCGGACAGGCGGCGCTGGATCACCTCCCAGCTCGCGCTCGACTCGGCCAGTCCCGCTTCGAGCACGACGGTCGGGGCGCCCCGGCCGGCGCAGTACAGGTGCAGGCGGTGGCCGCCCACGTCGACCAGCCGCCCCGGTGCCCGGTGCTCCCGCGCGTCGGCCCGTGAGGCGTTCGACTCGTAGGCGAACCCCACCCCAGAGGCCAGCACGAGCAGGACCAGGGCGAGGGCCGCTGCCCGAAGCAGTGTCCGCAGCAGTCTGCGACCTCTCCTGGGGCGTGGTCTCGTGGAGCGTTCCGGGTTTCTGTCCGCCATGTCTCGAAGGTAGGGACGCGGATGGCCCGTTTCCTCCTCCACGCTGGGGGACCCGTCCACGCCCCCTCATCCGGTCGAAGGAGAACTTTGGGTGATTTGTCGGAGGTGCCACCTAAGCTCCGAACCGAGGAAGAGGCCGGTGAGGAGAGGTGCGACATGGGAGCCTGGGATCTGGGACCGTTCGACAACGACGGGGCACTCGACCTGCTGGCGCATCTCGACGGTACGGCGGACCCGGCGGCGGCCCTGTCGGAGGCGCTGCGGGAGATCCTCGACCAGGACGACTACGTCGAGGGGCCGGACATGGCGGGCGCGGTCGCGATGGCCTGTCTCACGATCGCCCGTCTGGCCGGTGCCGAGTCCGTCGCCCTGACCGACCCGGTGGCGGTCAGATGGCTTGAGGGCAACCCGTTCCAGGTGGACGCGGCGTTGCGCGGGCTCGCCGCCGACCTTCTCGACCGGGCGGCCCGCCCCGGGGACAACGAACTGTACGACCTGTGGCAGGACGCGGACTCCCTTGACGAGTGGCTCGCGACCCTGACTCCCTACCGCCGGGCGCTGGCCGGGTGATCGACGGTCACCCGGAGTGATGGTATGGCCCTTTTACCCGAGGGTTCACCCATGCTCACCAGGCGATTTACCAGGAAAACCCTTTTTTTCACGATGAGCCATGAAATATGGACCTATATCGTGATGGCATGGGTGGACCCAGCGCTTTCCCCGGCATCGACCCCGAGTCCGCGGCCCGCAGGGCGTCATCGTTCGGCGGCCAGGCTGAGGCCTACGCGCGGGAGCGGCCCGACTACCCCGACGCCGCCGTGCTGTGGGCGCTCGAACCCGTCAGGGGCTCGCAGCCTCCGCGCGTCCTCGACCTGGGAGCGGGCACCGGGAAGCTGACCGAGGTGCTGCTGAGGCACGTCACCGATGTCGTCGCGGTCGAGCCGGACCCGGCCATGCTCCGCCAGTTCCGGGTGCGGCTGCCCAGGGTCGAGGCCCTGCCGGGCGGCGCGGAGCGGATCCCGCTGCCGGACAGTTCGGTCGACGCGGTCCTGGTCGGGCAGGCGATGCACTGGTTCGACCTCGACCGGGCCGCGCCGGAGATGGCCCGGGTCCTGGCGCCCGGCGGGGTGGTCGCGGGGTTGTGGAACCTCGACGACGACCAGGTGCCGTGGGTGAACGGGCTGAAGGAGGTCGCGCGCAGCACGGTCTCCCGCACGCAGTGGCGTCCCGACATGCTCGAACTCGGAGAGCCGTGGTTCGGCCCGGTCGAGCAGGCCTGGTTCCCGCACAGCCAGCGCAGGACCGCCGAGTCGATGGTCGCCACGATCGCCACCCACTCCCACGTGCTGACGCTTTCCGAGGGAGACCGCGCCGAGCTGCTGGGCAGGATCGCCGACTACCTGCGCTCGACCCCGGAGACCGCGCGGGGTGAGTTCGAACTGCCGATCACCACGGTGGTGATCCGGGCGCTGCGCGCCTGAGAGGTCTTTTTCCTGGCGTGCACTGTCTTGATGAGACAGGACGGAATTTATGCCCGTTTTGCCAAGACACGTGCATCTCTCTGCTTGTGTTCATAGGATCTATGCCGGACTGTGACCATCGCCTGGAATCGTGGGCAACCGCGCCAAAGCGGTCAGCTGTGCCGAAACGGAGAGTAACTGTGCTGAGGTCCAAGACGCGTCGTCGCGTCGCGGCGAAGACGGCAGCCGGAGTGGTCGGCGCGGGCATCCTCCTCGGCGCGGTTCCCGCGATCGCCTCGATGACGGCGGTGGCCAAGCCGGTCACCTACACGTGCACCGCGGCCTCGGGTACCGGCACCGCCGGCACCTACAAGATGCAGATGGACCTGTCGGGCCCCCTCACGACCCCCACTCCGAGCGCGACCGTCGTGGTGACCTGGAAGGCCGGTCAGCCCCCCGCACCGCCGAACCTGGTCGCCCCGGTGGCCATCGCCGCGGGGGACCGGATCGTGATCGAGGCGGACACGTCGATCTCCGGGCCCGTGCCGACAACCACGGGGGACATCCACTCGGTCCTGGCCACGACGACGCCCGGGGTCGTGGCCGTCAACGGAGTGCTGCCCCCGTTGCCCACCGTGCTGGTCACCGTGGTCCCGACCGCGGCCGGGGTCGTCACGGTCCGGCCGGACGCCTTCTCCGTCAGCCACCAGGCGGCCGCGGGCACCGGGACGGAGACCCTCATCTACGACTGCCTGGTCGCCACCCCGGCGGAGGCGACCGCCGCCGCGCTGCTGGTCACCGTCAAGCCGACCGGCGCGGCCACCACCACGCCGACCACGACCGCGACCACCACCCCGACGACGACCACTCCGGCCGACACGCCCACTCCCGAGCCGGTCGTGACCATCACCCAGACCAAGACCGCCAAGCCCCCCAAGCCCAGGAAGTCCGGGCATGTCGCCGAGACCCCCGGTGGCGGCGCCTCGACGGGCGGGGGAGGGGACGCCGGTCCCGACGCCAGGATGTTCGTCCTCGGCGGGACGGCGATGATCATGGCGGCGGGGATCGGCGGGTTGATGCTGCGGCGCCGTACGGCGACCCGGGGCTGACCGGGGCGCCGCATGACCACCCCGCCACCGGAAGGCTGGCCGCCGGAGCACCCCGCGCAGCCGTACGACCAGGGGTACTACCCCTACCCGGAGTACGAGGAGCCGTACGGCGACCGGGCCGGGGGCGGCAGGATCCTGCGCTCGGTGCTCATCCTCGCCGGGGCGGCCGGGGTGGTCACGGTGCTGGTCGGCCTGCTGATGATGGCGGTCTCCCCGGACGAGTACGGCCTGGCCGAGCAGCGCACGACGCTGCCGCCCCGCAGCGCGGTCAACGCCACCGCGCCCGCCGACCCCTACTTCAGGGCCGATCCGACCGCGCCGCCGCCCGAACCGCGTCTGCCTCCCGCCCCCGCGATGCAGCCCTCGACCCCGCTGCGCCTGGTCATCAAGCGGCTGAACATCAACGCGCCGATCACCTCGGTCGGACTCGACAAAAAAGGCGCGATCGAGGTGCCGTCGGTCGGCAATCCGAACCTGGTCGGCTGGTACCGTTCGGGGCCGACGGCGGGCGAGGCCGGTCCCGCGATCATGCTCGGGCACAAGGACACGCGCTCGGGAAGCGCGGTCTTCAGCCGCCTGGCCGAGATCAGGAACGGCGACGAGATCGAAGTCCGGCGGCAGGACGGCATCATCGCGGTTTTCACGGTAGACGGACTCGAACAGGCGGACAAGACGGTGTTCCCGACACAGCGCGTATACGGCGACTCGCCGATACCCCGGCTTCATGTGATCACCTGTGGCGGTACCTACAACCACACGACCGGCCACTACACCGACAACGTCATCGCCTACGCGACGATGACGAGCACCCGCAGAGCATGAGCGCGGTGACCGCGACCGCCGAGGAGCCGGTCGACAGGACGGACAAGGCACGCGACGTCCCGGCGTTCCTGCGCGAGCGGCGACACGGTCTGACGCTCGGCGCGCTCGTCGCCCTGGCCACCGCGGCCTACAGCGTGCTCGGGCTGGTCAAGTTCTCGGCGTTCAAGGCGAGCATCTTCGACCTGGTCATCTTCGACCAGGCGGTGCGCGGTTACGCGAGTTTCGGGCCGCCGGTCGCCCCCTCGGTCGGCATGTTCTACAACCAGGGCATGGACTTCGTCCAGCCGGCCGACCACTTCTCGCCGATCCTGGCCGTCCTGGCCCCGCTGTACTGGGTGTACGACGACCCGCGGACCCTCATCGTCGCGCAGGCGGCGCTGCTCTCACTGGCCGCCGTCCCCGTCTGGCACTACACGAGCCGCCGTCTCGGCCCGGTCCCCGCGCACCTGGTCGCGGTCGCCTACCTGGTCTCCTGGCCGGTCGCGCAGGCCGCCGGGTTCGACTTCCACGAGGTGGCGTTCGTCCCGCTGCTCAGCGCGATCATGATCGAGCGGGCGGACGCGGGCAGGACCCGCTACGCCGTCCTCGCCGCCATCGGCATCCTGCTGGTCAAGGAGGACATGGGCCTGCTGGTCGCCGGGTTCGGGGTCTACCTGTTCCTGATCAGACGCAGGCTTGAGGGGACGGCCCTCGTCCTGATGGGCGGCGGCGCGCTGCTGCTCATCCGCGGCGTGGTGATGCCGATGATCGGCTCGGGCGGCGAGGGCTTCCACTGGGCGTACGGCAGTCGCGGCGCGACCCTCGGCGAGGTGGCGCTGTCCATCGTCCGTGACCCGTTCGGCACGCTGTGGCAGATGGTCAGCCCCGAGGTCAAGGTGGACACCATGGCCTTCCTGCTGTGGCCGATGCTGCTGACCGCGCTGCTGTCCCCGCTGGTCCTGGTCGCCGTCCCGCTGCTGGTCGAACGGTTCCTGGCCGACCGGCCGCAGTGGTGGGGGACCGACTTCCAGTACAACGCCTTCCTCGCGGCCATCCTCGTCTGCGCCGCCGTGGACGGTGTCCACCGGCTCTCCGGACGGCTGCGCGGGCGCTTCCCCGAGCGGTCGCGGGCGCTGGCCGGGCACTGGGCCTTCGCGGTCTGCGTGATCGGGCTCACCCTGGTGCCGCGCTTCGCCCTGGGCAACCTCGTCGAGTCGTCCTTCTTCACCGAGGAGCCGTCCGTCGCGGCGGCGCGCGAGGCCGTGGCCACGGTCCCCGACGGGGTGGTGGTCGAGGCGGCCAACAACGTCGGTCCCGCGCTCAGCGCCAGGACGACGGTGCTGCTGTGGGGTCCGCAGGCGTACGGCGCGCCGTGGATCGTGGCCGACGTGACGCGCTGGACCTTCCCCTTCGGGGGTCCCGAGGTGCAGCAGCAGCGGGTGGACGAGGCGTTGCGCACGGGCTACACCAAGGTGTTCGACAGGGATGGCTACGTCGTCCTCAAGCGGTCCTGACCACCGTCACGCCGACCGAGGTAACCTGCTGGTAACCGAACAATGCTCGGTTCTGTGAGCAGGAGGCACCGTGGCAGAGGCGTACATCGTCGGGGCGGTCCGCACCCCGGTCGGCAGGAAGCAAGGAGGGCTGTCCACCGTCCACCCCGCGGACCTGGCGGCCCACACGCTCAGGGCGCTCATTGAGCGCACCGGCGTCGATCCGTCCGCGATCGAAGACGTGATCATGGGCTGCGTCATGCAGTTCGGCCCGCAGAGCATGGACATCGCGCGCACCGCCTGGCTGTCGGCCGGGCTGCCGGAGGGCGTGGCCGGGGTGACCGTCGACCGGCAGTGCGGCTCCTCCCAGCAGGCGCTGCACTTCGCCGCCCAGGGCGTGCTCTCCGGCACCCAGGACCTCGTGGTCGCCGCCGGGGTCGAGTCCATGAGCGTCGTGCCGATGGGCTCCCCCGTCACCGCCGCCCTGGAGAAGGGCCTGCCCTCACCGTTCGGCGAGGGCTGGGCCGAGCGGTACGGCAGGCAGGAGATCTCCCAGTTCCGCGGGGCCGAGCTGATGTGCGAGAAGTGGGACCTGAGCCGCGAGGAACTGGAGCGCTTCGCCTGCGAGAGCCACCGGCGCGCGCTCGAAGCCGTCGCGGAGGGCCGCTTCCGCGACCAGATCGTCCCCGTCGCGGGCGTCAAGAACGACGAGGGCCCCCGCGCCGACACCACCCGGGAGAAGATGGCGGGCCTCAAGACCCTGCGGGAGGGCGGCCGGATCACCGCGGCGACCTCCTCGCAGATCTCCGACGGCTCCGGCGCCCTGCTGGTCGCCTCGGAACGGGCGCTCCGCGAGC
This sequence comes from Streptosporangium sp. NPDC049376, assembly GCF_044466505.1. NCBI lineage: Bacteria > Bacillati > Actinomycetota > Actinomycetes > Streptosporangiales > Streptosporangiaceae > Streptosporangium > Streptosporangium sp. NPDC049376. The sequence goes on along the minus strand of NZ_JBITMT010000009.1, from coordinate 5,915 downwards.
ACGGCCTGACCCCCAGGGCCCGCGTCGTCACCCTGACGCTCACCGGCGACGACCCGGTCCACATGCTGACCGCGCCCATCCCGGCGACCAGGAAGGCCCTGGCCAGGGCCGGGCTCACGGTGGACGACATCGACGTCTTCGAGGTCAACGAGGCCTTCGCCCCGGTGCCGCTGGCCTGGCTCAAGGAGATCGGCGCCGACCCGGAGCGGGTCAACCCCAACGGCGGCGCGATCGCCCTGGGGCACCCCCTCGGGGCGACCGGGGCGATCCTGATGACCAAACTCCTGCACGAGCTGGAGCGGACCGGCGGCCGGTACGGCCTGCAGACGATGTGCGAGGGCGGCGGCCAGGCCAACGTCACCGTCATCGAACGCCTCGACGGCTGAGACCCGGCGGTGCCCACCCGGAACGGGGTGGACACCGCCTCCGGCCCGCCGTCAGCGACCACCCCGGCCGGGAATCCGGCGCGGCTGCCGGGTGGGCCGGGCGGGAACGGGCGGCATCGGCACCCGCCTGGGCGCCGGGGCCCGCTCGGGCAGCGGGATACGAGGCGTGACGGTCTGCTGCTTTTTGGCAACGCGAATTCGCATATGGACTCCTTGGAAGATCATGACGACGCGGTCTGTGCCGTGCCGGAACCTCAGCTGCCGCGTCAGACGAACGGGGCCAGAGAGCTGAGCGCGGGCGGACCGGCGACGGCCGGTCAACGCCTGCTTTCTAGGAGTTGATCCACATGCGGACCACCGTACGGCGGGCTCGCCGTACGGTGCAACGGGTTTTTCTACCGGGGGACGCGGGCCACGCAGAAGACGGTCTGACCGAACGGCGGACGCACGAAACGCTCGATGAACCGGGTCGCCGGGACGACCGTACGGTCGTAGATCTTGACCAGACGCGGGTCGGGGTAGCCGACACCGCCCCGGCGGACCGCCACCCACCAGGCGATGCCGCCCAGGAAGTTGATCGGCTTGAGCACGTCGATGTCCAGGCCCGCCTTGGAGACCGTGCTGCGCAGGGTCGCGGGGGTGTAGCGGGTGACGTGGCCGACCTTGCGGTCGAAGTCTCCGTAGAGCTGCATGTAGCCCGGCACCCAGATGACGATCCGGCCGCCGGGCGCGGTGACCTTCGCCAGGGAGCGCAGCGCCTCGACGTCCTCCTCGATGTGTTCGAGGACGTTCATCATCACGACCGTGTCGACCTTCTCACCGATCGGGATGTCGGTCGGCAGGCCGAACTGCAGCACGTCCACGTCGTCGCGTTCGGCGAAGCGCTTGTTGAGCTGCTCGACGCAGTAGGGGTCGAAGTCACTGACCACCAGCCTGTCCAGGCGGGGCAGGAACGACTCGGCGAAGTGCCCGAGGCCCGAACCGATCTCCAGCATGGACTTCCCCACGTGCGGGGCGACCATGTCGAGCTCGTACTGCCGGTAGTTCCTGGCCTCGTCCCCACCCAGGTGGTTCTCCAGGGCCTCGTCACCGGCCGCCGGTTGCACTACGCGGTCATACCCAGACATGCGGTTCCGTCCAGCTCACTCATCGGGGAGCCGCGTCGCCCACGACTTGGAGGGCGTCCACGGCCGGGAAACAGCAAGAGTCTAGTGTCGCTTCCCCCGCGGCGACTCCGGAAACGCCCCCATGACGTCCCTGGGAACCCCTTCGTGACGGCCGGGGAGACACCGGACACCGACGAAACGAGGAGGGGTCCGGAGGAGGAATCCCACCCCGGAGGACTTCGACAAGAGGCCGCTGACCTGCGCGTCGGCGTGAGATATGCGCCCCGGGAGAAGAACGGACAACCGCGGGTCCTCCGTCAGGCCGGGATGGCCGCGCTCCCATGGTTGGCTGGCCATCTAACGCGGAGGGGCGAGGAATCGGTGGAGGAGACGCGCACGCGCCGGGACAACGTGCCGGCGGAGACGGGTGACCTCGTAGGACGGGAGGCGGAGCTCGGCGAACTCGCCGCACTGATCGGCCACTCTCCTCTGGTGACCCTCACCGGGGTCGCCGGGGTCGGCAAGTCCAGGCTCGCGCTCAGGGCCGCGACCACGCTCCGCGGGGACTTCCCCGACGGGGTGTGGGTCGTCGCGCTGTCCGCCGAGCAGAACGGCGCCCTGGTCGGTCACGCCGTCGCCGCCGCGCTCGGCCTGCCGGAGCAGGCCGTGCGGCCCCAGGCGGAGGTCCTCGCCGACTTCCTCGCCGACCGGCGGCTGCTGCTGGTCCTCGACGACTGCGACCACCTCGCAGAGGCGTGCGCGGAACTGCTGCGCCAGGTCCTGGCACGGGCGCCGCACATCCGGGTGCTGGCCACCGGCCGCGGTCCTCTGGGGCTCGCCGGGGAACGGCTGATGCCCGTCGAGCCGTTCGCCGTACCCGAGGGGGCCGAGGCCGCGACCTGCGACGCCGTCCGGCTGTTCACCGAGCGGGCCAGGGCCCTGGTGCCCGGCGCCGCCCTCGACCCCCACGAGGTGGCCCGGCTCTGCCGCGGCCTCGACGGCATCCCGCTCGCCATCGAGCTGGCCGTACGGCGGCTGCGGGCGCTGTCCGTGCCACAGCTCACCGAGCGGCTCGGCGACCGCTTCGCCCTGCTGGAGGGCGGCAGCCGCGCCCCGCTCGGGCGGCACCGGAGCATGCGCACCGCGGTCGGCCTCAGCCACGAGCTGTGCGGCCCGGGGGAACGCCTGCTGTGGGCGCGCCTCTCGGTCTTCGAGGGCTGGTTCGACGCCGACGACGCGTGGGCCGTGTGCGCCGACGGACGACTGGCCACGCTCGCGCTGTCCGGGCTCGCCGACCGGTCGATCCTGGTCGCCGACGTCGCCGGTGGCCCGCGCTACCGGATGCTCGGCACGATCCGCGACTACGGAAGGCAGTGGCTGCGGCTGCTGGGCGAGGAGGAGACCGTTCTCGCCCGCCACCACGACCACTTCCTGGCCGGGGCGCGCAGGGCGGAGGCCGAGTGGTACGGCCCGCGCCAGGCCCGCTGGGCGGCCTGGGCCAGGCGGGCGATGCCGGATCTGGAGGCCGCGCTGGCCCGCGACGAGGGCTTCGACCTGGCCACCTCGCTCTGGTTCGTCTGGTGCTGCCTCGGCAGGGCCGGCCTCGGGCACCGGCACCTGGACCGGCTGCTCAACCGGGAGATCACCCCCGGCCCGGCCCGAACCAAGGCCCTGTGGGTGTGCTCATGGGCGGCGCTGGCCGCGGGCGACACCTCGGAGGCCAGACGCAGGGCCGCCGAGGCGTACGCGGCGGCCACGGCCGAGGGCGACCTCGCCGCGGCCGGATGCGCCAGGCAGGGGGCGGCGGCGACCGCGCTCGCCCTCGGCGACCTCGACGGGGCCGCGCGCCTGGCCGCCCAGGCCGCCGGGCTGTTCGAGCAGGCCGCCCCGGAACGGGCCGCCCACATCGGTCTCCCCGTCGCCGAGACGACGCTGGCGATGGCGCACAGCCTCAGGGGGGAGTTCGGCCCGGCCGTCGAGGTTCTCGTGCGCCAGTGGGCCAGGTGCGCCGAACGGGGCGAACTGTGGGCCCGTTCCCACGGCGACCACGTGCGCTCGCTCGCCGAACTCGGCAGGGGAGAGATCGAGGCGGCCGAGGCCTACGCCCGCGCGGCGCTCGACGCCAAGTGGTGCCTGCGCGACCCGCTCGGCGTGGCCGCGGCCACCGACCAGCTCGCCGCGACCGCCGTGGCGCGCGGCGACGGGCGCAGAGCCGCCCGCCTGCTCGGCGCGGCCGCCCGGATGTGGACGACCGCGGGCCTTCCCACCCCCGACGCCTCGCCGTACGCGACGTCCAGGGCACGCACGGAACGCCGGGCCAGGGCGTTGCTCGGCGACCTCGCCTACGAACGCGCGTTCGCCAGGGGAATGGCCATGGACATCGACACCACTGTCGCCCGCATCCGGGACACAGACGGCTTCGGTCACCTTTAGCATGAATGCCCACGCCGCGAGGAGACTGCGGAATGAGTGCATTCGTCGGTAGGCAGGGCGAGGTCGCGGAGATCACAGCCCTTTTCGAGCGGGTACGGCTCGTCACCCTGTCGGGGGCGGGCGGTGTCGGCAAGACCAGGCTCGGCCTCGAACTCGCCAGGACACTCGTCCCCGAGCCCGCGGTCGTCGACGTCGCGGAGGTCGCCGAGGTCGGCGGGCCACAGGCGCTGGCCCCCGCCGTCACCGAGGCCCTGGCCGTCTCGGCCGGGTCCCTGCTCGTGCTCGACACCTGCGAGGCGCTGGTCGACGAGGTCGCCTCCCTGGTCGGCGAACTGCTCGCCACCGACCCCGAACTCCGCATCCTGGCGATCAGCCGCCAGTCGCTGGCCGTCCCCGGCGAGCACCTGCGGGTGCTGGCCGGCCTCCCCGCCCCGGACGCCTACGCCCTGCTGACCGGTCTCGGCGACACCTGGCCCGCCGGGACGCGCGAGAGCCTCACCGAGGTGTGCGACAGGCTGGACGGCCTGCCGCTGGCGATCGAACTGGCCGCCGTACGGCTGCGCACGATGCCCGTCGCGGACTTCGTCGCGAACCTGGGCGAGCACCTGGCCCTGCTCGTCGACGAGGAGCGGCAGGGCCCCTCAAGGCACCGGGCGCTGGCCACCTGCATCGGGTGGAGCCACCAGCTGTGCACCGAGCGGGAACGACTGTTCTGGGCGCGCGTCTCGGTCTTCCCCGGCGAGTTCGACCTGGAGGCGGCGACCTACGTCTGCCGGGACGAGACGCTGCGCGCCCAGGACATGATCGACGTGGTCACCGGCCTGGTCGACAAGTCCGTGCTGCTGCGCAGGGAGACCCACGCCGGAGTCCGCTTCCTGATGCCCGGCGCCACCCGCGAGTTCGGCGCGGGCTGGCTGGCCCTGCTCGGCCAGCAGGAGGAGGTACGGCTGCGCCACCACGACTTCTACCTGGCCCTGGCCCGCAACGCCGAACGCGAGTGGCCACGCCGCCAGGTGCGCTGGCACCACAGGCTCCGCGTCGAGGCGGCCAACCTCGCCCAGGCACTGGAGACGGGCCTTGAGGCGGGGACCGGTCTCGAACTGGCCGGAGCGCTGTGGATCCTGTGGGTGTGCTGCGGGATGCACGCCGAGGGGCGCGACTATCTCGACCGCGCCCTGGCCACGGACCCTCGGCGGGGACCGGCGCGGACCAGGGCGCTGTGGGTCTGCGCCTGGGTCGCCAGCCTCCAGGGAGACCTGCTCGGAGCCGAGGAACGGCTCTCCGAGTGCCGCGAGGCCGACCCCGGCGGCCACGCGGGCGCCTACGTGACCCAGCTGGCCGCCCAGGTCGCCGCCCAGCGGGGGCAGGCGACCCGCGCCGTGCTCGGCATCAGGGCCGCCCGCGACCGCCACCACTCGGCGGGACGCGCCTTCCCCGGCCTGCTGCCCGGCTACGCCGTGGTGGCCGCCTGCCTGCTGACGCTGGGCGACGTCGAGGCGGCCGTCGGCGTCCTCGTCGAGGGACTCGACCTCTGCGAGACCTATGAGGACCTGTGGACCCGCTCCCACCTGTGCCACCTGCGCGCCCACGCCGACTATCTGCGCGGAGACCTCACCGCCGCCGGGGAGCACGCCCGCGAGGCACTGCGCACCGCCCGCCTGTTCGACGACCGTACGGCGCAGGCCGCCGGGGTCGAACTGCTCGGCGCGCTCGCCGTCGCCGAACGACGGTCACAGGAGGGCCTGGAACTGCTGGCCGCGGCCCGCGACGCCTGGACGGCGCTCGGCGGCGAGCACCTGCGCCCGCCGCTGCTGGCCTCGATCGCCGTCCCGGAGGTCCTCCCCGTCGAGGGCCTGCCCCTCGACGCCGCCACCAGCCTGGCCCTCAAAGAGCCCTAAATCTTGTTGCAGAAGCGTGTGGTTGGGCATCTTCCTTGTATGGGCGGGGTGTTGCGCGCTGATCCTTTATGGGTGGAGACCTTCACCGGACT
>NZ_JBITMT010000008.1:0-330003 GCF_044466505.1 Streptosporangium sp. NPDC049376 | reverse complement strand
TGGGGGGGCCCCACGGGGTGGGGCTCCCCGGGGGGGGGCCCGGGGGGGGGCCCCCCCCCCCCCGCGCGGGGGCCCCCCCCCCCCCCGGGGGGGGGGGGGGGGCCCCCCCGCCCCGCCCCCGCCTCGGCGTCTCACACGGCCCGCCCGGCACCCGATGTGGCCCCGCCGTTCCCGCGGGGGCTCCCGCTCCGGGGGAACCGGCGGGGCGGCATGCTGGGGACATGAGTTATCGCGTGTGTCTGGTGTGCCTGGGAAACATCTGCCGCTCCCCCATGGCCGAGGTCGTCCTGAGGGACACCCTGGCCGACCACGGGCTCGGCGATCTGGTGACGGTCGACAGCGCGGGCACGGGAGGCTGGCACCAGGGTGACCCGATGGACCAGCGGGCCTCGGAGGTGCTGGCCGAGCACGGCTACGACGGTTCCGCGCACCGGGCGAGGCAGTTCCTGGCGGGCTGGTTCGGCGAGGTGGACCTGGTGCTGGCGATGGACCGGGACAACCTGCGGGTGCTGCGCCGCCTGGCCCCGGCGGGGGCCGACGTACGGCTGCTGCGTTCCTTCGATCCGGCGGCGCCGCGGGACGCCGAGGTGCCCGACCCCTACTACGGGGGCCGCACGGGCTTCACCGAGGTGCTGGAGATGGTGCGGGCCGCCTCGGAGGGCCTGGCCAAGCACCTGGCGGCCACGCTGCGCTGACCTCGCTCCCCACGAAGAACACGGTGGAACCGGGTACCGCCCGCTGACCACTATCGGCCAGCAGGGCGATACGCACCCTCTAGCACGTTCTTACCCTTTGTTCTAACTTGAAGCGAAGTCTTTAGCATCGCACGTTCTCCGCGAGGTGACGGAGGCCGCGTGCCGGTCGAGACGGCGCGCAGCCTCCGGGTGACCACGGTTCCAGGGCCGGCAGAGAGGTGATCGAGTGATCGCGCGCAGACGACTGAGGACGGCACTGCTGGTCACGGCTCTGGCCGTCGCGATCGGCGGCTCCAGCCCCCTGGCCACGGGAGTGGGGACCGCGGCGGCCTGGCCCCAGACCCCGAAGGTCGACCCTCTCCCGCTTCCCGTCGATCCGGGCACGCCCCAGGAGGCGCTGGACGCCCTGGGGATCAGCGGCTATCCGGACCGGCTGAGCGTCCAGCCGGGTGAGTCCGTGAAGTTCATGGTGAGCACGAAGAGCCCCACCTTCAGGGCGACGATGGTCCGGGTGGTGCACGGCGACGCGGACCCGCGCGGACCCGGCCTCAAGGAGCAGGTCATCGAGTCCGCCGTCAACAAGGAGTACCCCGGCCGTCACCAGACCCTCCCCGTCGGCTCGTACGTGAGCGTCCCGGACGCCCCCGCCCTGCGGCTCGGCGGAAGCTTCACCATCACGGCGTGGATCGCGCCGACCACCGTCCCCGGCTCCGAGCTCAACCCCGTCGCCTACCGGCGGACCCCCGTCGGCACCGGGGCCGCGCAGGGGATCGTGACCAAGTGGTCGGAGAGGGAACAGGCCGGATACGGCATGTTCGTGGACCGGGACGGCGGGCTCGGCCTGCGGCTGACCGACCGGTCCGGGCAGGCCCACACGGTGAGCACCGGCGTGCGGCTCAAGCCGTGGGCCCCGGCGCTGCGCGGGGTCGAGCCCGGCGGCGCCGTACGGCCGCAGCACGTGAACTCCTCCGGCTGGTACTTCGCCGCGGTCTCCTACGACGCCGGGACCGGGAAGGTGAGGCTGTACCAGTACCCGCTGACCGGCCACCCCAACGACTCCCAGGCCGTCGTCACCCGCACGATCGAGGCCCGCGGGCTGAGAGACGCCACCGCCCCGCTGCTGGTGGCCGCCTACCAGGGAGCCCAGGACCGGCCGACCGGGTTCTACAACGGCAAGGTCGACGCCCCCCGGGTGTACGGCCGGGCGCTGGAGGAGCGGGAGGTCCAGGCCCTGCGCGACGGCGGCCCGGCCGGGCGGGCGGCGCTCGCCCTCGACTTCTCCCAGCGGATGGACACCGACCAGGTCGTGGACGTCTCCCCCAACCGGCTGCGCGGCCGTACGGTCAACCTGCCGGTCCGCGCCGTCACCGGGCACAACTGGCAGGCCGACGAGCAGAACTTCAGGCGGGCGCCCGGGCAGTACGGGGCACTGTACTTCCACGACGACGACCTGGGCGACGCCGCCTGGGAGAGCGCCTTCACCTGGCGGGTGCCCGCCGACGCCCGCAGCGGCGTGTACGCGGCCAAGCTGGAGGCCGACGGACGCGTCTACCACGCGACCTTCGTGGTGCGCCCCAAGCGGGGCAAGGCCACCTCCAAGGTCGCCCTGCTGGTGCCGACCTTCAGTTACCTGGCCTACGGGATGACGGGCGGCCTGACGAGCGGGATGAGCCAGTACTCCCGGCACAGCGACGGCAGCGGCGTGGTCTACTCCTCCGCGCTGCGGCCCATCACCAACCTGCGCCCGCTCTCCACCGGCCCGAAGGGCGAGGGCAGGCCGTGGCAGTTCGAGGCCGACACCCACATCATCGACTGGCTGGAGTCCACCGGCCGCACCGTGGACTACGTCACCGACCACGACCTGCACCGGGAGGGCAGGAAACTGCTGGACGACTACCAGGTCGTCGTCACCGGCAGCCACCCCGAGTACACCTCCGAACCCATGCTCGACGCCCTGGAGGGCTGGCTGAACGACGGCGGCAGGCTGATGTACCTGGGCGGCAACGGCTTCTACTGGGTCACCCCGCTCGACCGCACCGGCACCTACACCGAACTACGCAGGCACGACGGCACCGAGGCCTGGCAGAGCGCCCCCGGCGAGTACTACCACAACACCACCGGCGAGTTCGGCGGCCTGTGGCGCTTCCGCGGCAGACCCCCGCAGCAGCTGGTCGGCGTCGGCTTCACCGCCCAGGGCTTCGGCTCACGGCTGGGAACCGGCCTGTACAGCCGCCCCCTCGACCGCTCCCCCGAGAGCCACGACCCCAGGGCGGCCTGGGTCTTCGACGGCGTCAAGGCCACCGGCCCCATCGGCGACTTCGACTCCCTGCAGAGCAGGGGCGGCCCCATGGGCGAGGAACTCGACCGCGCCGACTACGCCCTCGGCACCCCGGACAACACCGTCGTCCTGGGCTCGGGCACCGGCTTCGGCGACGAGTACATGTTCGTCAAGGAGGAGAACAACACGGCCAACCTCATGGAGGGCGGCACCGTCAACTGGCTGGTCCGCGGCGACGTGGCCCTCACCTTCTACCCCAAGGGGGGCGCGGTCTTCTCCGCCAGTTCGATCTCCTGGGCGGGCAGCCTGTTCTACAACCACTACGACAACGACATCTCCACCATCACCGGCAACGTCCTGAACGCCTTCTCCACCGACGGACCGCTCCCGGGCACCGGCTGAGGTGTACGTATCGGTACGCGACATCCCGCGCGGCACGGGGCCGAGAGCCCCCGTGCCCCGGGTCGTCGTGGTCCTGGGCCTGGTGAGCCTGATCACCGACGTCTCCTCCGAGATGGTGACGGCCGTCCTGCCGCTGTTCGCGACGCTCGCCCTGGGGCTCACCCCTCTGGCGTACGGCATGCTGGACGGTCTCTACCAGGGCGCGACCGTCCTGGTCCGGCTGCTCGGCGGCTTCTTCGCCGACCGGCTGCGCCGTCCCAAGCTCGTGGCGGGCGCGGGGTACGCCCTCGGGGCCGCCGCCAAGCTGATGCTGCTGCCCGTGGCCGGCGCGGGGGCGCTGTCGGCCGCGGTCGCGGTCGACCGCGCGGGCAAGGGGCTGCGGACCGCGCCGCGTGACCTGCTCATCGCCACCGCGGCTCCCCCCGACCGGCTCGGCAGGTCCTTCGGCGTGCACCGGGCCCTTGACGCGACCGGCGCGCTGCTCGGCCCCGTCGCCGCCTTCGGGCTGCTCGCGCTCGCGCCGGGCGACTTCGACATGGTCTTCGTCGTCTCGTTCTGCGCCGCGGTCCTCGGCGTGCTGCTGTTCCTGCAGCGCGTACCGGAGCACACCTCGTCCCCGTCCGGGCCGCTCTCGCCCCGCGACGTCGCGGCGCTGCTGCGGATCGGCGGGTTCCTGCGGCTTCTCTGCGCCGCCGCCGTGCTGTCGGCGGCGACGATCGGCGACGGCTTCCTCTACCTCGTCCTGCTGCGCGGCGAGTCGGTCACGACCCGCTGGTTCCCGCTGCTGTTCGTCGGCACGAGCCTGGTCTACCTCGCCCTTGCCGTGCCGTTCGGCAGGCTCTCCGACCGTCACGGCAGGAACCGCGTCTTCGCCGCCGGGTACGGCCTGCTGCTGTGCGCCTACCTCGCCGCGATCCTGGCCGGAGGCGTCGCCGGGGCCGTGCTGTGCCTGGCGTTCCTCGGCGCCTACTACGCGGCGACCGACGGCGTGCTGCCCGCCGCGGCCGCCCCCATGCTGCCCGCCGGGCTGACGGCGACCGGGATCTCCGTCGTCCAGACGGCGGTCGCGGGCGGGCGGGCCCTGGGCGCGGTGGCCTTCGGCGCGATCTGGACGGTCGCCGAGGGCGAGACCGCCGTGTGGGTCTTCGCCGCCGCCCTCACCGCCGCCCTGCTCACCGCCGTACCGATGATCACACGAGCCCGCGACCGCCGTACGGAGGCCCGATGACCCAGCCCAGCGCGCGCGGGACCGGGAACGACAGGCTCATCAAGACGGCCGCGGTCCTCGTCGCCGCCGTTGCCGTGGGCTACGTCGTCCTTTCGGTGCTGCGCGCGGGGGCGACCGGCGCCGCGGGCGACGGCCGGGCCGAACTGCCCGAGGGCCGGCAGGTCGTGTTCCGGTCGTTGCGCCCGGGACCCGGGTTCGGCCACCTCGCCGTGCTCCCGGCCGCCGACGTGCGGCGCGAGCGCGTCGTCCTGCCGCCCCGCTGCGAGCGCACGGCCGCCTCCCCCGCGGGCGGCCTCTGCCTGCGCCAGACGCGCAACCCGATCCAGCCGTTCGCCGTCACCCTGCTGGACGAGCGGCTCCGGCCCGAAGGGGAGGCCCCGGTCACCGGGATCCCGAGCCGCGCCCGGATCTCCGAGGACGGCCGCTACTACGCGACGACGACCTTCGTGACGGGGCACTCCTACCTCTCCGACGGTTTCTCGACCGAGACCCTCATCGGCCGGGTCGGCGGCGACCCGGTCGGCAACGTCGAACGGTTCACGTTCCTGCTGAACGGGCGGCCGAACGACAACGCCGACCGCAACGTGTGGGGTGTGACGTTCGTCCCCGGCGGGGAGCGCTTCTTCGCCACCGTGGCCACCCAGGACCGCAGGTACCTCGTCGAGGGCGACATCGGGCGGCGCACCCTGACCGCCCTGCGGGAGAACGCCGAGTGCCCGTCCCTGTCGCCGGACGGCGGGCGCCTGGTCTACAAGAAACGGACCGGGCTCAACACCGACGTCTGGCGCTTCCACTCCCTCGACCTCGCGACCGGCGCCGAGACCCCGCTCGCGGAGACCCGCAGCGTGGACGACCAGGCGGCGTGGCTCGACGACGACCATGTGATGTACGCGGTGCCGAAGGGGGGCGCGGGCGGCCGCGACGCCGACGTCTGGGTGGTGTCCCTGAGCGGCGGCGCGCCGCGCCTGTTCATCCCGGACGCCGACTCGCCGACCGCCCGCGCCCCCGCCTCCGAGATGCCGCTGCGCTGACCCCGGGCGGCGTCAGACGTCGGCGTCGATCAGATCGATCAGGTCGGCGACCGAGTCGGCCACCCGGGACGGGCGGAAGGGGTACCGCTCGATCTCGTCCTTGGACGTGACACCGCTGAGCACCAGGATCGTGTGCAGCCCGGCCTCCATGCCGGAGACGATGTCGGTGTCCATCCGGTCGCCGATCATGGCGGTGGTCTCGCTGTGCCCCTCGATGGCCCGCAGCGCGCTGCGCATCATCATCGGGTTCGGCTTGCCGACGAAGTACGGCTGCACGCCGGTCGCCTTGGTGATCATCGCCGCGACCGCGCCGCACGCGGGCAGCGACCCCTCACTCGACGGGCCGACCGGGTCGGGGTTGGTCGCGATGAAGCGGGCGCCGCCCTCGATGAGCCGGATGGCCCGGGTGATCTGGGTGAAGCTGTAGGTGCGGGTCTCGCCGAGCACCACGTAGTCGGGGTCGATGTCGGTCAGCACGTAACCGGCCTCGTGCAGGGCGGTCGTCAGCCCCGCCTCACCGATCACGTAGGCCGAGCCGCCGGGCCGCTGACCGTCCAGGAACCGCGCCGTGGCCAGCGCGGAGGTCCAGATCGACTCCGGCGGGATCTCCAGGCCGACGGCACGCAGCCGTACGGACAGGTCCCGGGGGGTGTAGATGGAGTTGTTCGTGAGCACGAGGAAACGCCTGCCCGACTGGTGCAGGCGGCGGACGAACTCGTCCGCGCCGGGAACGGGGTGTCCTTCGTGGACGAGGACCCCGTCCATGTCCGACAGCCAGCACTCGATCGGCTTGCTTTCTTTCACCGTTCCCCCGCGTTACGGCCCGACAGATACGACATCACGCAACTAAGAATGACAGGTCCGGCATGCTTCACACGCCGCCGTCCCCCGTCACACGCCAGGCCTGTTCCTCGACCAGCTCCCCGCTGCGCCAGCCGTACGGCGTGCGGACCAGGCGGTGGTGGTGCCAGCCGCCGTGCCGGACGAGGCCGGCGTCCAGGACGCCTCCGGGAGGGACGAGCGTGCCGGTGTAGGGGACGGTCACCTCGGCCTCGTCCCCCTCGAACCTGACGACCGGCAGGCCGATCAGGTGGTGCCGCACCGGCCAGCGCGACAGCGTCTCGGCCAGCCACCGCCTGACCTCCTCGCGGGTGCCCCGGACGCCGCCCGCCGAGGTGTGGTCGAGCACCGCGCCCGCGGTGAACACGAGGTCGAGGCGTGCCCAGTCTCCGGCGTCCAGGACGTGGGCGTATCTGGCGAGCAGGTCGGCGATCTCCAGCCGGTCCGCGATCTCCCGTTCCCTCATGTCCCCATCCAACCCAACACCAGGTCAGGGTGCGAGGGCCTCCAGCGCGGCCTCCGCCCTGCGCATCGACTCACGGGGGTCGGCGTCGGGCGAACCGATCTCCGGATCGAAGTTGAGGTCGTGGAAGACCTCGGTGACGCCCTTGGCCTCAAGGGCGGCCACGTCCCGTCTGATCTCCTCGAACGATCCGGTCAGCGGGGCGCGCTCGGCCTCTCCCCCCGGCCTGACCCGGGTGACGCCCCGGGTGACGAAGCGCAGCGTCTCGGCGTCCCTGCCCGCCGCACGCGCCGCCTCCTTTACAATGTAGATTTTTTTGTCGACGCGGCCCAGGTCCTCACGGCTCGAACCGATCCAGCCGTCCGCGAGCCGGCCCGCCCGCCGCAGCGCCACCTCGGCGCTCCCGCCGAGCAGGATGGGCGGCGGCGTGGGCGGCTTGGGGTCCTGGTGCGCGGGCGGCAACTCGTAGAACTCGCCCCGGTGTTCGACCGTCTCCTCCGACCACAGCCGCCGCAGCAGGCCGATGTACTCCTCGGCGCGCCGCCCCCGCCGTTCGAGGGGCACCCCGGAGGCGGCGAACTCCTCCGGCATCCAGCCGAGCCCGAGCCCGGCGTCAAGCCGCCCGCCGGAGACCGCCTGCAGGCTGGCCAGTTGCTTGGCCAGCAGCGGCGGCGAGGCGAAGGGCATGTTGAGCACCGCGACGCCGAGCCGTATCCGCTCGGTGACCCCCGCCAGGTAGGCCAGCGTCACCACCGGGTCGTGCACGCTGCGGTAGACCAGGTCCATCCCGTGGCCCCGCGGGTACAGCAGCCGCTGGAAGGTCCACAGCTCGTGGTAGCCGAGCTCCTCGGCCCTGCGGGCGATCCGCACCATGTTGGCCGGTGAGGCCCAGGCCCCGGACAGCGGCGCCGCGAATCCGATCCTCATGCCAGCACCCTACGCGGGCCCGGATCGGTGGTTCACTTGCCGGGTGAGCGACAGTGAGGACTTTCACGACGGCCCCGACGACGATCTCATGGCCGGGCTCGGCCGTGTCGCCGCCCGGTACGGCACCGGCCCCGCCGAGGTGGTGCCGACCAGGCCGGACGTGGTCATCGTCCGGGCGGGCGGCGTCGTGGTGAAGGCGCACGCCCCCGGCGCCCCGCGCGAGCCGCTCGAACGGCGGATGCGGGCCGTGGCGCACCCGGCGCTGCGCGGGAGCATGCTCGGGCCCGTGACCGAGGAGGTGCTTTCGGTGGGCGGCAGGCTGGTCACCGTGTGGCCCGCGGGCACCCCGGTCGATCCCGCCGCCCCCGAGGCGGCCCCCTGGGAGGAGTCGGCGCGGCTGCTGGCCCGGCTGCACGCCGTACCGGCCGGGGCGCTGCCGCCGCTGCCCGCCGCGGGCGGACCGGGCAAGGTGGCCGCCATGGCCGCCCGGCTGCGGGGCAACCCCTCGGCCGCGGCGCGGGCCGCCCTGGTCGCGCTGGCCTGCCTTCCGGCCCTGGACGCCGCCCCCGCCCCCGAGGCGACGGGGCTCACCCACGGTGACTGGCACATGGGCCAGCTCGTCAGGACCGGGGAGGGGTGGATCCTCATCGACGTCGACGACCTGGGGGTCGGCGACCAGGCCTGGGACCTGGCCAGGCCCGCGGCCTGGTTCGCCGCCGGGCTGCTCGACCCGGCCGTCTGGCACCGTTTCCTGACCGCCTACCGGGCGGCCGGCGGGCTCGCCGCGGGTGTGGACGGCGACCCGTGGGAACGGCTGAACCTCCCGGCTCAGGCGATGACCGTGCAGCTCACCGCGGCGGCCGTGATCGCGGCGGAGCGGGAGGGGCGGCCACTGGACGAGGTCGAACAGACACTCGTCGACACCTGTCAGAGGATTGTCCAGTTCCGAACCGCCTGCCATAGTGTGCCCACGCAGTAGGTTGTGGTTACGCCAAAAGCAACCCTAGGACAAGGAGATCGGCCAGATGCAGTGCCCGAAGTGTCGGGGCAACATGCGCACCTATGAGCGCAACGGTGTCCACATCGACCAGTGCGACAGTTGTCGCGGCATCTTCCTGGACTACGGCGAGCTGGAGACGCTGACCCGGATCGAGAGCCAGTACCACTCCGCTCCCCCGCCTCCCCCGCCGCCGCCCATGCAGCACGGGGCTCCGGGCTGGGGCGCGCCGCACCACGGTCACTACGGTCACCACCGCCGCAGTTGGGTGGGCATGCTGTTCTCCAGCTGACGCCCTACGGGCCACCGGAGAGGCCGGGACCGCGATCTCGCGACGGAGGTCGCGGTCTCGTCGTTCCCGGCCCCCGGAGGGTCAGCTGGGGAACTCGCTCGGTTTGATGTGCCTGGGCCGTACGGTGCCGCCGACGACGGCGTTGAGGGTCAGCGTCCAGTTGGTCCAGCGGATCTGCGACCAGGTGCGGGTGGTCCTGAACTTGACGGACTTGCCGAACTGCTCGAAGGTGCACGAGCGGCTGAAGGCGCGGGCCCTGGAGTCCCAGTCGACGCCGAGGGTGTAGTAGACCTTGTACGTGCCGTCCCGCACCCCCTTGATCTTGAACGACGACTTCTTGCGGACGTAGACCGAGATCACCTTCTTCTTGCCGCGTGTCAGCACGACGACCGCGTCCCTGTTGTTGCCGTTCTTCAGCTCCAGGTAGGCGCGTCCCGGGCGGCTCTCGGAGGAGATGTAGGAGCCGTTGCCCAAGCGGCGCGACCGCTCGCCGCTGACCTTCACGGAGACGACGTCGGCCGGATAGCCGGTCAGCGCGCGGCCGCTGTCGCGCACCGGCGAGAGGCGTCCGCTCTCGTCGGCCCCCGTCAGCACCGCGGGCCCGGTGCACACGTCCTGCGCCTCGACGTCCTCCTTGGCGTCGGACAGCGCGCTCGTGAGACTTCTGAGCGCGCCCACGTAGTTGCCGTGCTGGACCTTGACGTCGGACGGCGGGACGAGGGCCTCCAGGCCCGAGACGGCGCTCTCCATCGTGGAGACCGTCCGTTCGAGCCGTTCGCCGAGGCCCTTGCCTCCGGTGTCGTTCAGTTTCCTGATGGCGTCCCTGATGGGGCCGCGCGCCTTGTTCAGTTCGGCGCGGTAGGCGTCGGCCGTGAGCTCGACGACCGTCGGCGCGGTGGCCGGGTCCGATCCCACGACGGGTCCGGTTCCCTCTCCGACCACACCGCCGGCGGTCGGGCCGCCGACCACGGGATCGTTCGAGCTTACGGTGGTGCAGGCGCTCAGGGCCATCGTGGTGACCACGGCGCATGAGATCAGTCGGGGGGCAGTCACCTGCCCAACTATCGCCGGGCCTGTCACGACCCGTCAAACGTGAAAAACCCGATCAGTCATCCTCCGCCTCGTTTACGGCGTTTCCTGGGGCCATTCCCCTGATGCGCGCGGCCCTCAGCAGACGTACGGCCGGCCACAGCCGCCGGGTCAGCACCCCGGCCGCCACACCGACCCCGGCCCCGGCGAACACGTCGCCCGGGTAGTGCACGCCGGTGTAGACCCGCGAGAAGCAGACCGCCGCCGCGAGAAGCGTGACGGGGGCGGCGACGGGCAGCGGAGCCTCCATCGCCACGGCGGTGGCGAAGGCGGCGGCCGAGGCCGAGTGCCCGGACGGGAACGAGGCCGAGGCGGGCACCCTGATCAGCCGGGCCAGCGGGAAGCCCTCCAGGGAGGGCCTGGAGCGGCCGAAGAACCGCTTGCAGACCAGATTCACCGTCGGGCTGGCCACCCCGATCGCGAGCAGCCCCCGGGTGGCCGCGCGGCGCAGCGGCGCACGGCCGCTGAGCGCGCATCCCCCGGCGACCCCCGCCCACAGCAGCGAGTGGTCGGCCGCCCGCGACAGGGCGGGCAGGAGGCGTTCGAGGCCGGGGAGCCTGGCGTCCGCGACCGCCGCGAACACCCGCCGGTCCAGTGCGCCCAGCCGGGATCTCAGTCGCATGACGGCCTTTCCAGATGACGAAAGAATGAACGGCCTCTTAATTCTCATGCATACCCCGGCATCCGGCGCGCGTTCGTTTCCCCTCCTCCGATAATTCCAACAAGAGATGCTATTTGTAGAAATGGGGTGGAATGAAACGGTCGATCGGTGTCGTCCTCGCGCTGCTGCTCGGCGCCGCGGTCGTCGTGGCCGTCGTCCTGGGCAACAGGAACGACGAAGGCCCAGGTGGCGGCCTGGTGACGGTGCGCGGGGTGATCGGCTCGGAGAAGAAGCCCTTCTTCGAGGATCCTCAGGTCCGTGCCGCGTTCGCCAAACACGGCCTGCGGGTCGAGGTGGACACCGCGGGCTCCCGGCAGATCGCCACCGAGGTCAAACTCGACGGCTACGCGTTCGCCTTTCCCTCAAGCCTTCCCGCCGCCGAGAAGATCAGAAAGGACCGCGGGGTCTCCACCGTCTTCTCCCCCTTCTACTCCCCCATGGCCATCGCGACCTTCCAGCCGATCGCCGACCTGCTGACGAAGGCGGGCCTGGTGCGTGACTCGGGGCACGGCTACCCGGTGTTCGACGTCGCCAAGTATCTCGACCTGGCCGCCAAGGGCACCCGCTGGGACAAGCTGCCCGGCAACACCGCCTATCCGGCGCGCAAACGGGTGCTGCTGACCACGACCGACGTCAGGACCTCCAACTCGGCGGCCATGTACCTGGCCATCACCAGCTACGTCGCCAACGGCGAGGACGTGGTCAACAGCACCGCGCAGGTGACCGGGGTGGCGAGGACCGTGGCGCCGATCTTCCTCGACCAGGGTTACTCCCAGGCCTCCTCCGAGGCCCCCTTCGACGACTACCTGGTCATGGGGTCGGGCAAGACGCCGATGGTCATGATCTACGAAGCCCAGTACCTCTCCCACGTCTTCGCGGGGGACGGCTCGATCAAACCCGGGATGCGGCTGCTCTACCCGTCGCCGACCGTGCTGAGCAAGCACACGCTGGTGCCCCTCACCGCCGACGGCTCGCGGGTCGGCAAGCTGCTGACCGAGGACCCCGGGCTGCGGGGCCTGGCCGCCAGGTACGGCTTCCGCACCGCGGACCCCGCGGCCTTCACCGCTCTGGTCGCCAAGTCCGGCGCCCCGGCGGCGCGTGACCTGGTCGACGTGGTCGAACCCCCCACCTACGAGCACCTGGAGGGGCTCATCACGAACATCGACCGGCTGTACGCCAGCGGCGCCGTGCCCCAGCAGGGAAACCCGGGCAGCCCGGGACGTCAGGAAGCCCCGGAAAAAGCGCCGGAAAAAGCCTCGGAAGGAGTGCGCTGAAGGTGGCCGAGAACGAACTGGTGCTCACCCCCCCGGCCCCGGTCACGGCCGTCTCCCCGTCCGCGGCGGCGACCATGCTGCCGCTGGCCGAGGGCCGCGCGGACGAACTCGCCGCCAAGGCGCGGCGGTTCGCCGACGAACTGGCCGCGCTCGACCACAGGGCCCCTGACTTCACCCGCAAGGTGAACGACATCTCCTCCATGGGGGACGGCGAGATCCGCTCCGCCTCCCAGACGGCCAACCGGATGCTCAAGCGCCCGGTGACCGCCCTGGCCTCGGCCAAGGGCGAGAGCGCGGACGCCCAGGGCCGGGTGGCCGACCGGCTGGTCGCGCTGCGCCGTACGGTGGTCGACCTCGACCCCAGGCAGGCGGCGAGCGGCCCGCGCAAGCTGCTCGGGCTCATCCCGTTCGGCGACCGGCTGCGCGACTACTTCGCCAGGTACCGCTCCGCGCAGCAGCACCTGGACGACATCATCAGGGCGTTGAAGTCCGGCCAGGACGAGCTGCTGAAGGACAACGCCGCCATCGAGGGCGAGAAGGCCAACCTGTGGGAGACGATGACCCGCCTGCAGGAGTACGCCGTGATGGCCGCCGAGCTCGACCGCGAGCTTGAGGGGCGCGTCCTCGTCCTGGAGGCCTCCGACCCGGAGAAGGCCACCGCGCTGCGCTCTGACGCCCTGTTCACCGTACGGCAGCGGCACCAGGACATCCTCACCCAGCTCGCGGTCTCCGTTCAGGGGTATCTGGCCCTCGACCTGGTCCGCAAGAACAACCTCGAACTCAGCAAGGGCGTCGACCGCGCCACGACCACGACGGTCGCCGCGCTGCGCACCGCGGTCACCGTCGCCCAGGCGCTGACCAACCAGAAGCTGGTGCTCGACCAGATCACCGCGCTCAACGCGACGACCGGCGACCTGATCCTGGCCACCAGTGAGATGCTGCGCACCCAGGCGGGGGCGATCCAGAACCAGGCGGCCTCGACGGTCGTCGACATGGACGTGCTGCGCAGGGCCTTCGACAACGTCTACGCGACCATGGACATGATCGACGGCTTCAGGTCGCAGGCCGTGGAGAGCATGGCGACCACCGTGGAGAGCCTGAACACCGAGCTGGCGCACGCCAGGACCTACCTTGAGCGCGCCGAGGGGGCCCGATGAGGCGTCTCGCAGGCCGTCGTACGGCCCGGTTGACGGTGGCGCTCGCGCTGCTCTGCGTGACCGCGCTCGCGGCGTGCTCGAACGGAACGGGCGACGAGGTCGAGGACGGCCCCGACGTCCTCAGGGTGCTGGCGGGAAGCGAGGTCAAGGACCTCGAACCGATGCTGCGGAACTCGGGGGTGAAGGTGCGGATCTCCTACGCCGGCACCCTGGACGGCGCCGAGCAGGTGGCCAGGGGCGACGCGGACGGCTCCTACGACGCGATCTGGTTCTCCTCCAACCGCTACCTGTCGCTGATCGACGGCGCCAAGGGCCGCCTGTCCACCGAGACCAGGATCATGTCCTCCCCCGTGCTGCTCGGCCTCAGGACGGCCAAGGCACGCGAACTCGGCTGGGAGGGCAGACCGGTCAGCTGGCAGCAGATCGCGGACGCCGCCCAGCAGGGACGCTTCACCTTCGGCATGACCAACCCGGCCTCGTCCAACTCCGGATTCTCCGCGCTTGTCGGGGTGGCCGCGGCGCTGTCGGACGCCGGGGAGGCGCTGAGCCCGGAGCAGGTCACGGCGGTCACGCCCAAGCTGAAGCAGTTCTTCTCCGCCCAGCGGCTGACCTCGGGCTCCTCCGGCTGGCTGGCCGAGGCCTACGCCAGGGACGGCGGGGTCGACGGCCTGGTGAACTACGAGTCGGTGCTGCTGGGCGTCAAGGGGATGAGCCTGATCTACCCGAGCGACGGGGTGGTCACCGCGGACTACCCGCTGACCCTGCTGGCCTCGGCCACCCAGGAGAAGCGGGAGCTGTACGGCAGGCTGACCTCCTGGCTGCGCACCCCGGACATCCAGCGGCAGATCATGACCACCACCCACAGGCGGCCCACCGTGCCACAGGTACGGCCCGGCCCCGAGTTCGGCACCGCGCCGCTGCTCGAACTGCCCTTCCCCAACCGCAGGAGCACCGCGGACGGGCTGATCACCGCCTACCTCGACGAGGCGCGTGTCCCCTCCCGGGCCCTGTTCGTGCTGGACGTCTCGGGGTCGATGGAGGGCGACAGGATCGAGAACCTGCGCCGGGCGCTGGTCACCCTCACCGGCGCCGACACCTCGGCCTCCGGCACGTTCTCCCGCTTCCGCGACCGGGAGAACGTGATCATGATCCCGTTCAGCGGCTCGGTCGGGCAGCCGAAGTCGTTCACCCTCCCGGAGGGGAATCCGCAGCCGGTCCTCAACGAGATCAAGTCCTACGCGCAGGGCCTGCGGATCGAGGGCGGGACGGCGATCTTCGACGGGCTGCGCACCGCGTACCAGCAGGCGGCGACGGCCGGTGACGGGCACTACACGTCGGTGGTGCTGATGACCGACGGCGAGAACACCGACGGCATCTCCTACGACGACTTCGCCGCCTTCTACCGGGCGCTGCCCGGCGAGCAGCGGCGGACCAGGACGTTCGTGGTGCTGTTCGGCGACAGCGACGTCGAGGAGATGAGGCAGATCGCCACGCTGACCGGCGGCGCCGTCTTCGACGCCCGCGACGGGTCACTGGCCGCGGCGTTCAAGGAGATCCGTGGCTACCAGTGAGCGGGTGCTGAGGTATCTCGGCTCGACCAGGAACATCACCGGATGCGTCCTGGCCCTGGCCGGTCTCGGCGCCCACCTGCTCGGCCTGGCGGGCGCGTTCTGGCCGCTGGTCGTCGCCGGTCTGTACGGCGTCGGCGCGCTGCTGGCCCCGCCGGAGCGGATCAGGCTGGCCGTCTCCAACGCCGAGGTCGAGGCGGGCCTGCTCAGGACCGACCTGGAGGCGCTGCGGCGGAAGGTGCACGGCTCGGCGCGTTTTCCCGAGGACGTGCAGGCCAGGGTCGGCGCCCTGGCCGAGGTGCTCGACGGCGTCCTCGGCCGGGCGGAGGCGCTGACCACCTCCCCCGACCACCTGCACGTCGTCTCCCAGACGATCCGCGACTATCTGCCCTCCAGCCTGGAGGCCTACGCCAACCTGCCCCGCTCCTACGCGCTGAGCCGCCGCTCGGAACGCGAACGCAGCGCCCACGAGGAACTGCTCGCCCAGCTCGGCCTGCTGGAGACCAAACTGGGCGAGGTGGCCCAGGCCGTGCACAGGGGCGACGACCAGGCCCTGAGAGACCACGGCCGCTTCCTCCGCGACCGCTTCACCTCCTCAGAGCTGGATCTCTAGTCCTCCGACCAGGCGCTTCGGCTTGGGCGCGTCGGTGCCTGGACCGAGGAGCGAAGGAGCGAAGCGGATGAGCGACGAGGGAAAGCACCGGCCCGAAAGCACCCAGGCCCGCGACGCCGCCAGGCGGGGCGGATGTCACAGCATCTTCTCCTCCATCGCGGCGCAGACCGTTTCCGCCACCACGACGCGGGCCAGTCGTTTGTCGTCGCCGGGGACGACGTGCCAGGGCGCGCGGGGCCGGTCGGTGCGGGCGAGCATCTCCTCGACGGCGGCCTCGTACTGCGGGCGCTTCTCGCGGTTGCGCCAGTCCTCGTCGGTCAGCTTCCAGACCCGCAGCGGGTCACCCGCCCGGTCCTCGAAGCGCCGTAGCTGTTCCTCCGGCGAGACGTGCATCCAGAACTTGACCATGATCATGCCCTCGGCGACGAGGGACCGCTCGAACTCCACGATCTCGTCGTAGGCCCGCGACCACTGTTCCTCGGTGGCGAACCCCTCGACCCGCTCGACCAGCACCCGCCCGTACCAGGAGCGGTCGAGCACGGTCATCCCTCCCCAGCCGGGCAGCACCGGCCAGAACCGCCACAGGAAGTGGTGCCGTTTCTCGTCGTAGGTCGGCGCGGCGAACTGGGCGACCCGTACGTGCCGGGGGTCGAGGGGACGCACGAGGCGTTTGATGGCCCCGCCCTTGCCTGAGGCGTCCCAGCCTTCGAACACCACGCACACCGGCGGGCCGATGCGGCGCTCGCCGATCTGCCCGCCCAGCATGAGTCTCAGCCGCAGCAGCCGTTCGAGGGCGGCGTCGAGCCGTTCCGTGGCCTCCTTCTTGGAGAGCTTCTGGGAGAGATCGACATCGGACAAACGGTGGTTCATGACCCCAAGCCTGACATCGAAGGCGGCGGGACCGCCACCGGCTCAGGTGACGGTGATCTTGAAGGTCGCCTGCTCCCGCCCGCCGTCCGCGCAGTCGGCGCAGGCGAGGAGGGTGATGGTGGCCGTGCCGCGATACTTGGCGTTGAACACGAAGTAGCGGGTCGCGCGCCCGTCCTCGGTCCGCCGCTCCTGACTGATGAAGGAGGCGACCCTGGCGTCCGGCAGGGCCGCGAGCCGCCAGCCCGCGGCGCCGTCGGTCACGGCGAGGGAGAAGCGCCTGCCGAGGGGGAGGCCGACCTCGACGGTCCTGCCCGCCTCCCCGCGCACGACGGTGCCGAAGTTGTAGACGGCGCCTCCGGCACCGCAGCCGGTGACCAGACCCGCCAGGCCGGTCAGCAGAACCGTCAGTACGGCCGCGACGGCCCGCGTTCGGTGAACCACGCAGGCCACACTAGCGACCGGGACCGCCGGTGCCGCACCTGGCCGTACGGCGCGCCCGGCGGGATCCCTCACTGGGAGACCGCGCCCCCGTGAAGGTCCCCTCCGACCGTCGCGCCGAGACGCGTCCGCATCGCGTGCTCGACCAGGGCGATCAGCACCTCCTTGCCCGACTCCCGCTGCCTGGCGTCGCACATCACGATCGGGATGTCCTCGTGGAGGGTGAGGCCGAGCCGTACCTCCTCCAGGTCGTAGCGGCGGGAGTCGTCGAAGCAGTTCACCGCGACGATGAAGGGCGTCTGGCGCCGCTCGAAGTAGTCGAGGGAGGGGAAGCAGTCGGCCAGCCTGCGGGTGTCGGCGATGACGACCGCGCCGAGCGCGCCGAGCGCCAGCTCGTCCCAGAGGAACCAGAACCGCTCCTGGCCGGGGGTGCCGAAGAGGTAGAGCCGGTAGGCGTCGCCGATGGTGATGCGGCCGAAGTCCATCGCGACCGTGGTCGTCCGCTTGCTCTCGACGCCGGACAGGTCGTCGATGCCGACGCCCCTGTTGGTCAGCGTCTCCTCGGTGCTCAGCGGCGCTATCTCGGAGACGGAGCCGACCAGGGTCGTCTTCCCCGCGCCGAAGCCTCCCGCGACCAGGATCTTGATCGCCCTGGGCAGCTTGATCCGGCCCGCGTCGCGGCTAGAGCGCACGGAGTCCATCGAGCACCGCCCTGTACAGCCTCTCGTCTTGCATGTCGGTCTCCGAATGCGGCTCTTGCAGGGCGATGTAGCCCTGGTCGAGCAGGTCGCCCAGCAGGACACGGACCGTGCCCGCCGGAAGGTTGATGTGCGCGGCGATCTCTGCGACCGACTGCGGCTGCAGGCAGAGCCGCACGATGGCCAGGCACTCAGGATCGAGCCCGGTGTCCCGCTGCGACAGGGCTCTGACGGCCACCGCCAGTGTGACGAGGTCGAATCTGCCGCTGGCCGGTTCCGTCCTGCCGCGGGTCAGGATGTACGGCCGGACGATCGCCCCGGCATCGTCACCCACCCACTGCGTGTCGGGCAGCTCCTCGAAGGGGTCGTTCATCGTGGTACGTCGTCCTTGACCGGCTCCGCCGTTCTGGCGGGCGAGATGAGGTACTGGCCGACCCGCGCGACGAGCATGGCCATCTCGTAGGCCACCAGGCCCACGTCGGCCTCGTTCGTGCAGAGCACCGCCAGGCAGGCGCCCTGGCCCGCCGCGGTCACGATCAGGTAGGCGGAACGCATCTCGATGATGGTCTGACGTACCGCGCCTCCGTTGACCCGGTCGCTGACGCCCTTGCCAAGGCTCTGGATCGCCGATCCGACGGCTGCCAGGTGTTCGGCGTCCGACCGGTCGAACTCCGCCGA
The DNA here is from genome assembly GCF_044466505.1 of Streptosporangium sp. NPDC049376. Classification (NCBI taxonomy): domain Bacteria; kingdom Bacillati; phylum Actinomycetota; class Actinomycetes; order Streptosporangiales; family Streptosporangiaceae; genus Streptosporangium; species Streptosporangium sp. NPDC049376. The sequence goes on along the minus strand of NZ_JBITMT010000008.1, from coordinate 311,804 downwards.
GGTCGCCAGCAACAGACCGTCGGTGGAGAAGACGATGCCGTGTTCGGCCTCTCCGACCCGCTCGATGAGATCGTCCAGCAACCAGGCCAGGTCGGTGGAAGATCCTGTTCCCTGCACCACTCGTAGTCCTCTTTCTGCCGGTGGGCGTTCGATCGTGTGTCTCTGGCGGCCCGTCTGCACCGGATCGGCGCGGCGGAGATCCGGGACGGTCCCGGTTCTCACCCGCGGGATCCGCCCCCGTCGGCGCGGTCATCCTCCTTGTCGAGCAGCTGTGCCGCGTCCGAACGCCCCCGGCGGGTGCCGTCCTGGAAGGACGCCATGGCCGTGCGGATCATCTCCGGGGAACGCTCGTCCGGATCTTCGGTGCCCGGCCCCCGCGGCGCGGGCTCGTCCTCCTGCAGCGGTGCGGCGAGGTGCGTCTGCGGCACGCGCCGCGGCAGGCCGCCAGGCGTGTGGCTGGTGTCGGGGGGAGGCAGGACGGGGGGCAGCGCCGTACCGGGACCGCCCTCGCCCACCTGGGGCTCCTGCACTCCTCCCGGAATCCTCCTGTGGGTGGCCGGGCGCGTCTCGCGCCGCCCGGCGCCGTCCTGGCCGGTGCCCGTCAGCGGATCAGCGCCCCGGTTCCGTGGCCCCTGCGGCGGCTGAGGCGCTGCCTGGTGCCCGCCTTGGGTCGCCGCGCGGGGTCCGGCGTACGGTGCCGGCTGGGCCGGCGGCCCTCCCGGGCCTCCCACGCCGACCGTGCGGGGCTGCGGCACCGCGACGGCGGGTTCCGGCTCCCGCTCCGCCTGTTCCTTGATGAGCTCCTGGGGCAGCAGGACCACCACGGTCGTGCCGCCGTACGGCGAGGCCTTGAACGTCACCCGGATCTCGTGCCGTTCGGCCAGGCGGCTGACCACGTAGAGGCCCAGGCGGGCGTTGCCCGACAGCTTGAGCTCCGGCGGGTTCGCGATCCGCTCGTTGGCGGCGTCGATGTCCTCCTGGCTCATGCCCAGGCCCCGGTCCTCGATCTCCAGGGCGTGCCCGTGGGCCACGGAGTATCCGCTGACCTGCACCGTCGTGTAGGGCGGGGAGAAGGCGGCGGCGTTCTCCACCAGCTCGGCGACCAGGTGGATGACGTCGCCGACGGCCCGCCCGTCCAGCGCGACCTCGCCGAGCGGCAGCACGTCGACCCGGGTGTAGTCCTCGATCTCGGCCAGCGCGCCGCGGACCACGTCGATCATCGGCACCGAGTCGCGCCAGGCGCGTCCGGGGGCGGCCCCGGACAGCACCAGGAGGTTCTCGGCGTATCTCCGCATGCGGGTCGCCAGGTGGTCGAGGCGGAACAGGTCACGCAGTTCCTGCGGGTCGTCCTCCCGCCGTTCCATGATGTCCAGGACACTCAGCTGCCGGTGGACCAGCGACTGGGTACGGCGGGCGAGGTTGCGCAGGATGTCCGCGATGTCACGCCGTAGCTGCGCCTGCTCGGCCGCGACCTTGACGGCGGTGCGCTGTACGGCGTTGAAGGCCTGGCCGACGTGGCCGATCTGGTCGTTGCCGAACTCCAGCGGCGGCGCCTCCGCCGCGATGTCGACGTCCTCGCCGTGGCCGATGCGCTCGACCACGGAGGGCAGCCGCTCGTTGGCCAGGTCCCAGGCGGCGACCCTGAGCTTGTCGAGCTGCTGGACCAGGGTCCGTGCGGTGGTGATGGACAGGACGATCGAGGCGATGACGGCCAGCAGGCCGAGTCCGCCCGCGAGCGAGAGCCGTACGATCACGCCGGTGGCGACGGGGGTGGCCCGCTGGACGACGCCGTCTCCCGCGCTCAGCACCACCTCCTGGAACTTGGCCAGCACGACCTGGGTCGAGGCGGCCCACTGCCGGGCGTCGACGGGCTCGGTGGGGGCGGGCGCGCCGCCCCGCATGAGCTGCTCCTCCATGACGCGCATGCGGGTGAAGGGCTCGCTGCCGATCAGGCTGTCGCAGATGGCCCGGTCCGCTGCGGGCAGCTCGGTGAGGGCGTCCTGGAAGAGGAAGCGCCGGGTGCCGACGGTCTGCGCGAACAGGGCGCGTTCGGCGTCGGTCAGGCGGCCCGCGGTCAGGCCTCCCGCCGCGACGGCGTCCTCCAGGGCCAGAAGGTCCCTTGCCCTGCTCAGCTCGATGACCGTCCGGGTGTCCTTGGCGATGGCGGCGTCGTCGAGCGTCGCCATGGAGTCGTAGATCCGGTAGAGGGAGTCGACGACGTCGGTGAAGACGTCGGCCGCCTTGAGCCGGTCGATGGTGCCCGCGTCGATGGCCTTGCGGCCCTGCCGCAGGCCGTCGAGTCTCTGGACGGTCTCCGTGATGCGCCGGTTGAGGGCGTCGCCGCCGAGCCACTGGACGTCGCCTCCCTGGGCGAGGGCCCTGAAGTTGGCCACCGCGTCCTCGGTGCGTCTGCGCTGGGCGCTGAGGGTCTCGCGCTGCTGGCGGGCCGAGCCCGAGGTGCCGAGGTAGATCAGGCTGAGCCTGCGCTCGTTCTGCAGCTCGACCAGCAGCTTCTCGCTCGGTTCCGCGACGCTCGCGTCGAGCCTGGCCACGCCCAGCATGTTGAAGCCCTCACGTACGGTGACCCATGCGGTGAAGGCCCACAGCGCGATAAGTGACACCAGCAGTGCCGTGACCTTGGTCCGCAAACGCGCATTGCGCAAGCGCATAGCACCCATCCCGGCAAAAGTGAGAGAAAGTCACATTATCGTTTCACGACGATAAATACGTGTGAAGGAATAGACGCCACATTGCGCCGGACGACGGCATCCGGCCATGGCACCCGGAGAACCTTAGCAATATAGCCAATTACACTCAAGGCAACATTGACCAGATGTGGGCTTCTGTCCTTTTCGCAGATCAATATTCTGCGTTGAATTCCGGTCACCGTCCGCTGTCAGGGACGCGCCGGCCGGGCCGCCCTGCCGTGACCGGTGTGCCACGGCAGGTCACGGACGGTGGCGACGCGCCAGGTGAAGGGCGCCCAGGACGGCCGCCCTGACGATCGCCGCCGGGTAGTAAAGGTCTTTGTCGTGCCAGAGAGCGGGTCTGTCCAGCGGTTCCCCGAACCCGGTCACCATGGTCAGCAGCCTGCGGTGCCCGCGCTCGACGGCCGCCGCGCGGCGCTCCTGCTCGACGGCCTCCTCCGCGGCCCCCGCTGTGGCCCCTGTTGGGGCCTCTGTCGTGGCTTCTGCTGGGGCCTCTTCCGTGGCCGGCAGGGCGGCAGGCGTCAGCAGCAGGGTCTGCAGGGCGTAGGCGGTCTCCTCCGCCGTTCCCGTCCAGCGGCCCCATGAGCCGTCCTCACGCTGGGTGTCCAGCAGCCAGCGCGTGGCGCCGCGCACCGCGTCGGCCGACTCCGCGCCGCCGTACTCGCCGAGGGCCAGGGCGCAGCAGGCGGTCGCGTAGTACGGCGAGACGTGCCAGCGGTCCAGCCAGCTGCCGTCGGGTAGCTGGCGCCCGCGCAGCCAGGCCGACAGCTTGCCCGTCGCCGCCGCGTAACGCGCGTTCCGCCCGCCGGTGCCCGCCAGCCGCAGATACTCGCCGAAGGCGTCCAGCACGTGCGCGTTGACCGTCGGCGACGCCCCCTCCTCCCCCTGCCAGGTGCAGAAGTGGGTCTCGGTCTCGTAGGCCCACAGGGCGTCGGGCTCCCGGGGCGCGCGCAGCAGCGCCAGCGTGTACAGGCCGACGGAGGTGGTGTCGGCGTCCGGCGGCAGCCCCGGGCCCGCGGCGACGCCGCCGGGGCCGATGGCGGCGGCCAGCCCGGCCGTCAGCTCCTCCGGCACGGCCACCGGGACGCCCGCGCGCCGCAGCCAGCTCAGCGTCCAGCCCCGCTCGAAGACCGTCACGGGGGCCGCGCAGGGCACCGGGCCCGCGTAGCGGTCCACGACCGCCTCCAGGTAGTGGCGCACGGGTGAGTCCTCCCCCGGGCCGCCGAGCCACGCGGCGCCCGCGGCGGGCGAGGCGCCGATCGCGGCGGCCCGCCCCTCGCGAAGGGGCGTCGGGACGACTCCCGGGGCCTTCGACGCCGCCTCCGCGGCGACCTCCAGCGCGTGCAGCATCTTCTGCGGGACCGCGGCACCCGCGGCCAGCCCGGTCCTGACCAGCGCCAGCTTCCCGCCGTTCATGCCCCGGGGAGGCGGCAGCGGCTCCCCCTCCTCCAGCGCCGCCAGGTGCCCGTTGAGGCGGGCGAGCAGGTCGGGCACGATGAGCTCGACCGCCGGCATGTCCGGCAGTTCCCGCAGGTCGTAGGGGACGCGTGGATCACCGCCCCGGCCCGCTCCCGGCTCCGCACCGGCCCAGCGGCGCAGCGCGGCCAGGCCACGCCGTACGGCTCCGCCGACCGCCGCCTCGTCCGCGAAGGGAGTCCCCGAGGCGCCGGGGACACGCCCGAGTTCGGCGGCCAGCGCCTCGACCGCGGCGAGGGTGGGCACCAGCGCGTAGCCGCCGGGGGCGCCCCAGCCGCCGTCGGGACGCTGGGCGGCGAGCAGGAACCGCACGCGTTCGGCGTGGCCCGTGAGCCAGGGGGCCAGGCTCACCAGCCGTCCCGTCTCGTAGACCGAGACGGAGACCTGGCCCCACGGCTCGGCCGTCAGGCTCGCGACCAGCTCGGCCGCGGCCGCGGCCACCCGGCTCTCCTCGCGGGGAGCGCCCGGCTCCGGCGTCGTGTTCCGGCCCCGCGGTACGGCACCGGGCACCCGCAGGTCTTCGACGGTCACAGCGCACCCCAGTAGTCGGTGACCTGGTAGAAGCCCGCGCAGAAGTCCATCTGCCGCTCCAGGTAGCCCGCGAGTTCGGGGGCCCTGTCCCGCAGCGGGGCGATCAGCTCGCGGCTGCGCGCGGCCAGTTCGGCGACCCGCCGTTCGACCTCGGCGCGCTCCGGCCCGAGCAGCAGGGCGTTGAGGTCGCCCCAGACGACGTCGCGCTCGTAGGTGCCCAGGTCGTTGATGAGGCGGATCACCCGCTGTACCGATCTCGACGCCTCCGCGACCTCGTCGAGGATCTCACCGAGTCCTTCGGCGGGGCTCTCGGCCGCGCCCGCGGTGTAAAGCCAGTGGGCGGCGAAGGCGAAGCAGAAGCCGAGGTTGTCGGCGTTGCCGAGGTAGTCGTCGAACCCGGGGGTGACCTTGTCGGCCTTCCAGCGGGCCTCGCGCAGCATCGCCTCCAGCATCCGCCCCAGCTCCGCGCGCCAGAACGGGCCCAGCACGGGGTGGGCGGGCGAGGCGGCCAGCTCGTCGCGGATCCCGGCGAGCATCAGGGTGAGGTCGTCGCCGTCCTCCGGCGCCGCGCCGTCTGCCACCTCCAGGCAGCGCCGTACGACGCCCTCCACCTCCTCGGGGGAGGTCGCGACGTAGTCGACGAGCCAGTCGAGGCCGAAGGCCCACAGGCAGACCTTGTTGGCCATGCGCAGCTGCTCGGCGGTGAACCAGGGCCCGCTGAAGGCCATGGCCAGCGACAGGGTGCTGTAGAGGGCCGCGTCGAACGGCTTGGCGGAGAACAGGCCGGGGTAGGCCTCGGCCCACTCGCGCATGTCCCGCTGGGCCCGGCCCGCGACGGCGCAGATCGTCCCGCACTCCGCGGCCTCGGGCCGGGGTGCGGCGTCCGTGCGGGTCACGCCGCCGCGCCGGGGGCGTGCCTGAGCGGGAGAAGGTTCATCATCACTCTCTCCCTGGGTCTGAGCGAGGCCGCGGGGAAGGGGGTGTACGGCCCCGCCGCGACCTGGAGGCGGAAGCGGCTCAGCACGGCGGCCACGATGAGGGGCGCCTCGACGTGGAACAGGTGCTTGCCCAGGCACTGGTGCGGCCCGCCGCCGAAGGGGAAGTAGGAGTAGCGGTGCGCGCCGTCCCGCGCGCCGGGCGCGAAGCGCTCCGGGTCGAAGTCGAGCGGGCGCTCCCAGAACTCGTCGAGCCGGTGGGTGGCGTAGGGGCTGATCAGCACCTGGGCGCCCGCCTTGATCCGCGTCCCGCCCAGCTCGGCGGTCCTGGCGGCCATCCTGGGGAAGATCCAGCCGGCCGGGTACAGGCGCAGCAGTTCCTGCAGGACCATGCCGGTGTAGCGCAGCTCGGGCAGGTGCTCCGGCGTCACGGGGCCGGCGCCGACGACCCGGTCGATCTCCTCCTGGAGCCTGGCCGCGACGTGCGGGTGGGCCTCCAGCAGCGGCCACAGCCAGGTCAGGGTCATGGCCGTCGACTCCGAGGCCGCGCCGTAGACGCTGACGAGGTTGTCGCGGATCTGCTGGTCGTCGAGCGGCGCGCCGCCGTCCTCCTGGCCGACCCGGCAGAGCGCGGAGATGACGTCGTGGCCGTCGCCGTGTTCGGCCCGCGCCTGGCGGATCACCGGGAACACCACGTCGTCCACCGTCTTGACGGCCCTCATGAAGGCCCGGTCGCCGGGGACCCGTACCGAGTAGGGCATGAACGGCATGAGCAGCCGGAAGTTGATCGAGGTCGCGGCCGTGTCGTAGGCGGGGGCCAGGAGTTCGCCCTCCTCGGGGGTGATCCGGTCGCCGAACAGCACCCGGATCACGGCCCTGTTCACGATCCTGGACATCTCCTCCATGATGTCGACGGGCCGTCCCGACGTGACGTACGCGTCGAGGCGGGAGACACAGCCGGTGATCACCTTCGCCATCTCCCCGGCGAGCGTGGCGATGTAGCGTCTGGTGAAGAGGGGCTGCAGGACCTTCCTGCTCGACTCCCAGGGCTCGTCCTCGCCCAGGACGCTGGCACCGGTCATGCGGCGCAGGGGGCGCCAGAACATGCCGTCGCGGCGGTAGCCGGTCCACTCGGCTCTCAGCACCCGCTGGACGTGGTCGGGATGGGTGACCAGATAGGGGCGGAAGAGCCCGAGGTCAAGCCGGACGACCTCGCCCTTCGCCCGTCTGCCCATCTCGGCCAGGGCGTTCACCGGGTCCCTCATCAGCCCGGGAAGGGCACGGTGAACGGGGACGGTCCTGCTCCGCCGGAATGTTCCCGCGGTCGCGTCGATCGACATTGCTACGCTCTCCCACCTCGCATGACGCGAACACACGCAGCGTGACCGCCGCCCACGGCGATGCCGGGGCGGTCGAACGCAATCAGGGACCGCGGTCACTCCGGTGTGACCCGTCCCACACGGGAAACAGTCAGGGCCGGTCGACCGGCGGCCCCTCTGTGTCCTTCCCGCGCCTCACCATGCGCCTTCTCACGCTCACATGACTAAAGGGCTTTAATACGCCTTTCACAACCCTTTGGGCGAAGTATCACATGATTGGCAGTGGGCGATCAAGGTCGCAGCCAAATAATCGTTTTACCATAACTGTAATGAATCAGTTTCTTAAGCAAGGATTCATGTAATGTGGGCAGAATTCGCAAATCAGTTCCCACCTGTGGTCGCTCAGCGTGACCGGGATCACATGACCTCGCGCGGTCACGCGGGCCGGTGCCCGAAGGCGTCCAGGATGCGGTCGGCGGCCAGGGACGGCGTCAGCTCCCCCGTCTGCACCAGCCGCTCGACCTCCGGGGCGATCGCGGCCACCTCCGGATGCCCGCGGAGCCCGGCCAGCAGGCGTTCGGTCACCAGCGCCCAGGTCCAGCCGACCTGCTGCGCGCGGCGGCGGGCGGACAGCTCGCCCGAGACCTCCATGGCCTCCTGGTGCGCCACGACCTGACGCCACAGCTCCTCCATCCCCGCGCCTTCGAGTCCGCTGCAGGTCAGCACGGGCACCGTGCGCTCGGAGCGCAACAGCCGCAGCGCCCCGGCCAGCTCCCTGGCCGCCCTCCTGGCGTCCTGTTCGTGCGGCCCGTCGGCCTTGTTGACCGCGATCACGTCCGCCAGCTCCAGCACGCCCTTCTTGATGCCCTGGAGCTGGTCGCCGGTCCTGGCCAGCGCGAGCAGCAGGAAGGTGTCCACCATGTCGGCGACCGCGGTCTCCGACTGGCCGACCCCCACCGTCTCGACGAGTACGACGTCGTAGCCCGCCGCCTCGACCACGACCATCGCCTCACGGGTCGCCTTGGCCACCCCGCCGAGCGTGCCCGAGGTCGGGGACGGGCGGATGAAGGCGGCCGGGTCGGCCGCCAGTCTGGACATCCTGGTCTTGTCGCCCAGGATGCTGCCGCCGGTCCTGGTCGACGACGGATCGACGGCGAGCACCGCGACCCGGTGTCCCCTCCCGGTCAGGAGGGTGCCGAGCGTGTCGACGAAGGTGGACTTGCCCACGCCGGGCACCCCGGTCACCCCGACCCGGCGGGCCCTGCCCGCCAGCGGGGCCAGCTCGACCAGCAGCCGCTGGGCCATGGCCCGGTGGTCGGGCCTGCTCGACTCGACCAGCGTGATCGCCCTGGCGATCCAGACCCGGGAGCCCTCCTTGACCCCCCGGGCGTAGTCCTCAACCGTCCTGGACATGGCCGAGCCGGGTACGCAGTTCGGCCAGCAGCTCCCCGGCGGCCCCGGCGATCACGGTCCCGGGCGGGAAGATCGCCGAGGCCCCCGCGGCGCGCAGCGCCTCGAAGTCTCCCGGCGGGATCACCCCGCCGACCACGATCATGACGTCCTCCGCGCCCAGCTCGGCCAGCGCCGCCCGCAGCGCGGGCACCAGCGTCAGGTGCCCGGCGGCCAGCGAGGAGACCCCGACCACGTGCACGTCGGCCTCGACCGCCTGGCGGGCGACCTCCTCGGGCGTCTGGAACAGCGGGCCGACGTCCACGTCGAACCCGAGGTCGGCGAAGGCCGTCGCGATCACCTTCTGCCCCCGGTCGTGGCCGTCCTGGCCCATCTTGGCGACCAGGATGCGAGGGCGGCGCCCCTCAAGCCGCTCGAACTCGGCGCAGGCCGTACGGACCTCGTCCACTCCCGGACCCACCTCCTGCCGGTAGACACCGGAGATCGTGCGGATCTGGCCCGCGTGCCTGCCGAAGACCTTCTCCAGCGCGTCGGAGATCTCCCCGACCGTCGCCATGGCCCGCGCCGCCTCGATGGACAGCGCCAGCAGGTTGCCGTCCCCGGCCGCGCCCTTGGTCAGCGCCTCAAGGGCCCGTTCGACCCGCGCCGGGTCGCGCTCCTGGCGCAGCCTGCGGAGTTTGTCGAGCTGCTGGGCGCGCACCGCGCTGTTGTCGACCTTGAGGACCTCGATGGGCTCCTCGGCGTCGGGCCGGTACTTGTTGACGCCGATCACCGGCTGGCGCCCGGAGTCGATACGGGCCTGGGTCCGGGCCGCGGCCTCCTCGATGCGCAGCTTGGGCAGGCCCTGGTCGATCGCCCTGGCCATGCCGCCCGCCGCCTCGACCTCCTGGATGTGCCCCCAGGCCCTGACCGCCAGCTCGTGGGTGAGCCGCTCGACGTAGTAGGAGCCGCCCCACGGGTCGATCACCCGGCAGGTGCCCGACTCCTGCTGCAGCAGCAGCTGGGTGTTGCGGGCGATCCTTGCGGAGAAGTCGGTCGGCAGCGCCAGCGCCTCGTCCAGGGCGTTGGTGTGCAGCGACTGGGTGTGCCCCTGGGTCGCGGCCATCGCCTCGACGCAGGTGCGCACCACGTTGTTGAAGACGTCCTGGGCGGTCAACGACCAGCCGGAGGTCTGCGAGTGGGTCCGCAGCGACAGCGACCTGGGGTTCTCCGCGCCGAACCCGGAGACCAGGCGCGCCCACAGCAGCCGGGCGGCGCGGAGCTTGGCGACCTCCATGAAGAAGTTCATGCCGATGCACCAGAAGAACGACAGGCGGGGCGCGAACCTGTCGACGTCGAGCCCGGCCGCGGTGCCCGCCCTGAGGTACTCGACGCCGTCGGCCAGGGTGTAGGCCAGCTCCAGGTCGCACGTGGCCCCGGCCTCCTGGATGTGGTACCCGGAGATCGAGATGGAGTTGAACTTCGGCATCCGCTCGCTGGTGTAGGAGAAGATGTCGGAGATGATCCGCATCGACGGAGCGGGCGGATAGATGTAGGTGTTGCGGACCATGAACTCCTTGAGGATGTCGTTCTGGATGGTCCCGGCCAGCTGCTCCGGCGCCACCCCCTGCTCCTCGGCGGCCACGATGTAGAGCGCGAGCACCGGGAGCACCGCGCCGTTCATGGTCATCGACACGCTCATCCGGTCGAGGGGGATGCCGTCGAACAGCTGCCGCATGTCGTAGATGGAGTCGATGGCGACCCCCGCCATGCCCACGTCTCCGGCCACCCTCGGATGGTCGGAGTCGTAGCCCCGGTGGGTGGCCAGGTCGAAGGCGACCGACAGTCCCTTCTGCCCGGCCGCCAGGTTGCGGCGGTAGAAGGCGTTGGACTCCTCGGCCGTGGAGAACCCGGCGTACTGCCTGACGGTCCACGGCTGGTTGACGTACATGGTCGGGTACGGCCCGCGCAGGTACGGCACCGTCCCCGGGTAGGTCTCCAGGAAGCCGAGCCCGTCGAGGTCGTCGGCCGTGTACAGCGGCTTGACGTCGATGCCCTCCGGCGTCCGCCACGTCAGTTCGTCCGGGTTCTGACCGGTCGCCCGCCGCACGGCCCGCGCCCAGCCCTCCCGGTCGGGGGGCGCCGCGGGCTCTCCGGTCAGCCCGATTCCGGAGAAGTCGGGAATCAACGAGCCACCTCCAGGTCGTCGAAGATCGTGCGGAGCACGCCGAGCGCGTCGCACCCGGCGTGGACGGTGGCGTCCACGCCCACGTGGTCCCCCCTGCCCGCCAGCCACACCTTCACCGCCCCGGCCTCGCGCAGCGCGGCGGCCACGGCCTCGGCGTGCTCGCCGTACAGCCGGTCGCTTGAGCACAGGCAGGCGATCCTGGCGCCGCTCGCGGCGAAGGCCGCGGCGATCGCGGCCGGATCGACCGTGCCTCCCGGCGGCACGGGGGCGGTGAGGGCCGCGACGCCCCCGGCGTTGAACAGGTTGGCCGCGAAGGAGGCCCTGGCGGTGTGCGCGGCGACCGGGCCGATGACGGCCAGGAACACCGCGGGCCTGACCTCCTGGGCGTCCGCCAGATCGCGCAGCGCCTCGAACTCCTGGGCGTAACGGACACCGGCCCGGGGACGCGGTCTGGGCGGCCTGCTCAGCGGGCGCTCACCGAGGTCGGGGAACTCGCTCACCCCGGTGATCGGGTCGCGGCGGTGCGCGATGTTGCCGGAGCGCTCACGCCAGGTGGCGGCGATCCGGCCGGAGGCGAGCCCCGACTCCACGGCCGCGGCCATGCCCCCGGCGCGTTCGATCTCCTGGAACCACTCCCAGGCCTTGCCCGCCAGGTCCTCGGTGAGCCGCTCGACGTACCACGACCCGCCCGCGGGGTCCGTCACCCTGGCCGTCCCCGCCTCCTCGACGAGCAGCGCGTGGGTGTTGCGGGCGATCCTGCGGGCGAAGGCGTCGGGCAGCCCCAGGCAGGCGTCGAACGGCTGCACGGTCACCGCGTCCGCTCCGCCCGCCCCGGCCGCGAAGCAGGCCAGTGTGGTGCGGAGCATGTTCACCCAGGGGTCGCGGGCCGTCATCATCGCCGAGCCGGTCACCGCGTGCTGGCGCTGCCCCGCGTTCTCCACCGCCCCGCACACCTCGGCGACGCGCGCCCAGACCCGGCGCGCGGCGCGGAGCTTGGCGATGGTGAGGAACTGGTCGGCGGTCGCCGCGTAGCGGAACTCCAGCTGACCGAACGCCTCCTCGACCGGCAGTCCCGCGCCGGTCAGCGTCCGCAGTGCCGCCACCCCCGCCGCCGTCGCGCAGCCGAGCTCCTCGGCGTCGCTTGCCCCCATGTCGTGGTACGGCGTGCCGTCGACCACGACCGCGCGCAGCCCTGGGAAGTCGGCCGCGCAGCGCCGGGCCAGTTCGGCCGCGGTCACGGGGTCGCGGACCGGGTCGGCCCCCAGGTTTCCGGTCAGGCCACCCCGGGCGACGCCGCGCCGTTCAGCCAGCGCGAACAGTGTCCCGGCCGCCTCCGCGGTGCGTTCCCCGGCGTCCAGGACGATCGGGACCAGGTCCAGGTAGATCTCCTCGCCGAGGACACGCGGCAGGTCCTCCGGCTCCAGCGTGAGCCACAGTGAGGTGACGCCGTTCTCCAGGTCGGCCAGGACCGCCTCCCTGTCGGCCACCTCATGGCGCTGCCTGACGTCCCAGCCCCCCACAGGGCGGGCCCCTCTGACGTACGGCGCCGCACCGGGCAGGCCCGGGTCGCCGGGCAGGTCGGAGGAGTCGTAGAGCGGCGCGATGGTCACGCCGTCGTAGGTGGTGGAGGACAGCGCCTCCTCCGGTGAGTCCGTCTCGATCCCGGACTTGCGCAGGACGCCGAGCGCGAGCTCACGCCACCGCTCCCGCGTGGTCGGCGGGAAACCGTCGGCCGTTCGAAGTTCCTCAGGCGGCACCGTCATGAACCGGATAGTAAGCCCACCCGCCAAACCGCCTTCCCTCCCCCCGGTCCCGAACGGCGGGCTCCCGCTCACGGCCGAGGCGTACGGTCTCGCCGGCCTGGGATTACCCGGGGTCACACGAGGAAAGGCCCCGCCCTCCCGGCGGAGGGGCCGGGAGGGCGGGGCCTTCTGGTGGGCCGGATGCCCACCAGGGCGGATCAGGTGACCGGGGCCTTCCAGGTGGCGTCCCAGGTCGCGCGGTCGACGGCGCCGGTGACCGGCAGGCTCTTCTCCGTCTGGAAGGCGCGGCACACCTCACGGGAGCGCTCGCCGTACAGGCCGTCGACGTCGATGTCCCAGCCTCGGGCCTTCATCTTGGCCTGCCAGGTGCGCACGTCCTCCCCCTCCAGGAGGGGCGGGTACTTCAGGACGCGGCCGGGGAAGGCGGGCGGGGACGGCTCCTGGGGCTCGCCGGGGGTCTGGCCGCCGCCGGGGCGGGGGGCGCCCCTTCTGACCCAGGCGTACAGCGCGTCTCCCGGGCAGTCGGTCGAGTAGCCGTCGCGGTGGCCCTTGATCTCTCTGCCGGCGCCGCCCTTGAGGCGCAGGTAGTCGACGGCGTCGAGGATGGCGTTCAGGGTGTCGTCGGTCGGCTGGACCAGACCGGCGTTGCCGACCAGGCCGAGCACGGCGTAGTGGGCGCTGTTGAGACCGGCGCCGTTGGCCGCGGGCAGGTGACCGGGGCCACGGCCCTCGAACACCTTGCGGTGCGGGCAGGCGATCATCGAGTAGCCGATGTCGATCCAGCCGTTGCCGTCCATGTGGAAGTTCTGGATCGACCTGACCATCGCGACGCACTTGGCGTGGTCGTCGACGATGCCCGGGCTCACCTGGCCGCCGGTGTAGTGGACCTTGACTCCTTTGGTCGAGGTGAGCCTGCCGTAGGAACCGCGCGGCTCCCGGGCACCCCACTCTCGACGGGTAACAAGATCGATGGCCACGAGGGTTCTCCACGGTTTGGGTACAGGGGGTTAATCGGAGCGTAGTCGTTGACGCTTCGCCTGATCCCGTGGTTTACGAACTGATCTCCTGAAGAAACGGGACTCTGGCGACCGATCACCCTCGCCTACCCATAGAAATTCCCCCAAACCCATTCAGGGTCGTTCTCCCAGGTCAGGGCGGATGATCCTGCGCTCGGTGACGATGGCCGTGACCAGATCGTGCGGGGTGACGTCGAAGGCCGGGTTGGCCGCGCGGGCCCCCGCGGGCGCGAGCCGTGTCCCGCGCACGCCGAGCACCTCGTCCTGGTCGCGTTCCTCGATCTCGATCCCGGCACCGGTCGGGGTGGCGGGGTCGACGGTGCTCTCCGGGGCGACGACGACGAACGGCACACCCGCCCGGCGGGCGCCCAGGGCCAGGGCGTACGAGCCGATCTTGTTCGCCGTGTCGCCGTCCGCGGCGATCCGGTCGGCACCGATGAGCACCGCGTCCGCGTACCCCCTGGCCAGCAGGAACGGTCCCGCCGAGTCGGCGATCAGCCGGTACGGCGCGCCCATCCGGTCCAGCTCCCAGGCCGTCAGCCTGGCGCCCTGCAGCAGCGGCCTGGTCTCCATGGCCAGCGCCTCGGCCAGCCGTCCCCGCTCGTGCAGGGTCTGCACGACGCCGAGGGCGGTGCCGCGCTCGACCGCGGCCAGGCCTCCGGTGTTGCAGACGGTCATGATCCGCACCCGGTCACGCCCGGTGAGCTCGCGCACCAGGTCGGCGCCCCGCTCCCCCATCGCGCGGCAGGCCGCGATGTCGTCGTCCCTGATCCGCAGGGCGTGGGCGAGGACCGCCTCGAACCCGCCGTCCAGACGGCCGAGCGCGGCGTCGACGGCCCAGGCGAGGTTGACCGCGGTCGGCCTGGCCGCGCGCAGCCTGGCCGCGACCGCCACGGGGTCGGGTTCGTCGCGTACGGCGAGCGCCACCCCGAGCGCCCCGGCGACCCCCAGCGCGGGCGCCCCCCGTACGGCCAGCCGCCGGATGGCCCCGATGAGCTCGTCCACCGTGCCGATCCTGAGCATGTCGCATCTGTCGGGAAGCGCCGTCTGGTCCACGAGTTCGATGGCGTCGTCCACCCAGTCGATCGTCCGCATGTCTCAAAATATGCCTATATCAGGCGGGCATCGCTAGCCTTGCCCCGTGAGCACCACCCCCCTGTCCCAGGACGACCCCCGCAGCCTGGGCGCCTTCCGGCTGACCGGAAGGCTGGGCGAGGGCGGCCAGGGCGTCGTCTACCTGGGGCAGACGCCCGGCGGGGAGCAGGTCGCCGTCAAGCTGCTGTTCGGCGCCGACGCCGAGACCCGCGCGCGACTGGCCAGGGAGCTGTCGGCGCTGGAGAGCGTCGCCCCCTTCTGCACGGCCCGCGTGCTGGCCGCCTCGGTCGACGGGCCCCGGCCGTACGTGGTGAGCGAGTTCGTCGACGGGCCGTCCCTGCAGCAGCGGATCAGGGAGCGCGGGCCGCTGCGGGGCGGTGAGCTGGAGCGGCTCGTGGTCGGCACGGCGACCGCGCTGGCGGCGATCCACGCGGCCGGGGTCGTGCACCGGGACTTCAAGCCGGCCAACGTGCTGCTCGGTCCCGACGGCCCCCGGGTCGTGGACTTCGGCATCGCCAGGGCGGACGGCGCGGCGACGATGACCTCGGGCATCGTCGGCACCCCGGCCTACATGGCGCCCGAGCAGATCGGCGGTTCCCCGGCCTCGCCCGCCTCCGACGTGTTCGCCTGGGCGGCCACCATGCTGTGCGCGGCGAGCGGGCGTTCGCCGTTCGGGGCCGACACACTGCCCGCCGTGCTGAACCGGATCCTCAACCACCGGCCCGACCTTTCCGTACTGCCCGCCAGGCTGGCCGGGCTGATCGGCGCGTGCCTGGACAAGGACCCGGCGCGCAGGCCCACCGCCCGTTCCCTGATGGTGAGCCTCGTCGATCCGGGCGGGCAGGCTCCGCCGTCCGGGAAGCCCGTGGGCGGGGCGGTGGCCGGAGAGGCCACCGGAGGGGCGAAGGCCGGGGAGAGCACCGGTGAGGGCGGCGCGGGCCTGCGCACCCAGGCGTCCCGGCGGCGTTCCGGGACCGTGCTCGGCGCCGGTCTGGCCGCCGTTGCGCTCGTGGCCGCCGGGGGTGTCACGGTCTGGTACCTGGCCGGCGGGCCGGGTTCGGTCCCCGCCTCGACGGGCGGCCCCCACGTGACGGGCACGCCCGCGGGCGCCACCGCCTCCCCTCCGGAGGAGTCCCGGGGGGAGTACGACGACCTGCCCGGCGACGTCTACGACACCGGGGAGCCGGTCCCCGAGTCCTCGGCGGGTCCAGGAGGCGCCGGAGTCCCCGCCGCGTTCGCCGGGACCTGGTCCGGGCACATCAAGCCGACGGAGAGCGGACCCTTCCCCCTCCGCGAGCACGACGTGACGATCGTCCTGGCCCAGGGGGAGAAGTCGGGCTCGTGGACCGAGCCGACCTCGGGGTGCTCGGGCACCCTCGCGCTCACCAGAACCAGTGGGAAGGCCCTCGGTTTCGAGCTGAAGGTCCACGACGTCCTCCAGTGCGTCCCGGGCGACCTCACCCTCACCGGCAAGGGCGGACGGCTGGCCTACCACTGGACCGACGGCATGGGCTTCGGCACCACCTACGACGGCGTGCTGTCCAGGAAGTGAGGTAAATCCCTCGACCCGGATGGCCGCGAAGGGAATCATTGCCGACATGTCCGTTCTCAGGGAGGTCAGTATCACTCCGGAGCCGCACCCGGCGGAAGTACCGATGAACATCTGGCTCGACGACGGCGACTCGGCGGTCGACGTGATCGACGCCCTGGCGCTGTCGCCGTTCGCGACGGGCGCCCAGCCGTGGTCGCGCACCACCGAACTGGAACGGATCCGCGCCGACGCCCCGCTCGCCCCGGCGACGGGGACGCTGGTGCGGGTCGCGCGGGAGGACGACGGGCGGGAGTCCCGGCTGATCCGCGGGGAGGGCTGGACGCTGCGGGTCGTCCGCTACCGCAACCGCTCCGCGCTGGTCAGCGTCACCGCGGTCGACGAGGGGCTGGCCCGCTCGGTGATCGAGGAGACGGTCAAGGACGCGCGGGAGGCCGTACCGGAGAGCGACCACGTCGAGATGGGCTTCTGGTGGCAGGGCCCGCACGGCGCCCGCCGTTCCGGCAAGCCCATCACCGCCGTCCCCTGGGCGGAGATCGGCGGCAACTACTCCCGGTCCCTGCGCGGCCCGCTCGACCGGCTGATGGCCCTGACCCCCGCCGACGTGCGTGGCCGCCTGGTCCTGCTGCACGGACCGCCCGGCACCGGGAAGACGACGCTGCTGCGCACGCTCGCCCGCGAGTGGCGCTCCTGGTGCCAGGTCGACTGCGTGCTCGACCCGGAGCGGCTGTTCAACTCCCCCGGCTATCTGATGGAGGTCGCGGTCGGCTCTGACTCCGACGACGAGGGCGGCAAGAAGTGGCGCCTCCTCGTGCTTGAGGACTGTGACGAGCTGATCAGGGCCGGAGCCAAGGAGGTGACGGGGCAGGGTCTCTCCCGGCTGCTCAACCTGACCGACGGCCTGCTCGGTCACGGCCGTGACGTCCTGGTCGCGATCACGACCAACGAGAGCCTGTCCCGGCTCCACCCTGCGGTGGTCCGCCCGGGCCGCTGCCTCGCCCAGCTTGAGGTCGGCGCCCTTCCGCACGACGAGGCGGTCGGGTGGCTGGGCACAGCGGAAAGCGTCCCGGTGTCGGGCGCGACCCTCGCCGAGCTGTTCGCCCTGCGTGACGGGGTGGGCGAGGCCCCGGCCGAGCCGGAGAGCATCGGCCTGTACCTCTGAGGGCTGTGTCCGCGGGCGTCGCACCCGGGAGATCGTGTGGTCTCCCGGGTCGTTCCCCGCATGTGACAGGATGTCGCTCCACGAGGGACGCGCCGTTATTGTCCGGTGGATGGGCACTCTCGGCAAACGTTCCCCCGGCCGTGACCGGGGGCCGAAGCGGCACAGCCCGCTGAAGGCGCTGGTGCTGACGGCCGTGACAGGCTTTGCCCTGGTCTCCGGGATCGGCGCCGTCGGTGACCGGATCAGCAGAGCGCACAACGCCGTCAAGGCGAGCACCCCGGCCCCCACCACCCCCGCGCCCGGCCCGCCGTCCGCGGGGACGTCCGTCGGCGTGTCCCCCGACGCGCGCCGGGTCCGGGCGCTGCTGGGCGCCCTGCGGGAGATCGACCCCGCGCTCGGCGCCGCGCCCGGCCGGGGGGAGCCGGTCGGCCGGGCGCTGGCCTCGTGCCGGGACCTGGCGGAGGGAACGGATCGCGCGGAGGCGAGACGGCGGGTACGCGCCCGCTTCGGCGAAACAGTCGTGACCGGTTCCCGGAAGGCGGAGCGCGTCCTGACGGCCATCGAGAGAACGCTCTGCTCACCCTGAGATTTCACGGCATATTGCATATGTCATGAAATATGCCGTTAATCACCTCGGACCGTTCGGGGAGAATTCCGGGCTCAGGACTCGCTGTCGGTCCAGACACCGGTCACCCTGCCGCCTCCCGGGCACCGATAGCTCTTCGTGTGCGAGGTGTACTGCCAGGGCGAGTGGTAGTCGGCGCCGCCGGTCGTGCACCGCACGCCGAGCCGCCAGCGCTCCCAGCCGTCCATGATGGTGCAGCCGCCGTACCCGATGGTCCTGGCGTCGTTGGTGTAGGAACGGCAGGTCGCCAGGGGGGCGGACAGACCGGAGGTCCCGGCCTGGGCGGGGGGATGGCCGTACACCAGTCCTCCCAGGGCCAGAACGCCCGCGGCGGCGACGGCCGCCTTTCTGGTGATCACGCGCTGGTACCTCCGATGGGAAGCGAGGGGTGGACCGCGGGCGGGACGCCCGCACAGAGGTGCGCGACAAAAGTTATCTTTGACCTAGGAAAGAGACAAGAAAAGCCCGAAATATTCGATTATGTTATATGCCTAAAAATGGTGATATAAGGCGTGGAATATCGTCCGATATGCCGGTCGGGGGGCAGATCCCGCGCCGCATCGCGCGGACGCCGAGCGCCAGGCCGCCGGACCCGGCCCGAGCACGGTCAGCGGCACCGGCCCGGCCGGCGCCCCGAGACGAGGGCGAGCAGCGAGGTGGGCACTCGCAGGCAGCCCGGCTTCGCCGGAGAGGCGAAAGGCGTGCGGGTAACGGCGGCGGCCGAGGAGGACCGGCCAGGGGGAAGCGCGGAGGTAAGGCAGGAAATCCCAGGTCAAGAGCTTTCGCGGGCCGCATCGTCACTTGAGCCGGACACGTGCCGGCTTGCCGGTCGGCGCCGGCCGGTGACATCGGAACCCGGGTTCATCGACAGCCGTGCAGAACCGCCTGGGACAGCGCTCAGAAGCCGGGTCGCCCAGGGCAGACCACCCCGGACGATCCGGCTTCCCAACGACACCATCGATCTCAGTCACCGGCTACGGCTGCCGGACCCACGGTCAAGCTGACACGGTCAGCACTTCTTCAAGATGGCGGTGAGGATTCCGGTATTACTAGCCGTTACGCACGGGTTTGAGTTGGACTCAAGAACGCCGAGCCCATTGGACGGTGCGGGGTCGGCGGCTGACGGTGCCGCCGTGGTCGCCAGCATGCCGAAGACGGCCATCCCAGCGGCAGCGAACCCGATGACGATGCGGCGCACGATGCTTTCTCCTCTTTCCTGGAGTTGTCGATCCACCTCAAGTGGTAGCCACCCCATTAAACACGAACCGTAACCGTCAGTTACACAGAGCTACCTTCGCGTGGGGGAAATCCACGGGCCCAGGAAACGAGCGACAGCGCCTGATGTACAGGACGGGTCCCGAAAAGTCGGCGCAACAGGACAAAACCAGAGACTCCACCTTTGAGAAGGTGGAGCGCGAGCGCTCGGGTGGTGGCGGTGACCGAGGAGCGCCACGAGCTGACCTGCGGAAACGCTCCCCTTCCCGGACACGGGAACGGCCCGGGCCACCTGGCCCGGGCCGTTCCGCCCTCGCTGACATCGTGTTACGCGAGACCGGGGACTTTCTCCGGTGTCGCCGTCCCCGCCTGCCCCTGTGAGGCGGGTGAGGGCTCCTTCCAAGGTCTCTCGGATTAGCTCAGGAGAAGCGGCGCCCCTCGTCGCGGCGGTAGGCCCACACGGCCAGGCCGGCGAATACCGCGACCCACAGCGCCAGCATCGCCAGGGAGAGCGGGGCGGGCGAGAAGCCCGTGCTGGCGGCCCAGACCAGCTCGACCGCGCCCCTGGTCGGCAGGTAGGGGGCGACGGCCTGGATGAACGCCGGGGCGGTGCTGGGAGGACCGGTGAGCAGACCGCCGCCGACGGCCATCGGGAAGAACACCACCTGGGCCACGACGATGGCGGCCTTCGACGGCAGCGCGTAGCCGATGAACAGGCCCATCAGGGTGAAGGGAAGCGATCCCAGGAGCAGCGCGGCCAGGCCGAGCAGCAGCTGCCCGAGGGTCACCGTCGCCTCCGTGAGGAAGGCCGCGATGAGCAGGACGGGGATGACCGCGATCGTCATGATGCCCATGACGGTGAGGATGCGCCCGGTGAAGCGGGGCAGCGGCCCGGCGGGCAGGGTGCGCAGGTAGGGGTCCCACGGTTGGGCCCTGTCCTCGGCGACACCGATGCCGTAGGTGAACAGGCAGGAGGACATGACCGCGAAGACCAGCATCGCGCCGGTCGCGTAGGTCGCCGCGACCGGGTCGTCCCCGGCGAAGGGCACCACGAAGAACAGCATCGACAGCGCGGGGAAGACGGAGCTTCCGATCACCGTCATGGGCACGCGGACGGTTTCGAGGAACTGGTAGCGGGTGTGGGTGAGGACGAGGGACATCACGGGCTCCTGTCGGGGTCCGGTGGGAGGGGTCCGTTGGGGGTCGGGCCGCGAGGGGCGGCCTCAGGCGGCCTGGGGCTCACGGCCGGTGATGGAGAGGAAGGCCTCCTCAAGGGAGGTCGGCCTGACCTCAAGGCCGGAGAAGGGGACGCCGCTCAGCACCAGCTCGCGGACCAGGGCGTCGGCGTCGGCGGTGAGCAGGTGCGTACGGTCGCCCTCTCGCTCGACACCGATGACTCCGGCGAGGGCGGGCGGTTCGGAGACGGTCAGCGTGACACGGTGGACGCCCACCAGGCCGCGCACCGCCCCAACGGTGTCGTCGGTGAGCACCCGGCCCTCGCCGATCACGACGACCCGCTGGGCCAGGGCCTCGATCTCCTCCAGGTAGTGGCTGGTCAGGACCACGGTCCCGCCTCCGGCGTGGAAGTCCCTGACCGCGCCCCAGAGGGCGTGGCGGGCCTCGACGTCGAGACCGGTGGTCGGCTCGTCGAGGAAGACCAGGCGGGGGTTTCCGGTGAAGGCGAGCGCGACCGCCAGACGCCGCTTCTGCCCGCCGGACAGGCCGCCGATCTGGCGCCTGGCCAGGTCGACGAGGCCGAAGCGTTCGAGCAGTTCCCCTCTGCTCACCGCGCCGGGGAAGTGGGCGGCCACGAAGTCGACGCACTCGCCGACCCGCAGCGCGGGCGGCAGGCCGGTCTCCTGCGGGGTGACGCCGATGCCGCGGCGCCTGGCCGGGTCGAGCGGTGAGCCGCCGAGCAGTTCGACGGTTCCCGAGGTCGGCCTTCTGAGCCCGGCGAACAGGTTGACCAGCGTGGACTTGCCCGCGCCGTTCGGACCGAGCAGCCCGACCAGTTCACCGGCCCGGATGTCCAGGCTGACGCGGTCGAGCGCCGTGACGGCCCCGTAGGCACGGGTGACCTCGACGGCGCGGGCCAGGATCTCTGTCATTGGGGTCCCCTCCTAGGACAGGTCGAGAAGTTCACGGATGGCGGCGGTGTAGTCCTCGAAGGCCCGGCGCCCCCGCCGGGTCAGAGCGACGTAGGTCGTCGGGGTGCGCCCCCGGTGGGTCTTGACGATCTCCACGTAACCGGCTTCCTCCAGCTTCCCCAGGTGTACGGACAGGTTTCCCGCGGTCATCCCGAGCAGCTCCCGCAGCCCCGGGAAGGTGATCTGGTTGGCCTCGCCCAGCGTGTTGAGCGTGGCGACCACCCGGAGCCTGGCCTGGGCGTGGATGACCGGGTCGAGCTCGCGCGGTCCCGTCATGCCCCGCCCCGCTGCCGCGCCCGCTGCACCACTCCGACGACGGTGAACACTCCACCGGCTCCGACGGACATGAGCAGGGCGTGGACGGTCGGTCCCGCGATGGCACCCGCCACGTTGAGCGCGGCGAGCCAGGCGCCGAGGAAGAACATCGTCCGCACCCGCCACAGCGCGCCCCCCACGGCGTAGAGGACGGCGACGACCGTCATGGACGTCACCGCCCACAGCAGGCCGGACTCCTCGGAGGGCAGCAGGAGCGAGAGCCTGACGCAGATCGCGACCACGCAGGCGAAGCCGAACGACCAGGAGATGCCGTACATCATGCCCCGGTCGGCCGCCTCTCCCCTCACCTGGCCGCTGACCGTCCGCTGCGCGAAAAGGGTGGTCGCCATGGAGAGGACCATCAGCGCGAACAGCACCGCCAGTGCCGTGCTCCGGGAGAGCAGGCCGTAGGCGTAGTTCAGGAACAGGGCGCCGAACCCGGCGAACCAGGTGATCCCCCATGGCGTGTGGGTCAGCAGCGGGTCGCCGCCGAGCCGCCTGGTCGTCGTGGCCTGCTGCTCCTCGATCAGGCGGAGCATCTCCTCCGGACTCAGTGGCCGGTCGTCGTCGTCGAGCCGATCCATCCCCCTGCTCCTCAAACTAGTTTGAACCGTAAACCTCTGGTTTGAACTGTAAACCAGCTTGCGATCCAAACTCAAGGGGATTGCGCCGCGAGACCGGCGACCATGAGCCGCGGTTCCGTTTCAGGACCCGTCGCGGGTCTCCACGCGTTCCTGGGCGCGCATGACCTCGTCGCCGTGTTCGGCGGCCCACAGGCCGAACGCCTCTATCGGCGGCAGCAGGCTCCGGCCGAGGTCGGTGAGACCGTAGTCGACGTGGGGCGGTGCGCCGGGGTGGACCCGGCGTTCGACCAGGCCGTTGAACTCCAGCCTGCGCAGGGTCTCGGTGAGCACCTTGGGGCTGATCCCGCCGATTCGTTCGCGCAGCCTGCCGGGCCGTACCGGGCCCTCGCGCAGCGCCCAGACGACCACGGCGTTCCAGGTGTTGGCCAGCAGGTCGAAGGCGAGCCTGGCCCGGCAGTCGGCGAGGAACCCCTGGCCGGCGGACACGCACCAAATGGTGCCCGATCGGCTGCCTAACGTCGTACCCGGGTCCGACCACAGGAAGGGACGAACACGATGAGGATCGGAATCGTGGGCACCGGCGGCATGGCGGAGGCCCTGGCCGGAAGGTGGGCGCGCGCCGGGCACGACGTGCTGGTCGGCGGGCGGGACGAGGGCCGTGCGGCGGCCCTCGCGGACAGGATCGGCGCACGCGCGGGAGACCCCCGGCGGGCGGCCTGGCACGGCGTGGACGCGGTGCTGCTTGCGGTGCCGTACGGCGCGGCCACCGGGGTGGTCTCCGCCCTGGCCGGCGTCCTGGACGGCCGCACGCTGATCGACTGCACCAACCCGGTCGCCCCCGGCTTCCTGCTGGAGACCGCGGGCGGCCCCTCCGCCGCCGAGCGTGTGGCCGCGGCGGCGCCCGGCGCGCGCGTCGTCAAGGCGTTCAACCTCTGCCACCGGAGCGTGTGGCACTTGGACCCGCCGGTCTTCGGCGGCCGTCCGCTGGCGGTCCCGCTCTGCGGTGACGACGCGCAGGCGCTGGAGACCGTACGGAGCCTGGTACGTGACCTGGGCTGCGGGCCGTTCGACGGCGGAGGGCTGGAACGGGCGGACCTGCTTGAGGCGACCGCGGCCTTCCTGATCGGGCTCTGGGTCGGCGAGGGGGTGGACGCCCAGGCGATCGCGCCGCCGATGGAACACTCCGGCTCCCACGCCTGAACCCACGCGGCCCGGCGCCACACCCGGCCGCGGCACGGTGACGTCAAAGGAACCCGGGCCGGCCAGAGCGTCCGGGGACCTCCGGACCGGGCCCGGCACCCTGCCCAGGTTGTGCCTGAGGTCGCCGAAGCGCGTGTCGCTGACAGTGATCACGATCCGGCCGAGGCCCGGGCTGCCGCCCGGGAACAGGGGTTCACGAGGGTTCGGCCCGTGTCGCCCTGTCGAAGATCTCGACGAGTTCGTCGGCGCAGTGGTCCGCGTCGTGGCCGTTGACGACGCGGTCGGCCGTCGCGTCGATGGCCGACCGCAGCGCCGTGCCCATCAGCTCGCCGTCGAACGCCCTGAACGTTCCCGCGCGCTGCCCGTCCTCGAACAGCGCGACCAGTCTGCCGATCGCGGCGTCGTGCTCCCGGCCGCCGACGGGCACGTGGTTGTACACGATCTGCTGTATCGCGCGCACGTGCCCGGGGTGCGCGGCGACGAAGGCGATGTTCGCCCTGATGTAGGCCTCAAGCAGCGCGCGGGCCCCGGTGGCGGCGTCGAGCCGCGGGCGCATGAAGGCGGCGGCGTCGGCGGTGACCTGGCCGACGACGGCCTCGAAGAGCTGTTCCTTGGTGGAGAAGTGGTAGGAGATCAGTCTCTTGCTGCTCAGCCCGGCGTGCTCGCAGATGGCCTCGAAGGTGGTCTCCGCGTAGCCGCGCTCGGCGAGCACCGCGATGGTGGCGGAGGCGATCTGGGCCCTGCGTGCCTCGGTGGCCGCGGCCCGGCGGGTTCTGGCGATCTCCATGTCACCTCAGCCTGCCACGCTTCGGAAACGCCTCGCGCACGGCGCGGCGGTTGATCGTGAACGCGACGACGGCGACCAGGACGCCGATCACGCCCTGCTCCACCTTCATCCAGCCGGGGTAGCCGCTGTCCGGCGCGAGGATGATGAGCACGATTCCGACGGGCGCGGCGGCGGTGACGAAGCGGATGCGCACGTAGGCCGACCGCCTGCCGTGCGCGGCCCGCCCGGCGAGGACGACGAGCCAGGCGGAGGCGACCGCGACGGCGGCGCCGCGCAGCCACACCACCCAGTTGCCGCCGACGACGGCGGCCGTCCCGAGTGCCGCGACGGAGATGACGAGCACGGCGACGAAGAGCGCCCTGACCAGACTCCACACTTTGTTATCCATGCGGATAAATTTATACGTGTGGATAACAAGATGCAAAGACGTCACCGTGGGTATGCACCCATGATCAGTCGGTTTGCGGGGGGCGTGTTCCATGACTGGCGAGGTCTCGTCGATCTGCTCGAACCTGATCAGGTTCGACACCACCAATCCGGGCGCAGGGGAACGGCCCGCGGCCGAGTACGTCGCGGAACTGCTGGCCGAGGTGGGCATCGAGCCGGTGGTCTTCGAGTCGGCCAGCCGCAGGACCAGCGTGGTCGCCAGGATTCCCGGCGACTCGCCCGAGGCCCTGCTGGTCCACGGCCACCTGGACGTGGTGCCCGCCGAGCCCGCCGACTGGCGGATCCACCCGTTCTCCGGGGAGATCACCGGCGGCTGCGTCTGGGGCAGGGGCGCGGTCGACATGAAGGGCACGCTGTCCATGACGCTCGCCCTGGTCCGCGACTGGGCCAGACGCGGCGTGCGTCCGGCCAGGGACATGGTGCTGGCCTTCCTCGCCGACGAGGAGGCGACCGGCGAGTACGGCGCGCGGTACGCGGTGCGGCGGCGCAGGGAGCTGTTCGACGGCTGCACCGAGGCGATCGGTGAGTCGGGTGGCTACAGCGTCGAGGTGCGGGGGCGGCGCGTCTACCCGATCGCGGTCGGCGAGCGCGGCACCGCGTGGATGAGGCTGACCGCGGACGGCGTGACGGGCCACGGCTCCCGCCCTCCGGCGGACAACGCGGTCGCCGAGCTGTGCCACGCCCTGTCCAGGCTCGCCGCCCACCGCTGGCCGGTACGGCTGACGCCCGGCGTCGCCGCCCTGCTCACGAGCCTTGAGGAGATCCTGGGGGAACGCATCGACCGCGACCGGCTCGAACAGGAGGCCGAGCGGCTCGGCCGGGCGGGCACGCTGTTCGCGGCGCAGATCCGCAACTCGGCCAACCCGACGATGCTCCAGGCGGGTTACAAGGTCAACGTGATCCCCGGCACCGCGACCGCCCACGTGGACGGGCGGTTCCTGCCCGGATACCGGGAGGAGTTCCTGGAGACGATCGACCGGCTGCTCGGGCCGAGGATCACCCGCGAGTTCCTCAACCTGGAGGAGGCGCCGGACGCGTCGCCGGACGCGCCCTTCTTCGAGCTGCTCCGCGCGGCGATCCTCGCCGAGGACGGACAGGCGCGGCCGGTGCCGTACGTGATGTCGGGGGGCACCGACGCCAAGTCCTTCGCCGAGATCGGCATCAGGGGGTACGGCTTCGCGCCGTTGCGGCTCTCCCCCGACCTTGACTACTTCGGCATGTTCCACGGGGTGGACGAGCGCGTCCCGGTCGAGGGGCTTGAGTTCGGCGTCCGGGTGCTGGACCGGCTACTGGCCTCCCCCGCCGCCTGAGGGCTCACCGTACGGCGGCCAGCCTGTCCCCCGGCACCCCGGCGGTCTCCAGGACGAGCTCGAACCAGACCAGGTTGGTCCCCGCCTCCCGGGTGAATCCCCAGCTGTGGGACAGCGCCTCAAGCAGCGGCAGGCCGCGCCCCCCGGTGGCGTCGGCGGGGGTGTGGCACAGGCAGGGGACCTCGGCCGAGCCGTCGTCCTGGACGGAGACCCGCACGCCGCCCGCCCAGTGGGTGACGGTGACGGTGAACATGCCGCCGTCCCCCGACCTGGAGTGGACGACCGCGTTGGTGGCTATCTCACTGGTGAGCAGCACGCAGTCGTCGTGGAGGGGGTGGTCCCTGCCGAGAGCCGCCGAGATCAGTTTTCTGGCCCTCCCCACCTGGTCGGGGGACCCTTCCAGGTGGAGAATCCGTTCACCGCCGTCGCGCTCCGACAAATCCATATGGCCCTCCCGATGCCATCCGCCTCCATGGAAGGACGCGGGACCCGGACAGGGCGATGTCATGGAAAAGCACCAATAGGGTGACTTACCGGATAGGTAGGTGAGGCTTGCCACGGCGGCGCCGAGGCGCGTGGCCGTACGTCACAGCCGGTGCCAGCGCGCCTGGAGAAAACAGTAGGCCGCGAAAAGCAGCAGGCCGAAGGCCACGACGCCCAGCAGCCACGGCCCGGCCGGAGTGTCCGCCAGCGCGCGCAGCGTCGAGTCGACGCCCCTGGCCCTTTCCGGGTCGTAGGTGACCGCGGCCTGGACGACGAAGACCCCGGCCGCCACCGCGATCACGCCGCGGGCGAGGTATCCGGCCGTGCCGAGCCGCTCGGCCAGGCGCCGCGCGCCCGGCGGCACCTCCCCGGTGCGCAGGTCATCGAGGAACTTCCTCTTCCATCCGCTGTGGATCCAGTGGGCTCCGAGCGCGACCACCCCGAGTCCCACCACGCCGACCAGGACCCGCCCGCCGGGCAGGTCCATCGCCATGGCGGTCAGGTCCTTGGAGCTGTCGTCGGACGAGTTGCCCGGGTCGCCCCTCAGCAGCAGGCCGAGCAGCGTCGCCACCAGCAGCCCGTAGGTGACCGCCCGCGCGACCGCCTCGGCCCGGTCCTTGACCTTCCCGCCCCGGTCGAGGACCGCCTCGGAGATCTGCCAGAGGGTCAGGGCCACGAAGCCGGCGACCATCAGCCACAACAGCACGGTGCCGAACGGCTGCTCGGCGACCGTCTCGACCGCCCCGGTCTTGTCGGCCTCCTTGCCTCCGCTTCCGCCGCCGAAGGCGATCCGCAGGGCCAGGAAGCCGATGAGGCCGTACAGGACGCCACGGCAGGCGAGCCCGAGGCGGGTCAGTCTCTCCAGAGTCCGGCTGCCGGCCGCTCTGCGGGCGGCGCCTTGTACCTGAGCGCTGTTCATGAAGGCGCGCCCCTACCCGACGAAGAGCCGGTAAACCTCAGATCTCGGGCATCGTGTCGAGTCTGCGCAGGATGACGCCCTCGCGCAGCGCCCAGGGGCACACCTCAAGCTCCCCCACCCCCAGCAGGTCCATCGCGGCGTCGGCGACGATCGCCCCCGCGGGCAGCTGTGGCGCCCGCCCCTCGGAGACCCCCGGCAGGCCCGCCCGCGCGCGCGGGTCCATCCCCGCCAGCCTTCCGGTCCACTCCACCAGCTCGGTGTGCCTGAGCACCCGGCGGACGTTCCCCTCACTCGACGGGGCCGCCCCGGTTATCCTCGCCAGCTGCCTGAAGGTCTTCGAGGTCGCCACCGCGTGGTCCGCCCTGCCGTACCTGGCGACGTCGCCGACCTTGCGGGCGATCTCCGCCCGCACGTGCCTGCGCAGGGCCCTGATCTCCTCCTGGGAGGGCGGGTCGGCGCTGAGGCGGTCGCGGGTGAGCCTGCCCGCCCCGAGCGGCAGCGAGATCGCGACGTCCGGCTGCTCGTCGATGCCCGAGGCGATCTCCAGGGAGCCCCCGCCGATGTCCAGCACCAGCAGCCGCCCCGACGACCAGCCGAACCACCGCCGCACGGCCAGGAAGGTCAGCCGCGCCTCGTCCTGACCGGAGAGGACCTGGATGTTCACCTCGGCCCGCGCGTTGAGGTCGGCGAGCACCTCCTCGCCGTTGACCGCCTCCCTGACCGCCGAGGTCGCGAACGCCATGAGGTCCTCGACGCCCTTGTCCTCGGCCAGCCGCAGCGCCTCCTCGACGTGCCCGCGCAGCAGCGCCGCGCCCTCCTCGGAGAGCCGCTCGCCGTCCTCCATGTACTCGGCGAGCCGGAGGTCCACCTTGTGGGAGTAGGCGGGGAGCGGCCGGGCGCCCCGGTGCGCGTCCATCACCAGGAGATGAACCGTGTTGGAACCGATGTCGAGAACGCCCAGTCGCATGCGTCGAAGTTACTACCCCTCCATAACCGGAAGATCCGGTCTACCCCGGTTCCCGGGAACGCTCTCCTGAACAGTCCGTGAACGAAAGGTGCCGGAGGTTTCCCGGAAAGGACAAGGCGCCCGCGCGGGCCCGGCGGGCGGGGTTACCCTCTGCCGCGCCGCGCCGCCCCGCGGCCACGACCGAGGAGGAGACAGAACATGACTTCCATGCGCGCCGTAAGCCAGGACGTCTTCGGCGGCCCCGAGGTGCTGCACCCCGTCCTGCTGGACAGGCCACGGCCGCTGCCGACCGAGGTGCTGGTCCGGGTCGTCGCCGCCGGGGTGAACCCCGTCGACGCCAAGACCAGGGCGGGCGGCGGCATGGCGGGTGTCCTGGGTGCCCCGCCCTTCGTCCTCGGCTGGGACGTCTGCGGCGTCGTCGAGGAGATCGGGTACGGCGTGCACACCCTGGCCGTCGGCGACGAGGTGTACGGCATGCCGTGGTTCCCCCGCCAGGCGGGCGCCTACGCCGAGTACGTCACGGCCCCCTCGCGGCAGTTCGCCTGCAGGCCCCGCTCCCTGGGGCACGAGGAGGCGGCGGCCGTACCGCTGGCGGCGCTGACCGCCTGGCAGGTCCTGGTGGACACCGCCGACCTGCGGCCCAGGCAGCGGGTGCTCGTCCACGCGGCGGGGGGCGGGGTGGGCCACTTCGCCGTCCAGATCGCCAAACACCTGGGGGCGTACGTGATCGGCACGGCCCGTGCGGCCAAGCACGACTGGCTGCGCGGGCTCGGCGCCGACGAACTCGTCGACTACACGGCCGTCCGGTTCGAGGAGGTGGTGCGCGACGTGGACCTGGTGGTGGACCTGGTCGGCGACGGGTACGACGCCACGAGCACCCGTTCCCTCGGCGTCCTGCGTCCCGGCGGGCTGCTGGTCGCGGTGCCCTCCGGGGTCTCGCCCGAGCTGGCCGAGTCGGCCGCGGCGCGCGGTGTGCGCGCGACGGGGTTCCTGGTCGAGCCGGACGGCACGGCGCTGGCGCGCATCGGCGAGCTGGCCGACTCGGGCCTTCTCACCGTCGAGGTAGAGGAGGTCTTCCCCCTCGACCGGGCGGCAGAGGCCCACGAACGGCTGGCGGCGGGCCGTACCTCGGGCAAGCTGGTCCTGGGCGTCACCGCCCCCTGAGCGTCCCGGGCGGTCCCGTGCCGGAGCGACTCGACACGGGACCGCCGCCCACCGGGCCCCCACCGCTTGGGCCCGGGCGGGTCACTTGATGGAACCGGCGGTGAGACCGCCGACCACCTTCCGTTCGATGAGCGCGAACAGGATGATGACCGGGATCGTCGCGATGACCGAACCCGCGAACAGGTTCTGCCAGTCCACCTGGTACTGGCCGATGAAGGAGTTCAGGGCGACCGTGAGGGGCTGGTTGCCCGGGGTGGTGGTCAGGGTGAGGGCGACGACGAACTCGTTCCAGGCCGCGATGAAGGTGAAGATCAGCGCGGTCACCACACCGGGCATGGCCAGCGGGAGGGTGACCCGGAACAGCGCGCCGAAGCGGCCGTTGCCGTCGATGAACGCGGCCTCCTCCAGCTCACGCGGGATCGAGGAGAAGTAGGCGTTGAGGATCCACACCGCGAAGGCGAGGTTGAAGCCGCCGTTGACCAGGATCAGCGCCCAGACCGAGTCGACCAGCCCGAACTGGAAGAACTCGCGGTAGATGCCGACCAGCATCGCGGTCGGCTGGAACATCTGGGTGATCAGCACCAGGATCATGAACGCGGTGCGGCCCCTGAAGTCGTGCCGCGCGGTGTAGTAGGCCGCGGGCAGCGCCACCAGCAGCACCAGCACGGTCGAGCCCGCGGCGACCTGCAGGGTGACGCCCAGGTTCTGGGCGAGGCCGCCGGTCCAGAAGTTCGTGAAGTTCGACCACTCGAACCGCTGCGGCAGGTAGGTCGCCTGGCGCAGCTCCCCCTGCGGGCGCAGCGCCGTCAGGACCATCACCAGGTAGGGGAAGAGGAAGACGAAGGCGATCAGGTAGGCGCTCGCCGCGATGACGACGGTCTTGACGGACGGGAGCGAGCGCGGCGCCGCGACAGGGGCCGTCGTCTTCTCCGTGACCGTGGGCGCGTTCTGGGTGAGGGTCATGCGGGTGCCGTCCTCCACTTGCTGACCTTCAGGAAGACGATCGTCAGGACGATCACCATGCCGAAGTTGACGACGGACATGGCCGCCGACTCGCCGATGTCGGATCCCTTGAGGATGTACATGAAGATGGTCGAGGTCGCCGTCGAGTAGCCCGGCTGCCCGTGGGTCATGGCCCAGATGATCGGGAAGCTGTTGAAGACGTTCATCACGTTGATGAGCGCCGCGACCGTGAGGGCGGGCCGCAGCAGCGGCAGCGTGATCGACCAGTAGGTCCGCAGCTTCGAGGCGCCGTCGATCTTGGCCGCCTCGTAGACGTCGGCCGGGATCGCCGACAGTCCCGCGAGCAGCGCGTAGGTGGTGAACGGGACGGAGACGAAGACCGCGACGAAGATGAGCCACGGCATCGCGCCCGACGCGCTGCCGAGCGGGTCGGCGTCCGCGCCGCCGAGGGCGTCCAGCAGCCCCAGGTCACGCCTGAGCATGTTGATCAGGCCGACCTCGGGGTCGAGCATCCACTTGAAGATGATCGACGTCATCAGAACGGAGGCGGCCCACGGCGCGATCAGCGCCCAGCGGGCGAAGCGGCGTCCGGGGAAGCGCTGGTTGAACAGCTGGGCCAGCGCCAGGGAGACGAGCACGGTCAGCGCGACCACCGCGACCACCCACACCAGGCTCCTGGCCATGACCCCGCCGAAGTCGGGCTCGGCGAACAGCTTGTCGTAGTTGCCCGTCCCGTTTCCGCCCTGGACGACGCCGAAGCGGCTGATCTTCAGGAAGGACGACTGGACCATCACCACGACGGGCCAGACGACCACCACGGCGATCAGCGCCACGGCGGGGCCGACCCAGGCCAGCGGGGCGAGCGCGCGCAGCGCTCCGCCTCGCGCGGATGTTTGCTGCATGAGTCCTGCTTTCGGATGGACTGGTACGGCGCGCCCGCCACGCGGCAGGACGGGCGGGCGCGCCGTACCCGGGGGTGAGGGTCAGCCCGCGGTCGCGACCTTCTGGATCGCGCCGAGCACGGCCTTCGGGTCACCGCTGACGGCGCCGCCGATGGTCTGCTTGACCTGGGTGTTCACCTCGGACCACTTGGGGTCCTGGAAGGGGTAGAACGTCGCGTTGGGCAGCGCGTCCAGGAACGGCTTGAGCCTCTCGTCCGAGGAGAGCTTCTCGATGCCGGACTTCGTCACCGGCAGCAGCTTGTAGGTGTCGCTGATCTTCTGCGCCGCGTCACCGGAGTAGAAGTAGTCGAAGAACTTCTTGATCTGCTCCTGGTGGCCGTTCTTGTTGAAGGCCATGATCCAGTCCTCGACGCCGAGCGTGGTGTCCAGGGCCGCGGTCTTGCCCGCGATCGGGGCGACGCCGAAGTTGGTCAGTCCGCCCTTCTCGAAGATCGGGATGGACATGGGGCCGCCGTTGACCATGCCGACCTTGCCCGCGGCGAAGTCCGCCCAGACGTCCTTGCGGTTCTTGGTGCCGGGGTTGGGGCTGGTCAGGCCCGCGTCGACCAGGCCCTTGACGTACTGGAGGGCCTCGACGTTGGCGGCGGAGTCGACCGCCCACGCCCCGGAGGAGTCCTTGTAGCCGCCGCCGTTGCCCATGAACCACAGGAACGACTCGGCCTGGGCCTCCTCGTTGCCCAGCGGCAGGCCGAACGGCTGGCTGACGCCGGCCTTCTTCAGCTTCTCCGCCGCGGCCTTGAGCTCGTCCCAGGTCTTGGGCGCCTCGGCGATCCCTGCCTTGGTGAACAGGTCCTTGTTGTAGAACAGGGCGCGGGCCGAGGAGACGAACGGGATGCCGTAGCCGGTGCCGTCCACCTTGCCGAAGTCGGCGAACTTGGGCAGCAGGTCGGCCGAGGTGGCCGGGGACAGGACCTCGTCGGTCTTGTACAGCAGGCCGTCCTTGACGAAGCCGGAGTAGTCGCCGGTCTGCAGGATGTCGGGCACCTGGCCGTTCTGGACCATGGTCGCGACCTGCTTGTCGATGTCGTTCCAGTTGATGACCTGGACGTCGACCTTGATGCCGGGGTTGGCCTTCTGGAAGCCGTCGACGACGCCCTTCCAGAACTTCTCACCGCTGTTGTCGGCGGTGGGGCCGTCGCCGTAGTCGGCGGCGACCAGCTTCAGCGTCACGTCGCCACCGGCCGCCTTGTCACCGCCGTCGCTCCCGCTCTGCGTCGAACCGCAGCCGGTCATGACCAGTGCCGCGGACAGACCGAGCGTCAGCGCACCGACGAGCCTCTTGTTCACGTGAATTACCACCTTGATATTCAGACGATCGGAGCCGGTCCGTACCAGCTGGGGGGCCGCCGGAGTTCACCCGGCGGGTTGGAATGCTCGAAAGAGAGCCGGTGGCGGCCTGTGGGTCGCGGAGCTCCGGGCTTTCCCGTGGTGCGGACCAGAGTAGGTTCGCCCTAGGGGACTGGTCCATACCGGTTGATATCGGTTTGACAACGCCGATCGAGAGAGCGCGCCACCGGTCCGTACCGGATTCTCACGGCGTCGACCGAGTTCACTATTACCGATAGGAGGCGTCTCCGCTTAAGAAGCGGCGATTTACCTGGGGTTACGTTGCCGACCGGTTCGATGACGAACTACGAACCTTAGTAAGTCGGCTGGAGAGATCCGTGGAATCGTGGGCACCATGTCTGGTCCGCCGGGCGTACCGGCCTGGGGTGCCGACCGCTCACGCGTCCCTTTCCACCGAACCGGAACCGGCATCGGCCGCCGTTCTCGCCGGGAGAACCGTTTCCACGTGCGCCGTTGCCCGCCTGCGGCCTGGAGGCGGTCTTCACGTTTCGGGGTGGTCTGGACCACCTTCCCCGCCCACAGGAACCGGTACGGCCCGCGCGGGGACGAGACACCCGAGCGGGTGGCCACTCCGCCGTTCGGCCTCTCCGTCCCCTGGTCCCAGGGGCGGCGAACGTCACGCGGAGGGCCCTGCCGTCAGGGCTCTCCTCCCCACCCGCACGCGGTCACGAACCCGGACGTCGCGGGCCGTGTGGTCTCAGCTCCCGGCGGTCCCTGACGCCCCCGCGCCGTGTCCCCGTTCGAGGCCCCGCCTGATGGCGGTCTCGACGGGTGAGAGGCCGCTCTCCGCCCCGTCCCCGCGGAGCGGCCCGGCCGGGCTGAGCCCCGGCTGGGCCAGGAAGCGCGGGCTCCGGCCGCGGTTCGGCTGCCCGGCGTGCACGAGGAACGGGTGGCACAGGTAGACGTCACCGGCGCCGCCGGTGGCCTGGACGACCGGGCGGTCGCGGCTCGCCGCCTCGGCCCGCCGGGCCAGTTCCACGGCGTCGAGGCCGTCCTCGCCCTCGGAGGCGAGCAGCCGCGCCACGTCCAGATGGGAACCGGCGCGCAGCCGGGTCGGCGCGTCCGTCTCCCCGACGTCCGAGAACAGGAAGAGCATCAGCAGCGCGCGGTCCCTGGAGGCCGCGTTCGCCCGCCAGGTCAGGTAGTCGCCCGGGACGGAGCCGGGGCCGGGGAAGCTCACGTCGACGTGCCATCCGTCCACGACGGCCGGTTCGCCCCCGGGGAAACGGATCACGAAGCCTCCCAGGGTGGCGCGGGAGGCCCAGCGCCCCCTGCCCACGAGCGCGTCGAAGGCGGCGTGCAGGCGCGGCGTGTTGGCCGCGTCCCTGAACGGTGGCTGCGCGTAGTCCGGGCGGGCCACGACCGGCCCCGGCCACGTGGCCGGGGCGGCGGGGTCGGCCCCGAGGTCCCGCCACACGATCTCACGGCATCTCTCGGCGGTCTCGCGGGGGAAGGCGCCCTCGATCCGGACGAAACCGTCCTCGACGAAGGCCTCCACCTGAACGTCGGTGAGCACGTCCCCATGCTGGTCACCCGGTCACGGCCGCGGCAACCCGTTTTACGGGCACGCCGTACGGCGGCGCCGCCTGCACGGCAAGGCGGTGCTCGACCTGACCTGACGCCCCGGCCGGGGGCGAGCGGTCAGTAGACCGAGATGTGGACGTGGTCGTAGTGGTTGGCGGTGACGCCGCCCCGGTTGGACATGCCGCGCCAGCCGGAGCCGGTGTTGATGCGCTGGCGCCAGATGACGTACTTGACGCCGAGGCGGTCCTTGTTCTCGATGGCCCAGGCGGCCACCTCGTCACCGAGCTTGACGTTGCCAGCGCTGGGCATGGAGCCGCCCGAGCTCATCATGAAGTCGCAGGCGCGGCCGAGCGGGTGCTCCCCGCCTCCGGCGATGCCCCCGTCCACCCGGTAGCAGCCGATGCCGAAGTGCGGGCTGAAGCGCTGCGCGACCAGCTGGCGGACCAGGCGCATCCGGGGAGTGATGTTGTCGGGGCCGGAGGGAAGCTGGGGGACCCAGCTTCCGTCGGCCCTCCTGGTGCCCGGGGTCGGGTAGAGCCGGTCGATCCTGTCCTTGATCGTGTCGATCAGCTCCAGGGTCCGCTTCTTCTGCTCTCCGAGCTTCCTCAGCGAGTCGCGCAGCTCCTTCGCGCGCTGCTCCGCCGAGGCCTTCGTCCGCTGGTAGGTGTCCTTGACCTGGGCGAACCCGTTGAGCCTGGCGTCCCGGCCCTCCATGATCTGCTGCATGAGGGCCATCTGGTTGAGCAGGTCCGCCGGATCGCCCGCGCTCATCAGGACCGGGAGCGTCCCGGGGATGCCGGTGCGGTAGCGCTGGGCGGCCAGTGTGCGGACCTCCCGTGCGGCCTGGTCGAAGTCCGTCTGCGCCCGGCGCAGCTCGCCCGCGGCGGCCTTCTCCGCCTTCTCGGCCTTCTGCAGCGCGACCCGCCCCGTGTAGTACTCGGCGATCATGGACTCGGACCGCTTCTGGAGCCGTGCCAGCTCCGCACGGAGCTGCTTGGCGGTGGGTTTCGGCGCGGCGTGGCCCTCGGCCTGGGGTACGGCGCACAGCACGAGGACGGCGGCCGAGGCGGTCAGCCCCCTGAACGCGCCCCGCCATCGGCCTGAACGGGACAGCGCCGCCACGTCTCTCCTTCGCACCGGCCCTCCCGCCGGGAGGGGCGTCCAGGGCCCCTTCCCACGGATGTGGAGGGGTTTCGGAGGCGTCGCCTCCCATCCGATGGACGATAGTAGGAGATGGTGCACCGAACAGGCCGGGCATGCCAAATCAGGCGCCCAACCCCTCTTCCGAGGACCGTTCCAGCGCTCTCGCGCCCCGAAATCGGGATATTCTCCTACCTGAGGTAGTAGGTCCGCCCCGCTACTCCAGGGGGCACACCCTGAGCGCCGCGCCCAGCGCCGCCGACTCCTCCGGAGTGAGCCGCTCAAGGAAGTGCACCAGCGTGGCCGTACGGTTACCGCCCGAGGCCAGGGCGTCGCGCATGAGGTCGGCGACGTAGGCCTCCCTGCTGGCGACCGTCTCGTAGACGTAGGCCCTGCCGACCATCCGCCTGCGGAGCAGGCCCTTGGTGTGCAGCTTGTCCATCACGGTCATGACCGTGGTGTAGGCGATCTCCCGTTCCGCGCGGAGGTCCTCAAGCACGTCCCTGACCGGCGCGGGCCTGCGGGACGACCACAGGCGTTCCATGATCACGGACTCCAGGCCCCCCAGACCGCGCATCGCGTGCGGCTCCCCTCTATCCGCTCCGTCCGCGGATCGTCCGATGCTACCTGGCGTCGTAGATCCTCACCCGGCCGCCGAAGGGGATGAACGACTCGAAAGCGCCCCACTCCCCCAAGATCATACGGAGCCAAAGTAAATCCTCACTCTTTACATTGATGTGACTTGTTCACCGGGGGTGAGCGCCATATGTTTTGGGACCAAACATTGAGTGTTCCTCGCCGCAGGAGGTCTCGATGCGCCTCACCCCTGATCCCGGGGTGCCGGAAACCACGACGCCGGCAGCCGATCCTGCCTCGAACCGTGTGAGACCCGTGGCGAACCAGGGGGACCGGCGTCCCACGCCCACGACCGGATGCCGATCCGGGCGGACCCGCCGGACCGTCCGACGTGCCCACCGTCCCAACGATCCCGGACGGCGGGCCCCCGACGCCGCCGCCGATCGCAAGACCCCCCACCTCATGAAAGGCACCGTCCCATGGGAAAGATCTCCAAGGGCCTCGCGGCGGGAGCGATCGCGCTCCTGACCGTCAGCGCCGCCGCGTGCGGTTCGGGCGACACGGGGAGTCCCGGTGACGCCAAGGGCGCCACGTCCACCGACCCCATCGTCGTCGGAGCGATCAGCTCGCTGAGTGGCCCCGCCGCCTTCCCCGAGGCCTCCCAGGCCGCCAAGGCCGTCTTCGACCGCGTCAACGCCGAGGGCGGCGTCAACGGCCGCAAGATCTCCTACGTCAGCGTGGACGACAAGGGAGACCCGAGCACGGCCGCCCAGGCCTCCAGGGACCTCATCCAGAACAAGGGCGCCGTGGCGCTCGCGGGCGGCGCCAGCCTCCTCGACTGCCAGGTCAACGGCGCCTTCTACGCCCAGTCCGGGATCTCCTCGATCTCCGGGACCGGCATCGACCCCGGCTGCTTCACCTCCCCCGCCATCTCCCCGGTCAACACCGGCCCCTTCCTCGGCACGACCGTCACCCTCTACCACGCCTCCGAGGTCCTGAAGATCGACAAGCTGTGCGGCTTCTTCGTGATCCTCGGCGGCACCTCCGACGCCTACAAGGGCGCCGTCGAGCAGTGGTCGAAGATCACCGGTAAGCAGCTGCTCATCAACGACCGGAGCCTGTCGGGCAACACCACCGACTACACCCCCTACATCCTGCGGGCGCGGGACGCGGGTTGTAAGGGCGTCGTCTTCAACGGCACCGAGCCCATGTCGGTCGGCTGGGTGAAGGCCGCCCAGGCGCAGGGTGTCTCCGGCATCAAGTGGCTGGTGCTCACCTCGACCTACACCGACGCCGCGGTCAAGGCCTTCGGCGACGCGGGCAAGGACGTCGTGGCCCTGTCGGAGTTCGAGCCCTACTCCGACACCTCCTCCGAGGCCACCAAGGACTGGCGGGAGCTCATGACCCAGAACAAGGTGCCGCTCACCTCCTTCGCCGAGGGCGGCTACCTGGCGGCGACGAACCTGGTGACCGCGCTCAAGGGCATCAAGGGCGACATCACCCGCGAGTCGGTGACCGCGGCGCTGAAGGCGCTCACGCCGATCGAGTCGCCCATGGTCGGCACTCCGTACGCCTTCGGGCCCGACCAGGCGCACTCCTCCAACCGGGCGGCCAAGTTCGTCCAGCCGGACAACGGCTCCTGGAAGGTCATGACCCCGGACTGGATCCGGCTGCCCAATGCTTGAGGGCGCCATCGCGGGCCTGACCGCGGGCGGCGCCTACGCCGTCCTCGGTCTGTGCCTGACCCTGATGTACCGCCTGGGCCGGGTGGTCAACCTGGCCCAGGCGGCGATCGGCGTCGTCGGGGTCTACACGATGTCCGTTCTGGCCGACGGCGGCGTGCCGTACGCCGTGGCGGTCCTCATCGGCCTGGCGGGGTCGGCGCTGGTCGCCGCCGCGCTCGGCTACATGATGGGGCGCTGGTTCGCCGAGGCCGGAACCGACCAGCGCTCCGCGATCGCCATCGCCTACCTCGTGGGCCTGCTCGCCGCGGAGTACCTCGTCTTCGGCACCGACCCCCGGCAGATCCCCGGTGTCCTGGGCGGCCCGCTGGCTACCGTCGGCGGTGTCACCATCACCCAGGCGGCCACGGTCTGCGTGGCGGCGGCGGTGCTCATCACCGCGGGCGTGTCGGTGTTCCTGGCCAGGACCGCGGTCGGCCTGCGGCTGCGGGCGCTGTCGCAGCGGCCGACCACGGCCGAGCTGATGGGCATCCCGAGCAGGCGGCTCGGCGTCGGGCTGTGGGCGGTGACCGGCCTGCTGGCCACCGCCGTCCTGCTGGTGGTCGCCCCGCAGCAGAACAGCGACCAGCTCTCCCTGGGCCTGATGGTGATCCCGGCGTGCGCCGCGGCCCTGGTCGGCGGGTTCAGGAGCCTGGTCGGCACCGCCGTCGGCGGTCTGGCGCTGGGCGCCCTGCAGGGGGCGCTCGCGCACGTCAGTCAGCTTCAGGAGTTCCGCGACGTGGTCCCCTTCGTGGCGATCCTCGCGATCCTGCTGTGGTCCCAGCGTGGGGAGGTGTGGGATGCGGCGCGTTGAGATGACCGGGCCCGCGGCCCAGCTCGTCGGCGCGCTCGCCGCGATCGCCGTGCTGGCCGCCCTCGTCCCGCAGTACTGGCTCTTCCTGGGCACGACGGCCCTGGTGACGGCGATCTCGCTGAGCGGGCTCGGGATCGTCACCGGCCGCGCGGGCATGATCTCGCTGTGCCAGATGTCGTTCATGGCGCTGGGCGCCTGGGTCGTCTGCGAGCTGAACGTCCTGGCGGCGCCCGGCGGCCTGGTCCTGTGGATTCTGCTGGGCGGTGTCGCCGCCGTACCGCTGGGCGTCCTGCTCGGCCTGCCCGCGCTGCGGCTGCGCGGGGTGCACCTGGCCGTGGTGACGCTCGGCTTCTCCGCCGCGGCTGACGTGATCATCGCGGCGGCCGGCTTCCCCGGCGCGACGACCTTCCAGCAGGTGCTCAGGCCCGCCTTCATCGCCACCGACACCGCCTACTTCGTGTTCGCCGCCCTGCTCTTCGTGGCGGGCGCGGTCGCGGTGCGGCTGCTCGGCCGCACCCGGTACGGCACGGCGTGGCGGGCGCTGCGCTTCTCCGAGCGCGCCACGGCCGCGGCGGCCATGAGCGTGCCGCGCGCCAAGCTGGCCGCGTTCGCGCTGAGCGCCTTCTTCGGCGGCATCGCGGGAGGCGTGCTGGCCGGGCAGATCGGCGTGGTCACCGCGCAGAACTTCGACACCGTGGACTCCCTCATCCTTCTGGTCGTGGCCGTCATGGCGGGCAGCGAGTACGCGGGCGGCGCCATCGCGGGAGGCGTCCTGATGGTGTTCGTCCCGGAGATCCTCCGTGGCCTGGGCGTCCCGCAGGACTGGGGCAGCCTGCTGTTCGCCGTCGGCGCCGTGCAGACGCTGTCCACCGGCCTCAGCATGAGCGAGGACCTGGTGCGCCGCTTCCGGCGCCGCAGGGCCGCCGCCGTGTCCGGGGAACCCGGCGAGCGTACGTCCCACCGGGCCTCGGGCGTCACACCCGAGCGGGGCGAGCGGCCCGTCCTGGTGGTCGAGGGCCTGTCGGTCTCCTACGGCCGGGTCACCGCGCTCTCCGGGGTCGACCTGGTCGTGCCCGAGCGGACAGTGATGGGACTGATCGGCCCGAACGGCGCGGGCAAGTCGACGTTCACCGACGCGGTGACCGGCTTCGTCCGCGGCGCGACCGGCTCGGTCACGCTCGACGGGCGGCGCCTTGACGGCCTGCCCGTGCACCGCAGGGCGGCCGCGGGGCTGCGCCGTACGTTCCAGCAGGACCGGGTCCCGCCCGGTCTCACCGTCGCGGGTTTCCTGCGCTTCTCCGCGCACCGCCGGGTGAGCGCGGCCGAACTCGACGAGATGGCCGGCTTCCTGAACCTGGGCGCCCTGAACCGGCACGTCAGCGAGCTGGACGTGGGCAGCAGGCGGCTGCTGGAGGTCGCCGGGGCGTTGCTCTCCCGGCCCAAGGTGATCATCCTCGACGAACCGGCCGCGGGCCTGGCCCACGCCGAGTCCATGGAGCTCGCCGAACGCCTCACGGAGGTGCCCGGCAGGTTCGGCGCCTCGGTCCTGCTGATCGAACACGACCTGGAGATGGTACGGCGGGCCTGCGCGGAGGTCGTGGTGCTCGACTTCGGCGAGGTGATCGCGGCCGGGCCGCCCGCGACGACGCTGGCCAGACCCGAGGTCGCCCGCGCGTATCTGGGAGACGAGGTGGCGCTGGCATGACCTCCAGCCTGGTTCTCGACGACGTGACCGTCGCGCGCGGCGGCGCCCCGATCGTCAGGGGTGTCTCGCTCACCGCGCCCGCCGGGGAGGTGACGGCGCTGCTCGGGCCGAACGGCGCGGGCAAGACCACGCTCCTGGAGTCGATCTCCGGCGTGATCCCGATCACCGGCGGCACCGTCTCCCTCAACGGCGGGCGCCTCAACGCCCTGGACCGGGTGGCCCGGGCCAGGGCGGGCGTCGCCCACGTCGAGCAGGGCCGTACGGTCTTCCCCGACCTGACGGTCGCGGAGAACATCCTGGTGGTACGGCGCGGCCCCCGCGTGATCGACGAGGCCCTTGAGCTGTTCCCCGAACTGCACAAGAGACTCGACGTGGCCGCCTCGCTGCTGTCCGGAGGCGAGCAGCAGATGCTCGTGCTGGCCAGGGCTCTGGCGGCAAGGCCGTCGGCGTTGCTGATCGACGAGATGTCGCTCGGCCTCGCCCCGGTGATCGTCCAGCGGCTGCTGCCCGTGGTGCGGGACCTGGCCGCCTCCGGGGTGGCGGTGCTGCTCGTCGAGCAGTTCGCGACGCTGGCCCTGAAGATCGCCGACACCGCGCACGTGCTCGCCGGCGGCACGCTGACCTACTCGGGCCCGGCCGCCGGGCTGCGCTCGGCGCCCGAACGGCTGCACGCGGCCTATCTCGGGGAGCCGCCTCCGTCCGGTTCCTGACGCCCCCCGGCGCCCCACCGCTCCGGTGCCCCGGGGCGGTGGGGCTCCCCGCCCGGCCTCATGCGCCCCGGCCGGGCGGGGTCAGGGGCGCGCGGTTCCCTCCAGATGCTGGACCACCACCCGCAGGCTCGCGGCCAGGGCGCGGCGCCGCTGACTGTCGAGCTCCTTGACGACGAAGGCCTCCTCCCGGTTGAACTGCGGGAAGAGGGACCGCATCAGGCGTTCGCCCGAAGGGGTCAGGGTGACCATCACCCGGCGCCTGTCGGCGGGGTTGGGCGCGCGCCGTACGTAACGGTGGGACTCCAGGGTCTTCAGGACGCCGGTGAGGGTGCCCTTGGCGATGCCGGCCTCCTTGGCGACGTACCGGGTCTCGCTCTCCCCCCAGATCCACACGACCCACATGACGACGAACCCGGTCCAGGTGAGGCCGGTGTCGCGGAGCACCGTCTGTTCGAGGTGGTTACGGATCGCGGTCGAGGCCCGGTAGATGTTGGAGACGGCCCACATCGCCTCGAAGTCGAGGTCGAGGCCGCCCAGCCGGTCGCCGACGGCCTCTTCCGTGCTGCGCAGGGTGTGGTGTCCCGTCATCTCGGTGCGGCGCTCCCTCACTGTTCCGCTCCACCCTACGATCATGCTCGCCGCGGCTTCTTTCCGGGGGCACCCGAGCGGGAGACCAACCGCCGGAAATATCCGGACAACAAGGGTTTGGTCCCGAACCATATTTCAGGGAGGTCACGGGGAACAAGGCATCACAGGCCTGATTTTCCGGTAAATCACCACGTCGTCCCACGGTTACCCCGGACGCATGGCTTGTGCCTCACCCGCCCCCCATCTATCGTACGGAAGCAAATGAATTGCCCGCCTTCCACTGCCGGGCGAGGTATCCGAAATTTCGGCACATAGCAAGGAGTCCTTGATGGATCTCGGACTGTCCGGTCTTTCCGCCCTGGTCACCGGCGGAGCCAGCGGGATAGGCCGCGCGACCGTGGACGCCCTCCTCGCCGAGGGGGCGGCCGTGACGGTCCTGGACCGGGCCCCCCGGCCGGACGGCCTGGACGTCACCTGGATCCAGGGGGACGTCACCGACGAGGAGGCCGTACGGTCCGCGGTCCCGTCGCGCCTGGACGTCGTCGTCGGCTGCGCGGGGATCTCCGGCCCCATGGGCACCGACGCGCGGCTGACGGCCCGCGACGACTTCGCCAGGACCCTGGAGGTCAACCTCACCGGGCAGTTCCTGCTGGCCAAGCACGCCGCGGCCGCTCTCGCCGGGAGCTCCTGTCCCTCGATCGTGTTCGTGGCCTCCGACTCCAGCTTCGTCGCCGCCCCCGGCATGGCCGCCTACTGCGCCTCCAAGGGCGGCGTCCTGATGCTCACCAAGGCGCTGGCCGTCGACTTCGCGTCCGACGGCATCCGGGTCAACTGCGTCTGCCCGAGCATCGTCGACACCCCGATGGCCAGGGGCGACCTCGGCGAGGCCTTCGACGAGCTCGACTGCCCCGTGCTGCGGCCCGAGGACGTCGCCCGCGCGATCCTCTACCTGGCCTCCCCCGCGGCCAGGGGCGTCAACGGCACCGCGCACGTCCTCGACTTCGGTGGCCTGGCGACCTCGACCTTCCCCGCCTGATCCCCGTCCCTCAGCCCCCGGCCTGCGGGTCCTGCGGGCTCCCCTGCAGGTGACGCAGGAACCAGTCCCCCGCCAGGGCCGCGACCCTCTCCAGTGCCCCCGGCTCCTCGAAGAGGTGCGTGGCCCCCGGCACGATCTCAAGCCCCGCCCGCCCCGGCAGCCGCGCCAGAGCGTCGCGGTTGAGCTCGATGACGGCCTGGTCGCGTTCCCCGACGATGAGCAGCGTGGGCGCGCGGACCGCCGCGAGCGCCTCACCGGCCAGGTCCGGCCGCCCGCCCCGGGACACGACCGCCCTCACCAGGCCGGGCTTGGCGGCGGCCGCGGCGAGCGCGGCCGCCGCCCCCGTGCTCGCGCCGAAG
Organism: Streptosporangium sp. NPDC049376; assembly: GCF_044466505.1. NCBI lineage: Bacteria > Bacillati > Actinomycetota > Actinomycetes > Streptosporangiales > Streptosporangiaceae > Streptosporangium > Streptosporangium sp. NPDC049376. The sequence continues at coordinate 269,065 of NZ_JBITMT010000008.1, read as the reverse complement.
AGCCCGACGCGCAGGCCCGCCGTCGGCTCGTGCCGCGCCAGCCACCCCGCCAGCGCGGCCAGCCGTACGGCCAGCCTGCCGACGTCGAAGCGGAACTCCCCCGTCCTGAGGTCGGCCTCCTCCTCAAGGGGGGTGAGCAGGTCGACCAGAACCGTCGCCAGCCCCGCCCTCCTGAGCTCGCCCGCCACGTAGCGGTTGCGGGGACTGTGGCGGCTGCTGCCGCTGCCGTGCGCGAAGAGCACGACCCCGCTCGCGGGCCTGGGCACCACGACGTCGGCCTCAAGCACGACGTCCGCGGCCGGGATCTCCAACCGCTCCAGGTTCATCCTGACCGCGTTCACCGTTCCCCCTTGCCCGCTCTTGTCCTCCTCGACCGCCCCGTCACGCCCGCACCCGCCTGGCGGCCGCGGCGCGCAGGAGGTCCCGCACCTCCTCGTCCGTCGTCTGCTCGAAGTCCCGGTAGGAGAACCCGACGGCCGAGAAGAGAGGCGGAGTCGAGGCGCAGACCACCTGGTCGGCCGACTCACGCAGCTCTCCGACGGCCGGCTCCGGCGCGGTCGGGACGGCGACGACGATCCCGGCGGGCTCGTGGCGGCGCAGCGCCGCCACGGCGGCGCGCATGGTCGCCCCGGTCGCCAGCCCGTCGTCGACCACGACGACGGTCCTGCCCATGAGGTCGAGCGGGGCGCCGCCCTCCCGGTAGGCCCGTTCCCGCCTGACGAGTTCCCGGCGCTCGCCGGCCGCCACCTCCCGCAACGTCTCGGGCGAGACACCCGCCCTCCGGACGACGTCCTCGTTGAGCACGACGACCCCGCCCCCGGCGATCGCCCCCATCGCCAGCTCCTCGTGGCCGGGGAGCCCCAGCTTGCGGACGACGAAGACGTCGAGCGGCGCCCCGAGGGCCACGGCGATCTCGTAGGCCACGGGCACACCACCCCGGGGAAGGCCCAGGACGACGACGTCGGGCCTGCCCCGGTAGTGCTCCAGGAGCCTGGCCAGGACACGGCCTGCGTCCCGCCGGTCCTCGAACACCCGCTCCGCCATGACGGCCACCCTTCGTCTCCTCCACGGGTTATGCCCACCACCGAGGAACGACCTTTTCCAAACCAAGGACGTTCCACGAGTTTTACCCTTCGCCCGGCTTCCCCTTACCCCTGCGAGACCCGCGGTCGGGGTCATGGAAGATCAGACCGGAGATACTCCCGCTCTGGATCACCGGGCCGTACTGCACGCCGCCGCTGACGACGTTGTGCACATCACCTGACCGTTCCGGGGCCCCGAGCAGCCGACGCAGTTCCTCGGCCAGGGCCGGGTCGGATCGCAGCATGCCGTACAACCTGGCCCGCCAGTCCGCCTCGACGGCGTCGCGCGTCTCGCCGATGGCCGCGATCTCTTCCCTTGAGGCGTCCAGTCGCCGGGTCATGTGCCCGGTCTCACCGTCACGGGCGAGGAGACGCGCGACTCCGTCCTTCACCTGTGCCCACGAGTCGGAGATCATCAGTTCGACCAGCGTCGCCGCCCCCGCGCTCGCCAGCGCCACGAGTTCGGCCTCCATGTCCGCCTCCACGGGTCGGTCGTCAGAAGCCCGGTTCCTCATCCCCGGGATCCGGTTCGGAACCGGGGTCGTCGGGTGCCGAGGTCGCCGGAGTGTCGAACCGGCGTTCCAGTTCGTCGGCCACGTCCTGCCTGCCGTGCCTGGAGACGACCTCGATCACGTGCCGGGCGAACAAGGCCCGTTGCGGTTCTCCCTCGGGAAGTCCCATCGCCTGCAGGAAGCCCTCGAAATGGTCACCCGCCGTCCCGCCTCCCGTTGGGGAGGAGGCGAGATGCTGGAAGAGCTGGGACAGATTCTCGTTGTTCGCCGCCGAGGTGAGCCTGGCGAGCAGTTCGATGTCCTCCACCGTCTTCTGCACCTGGTCGTCGTTCTTGGCGAGCCACCAGACCACGGCACTTCCGGTGTCCTTGAGCACGTCCCCGCCGAGATACTCCCGTCTGCTCCGCTCGTACCTTCTCTCGTGCTCCCAGACCGCCTCCTTCTTACGCACCACGGCGAGCCTGTCCAGCCGCTTCTGGTCCTGTTCGGAGAGGGTGAGTGCGACCGACTCGGCCATCGCCTCCAGCCGCCCTCCGATGATCGGTTCCATCGTGCCGAGCACGGCGTTCAGCTCGTGCTGGACGAGCGAGACCCGCTCCGGCCGCCTCTCCTCGGTGACCGTCCTGGCACGTTCCAGGATCGCCTTGACGGCCAGGGCACCCGGATTACCGAAGGTCGGCGCATCGTGCTCCGGACCGACGAGACGCCAGCGGACGGTCGCGGAGAACCGGAAGTCGTAGTCTGGCTCGCAGCTCGGCAGGACGACCTCCTGCAGGCCCTCTCGTTCGACCGGTATCACCGGCATCACCAGCGGCTCCGGTTCCGGCCACCCGGAATCCCGTGGACGGACGATGGCCCGGACGACCAGGACCGCCACGGCGACCAGCAGGGCCAGCGCCGGCCACGCCCACAGAGGCAGGGGGGCGAACAGGGCAAGACCCGCCAGAAGCAGCCCGCAGAAAACCGTGAAGTAGGCCGTCACCATCTTGCGGCCGGAATTCATGACGTTGTCTCCTTGATCCTTCGTTCCGGTGACGTCTCACGCGCCCGGAATGCCGATGACGGTGTCGATCCTTCGCCGGACGAGCTTGACGAGAAGAGTCCGGTCTTCCTGCTCTTCCGGCGGGGAGGTCGAGGCCAGGTCTCGTGCGGTGGTGTACAGACGGGACAGGACGTCCATGTGCTGGTCCCCGCCTTCCACGAGCGTGTCGAGGAGAAAGCCACGGTGCCGCTCATCCCGCGAGGCCTCGACAAGCCAGTCACGCGTCCGAGGACTCCACAGGTCGGGTGGGCACTTGAAGACGGCTCCCCAGCAGCCCGTCAGCCACCCCCGTACGACGGTTTCTGTGATCGGTGCCCGACGCCGGCCCCTGAGGTCCGTCAGCGACGCCGGGGCGGCGAGTTCCAGGAACAGGTCGATGTCTGCCGGATACCGCCTCTTCTTCTCCGGCTCCACGGCGAGCTGGTAGTTGAGCCTGTCCAGCATGAGGCGGTGCAACTGAGCCTTCTCCCGGACCAGTTCCACGAGGGCGTCCCGAGCGGTCGTGGTCGTATGCTCCCGTCTGGCCATGTGGTGAAGGCGGACCACGGCCTGGTCCGGATGGTGCACGGCGATGACCTCACGACACATCGCAACGAGCATCTGGATAAACCTCGCGGGCAATTGGTCCTCACGCGACCACTCATAGACCTGTTTCCTGAAGAACCTGCCGTGTTCCTTTTCTCGCAGCCCCTTCTCAAGGGCCATGGCGGCTGCCCGCAGCTGGTGAGGGTTCGCCGAGGACGCCACCCACTGCCGCACAGCCTCAGCCAGTTTCATCCGGTACTTGTCGTGTAGGCATTGCTCGGCGAACCGCTGGACCAGCCTTTCGCGATCTTCCTCATCGAGTTCGTCTGAACTGACTGTCTCTCCCACCCAGTCACGCAGATGCACACGAAGCTCGGGAACGTGCCTCCAGAAGTGGGCGCGAATCGCGGAGTCGTACTCGACTCCCGTGAACCACACCCTGCCTGAGGTGTCGGACTTCACATCGATGCCATGAAGCCGTGTAACGAGGTCCTCGCGTTCCAGCAGCATGCGCTCGTTCTCCTGATGCCCGGTCACGTCCAGCAGAGAGGCGGCGCCGTGGTACACGGCATCGGCATGCGCACCATGCAACATGGCCGTGGTCAGCAACAGTGCACGTTGCGGCCACCCGTGTGTCCTGGAGAGAAGTCTGATGACCGCCTCTCCTGTCTCGGTCATCACCGTACGGGCGCTCTCACACCAGACGGCGAACTCCCCTTCCCTCTGCGACCGTTCCCTTATCTCCAGCACGATCTGGGCAAACCTCGCGACAACCCGCGCGGGAGGTTCCCCGTCCAAGAATGCGGACAGCTTTGGAAGGGAAAGGTCGATCTCCTCCCCCGGTATGCCGCCCTCCCGCAGGTAGCGCCTCAGAACCTGCCTGATCGGGGGACGGGTGATCCCGACCCGGTATCGGTCGAGATCGGCCCGGAACTCCTCAGCCCTGACCCCGTCGCGCGGAAGCACTACCACCAGCCGAGCCGCGTGCTCCCGTACGGACTTGATCAGCGGATAGAGGTCCGCCTGGATACCGCGCCAGTCCCGCCGCTCCGCATCCGACAGGTCCAGCAACAGCAACTCTCGTTCCCCGATACGGTCGGGATCGAAGCGCCGGGTTTCGTCCTCGTCCTTCGACGACAGTTCGTGGAACTCCTCGGCACCCGAGTAATGCCCGTACAGCAACATCCACGCGGCGGTGTTCCTCCCGCTGCCCGGCACCCCACCCAGGAAAACGACGTTGTGAGACCCCAGAATGCGTCGCGCATCCTCGTATCCTCCCGGGAAAACGAACCGCGACCGAAGCCACACCAGTTCGTCGAGGGCGCGGGCCCGTGAGGTCTTTCCCCGGGAGTCGGTGAGTATGGAGATCGTGAACTCGTAGACGTTCATGTCCCCGCTCCCGGCGTGGACATGCCTCGCAGTGGAAACGGAGGAGTTGATCTGGTCACTCAACGGTTGTCGTCCCCGTCCTTGCGGGAACCTCCGAAGCGGTGACGGATTTCTCTGCGGTTGTCGCCCTCGACATATGTGGCCCCGTCACCGAAGGTGCGCGAGGAGTTGCGGTAGTCGTTCAAATCCCCCTTGCCCATGTGGACCGGCCCCTCGTTGCCCGTGTGGACCGGTCCGTGGTTTCCCTTGATGACGGTGCCCACGTCACCGGTGATGTCGCGGGCCTGGACGGCCGGGCCGTACACGTCCGCCATCGAGTTATTCACGGAGCCAGGGGTCTCGGCGGCTCCCGGAGGCGGTGCGCCAAGTGACGGGACGCACTCCACGATCCGGTCGGCGAGACGTTCGAGGCTGGAGCGCACGTCCTGGTGCAGGTCCATCGGGAGCGACTGGTGCTCCGCCAGCACGGCCAGTTCCTTCGGCAGGTCACCGCGCTTCAGCCGTTCGGTCCTGCGGCCGTCGAGAAGCGGTATGACCGGGATTCCGTCCGCGAGTGCCTGGACGATCTCTCTGCGGACCCAGTCGTCCTCGTCGTGCAGTGCGGGGTGGTGAATCCAGTTCGGGCCGATGACGGCGAGCAGGACGGAGCTGCGCTTCACACCGTTGATCAGCTTCGCCGGATAGCGCTCGCCGGATTTGATGGACGTTCCCGCACGGAAAACCGTGCCTTCTCCGAAACGGTTGTTGAGTTCCTGCTCAATGATGACGGCACTCTTGTCGCCGTCTCCTGTTCGATAGTTGACGAATACCTCGTGCATGGTGATTGCCCTTTCTAGGAAACGTCGATCTGCAAAGCGATGTTGAGTTCGGGAGCCAGAGCGCGAACCGACGGATTGCGCGGGTGACGGGCCAGAGTGCGGGCGAGAGCCCGCAGGTCGGCGGTGATGGTGGCCGAGCTCACCGTGACGGCGCTGCCGAGCAGCCCAGCCACCAGGCCGCAAGCGTGATCGATCTCGCCGGCTGCGGCGTGGGCGCGGGCGCGGCGCACTCCGTAACGGACCTGGGTGCGTACGGCGTGGGCAGGAACCTGCGCCATCTGCCTGTCCATGACCTCGGCCGCTTCCTCGGGACGCCCCAGGTCGTACAGGCACCAACCGGTGATCATCCCAGCCGGGTCGGGCAGGTTCGTCGTGCCGATAACAGGGGTGTCCGAATCCGGCACATGACTCGCGAGCAACGCCCGCGCCCTGTCCAGACTGCGCATACAGGCGTCGTAGTCACCCGCGAGCGCGTGCCCCTGCGCCTCCCGCTGCGCGGCCAGTCCACGAATTCGTGGCGGAGTCCCGTCGTCCTGCGCCTGCCGCGCCAGTTCCACGGTCTGTCCCGCGTCCTGCCGGTAGAGCGTGACCAATGCCCGGCGCACCAGACCGTAGGCCGCGAGGTCGCGGTCGCCACCCGCCGCAGCCAGATCGACGGCACGGCGCGTCCACCACAGGGCCGCCTCCTCGTTCCCCGACTCCTGCATCAGCCAGCCGACGTACTCGGCGTACCGGGAACCAAGTCTCAACAGCCCCTGGCGGGTACGCGGACCCGCGGTGGCGGCGAGTTCCCTGAGTGTGCCGGTCTGCGCGATGAGCACGGGGAGCAGCAGACCGGGCCTGACCGTCTGACCGAGTTGCCGGTACTGATCGAACAGCGACCGGGACGCGCCGAGAAGCGTCGTCTCCTCCGTCGCTGAGGAGGCCCCATGCCCGCCGATGCTCATCCCGGCGATCGAGGCCGCGCCCGCCGCCATCATCTGTCTTCGGCTGACCGGCTGGAACAGGTTCCGCCCGTCCTCGGACAACTGCATCAACCACACCTCCTCACTGTCATCGCCCACCTCCGCGATCCCCGTCGTTGAGGACCGTTCACGAACCAGGGAGGCGAGCGCGCCTCCGGCGTTGAGCTTGCTGTCGCAGTGACGTGCCAGCTCACGGCTGGGCGCCTTGAGCCCTCGTTCGACCTTGCTCAGCTGGCTTTTGCTGTAATGGACCATTCCGGCCAGATCACTGAGAGTGAGACCGGCGGCGAGACGCCTTCTCCGGAGTTCTCCGCCGAATCGAATTCGCTGCTGGACCACACGAACCTCCGTCGAGGGTTGCCCGGACGGCCGTGATTCACCACTCGCAAGGGTGCGGCAGCCGAAGAGCCACCGACAAGGCCGGCACCGGTGTTTCCCGTTTCCACTTCGAATCGAATGGGAAACACCGCCCTCTGTCGAGCGGCTATATGCGCATATTTCCTGCTTTGCAGCTGATTGATTTTTACTATGCAGCTGCCGGATCCCCTCAGCACCCGTCAAGGAGTGCGACTCAGCGAAAGGAGGGTTCACGGGACGGCGACGGGCCCGGCGACAGTCCGTATGGCCACCGGGCGGCAGTCCAACGCAGAAGGGCGGGGCGACCACCGTCGTCCCGCCCTCTCTTGAAGACGGTGTCCCTCAGTCCTTCGGGCCGGAGGTCTTCGGGCGGCCCCAGAGGGTCAGGGCGAGAAGCAACGCGACGGCCAGCGCGCCGCAGGCCCAGACGAACACCGACGAGATGGTCCGGGCGACGTCTCCGGTCCCCTGGGTCAGCGGGATCAGCAGGGTGGCCAGGCCGAGTGAGCCGCCGACGGTGAGCGCGGTCTGCAGCACCCCCGCCGTTACCCCGGCGTACTCGCTCGGAGCCGTGCTCAGCACGATCATGTTGAGCGGGACGATCGCCACGCCGACGCCGAGTCCCGTGACCACGAGGGCCGGGAGCACGTCGCTCGCGTAGGCGCCGCCACCGTCGAGGCGGGTCAGCCAGGCCACCCCGGCCAGCACGACCACGAGACCGGCGAGCGCCCGCGTCTTGAGGCCGAACGCGGCGATGCGCCCGGTGAGGAGCTGGGTCGTGGCCAGCAGCGCCAGGCCGAAGGGCAGGATGGCCAGGCCGCTGCGCAGCGCGTCGAAGCCGAGCGCCCCCTGCAGATACTGGACCAGATAGACCAGGAAGCCGGTGAGGACCGCCGCGAGCAGCAGCAGGCTCAGGAAGGCTCCGGCCCGGTCCCGCCCGGTGAGGACCGCGACGGGCAGCAGCGGCTCCGCGGCCCGCCGGTCCACCAGGAGCAGGACGACGACCAGCACGGCTGCGGCGCCGAGGGCCGTCAGGGTCCAGCGGTCACCCCAGCCGCTCTCGGCGGCGTGCACGAGGCCGTACACGGCGGTGACGAGGACCGTGGTGCTCAGCAGCGCACTGGGCAGCCCGAGCGGGCGGGAGCGGGTCGGCTCGTCGCGCAGGCCCAGCGCCCTGGCGGTGATCACGATGAGAACCAGCCCGATCGGCACGTTCACCAGCAGGCTCCAGCGCCAGTCCCCCGCCCAGGTCAGCACTCCGCCCAGCACCATCCCGGCTGAGGCTCCGAGGCCGGTCACGGTGGAGTAGAGGCCGAGGGCCCGTTGCTGCCGTTCCCCCTGGAAGACGATCGCGAGCAGCGCCAGGCCGGTGGGACCGGCGATGGCCGCGCCCGCACCCTGCAGGACCCGGCCGGCGAGCAGCACCTCCAGGTTCGGCGCGAGACCGGCGACCAGCGAGGCCACCACGACCAGCGCGATCCCCGCGAGGAAGACCTTGCGGTGTCCCAGCACGTCGCCGAGGCGGCCGACGAAAAGCAGCAGGCCGCCGAAGGCGAGGAGGAAGCCGTTGGGCACCCACGACCCTCCGGACACCGACAGGTGGAGATCGGACTGCAGGGCGGGAAGCGCGATGTTCACGATCGTGCCGTCGAGCTGGAGCATGAACTCGGCGCCGACGATCGCCGTGAGCACGAGGGCCCACGCCCTGTCGCTCCGCGGGAGACCGGCCGGGACGCTTTCCTGGGTCATGAAACCTCCACGGTTCACCGGCGGGGTACACAGTGAGGCACCCTCAGGTTAATGGGCATGCCTATACTGAGGCGATCTCAGGTTAGGCGGCAGCATTCAAACTGAGGGTTCCTCAGGTTGTCAAGCGGGAGGTAGCCGGTGGACGACAGGCCATACATCGCCCAGCGCCCGAGGAGGGCCGACGGGCAGCGTAACTACGACGCCATCCTCGCCGCGGCGCGCAAGGCGTTCGAGGCCTCCGGCTCCGACGCCTCCCTGGAGGAGATCGCGAGCCAGGCCGGAGTGGCGATCGGCACGCTGTACCGCCACTTCCCCACCCGCGCCGCGCTCGTCGAGGCCACCACCCGTGACGGCCTGGAGAACCTCGTCGCCCAGGCCGGACGGCTGGCCTCGGAGCGGGACCCGCTCGACGCGCTGACCGGGTGGATGAGCGAGGCCGTCGTGCACTTCAGCACCTTCCGCGGCCTCGTCGGCATCCTCACCCGGAGCATGTACGACGAGGGAACCCCCTCGCACGCCATGTGCGCCGCGATGCACCGCAGTGGCGCCGACCTGTTGCGCGCCGCCCAGACGGCGGGTGACGTGCGTGCCGACCTCACCCCCGGGGAGCTGTTCGACCTTCTCAGCGGCGTCGCCTGGGTGCGCGAGCAGACCGTCTCCCGGGGGGACGCCAGCGCGCGCCTGCTCCGCCTGGCACTGGAGGGCATCACCACCCGCGAGTCCTGACCTTCGGCGGGACCGCGCCCGCGCGTCGAGGCGCGGTCCGTTCGTCCATGTCCGCGACCACACGGACGGCCTCGCCGCCGCCGGGCTCTCGGCCGTACGGCGTAGCGCACGAGACCTCGGAGGAACGACGCGGACCGGCCCGCGTCGCCGGGGCGTCACCGGCCGGGTCGGAGCGGCTCCGCTCCCCGCCCCGGCCCTGCCGGGGAACGTGCGACATTCGTCGAATGACTGCCGGTCATCGGCTCAATACTCTCGGGGGAGTTGCCGACGTCGAGAACGGAACCCCCATCGATGGCCCCCTCAAAGCTGCCGCGTCCCCCTCGTGCACCGGCCATGGGCATCCTCGCGGAGGACCTGCAGGGGTCCGTCGCGGTCGCCTGCCGGCTGCGCCAGCGCGGGCTCGACCCGGTGATCGTGCGTCACCCCGCAGCTGTCGTCTCCGACGCGGACGCCATCGTCGTCGACCTCGACCTGCACCACGCCGCGGGTGCCGCAGAGGCGCGTATCCGCGAGTGGGCGGCCTGGCTCGACGACCACGGCTGCGAGCGGGTCGAGGCGAAGCTCAACGCCGAACTGCGCGGCTCTCCGGACGCGCTGGTCGCCGGGATCGACGCGGGGCAGGACGAGAACGGCATCCTTCTCGTCGTCCCGGCCTATCCGACCGCCGGCCGTGTCTGCGTCGACGGCCACCTGCTCGCCCCCATGCCGGTGGGCGCCGGGCTCGACGTCGACGTGCGGTCCGCGATCCGCACCGAGAACGCCGAACTGATCGGGCTCACGACCCTTGACCAGGGCGCCGACGCCGTCACCGCGCACATTCTTGAGGCCTGCGCCCGCGGCATCCGGCGGTTCGTCCTCGACGGCACGGTCGAGGCGCACCTCGGCACCGCCGCGCAGGCCGCGACCCGGCTTCGCGAGGAGGGGCACGCCGTCGCGACCGCGAGCACCGGCGGCTGGCTGAGGTTCTACCCAGACCTCGGCCGCGACGGTTTCGTCGTCGTCGTCACCCCCGGCAACCACGAAACCGACCTCGCGCAGTTGCGCAGGCTCGGAGCGGCCTACGGCTCCCGTGCGCTGATCACCACCGCCGCCGAAGCCGCGAGCTGGGGGACGGCCGCCGCGCACGAGGTGCTCGCCTCGCATCGGATCCTCGCCCTGCACGAGACCGACCGTGACGACCCCGACCGCTGGGTCGTCGCCGAACAGCTCGCCAGGGCGGTACGCGGCCTGCTCGACGCCTCGGCCCACGGCAAGAACAAGTGCCTCGGCGTGGTCGTCAGCGGTGGCCTGACGACCACGGCACTGGTCCAGCAGCTCGGCGGCACGAGCCTGAGCGCCGGGCTCGAACTTGAGCCGCTGTGCCCGACCGCCCGTATCACCGGGGGCGACTTCGACGACCTGCGGCTGCTCTGCAAGGCCACCGGGACCGGCTCCGAGGAGACCCTGCTCCGCATGACCCGGCAGATCCTCGGGGCCTGATCCCGCTCACATCCCATGAAAGGACATCGTGTGACCCACCTCGATCCGCTGCGCACCGCGCTCGTCCTCATCGACCTGCAGGGCTCCAACGCCGACCACCCCGTGCACCCGCACCCCGTTGAGGACGTCTTGGAACGTTGCATTCGGCTGATCGACGCGACCCGGAACGCGGGCGGCCTTGTCGTGCACGTGCGCACCAGCTTCCTGCCGGACGAGGGTGACTCACTCGGCGGCAAGCTGCTCACCGACGTCGAACGTCCCGCACGCCCGGTACGGCGGCCCGGCTGGGACCACTTCCTCTCCGGCGTCGATCCGCTGCCCACCGAGCCGGTGATCGTGAAGCGCAGCTGGAACGCCTTCCACGGCTCCGACCTCGACCTGCAACTGCGCCGGCGCGGCGTCACCACCGTGATCATGGCGGGGATCTCCACCGGATTCGGCGTCGAGGGGACCGCCCGCGCGGCCTACGACCACGCCTACAACGTCGTCTTCGTCCCCGAGGCGATGTCGGCCTACACCGCCGAGCAGCACCATCACTCGGTGCGTGCGGTCTTCCCGCAGCTCGGCCGTGTCCGCGGCCTGGACGAGGTCGTCGAGGCGCTGGCCCCTCAGCCCGCGACCGTGCCCTGAAGCGAATACGGAAAGAACCAAGATGGACGAGTTCCTCAGCTATCGGCCCCTCGACCGGCGGAAGAGCCTGCCCCTGCCCGACGGCAAGCGCGTCGCCGTGAACGTGGTCATGAACATCGAGCACTACGAGTATCTTCCGCCGACGAACCCGCACCGGGACTACTTCTACCGCGTGCCGGCGAAGCCGGACATCGTCGGCTACGCGTTCCGTGACTTCGGCAACCGTGTCGGCTTCTGGCGGATGCTGCCGGTGCTCGACGACTCCCCCGTGCAGGTCACCTGCTCGCTCAACTGCGAGGTGCTGCGCCTGTACCCCGACATCGCGGAGGCGATGGTCGACCGGCGGTGGAGCTTCATGAGCCACGGCACCTACAACAGCCGTCTCCTGTTCGGCGAGTCCGAGAGCGCGGAGCGCGAGTTCTACGACTACACCGTCTCCACCGTGCGGGAGCTCACCGGCTACCGCATGCGAGGGATGCTGGGGCCCTCGTTCAGCGCGACCCCGGCCACCTACCGGCTGATGGCCGAGGCGGGGATGACCTACACGACCGACTGGTTCGTCGACGACCAGCCGTTCCGGCTCGACGGGCCGAGCGGCGGGGGGCTGGTCGGCGTTCCCTACTCCCGCGAGGTCAACGACGCGCTGCTCTTCCCCGGGTCGCCGATGTTCGGTCTGGACAGCGACTACTTCGCCGAGATCGTCCAGTCCCAGTACGAGGTGCTCTCCGCCGAGGCCCGCGAACGCGACACCGCGTACGTCATGACGATCGCGCTCCACCCCCTGTACATGGGCATTCCACACCGGATCGGCCACCTGGCGCAGATGTTCGAGCGGCTGGGCTCGCAGGACGACATCTGGTGGACCACCCCGGAGCGGATCGCCGCCCACGTCGACGCGATCGGATGGTGCTGACATGCAGCTCGTGAGACCGTTGCACGAGGCCGAGGGCGGGTCCCGCCTCGCTCCGAACCGCGGCTGGCCCGGCGGCGCGCGCCTGGCCGTGGTCGTGCTGATGCACCTCGACCACGTGCCCGCGCTCCCCGGCTCCGCACCCGGCCTCCCGCCATCGAGCGTGGCGATGCGCGGCCCGTACCCGCAGATCATGGACGTGCACTCCACCTCGCAGCACGAGTACGGGCTGCGGGTCGGCGCGTTCCGCGTCCTCGACCTCCTCGACGAGCTGGAGATCGCCCCGACGGTCGCGATCGACGCCTTCTCCGCCCGGCACCGTACCCGCCTGGTGGAGCGCGTCGCCGAGTCCGGCGCGGAGTTCGCGGCGCACGGGCTTGACGGCGCCGGCATCCTGCACGACGGGATGGGCGCCCAGGAGCAGCGCGCCTACCTCGCCGAGTCGATCGACGCCGTGGCCGAGGCCTGCGGCGTCCGGCCGACCGGCTGGAGCGGCCTGGACTACGCGCAGTCCACCACGACCCTGGAGGATCTCGCCGGCCTCGGCATCCGCTGGACCGCCGACTGGCCCAACGACGAGGCGCCGAACATCCTGGCCACGTCCCGCGGCGACATCGTCGACATCCCGGTGAACATCCACCTCGACGACGTGTTCTCCCACCTCAAGCGCGGCACGCCGATCGGCAGGTGGGCCGACGACGTCACCGTGTCCGCACGGCGGCTGCTCGGGGAGGACGCGCCGCGCACCCGGACGCTGGTGCTGGGGCTGCACCCCTGGCTCATCGGCCAGCCGTTCCGGTTCGCGCACCTGCGCGAGACGCTGCGCGCCCTGCGCGGCATGGACGGCCTGTGGTGGGCGCGCGGCACGGATGTCGTCGCGCACCTGGACGGCGAGGCACAGCACGAAGAAGGAGACCGGCGATGACCCTCAACCTGCTGGCCCGTGAGCTCGGGGCATCCGTGGTGGACTGCTCGGACGAGTTCTTCGGCGCGGCCGACGCCCTGCTCCTGTCCACCCCGCCGCAACGCCCCGGCACCTACGGACTGCGCGGAGCGGACGTCGACGGATGGGAGAGCCGCAGGCACAACCCCGGCCACGACTGGGTCGTGATCCGCGCCGCCCATCCGGGCCGGATCGAGCAGGTCGAACTGGAGACCACCGGGTTCCGTTTCAACGCCCCGCGGAGCATCGGCGTCGACGTCTCCGACTCCGCCGAAGGCCCGTGGCAGGAGATCCTCGCCGACGCCGAGGTGCGGCCGAACTCCGTGAACGAGTACCCGGTCGCCGACACCGGACGCTCGGCCTCCTTCGTCCGGCTGCGCATCTTCCCCGACGGAGGAGTCGCCCGTTTCCGCGCGCACGGCGTCGTCGACGTCTCCCGCAGCCGCCCGCCGGAGGGTGTACGCCTGTCGGACATCCGGCTCGGATGCCGGGTGCGCGCCTCCGAGGGCTCCTTCGGGGACCCGTGGTCGGTGATCTCTCACGCGATGCCGAGGAACACGCACGACGGCTGGGAGACCCCCCGGCGGTCCGACGCCGACCGGCATTTCGTCGAGCTCTCCTGGCCGGACCCCGTCCGGCTGCGGACGCTGGAGGTCGTCGCCACGCCGTTCCGCGGCAACTGCGCGGCTCGGATCACCGTCGAGGCGCGGGCGGACGACGCGTCCGGCTGGGCGGCGCTGGGAACCTTCGAGATCACCTCCGGGGCGACGACCGCCGTCGAGCTCCCCTCAACCGACGCGCGGCGGGTCCGCGTACGCGCCCTGCCCGACGGCGGCTTCTCCCGCCTCTGGTTCTACGGCGCTCAGCTCCCCCTCCCCCACCCCCAAGGCCAGGAGTGACAATGAAGTTCAAGAAGACCGGGGTCATCGCGATCGCCGGCGTGATGCTCCTGACATCGTGCTCATCGGAGAGCGGCACTCCGGCCAAGGGCACCGGTGACGGATCGGGCTCCAAGGTCCTCGTGTTCGGCGCCGCGGGCGCTCCGTCGCTCTTCGACCCGTTCTACACCTCGGACGGGGAGTCCGCCCGGGTGAACAACCAGATGTTCGAAGGGCTGCTCAGCCTCAAGCCGGGCACGGCCGACCCCGCGCCCGGCCTGGCGGTCTCATGGGAGCAGAGCAAGGACGGAAAGCAGTGGACGTTCCAGCTCCGCGAGGGCGTCAGCTTCCATGACGGCACGGCCTTCGACGCCGCCGCCGTCTGCGCGAACTTCGAACGGTGGTACCGGCAGCCCAAGATCGCGCGCACCTCGGCGGTCAGCCACACCTGGGTGAACGACTTCGGAGGCTTCGAGGGCGACAAGACTCCCTCGCTGTACGCCGGATGCGAGGCGCAGGACAAGTCCAAGGTGGTGCTGCGCCTGACCAACCCGAGCTCGAAGTTCCCCACCATCCTCGCGCACGGCACCTACGCCATGTCGAGCCCGGCGGCGATGGAGAAGTACAACGCCAACGGGGTCGAGGCCAAGGGCGAGGGCTTCGCCTTCCCGGAGTACGGCCGCCTGCACCCGACGGGAACCGGCCCGTTCGCCTTCGTCTCGTACGACGACTCGACCGGTACGGTCAAGCTCGCGCGCAACGACAAGTACTGGGGCGAGGCGCCGAAGATCGCTGGTGTCGAGTTCCGGACGATCCCGGATGAGACGGCGCGCCGGCAGGAGCTAGAGGCCGGCACCATCCACGCCTACGACCTGCCGGCCCCTCGTGACTGGCAGAGCCTGAAGGACCAGGGGTTCCAGGTCGTCACCCGGCCGCCGTTCAACGTCATGTACCTCGGCCTGAACGCGACCACCGTGCCCGAGCTCAAGGATCTCCGCGTCCGTCAGGCCATCGCCTGGGCGATCAACAAGCAGCAGATCGTCGACACGCTGCTGCCCGAGGGCTCCGAGACCGTGACGCAGTTCGTCCCCCGCTCCGTCGAGGGCTACGACACCGCCGTCGAGGGATACCCGTACAACCCGGACAAGGCGCGCGCCCTGCTCGCCGAGGCCGGTGTGCCGAACCTCAAGATCCAGCTGTGGTACCCGACCGAGGTCACGCGCCCGTACATGCCCGAGCCGAAGCGCTTCTTCGACCTGATCAAGGCCGATCTCGAAGCGGTCGGCATCCAGATCGAACCGGTCGCGAAGCCGTGGGCCGGTGGTTACCTCAGCGGTCGTGAGGCGGGCGAGGCTCCGGTCTACCTGCTCGGCACCACGGGCCACTACAACAGCGCCCAGAACTTCCTGGGCATCCTGTTCGGCGCCACCGACAACGCCTTCGACACCGGCCTTCTCGGCTTCGGCCAGGAACTCGTCGACGACCTCAAGGAGGCGGACAGCGAGCCGGATCCGCAGAAGCGCGTCGGCATGTACCTCGAAATCAACCGCAAGATGTCCGAGGACTGGCTGCCGTCGATCCCGATCGCCAGCAGTCCCTCCGCCCTGGTTCTCCACGGCAGCGTGCGCGGCATCGTCACCAGCCCGGTCGGCGGCGAGCCCCTGGCCACGGCCGCCTTCGGCGAATAGCTCCACCCGGGGTGCGGGCCGCGCGCAGGCGCGAGCAGGCGCGCGCCCGCACCGATTGGATAGACATGTTCCGGTTCATCCTCCGAAGGACACTCCAGGCGGTCGTGACCTTCGTCGCCCTCACGGCGATCCTGTTCGCCTGGCTGCGCAGTCTCCCCGGCGGACCGCTCGACGCGCTGCTCGGTGAGAACGCCAGCCCGCAGGACCGCGCGAAGCTCGTCGAGTCACTCGGCCTGGACGCGCCGCTGTGGACGCAGTACCTGCGCTACCTGGGGCGGTTCTGGACCGGTGACCTCGGCGTGTCGACGGGCGTCTGGCGCGGCGCGCCGGTCACCGAGGTGCTCCTCACCCGGGCGCCCGCCACGATCGAGCTCGCCCTGTGCGCACTGGTCGTCGGCGCCGTGCTCGGCGTCGCCGCCGGTTACTGGGCGGCGACGAGACGCGGCGTGTTCGACGTCGCCTTCCTCGGCTTCTCCGTGCTCGGCCTCGCCGTACCGGTCTTCTTCACCGGGTTCGTCCTCAAGTACGTCTTCGCCGTCCGCGCGGGATGGCTGCCGCCGTCAGGACGGGCCGACCTGAGCGGATCCATACCGACGCCGACGGGGCTGACGCTCCTGGACTCGTTGCTCGCCGGGAGCGGGGCCGCGTTCGTCGAGAGCCTCCGCTACCTCACGCTGCCGACGATCGCCCTGACGATCATCCCCTTCGCCGTGATCTTCCGGCTGACCCGGGCGTCCGTCGCCGAGACGCTCCAGCAGGACTTCGTCCGCACGGCGAACTCCAAGGGCCTGCGGAACCCGACGGTCGCCGGGCGCCATGTGCTGCGCAACTCGCTGCTGCCGGTGATCACGGTGATCGGGCTGCAGGCCGGCGGCCTGTTCGCCGGAGCCGTGCTCACCGAGACCGTCTTCAACTACCGCGGGCTGGGACAGTCGATGGCACTGGCCTTCTCCACACGCGACTACGCGGTACTGCAGGCCCTCATCATGATCGCCGCCGTCCTGTACCTGGTCATCAACATCGTCGTCGACATCGCCTACGCGCTGTGCGACCCGAGAGTGAGGACGCCGTGACCACCGCCCCGGCCGTTCCGCGCCGCCGTACCGCGACCGCACGACCGGGCGCGCAGACCCTGAGGCGGCTGCTGCGCCAGCCGGCGTTCCTGATCGGCTCGGTGATCACATTCGTGTTCGTCCTTGTCGCGATCGCCGCGCCGGTGCTGGCGCCGCACGACCCGGCCGCCCCGCTGCTGCTCGACCAGGTACGCGCCCAGTCGAACCCCGTTCCGCTCCCGCAGGAGGGGTTCCCGCTGGGTGGGGACCCCGCCGGTCGTGATCTGCTGTCCCGGCTGATCGCCGGGGCCCAGCAGACCCTCGTCGTCGGGGTGATGGCGACACTCGGCGGTTTCGTCGGCGGCATCGCGCTCGGCCTCGTCGCGGGCGTGTTCGCCGGCAAGGTCGACATGCTCGTGATGCGGGCGGTGGACGTGATGCTGGCGATCCCGTCGCTGCTGATGGCCTTCTCGATCGCGGCGCTGTTCGCCCACCCCAGCGAGTGGACCCTGATCCTCACCATCGCGATCGTGCAGGTGCCGGTCTTCGCCCGGCTCATGCGCGGATCGATGCTGGTGCAGCGCGACACCGACCACGTGCTGGCCGCGCGGGCGCTGGGCGTGAAGCCGGGGGCCATCGTGTTCCGGCACATGGTCCCCAACGCGCTCGGGCCGGTGATCGTGCAGGCGACCCTCAGCCTGGCCGTGTCCATCCTCGACGCCGCCGCCCTGTCCTTCCTCGGGCTGGGCAACCCCGACGACGGCCGGCCGGAGTGGGGGCAGATGCTGGGCGGCGCGCAGCAGTACTTCAACTCGTTCCCGCACCTCGCGATCTACCCGGCGCTGTGCATCATCGTCGTCGCCCTGGGCTTCACGCTGATGGGAGAGTCACTTCGCGAGACCCTCGACCCCCGTACCCGGAGGTGACGGAGATGAACGCGCGTGCGCACGGGGCCCGGCACGGAGCGGACCCGCTGCTGGTGGTCGAAGACCTGTCGGTCACCTTCTCACGGCCCGGCCAGGAGCCCTTCACCGCCGTGGACGGGGTCGGGTTCGAGGTCCGTCCCGGCGAGGTCGTCGGCCTGGTCGGCGAGTCGGGCTGCGGCAAGTCCGTGACCTCGCTCGCCGTCATGGGGCTCCTGCCCCGCCGGGGGACCCGCGTCAGCGGCAGGGCGTTCTTCGACGGCGTGGACCTGCTCTCACTGCCCGACCGGGAGCTGCGCGACCGTCGTGGCACCGACGTTGCGATGATCTTCCAGGACCCGTTGTCCTCGCTGAACCCCGTCGTGCCGCTGGGAGTGCAGGTGACGGAGGTCATCCGGCGCCACCGCCGGACGAACCGGTCCCAGGCGACGCGGCGGGCGCAGGAGATGCTGGAACGCGTCGGCATCCCCGATCCCGCCCGGCGGATGCACGAGTATCCGCACCAGATCTCCGGCGGCATGCGTCAGCGCGTGCTGATCGCCATCGCCCTGGCCTGCGAACCGCGGCTGCTGATCGCGGACGAGCCGACCACGGCGCTGGACGTCACGATCCAGGCCCAGATCCTCGCGCTCCTGAAGGAGCTCGTCATCGGCTCGGGCACCTCGTTGATCATGATCACCCACGACCTCGGAGTCGTCGCCGGCCTGTGCGACACGGTCAACGTGCTCTACGGCGGACGCATCGTCGAGCGGGCGGACCGCTACTCGCTGTTCGACGCGCCCCGGCATCCCTACACCGGGGGGCTGCTGGAGTCCGTGCCGTCGTTGGACGACGGGGAGAATCGGCTGCGCCCAATCCCGGGTTCTGTCGCCGACAACATACCCTGGTCGCAGGGGTGCGCCTTCGCGCCGCGCTGTCGCGTCGCCACCGACCTCTGCTTCCGGGAGGAGCCGGCCTGGTCGGCCGACGGCGAGCGGCGATCGCGCTGCCACCACCCGCTGCCCGATCCGATCATCGTGGCGAAGGAGAAGACTCCATGACGACGGCCGCCGTTCCGATCCGACCGGACGTCGAGGAGCAGCCTCTCCTCGACGTCCGCGACCTCAAGGTCCACTTCCCGATCCGCCGGGGGACGTTCGTCGACCGGACCGTCGGCCACGTCCACGCGGTCGACGGCGTCGACCTGAGGATCACGCGCGGGGAGACCTACGGTCTGGTCGGGGAGTCGGGGTGCGGCAAGTCGACGTTCGGGCGCGCCGTGCTCCAGCTGACCCCCGTGACCTCGGGAGAGATCCGTTTCGGCGGGGTCGACCTGCGGTCGCTGCGCGGTGAGGCGCTGCGCCGCCAGCGCCGCCACATGCAGATGGTCTTTCAGGATCCGCTGGGGAGCCTGGACCCCCGGCAGAGCGTCGAGCAGATGTTCCGTGAGGGGATGGCCGCGCACGGGCTGGCGAAGGGAGACGTCTCCGGGCGTCTCGACGAGCTGCTCGACTCGGTCGGACTGCCGCGGACGGCGCTGCGCAAGTACCCGCACGAGTTCTCCGGAGGGCAGCGTCAGCGCATCGGCATCGCCAGAGCGCTCTCGGTCGAGCCGCAGCTGATCGTCGCGGACGAGCCCGTCAGCGCCCTGGACGTGTCGGTCCAGGCGCAGGTCATCAACCTCCTTGAGGACGTCCAGGCCGCGTACGGACTGACCTACCTGATCATCGCGCACGACCTCGCCGTGATCAGGCACGTGAGCGACCGGATCGGGGTGATGTACCTCGGCGGGATGGTGGAGGAGGCTCCCACCCCGGAGCTGTTCGCCGAGCCGCTGCACCCCTACACGCGGGCGCTGCTGTCCGCCGTGCCACAGCCCGACCCCCGGTATGAGGACTCTCGCGAGCAGATCCTGCTCCACGGTGATCTGCCCAGCCCGGCGGACCCGCCGCCCGGATGCCGGTTCAGCACCCGTTGCCCGTGGAGGCAGCAGACCCGCTGCGACACCGAGCGCCCGCAGCTGCGGGCCATCGGGGTTCCGGGGACGACCGCCGCCCATCGAGTCGCCTGCCACTGGGCGGAGGGCATCCACGACGGTGCGATCCGGCCGACGCGGTCGACCCGCGTCGACGTGGCCCTGTCCTCCGGTGTGGCCGCGTCGTCGAGATCGGCGTCCGGCACCCCGCCCGCGACCGGCGGGAGCTGATCGCTGTGCCGGCGGTCAGAGCGGAATGGAAGGCTCTCCGGCGGAAGGGGGCGGCGTGAACGGCGTCCTCACTCAACACCTCCACGAGCTGGTGCATTCTCTCGGCGCGTCGCTGGACGTGCCGGTCGAGGTCACCGACGTGCAGTTGAACCGGATCGCCCGGTCGATGCCGAGTTCCTCCGCGGACGAGCACCTCGCCGAGGCGGTTTCGCCTCGGCATCTCGGGCTGAGCGCGCGCTCGGTGGCCCTGATCTCCGAACCCGTCTACATCGGCGGGGGCGCCGACCTCGGGATGCCCCTGATGCTGGTTATCCCGGTGCGATCACCTGGTTCGGCGCCGTCGCTGCTGCTCTGGATCACCTGCGTGAGAGGGCCGCTTTCCCCCGAGCGGATCGAGAGCGTGGGACGGATCGCGGAGGCCACCGTCTGCTCGCTGGAGGCGGCCGGGCTGCTCGTGTCGCCCGAATGGGCGGACGACCACGTCGGCCGGGCCTTCGCCTCGGGAGACCTGGACGGGCTGGACTCACTGCTGGGCCAGGCCATCGGCGGCGGAAGGCTGCTGCACGACGGTACCTTCGTCTGCCTCGCGCTCTCGATGCCCGCGGTGCTTGACCCGGACTCGTCGGGATCGGCGGCGCAACGACGGCTGACCGCCGTCATGAACCGCTTCGCCGAGGACCATCTCCGTGACCGGTGCCTCATCGCGTTCAGCGGCTCCGTCAGCTTCGCGCTGCTGGCGCCTCACCCGCGCGACGTCCAGACGACCCTGCCGGGGCGGCTCGCGACGAAGACCGTCGACCTGATCTTCCGGTCCCGGCGCAACGGCGCCGACCTCCCGTGGCTCGTCGCCGTCAGCACGATCGTGACCGATCGTGCGAGCGTCGCCGTCTGGCAGGCCAGGCAGAGCCTGGACCTGGCCGAGGGCATGGGCTGGAAGCACCAGGTCGTCCACTGGGAGAGAACCGCGCACATGCGCGGGCTCGCCGCGGTGCCCACGGACGTCCTCATGTGCCACTTCATCAGCCCGTCCCTGCGACGGCTTCTCGAAGACGAGTCGGCGGAGGACCTCGTCCGGACCCTCAGGGCGTTCCTGACCACGGCGGGGAACGTCAAGCAGGTCGCGGCGGACCTGTATCTCCACCGTGCGACCGTCTACCACCGGATCAGGAAGGTCGAGGCGAGGCTGGGGGTGGACCTGTTCAGCGGCGCGGGCCGTCTGGAGGTCCACGCCGGCCTTCTCGCCGCGGAGATCGTCGCGAGCCGGACGACGGCCGGACGAGAGCCACCCGGCCGCCTCGCTCCGCGGCCGAGCCCCTCCCCTCCCGCTTCGGCGCGCGTGCAATCGCACGGTGCGCCCTCCCGGCCGGGCGGTACGCCGGAGGACGAACCGGTGGGCGACGACGAACATGAGCGGCTATCAGACCGTGGCCCCGGCGGCCCCGGCGGCCCCGGCGTTCCGCGGGCCGCCGTGCACGGCGAGACGGCGCAGCCCGACGCCGGTCTCGTCCGCGTGGATCGCGCCGTGTGCCAGCCGGTACGCCCGCAGTCAGCCCGGGATCCGCAACGTCGCACGGTCCTCCACGAGCGCGGTGCCGTGGACGCAGGACGCCCTCGGGCCTCCGACCCCCGGCCGATCCATCGCACGATGTAGCCGGGGATCATCCGGGCACTCATGGGAACGAATCGGCGACGCCGCGGCGGATTCGGCGGTTCCTCCCCGGTCGTTCCCCGGGGCGCGGCGCCACGGCCTGTCCGGTCTGTGGCGCCGCGCCGGAGAAGGTGGATCTACTGCTCGGAGCACAGCCCGGGCTTGGCGGAGTTGACGGCGAAGCCGAAGTCCTCAACCGTCTCCCCGGCGGAGACCTCGCGCCGCTCGCCCCCGAAGCCGGGCTCGGAGTAGAAGCACCAGAACTCCGCGGAGTTGTTGGCCGCACTGCGCAGGGGCGGGACGATGCGTGCGCGGCCGTTGACGAGTATGACGCGCCGGCCTACGCCTCCGGGCTGGGAGAAGGCGCAGACCGCGGCGATCAGCGGGCAGACGAAGCCGTCCCGGGCGGTGGTGGCCTGGGTGGCGGGGGCCGTCGCGGCGGACACGGGCATGGCCAGTCCGGTGCTGACGGTGACGGCGGCGGCCGTGAGCGCCGCCCATCGGGTGAACCTGTTCATGGTCACTCCTTGCTGGGGGGTGTCGGCGGGATGCAGACGCCACCCTTCATAGCAATGAGTAGCCTTTCGACAGCAGACAGTGAATACTGTTGTGCCCTCCCTGCCAACCCCCAGTTGGTACCTCAGTACGCGAAAAGGGTGCCTCCCATGTGAGAGACACCCTCGCTGACCAGTGGAAACCTGGTCGGGACGACAGGATTTGAACCTGCGACCCCTTGACCCCCAGTCAAGTGCGCTACCAAGCTGCGCTACGTCCCGGTTTGTCGGCCCTGTGGGCTGAACATCAGGTAGCTTACCTGAGATCAGACGGGATCGCGCACTCAAAGCGAGCGTGGACGGGTGAGGGGCTGACTACGGGTGGGGCGAAAGGCGCTGATCGACCATGAGGAACTGCGGCGGCTGGCCGGGCAGGGGTTGTCCAACGCCGAGCTCGCGGCCCACTTCGGGGTGAGCGAATCGGGGGTCCTGCAGGCCAAACGGGCCGCGGGCCTGTCGAAGCCGATGCTCGACCACTCGCGGGCCATCCCGTGGAAGCTGGAGCGCGCGCACGGCCAGTCCGGGCCCGCGACGAACCTGCGCAACCTCTCGTCGATCGCGCAGGGGCGCGCGATCCCCGTGGAGAAGCGCAACACGGCGTTGCGCTGGGCGGACCGGCTGGTCGCGGCGGGGCTGGACGTCGATTACGACCCCGAGACGGGCTTCACCGAGGTGCCCGCGTCCCCGGAGGGCTCGCTCGTCGGACGGCTCTCCGCCGAGGCGCGCGCGGCCCTCGACACCTGACGACGCCCGGATCACCGCTCTCCCGGCGACCGGCACGGAACAGTCCTACCTGCCCGATAAATCCATATAAAACGTGTTTTCTGCGACGAATCGCTAGCGACAGTGGCCGGTTTTGGAGTGAATCCCTGGGGCAGCGCACGGGGACAGACGCTTACACAACCGGAGGCAGACATGTCCACCGTGATCTGGGTGGTCGTGATCGTGGTCGCGGTGGTGGCGGTCATCGCAGTCGGCTCCGCCGTACTGCAGCAGCGGCGCCGGCACCGACTTCGTGATCGATTCGGCCCCGAATACGACAGAACCGTACGGGAACGCGACAACCGGCGCGAGGCCGAGCAGGAGCTTCTGGCGCGTGAGCAGCGTTTCAGCGGCCTTGAGATCCGCCCGCTCGCCCCTCAGGCCCGCGACGGCTACGCCAGGAAGTGGATGGAGGTCCAGGAGCGCTTCGTCGACGCCCCCGGATTCGCCGTGACAGAGGCCGACCACCTGGTGACCTCGGTGATGGCGGAGCGGGGATACCCGACCGAGGACTTCGAGCAGCGGCTGTCCGACCTGTCGGTCGCGCACGGCCGTACCCTCGACCACTACCGGCAGGCCCACGCGATCAGCGGCAGGGCCGCGCACCAG
This sequence comes from Streptosporangium sp. NPDC049376, assembly GCF_044466505.1. Taxonomy (NCBI): domain Bacteria; kingdom Bacillati; phylum Actinomycetota; class Actinomycetes; order Streptosporangiales; family Streptosporangiaceae; genus Streptosporangium; species Streptosporangium sp. NPDC049376. The sequence continues at coordinate 245,639 of NZ_JBITMT010000008.1, read as the reverse complement.
GAGGCCTCGACCGAGGAGCTCAGGCAGGCGATGGTGCACTACCGCGTCCTGTTCGAGGAGCTGCTCGAAACCCCCGACGGCCGTTCGACGCGACCGGCCGTGCGCACTCCCCAGGACCAGACCGCCCGACGCGACGTGCGAGGACAGTGATCTGAGATGAAGAACCGATCAGGAAACGACCAGGACCGTCTCGCCCACGGAGGCGCCGGTGAGACGGCGGGCGTCCCCTCCCAGCGCGCCGAGGAGGTGACCTCCGTGTTCCGGGCGCCCGAAGGACTCCCCGGCACGGACGGCCGTCCCCTCACCGGTGACACGCCCGACCCGGCCCACCCGGCCGATCTCTCGCCGGAGGCCGGCCACCCCGCCTCGGAGACACCCCGGACCCGGGCCGAAGGGGCCCCGCGGGAGGGCGCGCTGCTCGACCAGGACCCCGACGAGGTACGGCGTCGCTGGCAGGAGGTCCAGGCGGGCTTCGTCGACGACCCCCGTGACTCGGTCGAGCGTGCCGACTCCCTTGTCGCCGAGGTCGGCGACCGCCTGCGCGCCGCGCTGGAGGCCCGCTCCGCCAGCCTGCGGGAACGCTGGAAGAACACCGAGGGGGCACGGGGAAGCGACACCGAGGACCTGCGCACGGCCCTGCGTGACTACCGCGCGCTGCTCGACCGGCTGCTCGACATGTCGTCCGCGGGAAGCCCCGAAGGCCTGCCCGCCGGGAGGAGGTGACGTATGTTGGCGATCGCCGCCGCCGTCGTCTTCGGTCTCGGCCTGCTGCTCGACCTGATCAACACCAGGATCGGCGGCATCACCGGCACCACGTTCATCCTTGGCGGCCTGCTGCTTCTCGCGCTCCATCAGGGCGGGGTGGGAACGGCGGGCGGAACCTGGCGCCGCAGGCGCTGACCCGCCGAATGCCCGAGCCCGTGGTCCCCGGTCGTCCGAGGGCCACGGGCTCGGGCTTGTCCTCCCCGCCGGGCCCGCGCACGGTCGCGCGGGTGAACGGCCCTTGCGGGGGTTCTCGAAGCCGACGCCGTACCCGGGGGCGGCCTCTGGACGGGCCCCTTAAGGGCCCTGAACGAGCAGGGCCGGGAGGAGCGCGGAGGAAGTCGGTCCTGAACCGGGCGCGGCCGGAAGCCGCCTCAGACCTTGAAGGACATCGTGATGAACGTGCCCGCGGCCCCGGTCTCGAACTTGATGTCGGAGCTGACCATCCGGGCCACCCACAGGCCCATGCCGCTGGTGGCGTAGGGGGCGGGAGCCGTCTCGCCGGGGGGCGTCTCGGGGGTCCACCGCCCCTCGTCGTGCACCTCGACGACGAGGGTGCGGCCCGTGGACCATATCCGCATCACGGCCTTGGCGGTGGGGTGACCGTGTGTGACGGCGTTGGTGGCCACCTCGTTCACCGCCACGAGGAAGTCGGCCAGTCTCTCGCGGGCCATCCCGCCCTGTACGGCCTGCACGGCGGCGAAGTCCCGCACGTCGGGCAGGTCGGGCAGGCAGAAGGCCAGTTCCGCCACGGGGGCTCCGGCGGGGGGAAGCCGGGAACGGTCGCCGCTCGCCAGAAAGCGAGCCGGACGAACACCGTCCTCGTTCACGCGAGATCCGCCTCCCCTGTCCCACCGCGCCGTCTTTCTCAGCACCTGGGGATCATTTCAACCGCACCCTATGCCACATCGCTCCGTCGCCGGTTTGGGTGCCCGATGAGGGCCGGTGTATTCAGCATTCGGCGACCAGGTCGGCGCGAAGCCGGTCCAGAACCTTCCGCAGGATACGGGAAACGTGCATCTGGGAGATTCCGAACTCGGCCGCGATCTCCGCCTGGGTCATGTTCCCGAAGAAGCGCAGCAGCAGGATGTTCTTCTCCCGCGGCGGCAGCTTGTCGATCAGCGGCATGACCGCCTCGCGGTCGACGAGCATGCCCACGGCGTCGTCCTGGTCGGGGATGACGTCACCGAGCGCGGCGGCGTCGTCGTCCGCCCCGAGCGGCGCGTCCAGCGACAGCGCGCTGTAGGCCGCGGAGGCGTCCAGGGTGAGCAGGACGTCCTCCTCGGAGATGTTCATCTTCGCCGCGAGTTCGGCGACCGTCGGGGAACGGCCGAGGTCCTGGCTGAGGTCGGCGACCAGCCGGTTCAGCTCGGCCCTGCGCTCCTGGTAGACGCGCGGCACCCGGATCGCCCAGGTGCGGTCGCGGAAGTGACGCTTGACCTCGCCGGTCATCGTGACCACCGCGTAGCCGCGGAAGGCGTGGCCGAGGTCGGGGTCGAATCCGTTGATCGCCTTCATCAGCCCGACGTAGGCGGCCTGCAGAAGGTCTTCGAGCGGTTCGCCGCGGTAGCGGTAGCGGCGGGCGATCTCCATGGCGAGCGGCCGGTGCATCTCGACGAGGCGCTCGCGCAGCCGCTCGGCGCGGTAGCCGGAGACCTCCGGAAGCGCCATCTCGGCGAGGAGATCCTCGGCGGTCATCTCGGTGATTTCGAGGGCCTGGACAGACATCGCTGCTCCCTGGTGGGACTGTCGAACGACGCCACACGCGGAACAGCGTCCGGGCAGACGGCATCGCCTCGACGTTTCTCAAGGCGAGGCCCTCTGCTGGACCTCGGTTCTAGTATTACCCCGATTCCGGGAGTATTGCTCGCCCGCAGGTAACAGTAAGGTTGCTAATCGAACGGGCTAGGAGGACCTGAGTGACGGTGTCGGAGAACGGTGAGAGAGCGGCGGCGCTGACCCTGACGTCGGCGCTTGTCGGCGGAATCAACGTGATCCGGGTGACCGGCCTGCTCGACGCGACGACCAGGGACCAGTTCGCCGACTACCTGGCCGCCGAGGTGAGCGAGCACGGCCCCGAGATGGCGCTTGATCTGAGCGGGGTGACCTTCATGGACTCCCGCGCCCTCGGCCTGATCGTCCATCACTGGCAGCTCAGCACGAACGCCGAGGTCAGGTTCGCGCTCATCGGCGTCGAGTACGCCAAGACCAAGGTGATGTGGATCACCGGGCTGGCCCAGCGGCTGCCGCTCTACGACACGGTCGACGACGCGCTGGCCGCGTTCGGCTGAGGGTTCCCCGCCGTCGCGGGTCCTGGGCCTCATGAGGAGCGCTGGTTGCGCTGGTGCTCCTCGACCAGCAGCCTGGCCAGGTCGGCCACCTTCACCTGGTGGTGCTGGGAGATCCTGCGCAGCTCGTCGAAGGCGGCCTCGGCCGAGCAGCCACTGGACTTCATGATGATGCCCTTGGCCTGGTCGATGACCGCCCGGCCCGCCAGCGCCTCCTGCATCTGCGCCGCGTCGGTCCTGACCTCGTCGTAGTCCCACATGTTGGCCAGCGCCACGGTCACCTGCTCGGCGAGCATGTCCGCCAGCGGGGGGACGTTCCTGGCCGCGAACACCCCGGGGAGCACGCCGTACAGGCCGAGGACCAGGACGGAGCGCTCGACGGTGATCGGCATGGACAGCACGGTGCGGACGCCGCAGCGAACCGCCATCCCGGCGTAGGCGGGCCAGCGGGAGTCGCGCAGCACGTCCTGGACGATCACCGGGCGGCCGGTCTCACGGACCTCCGCGGAGGGCCCCTCCCCCAGGTCGGCCTCGCTGTCGACCAGCAGGATGAGCTCGCTGTGCGAGGCGGAGACGACCACGCGTTCCCCCCGCCACAGCTCGGCTGAGCCGCCCGCGCATCCGGGGACCCCGCCCGCGAGCGTGGTGGTCAGCCCGCGCAGCACGCTCTCACTCGACGTCTCCTCGCTGACCCTGCCGAGGGCGGCGAGGTCACGGGCGAGAATGGGAGTGACCATGTCCATGGTGCGGGTCCCCCTATCTGTTTCGCTAACTTAATCACTATCCGACCGCGCATCGATCCGACCCCGCCGGGTGACGTACCGTCTACGACGGGACCGCCCGGTCCCCGGCCGCCGACGAGGACGAGCATTGACCGACGCCATTGGCCTCAACACGCTGGAGCAGGCGCTGAGCGCGCTCGCCTCCAGGGTTTCCTCCCTGCGCGAGGCTAGGTCCGCCTACCCCGCCGACCCCCGGTCCACACTCGACGCGGCCCTGGCGGAGCTCGACACCGCCCGTGAGCTGCTGGAGTCGGCCCTGCGTGAGCTGCGCAAGGCGCCCAGACGCTCCGGCGACCGGGAGAGCGGCTCGCAGCGGGAGCTCAAGCTGCTGCGGCAGGTCTTCCGCTCCTTCCCGGTGCCGGTCGTGGTGCTCGACGCCTCGGGGGTGGTCAGGCGGATCAGCGCGGAGACCTCGCGGATGCTGGGCAGCCCGGCGGGTTACCTGATCGGCCGGTCCTTCCCGCTGCTGGTCGACGTCTCGCGGCGGGCGGCCTTCCGCTCGCACCTGACGGCCGTGCAGCAGGGAGGGCAGAGCGCGACGTTCCAGACCCGGCTGACCCACCAGGGCCGCGCGCACACGGTGCAGCTGGCGGTCATCCGGCTGACCATGCCCGGCGAGCCGCAGGAGATGACCGCGGTCGTGATCCTGCCGCTGGAGGCGCACGTCGCGGGCGACCCCCCGGGGCCGGTCGACCGTTCGGACGCGTCCCTGGTCATGGCCGCCGCGCGCCGCCAGGAGCTGCTGGCCAGGATGACCCGCCTGCTGCTCGACGAGGAGAGCCTGCGTCAGCCGGTGACCGTCACCAGGGCGGCGCGGCTGCTGGCCGCGGAGACCGCCGACTGGGTGATCGCCGACGTGGTCCGTGACGGGGTGCCCAGGCGCGCGGTCGTGCTGGGGCCGAGCGACAAGCCGGTGACCGAGCTGGTCCGCCTCGTCGAGGGGCTGACGCCGCTGGCCGCGCCCACCGTGGCCCACGTGCTGACCGGGGGTTCGGGCGTGGTCCACGAGATGCTTGAGGACGAGTCGCTGCTCGGCGAGGTCCCCGGCGGACCGCCGCTGCTGCGGGTCATGGGCGCGGCCTCGCTGCTGGTCGTGCCGATCCAGGGCGAGGCGGGCGCGCTGGGCGCCCTCACCCTGGTACGGCTGCGCGACCGCGAGCCGTTCTCCCTGGCCGACCTGGGGCTGATGGAGGAGATCGGCGCTCACCTGGGGCTCGCGCTGCGCGCCAGGCGCAGTTTCCAGACCCGTTCCCAGGCGGCCGACGCGCTGCGCACCAGCGTGGTGCCCAGGAGCCTGCCGGACATCCCGGGGGTCGAGGCGGCGGCGATCTACCACGCGGGGTCGAGCCCGGTCGGCGCCGAGTTCTACGACGTCTTCCCGGTGCGGGACGGGTGGGGCTTCGCGCTCGGGGGCGCCGCGGGCAAGGGTGAGGAGGCCGCCTCCGTCACCGCCATGGTGCGCAACGGGTTGCGGGTGCTGAGCGTGTGGGAGTCCGACCCCGTCGAGGCCATGCGCAGGCTGAACCACGCGCTGGTCGCGCAGAACAGCGGGATGTTCGTGATGGCCGTCGCGGGGTTCGTCAGGGCCCGCAGGATCATGCTGGCCGGGGCCGGGCACCACCCGGCGGCGTTGCTCCAGGCGGACGGCGGGGTGCGTTTCACCGCGGGAGGAGGCGTGCCGCTCGGCATCGCCCCGGAGGCGGAGATCCTCACCGAGGAGATCACGCTGACCTCGGGCCAGACCCTGGTGTTCTACTCCGACGGGCTGGTCGCCTCGCAGAACGACCAGGGGGAGGCCTACGGTGAGACCCGTCTGGCGGACGTGCTGGCGCGCTGCGCGGGTCAGGCGCCCGCGACCGTGGTCAAGGCGGTCGAGGAGGACCGGCACGCCTTCTCCGGCGGCCGGGTGTGGGACGAGATCGTGATCCTCGCGCTGCGCGTCGTATGACAACCCCATGGAATTCAGGGCAATTCAGAGGTTTGCCCGAGTCTGGGAGTTGGGTATGGTGATGGGCGTCGCAGATGAGTGCCTAAGAAGCAGGCACCCCTGAAGGATTCCAGGCTTTTCCATGCCTATCTCCTCCCAGAGGTGTGCCGTGAACATCGCATTCGTCTCCTCGGACACTCCCTCCGCCCCTCAGGGCAAGGACGACCTCGCCTCGCAGCGGGCCTACCTGATGGCAGTCGCCCGTGAGCTCGGCCGCGAGCACAAGGTCACGATCTACACCCGCAGGCACTCCGACGCCGACAGGCCGAAGGTCCGCCTCTCCCCCGGCGTCACGCTGGAGTGCCTTCCCGCGGGCCCCGCGCAGGACCTCCCCGAGGACGGCCTGCTGCCCTACCTGTCCGACCTGGGCGAGCAGCTCATGCGGCGCTGGGGCCAGGACCGCCCCGACGTCATCCACGCGCACTCCTGGACCGGCGGGCTGGCCGCCATCGCCGGGGCCAGCGGCCTCGGCGTGCCGTTCACCCAGACCTTCGGCGGCGAGGACGGCCAGGACGCCAGGAAGGTCAAGCTGCGGCGGGCGATCGGCCGCCGGGCGAGCGTGGTGATCGCCGGGTGCGGCGACGAGGAGTCGACGCTGATCCGCATGGGCGTGCCGCGCCGCAACATCGCGGTGATCCCCTGCGGCGTCGACGTCGAGCGCTTCCGGCGCCAGGGCCCGGCGGCGGCCAGGGGCACCCGGCCCCGGCTGCTGCACGTGGGGCCGCTGAGCCCGTACAAGGGCGTGCACACCGCGGTGCGCGCGCTGGCGGGGATCCCCGACGCCGAGCTGGTCGTCGCGGGCGGGTCCCCGGCCGGTGACCTGGAGCACGACGCCGACGCGCACCGGGTGATGCTGCTGGCCAAGGAGGTCGGCGTCGAGGACCGTGTCACCCTGCTGGGCCAGGTGCCGCACTCCTCGATCCCCAAGCTGATGCGCAGCGCCGACGTGGTCGTCTCGCTGCCCCGGGAGGCACCGTCCGGGGTCGTGGCGATCGAGGCCATGGCGTGCGGCGTCCCGGTGGTCGCCTCCGCGGTCGGCGCCCACCTGGACTCGGTCGTGGACGGGGTGACCGGGCTGCTGGTGCCCGCCGACCGGCCCGCGCAGGCCGCCCGCCTCACCCGTGAGCTGCTCGCCGACTCGACCCGCCGCACCGCGATCGGTTTCGCGGGGGCGGACCGGGCGCGCTCGCGTTACTCCTGGGAGCGGATCGGTCAGGAGCTGGTCCAGGTCTACGAGAACGCGATGGCCGTCCAGCGCTGAGGCCGCCGCCGTACGGCACGGGCCGGGAACCTCCGGAGGGGGAGGGTCCCGGCCCCTCTTGCCCCGCCCATTGGATAGGCATACGTTTATCCGCATGTTGATTCATCCATGGGACGCGGCGACCGAGCACGAGGCGCTGGAGTTCGTCAGGGCCAACGAGTTCGGCCATCTGATCGCCGCCGGGCGGGGGCGTGAGGTCCCGGTGGTCGTGCCGACCCAGTTCCTGCTCACCGGCGAGCGCACGGTCCTGCTCCATCTGGCCAGGCCCAACCCGATCTGGGCCGCCGTCGAGGAGAACCCCGCCGTGGTGCTCTCCGTCGCCGGCGACTGGGCCTACGTCCCCGGAGCGTGGAAGATCCTGCCCGAGGACGGGGAGGACCCCCGCATGGGCGTCCCCACCACCTACTACGCCGCCGTCCAGCTCGTCTGCGACGCCGAGATCGTCTCCGGCGCGGAGGAGAAGGCGGAGATCCTCAGGGCCCAGCTCGCCCGCCTTGAGGCGGACGGCGCGCTCGTGGACCCGTCCGTGCACGGGCGCCGCCTCAGGGGCATCCTCGGCCTGCGGCTGAGGATCAGGGAGGTCGTCGGCAAGTTCAAGTACGGCGGCAACGTGGACGAGGCGCACCGCCGCCACGTCGCCGAGCGGCTGGCCGAGCGGGGCGGCCCCGGTGACGCCCCCGCTCGCGCCCGCCTCCTGCGCGGACTCGGGTGACCCTCTCCGGTCAGTACGACTGGAGCTCGACCAGGTTGCCCTCGGGGTCACGCAGGTGGGCGGCGCGCAGTGTCGGCCCCCAGCCGGGGAGGGCGCGCGCGGCCGCCACGAGGGTGCCGCCGTGGCGCTCACCGGTCTCGGCGGCGGCCTCCAGGACACCCTCGCCCGCGGGCACCCGCAGCACCAGGACCGTCACGTCCTGCCCCGGGGATCGCGGCGCGGGGGCGGGGGCGCCGACGTCGGCCGCCATCGCCGCGCGGTCGTACAGCGAAAGGAGGGTCTGCCCGTCCAGGTCCCAGCTGGCGTAGGGACCCTCCTCCGCGCCCCTGGCCGGGGTCGCCCCGGCGACCCCCTCAAGAAGACCCCGGTAGAAGCGGAAGGTCCCGGGGAAGTCATCCACGAGCAGTCGCGGATGGAGTGCGTCCATGATCGTGCCTCATTCGTTGGTAACTATCAATGATTGGAACTATCCTACGGTATGGGCATGACAGTTCCACCCTTCTCCCAGAGCCTCCTGGAGCAGGACGTCTTCGTCCTGTCCGACCTCGCCCTCGCCGTGCGCAGACGGCTGACGGAACGCTTCGCCGAGCTGGGCCTGAACCGCTGGGACGTGGCCGTGCTCGCGGTCCTGACCGACCACGGACCCATCGTGCAGCGGGCCGCGGGCGCCCTCCTGGGCGTCGATCCCAGCGACATGGTGGACATGGCCGAACGGCTCGTGGCGGCCGGATGGGCCGGACGGGAACGCGACCCCTCCGACCGCCGCCGCTACCTGCTCACCGTGACGCCCGAGGGGCGGGAGGTGTTCGAACGCGCCCGCCGGGAGGAACTGCGGGTGCGCGAGGCCCTGCTGGCACCGCTCGGCGAGGAGGACCGGGAGCGGTGGGGCTCACTGCTGCGCCTGCTCCACGGCCACGTGCGCTCGGGCTCCCTCGACGCCCTCCTGTGAGCGGGCCCGGCCCGGTGGCGGGGCGGGCCGTCCGGGGTCGCGGTTCGACGCCCTCCCGCGGGCGGGACCCGGGGCTCAGAGCAGGTGGGCGGCCTTGAGGGCGAGGTGGACCAGCAGCCGTTCCTGCCCGTCGGCCAGGTCACGGCCCGTGAGCCGCTCGGCCTTGCCCAGACGGTAGTAGAGCGTCTGGCGGTGCACGCCGAGCGCGGCGGCGGACTCCTGGACGTGGCCGGCCCGGTCGAGGTACCCCTCGACGGTCCTGGCCGCGTCCGCATCACCGAGCAGCCCGGCGACCTCCCCCGCCAGCTCCCCCAGTTCGGCCCGGGACAGGCGGGTGAGCATCCGGTAGACGCCCAGCCCGGACCAGGCCGCGACCGGGGCGAACTCGGGCACCCGCCCGGCGACCCTGAGCGCCCGTACGGCCTCCTGCCAGCTCCGCCAGGCCTGGGCCGGGTCCTCCCGCGAACCGCCCACCCCGGCGGCCGTGCCGTACATGACCTGGACCCTCGACGCCAGCTCGATCGCCTGGCCCGAGGGGACGAGCAGGGCAGCGGCGGGTTCCCCCGAGGTGAGCGGCCCCGGGTCGGCGAGCACGGTCCTCGGCAGCGTCCAGAGGGCGGCCACCCGGTCGGGCGAGGTCCTGACCGCGACCGCCGTCACCGGGCCTGTCACGTCGAGCCGCGCCAGCGCCTGCGCGCGCTCCTCGGCGTCGGAGGAGAACAGCTCCCGCAGACTCCTGCCCAGGTGCTGACGGCGGCGGGCGTCCTGGGCGAGCGTGGCGGCGGCCTGGGCCACGAGGCCGGAGATCGAGGCGAGCGTGCCGTCGTCGAGGGTGCCGTCGTCGAGCAGCCACAGGTAGCCGTAGGTCACACCGTGGTAGCGCAGCGGCACGCAGACCCTGGCCAGCACGCCGAGCTCAGCGTCGGCGGGGATGCGCACCGGCCCCTTCGCGCCCGCGATGCCGTACCCCTCGAAGTAGGCACGCACCTCCGAGGTCGCGCGGCGGCGCAGGATCGACTCCTGGCGGACCGTGTCGATGTCACCGCTCTGCGCGGCGTAGGCGAGAAGCTGCAGCGAGCGGTCCTCGATGGTGGCCGAGGCCCCGACCCGGTCGGCGATCTCGTCGACTGTCTCCTGTAGCACTCCCCCATTGTTGTACATCTGTATGAAATACGATCACATCGGTCGTGGCAGATGCACATGGGGTTGACGGAACGTCCGTTTTAGTCTAGAAGCATGCTCGGTTCCCTTCTTCTCGCCGGGTCGCGGATGCCGCTGGTACGGCGCGCGGTCTCCGGCGTTCCGCTGACCCGCAAGGTCGTCGACCGCTTCGTGGCGGGTGAGGACGTCCAGCAGGCCGTCAAGGCCATCCGGCGGCTGACCGACGCCGATCTCGCCGTCACCATCGACCATCTCGGCGAGGAGACCCGGGACGCCGACGCCGCGGCCGCGACCGCCAACGCCTATGTCGTGCTGCTCGACGCGCTGCGTGAACTCGATCTCGGCTCCCGCGCCGAGGTCTCCGTGAAACTCTCCGCCGTCGGCCAGGCGCTCGGCGCCGACGGTGACAAGATCGCCCTGGAGAACGCCCGCCGCATCTGTGAGGCCGCGGCGGGCGTGGGGTCGAGCGTGACCTTCGACATGGAGGACCACACCACGGTCGACTCGACCCTCTCCATCCTGCGGGCGGTGCGCGGGGACTTCCCGTCCACGGGGGTCGCCCTGCAGGCCTACCTGTTCCGCACCGAGGACGACTGCCGCGACCTGTCCCACGAGGGGTCGCGGGTCCGTCTGGTCAAGGGCGCCTACGCCGAGCCCGCCTCGGTGGCCCACCAGGACAAGGGCGAGGTCGACAAGGCCTACGTCCGCTGTCTTCGGATCCTGATGGCCGGGCAGGGATACCCCATGGTGGCCACGCACGACGACCGGCTGATCTCGATCACCGAGACGCTCGCCGACCGCTTCGGCCGCTCCCGGGGCGGCTACGAGTACCAGATGCTCTACGGCATCCGCACCGACAAGCAGCAGGCCCTGGCCGGCGCCGGGCACACCATGCGCGTCTACGTTCCCTACGGCGACGACTGGTACGGCTACTTCATGCGCCGCCTCGCCGAACGCCCGGCCAACATCGCCTTCTTCCTTCGCGCCCTTGGAGGCAAATGATGGATGCCATCTCCAACGTCCCGGCACCGGTCAACGAGCCCGTCCTGGGCTACGCCCCGGGAAGCCCGGAACGCTCCGCACTGGAGAACCGCCTCAAGGAGCTGACCGGGGCCCAGCTCGACCTGACCATGACGATCGGCGGCGAGCAGCGGATGGGCGGTGGCGCCCTCCTCGACGTGGTCCAGCCGCACAACCACGCCTCGGTGCTCGGCCGTACGGCTGAGGCGACCGCCGACGACGTGCGGGCCGCGATCGACGCCGCGCTGGCCGCCGCTCCCGCCTGGCGGGCCCTGTCGTTCGACGAGCGGGCCGCGATCTTCCTCAAGGCGGCCGACCTGCTGGCCGGGCCGTACCGCAAGACGCTCAACGGCGCCACGATCCTCGGCCAGTCGAAGTCGGTCCAGCAGGCCGAGATCGACTCGGCGTGCGAGCTGATCGACTTCCTGCGCTTCAACGTGGCCTACGCGCGTCAGCTCTACAGCGACCAGCCCGCCTCCTCGCCCGGGGTGTGGAACCGGATGGAGTACCGCCCGCTTGAGGGCTTCGTCCTGGCCATCACGCCGTTCAACTTCACCGCCATCGCCGGGAACCTGCCGACGTCGGCCGCCCTGATGGGCAACGTCGTCGTCTGGAAGCCCTCCCCCACCCAGCAGTTCGCCGCGCACTTCACCATGCGCCTGCTGGAGGAGGCGGGCCTGCCGCCCGGTGTCATCAACATGGTGACCGGCAACGGCTCCGCCGTCTCCGAGGTCGCGACCACCCACCCGCAGCTGGCGGGCATCCACTTCACCGGCTCGACCGCGACCTTCCAGCACCTGTGGGCGACGGTCGGCACCAACATCGCCTCCTACCGGTCCTACCCCCGGCTGGTCGGCGAGACCGGCGGCAAGGACTTCGTGCTCGCGCACCCCTCCGCCGACCCGGCGGTGCTGACCACCGCGCTGGTCAGGGGCGCCTTCGAGTATCAGGGGCAGAAGTGCTCGGCGGCCTCGCGCGCCTACGTCCCCCGGTCCGTCTGGGCGGCGATCCGTGACGACCTCGTCGGCAGGGCCGAGTCGCTGACCATCGGCGACGTGGCCGCCGACCTGTCCACCTTCATGGGCGCGGTCATCGACGAGCGGGCCTTCGCCAAGCACAAGGCCGCGATCGACCGGGCCCGCGAACTCGACTCGATCGAGGTGCTGACCGGCTCCTACGACGACTCGACCGGCTACTTCGTCAAGCCGACCGTCCTGGTCTCCGGCGACCCGACCGACGAGATCTTCGTCAAGGAGTACTTCGGGCCGATCCTCGGCGTGCACGTCTACGACGACGCCGACTTCGACACGGTCCTCGACCAGATGGAGAGCGTCTCGCCGTACGCGCTGACCGGTTCGGTCATCGCCCAGGACCGCTACGCGATCGCCTCTGCCTCCGAGCGCCTGCGCTTCGCGGCGGGCAACTTCTACGTCAACGACAAGCCGACCGGGGCGGTCGTCGGCCAGCAGCCCTTCGGCGGCGCCCGCGCCTCGGGCACCAACGACAAGGCCGGGTCGATCTTCAACCTGATCCGCTGGGTGAACGCCCGCACGATCAAGGAGACCTTCGTCCCCCCGACCGACCACCGTTACCCGCACCAGGGCTGACCTTTCACACGAGACGGCGCCCGGGACCCACCATCCGAGTCCCGGGCGCCGTCTTCGTCTTCGTAAGCCCGCAGGCGGCCGTTGCGAGGTTCTCATCCCCGGGGGGCGGCGGCCTTCGCCGTCGGACCCGGATCCGGGTGGCCGTCCCGGGTGTGCCGCGCGGCGGCGGGGATCACCAGGGCCGCGCCGACGGCGAGCAGGCCGAGCACCGCGGAGAGCAGGTAGGTCTTGAGGAAGCCGCTCTCCGCGGGGACCCCCGCGACGGCGCCTGACGCCAGCACCATGCCGCCGAGCTGCGCCCCGAAGGTGCCGCCGACGCTCTTGGCGACGAAGACCACGCCGCTGACCCCGGCCGCCCGGTCGGCGGGCACGTCGGCGGCCACGACGTTGAGCGCGGAGGTGAGACCGATGGAGACGCCCAGTCCCACGACCGTCACCCCGGCCACGATCTGCCACGGGGAGGCGTGCCAGAAGGCGAGCATGGCGGTGCCCGCCGGGACGAGCCCGCTTCCGAGCACCAGCACGGCGCGCCGCCCGAGCAACCTGGTCATCGGCCCGACCAGCGGCGCGACCAGGGTGCCCGCGACGCCCAGCGGGAACATGTACAGACCGATCCGCAGGGTGTCGGCGCCCAGGCCGTAGCCGGTCTCCACGGGCAGCGACAACATCATCGGCAGCGCGACCGCCAGCCCGAAGGAGGAGAAGCCGAACACGAACCCCATCGCGGTCACCCCGGCCGGAGAACGCCCGGCCAGCAGCCTCAGATCCACGAGCGGGTCGCCGGAGCGGAGCTCGACGGCCGCCCACAGGCCCAGCGTCAGCACCGCGGCCGCGAGCAGGGCAACGGTGGCGGGGGCCGCCCAGCCCCAGCTCGCGGAGGTGGTGAGGCCCAGCATGAGCAGGGCGAGCCCGCCGCCGAGCAGCAACCCGCCCGCCCAGTCGACGCTCCCGGAGGCCGCGCGGGGTGTGGCGGGTACCGTGCGCCAGGCCCACAGCGCCGCCACCAGCGCACCGGCCAGAGTCAGCAGGAACAGCCACCGGTAGCCCAGCGCCGAGGTGAGCGGCCCGGCGAGGACGAGGCCGAGCGCGCTGGCCAGGGCTCCGACGCCGATGACCAGGCCGTTGCCGGTGGCGCCCTGCTCGGGTGCGAGGGTGTCGCGGAACAGGCCGACGGTCAGCGGCAGCACGCCGAGCCAGACGCCCTGCACCGCCTGGCCGCAGATCAGCACGAGCGCGTTGGGCGCCAGCGCGGAGACGAGGGCTCCGGCACCGGTGACCGCCATCAGGGTGAGCAGCAGGGCGCGTTTGTCGTAGGTGTCGGCCAGGCGGCCGACGATCGGGGTGCTGATCGCCGAGCTGATCAGCCCGCCCGTGAAGATCCACGCGATCTCGGTGGGTGAGGCGGCCAGCTCCCGCTGGATGAGCGGGAGCGCCGGCGACAGCATCATCTCCAGCAACTGGAAGACGCCGATGAACAACACCGGCGCGCCGATGATGCCAAAGCCGGATCGGGACATGGTCGTGCCTTTCGGGTGGGGGGGTTGGTGTACGGCCGCGCGTTCCCCGACCCGCGGCCCGGCTAGGCGGGCCCGAGCACCTTCGGCGTGATCAGGGCGTGCGCGACGTCGACGAAGAACTCCTCGGAGCCTTCGTGGACACCGAGCACGACGCTCTGCCCGAGCCCGGACAGCAGGCCCTTGAGCGCACGGGCCAGGCGCACGGCCTGCTTCTCCGTGACAGGTGCCCCGTCGTGCCCGCGGCCGGTGAACAGCGCGGCGAGGCCGACCTCGGTCGACCTGATCGAGGCGTTGAGTTTGCCCAGCAGCTCCGGATCGTTGAGCACGAGATCGAGCACGCGCGTCTCGAACAGCAGCTTTCCCACGGCGTCCGGATCGGCCGACATCCGCTGGAACCGGCGGGCGACCTCCGCCACGACCTCCTCCAGTGACAGCCCCTGGCCGCAGTCCTCGATCTGCCGCAGGTCGAGCGGGCCGGTGTAGTCCTCGACCATGGCGACCATCAGGTCGTTCTTGCCGCCGAACAGCGAGTAGACCGCCCCCGTCGTCAGGCCGGCCAGCTCGGCGATGTGCTCCAGCTTCGCCTGTGAGCCCTCCTTCCCGACGACCTCACGCGCCGCGTCGATCAGCGCGCGCCTGTTTGCCGCCTTGCTCTCCGCCCTGGTCAGCCGCATGGCGTCGACCTCTCCTCGTCTGCTGTCCGGCAAACAATAATCTGATTTACTAGAATAATCCAGATTATCAGGAGGCCGAAGATGAACGTCGACCTGTACATGAGCCGGGTGCCCGACTACACCGCGTTCCCGACCGTGGACCGGATGCACGCCGAACTCGACGAGCTCGCCGCCGCCCACCCCGACCTGGTACGGCTGCGCCGCATCGGCACCTCCCGCCTGGGTGAACCGCTGCGTGTGGCGACCGTCGGCTCCGGCCCCCACGATGCCGTGATCATCGGCGGCCCCCACCCCAACGAGCCCATCGGCTCGCTCACCGTCAGCAACCTGCTGCGCCAGCTCGTCGAGGACGCCTCACTGCGCGAGGGCCTCGGCTACCGCTGGCACCTCATCCCGTGCGTCGATCCCGACGGGGCCCGGCTCAACGAGGGCTGGTACACCCGGCCGAGCGACCGCCGCGCCTACGCCGAGCACTTCTACCGCCCCGCCGAGGCCGACCAGGTCGAGTGGACCTTCCCGCTGACCGGAGAGGACTACTTCTTCGACCGCACGCTGCCCGAGACCGAGGCGCTGATGCGGCTGATGGACGAGGTCAGGCCCACCTTCGTCTACTCCCTGCACAACGGTGAGCTCCAGGGCGCGTTCTACTACCTCAGCAAGGACGACCCCGCGCTCGCCGCCCGCCTGACCACCATCGCGACCGCCCAGGGACTGCCCCTGCACATGGGGCCGCCCGAGGTGCCGAGTGCCGTCCCGATCGGCCCCGCCGCCTACCGGACCCCCAGAGGCGCCGAGCTGGGGCCGGTCTACGGCATCGGCGGCGGAAGCGTCGACTACGCCGAACGCTTCGGCGCCCTGCACCTGGTGACCGAACTGCCCTACTGGGCCGACCCCCGCGTCGCCGACGAGACCCCGACCGGCCAGGGGTACGGCGAGACGATCCAGGCCGGTCTCACCGCGCAGCGCGCACTGATCACCGAGCTGGCGCGGTCCATGTCGGCGGTCAGGGCGGACCTGACGGTGCACTCACCGTTCCGCCGCGCCCTGCAGGACTTCCTCGACACCTACGACGACTTCCTCTCCGAGTGGGACTCCTTCCCCGGCGCGGACCGGCCCGCCACGGTGGCCGAGGTGGTCGGCAACCGGCAGGTCGCGCACAGCATGCGGCTGAGGTACGGCGGAACATGCCTGCGCCTGCTGGACGCCGAGATCGCCGCGGGAAACGTGACCCCTGCCATCCGGGCCGAGCGCGCCCGCGTGAAGGCGCTCTTCGACGTCTGGTTCACCGAGGCCGAAGCCGACGCGACGGCCACCCCGATCCCGATCCGCGCGCTGGTCGCCGTACAGCTCGGGGCGGCCCTGCTCGCGGCGGAGTCGGCGAGGTGACCGGTGGCCCGGAGTCCCCTCCGGGCCGTCGGCCGATACGAGAAGCTCAGCGGCGGTAGGCCCAGATCAGGCCGTCACGGCCGGAGGGCGCCGCGCCGACCGCCCAGCCGGAACCGCCGCTCTCCAGCTGGATCGCGAGGTCGCGGACGGACGCGTTCCGGTTCGGCGGCGCCGGGAAGACGCCCGGCTCGACGCCGTCGACGCCGATGTGCAGGAACGCGCTGCCTCCACCCTTGTCGTCGTAGACGACCCAGGCCCCGCCTCTGCCGTCGGGCTCGGCCTGGGCGCGCGGCTGGATGCCCGGTTCGCCACGGACCTCGAAGTTCCAGCTGCCCGGATAGCCGGACAGCAGCAGGGTCTCCCCGCAGAACGTCGCACCGCCGCACGGCCAGGCGGCCCAGCCGACGGCCATCACCCGGCCGGTCTCGCCGTCCATTGCGACATCCGTCAGCTCCGAGATCTGACCCGGACGCGCGGCCGGGAGCGCAGGAAGCTCGACCGCGCGCCAGGCCTTACCGGTCCAGTGGGCCAGAGCCGCCGTGCCCCGCGCCGAGCCCACCGCCCACGAGCCGTCGAGTCCCTTGACCACGATCGGCGTGGGGACCTTACGCCACACCGACCCGGCCAGGCGCCGCAGTGTGGACCGCGCCTCCCACCCGGCGGCGCCGGCCTTCGGGAACACGTTGGCGTTCTCGACGACCCACAGGTTCTCCCCGATGGAGTAGGCCCGGTCCACCCGGCCGTGGCTCCATGGCCTGACCTGCCAGCGCCTGCCGTCCCACCGGGCGTATCGCGACGCGCCGAACGCCCAGACCCCGGTGTCGGAGGCCGACGCCAGCCGCTTCACCCGGAAGCCCGGCCCGGTGACGCGTTTGAAGGCGGACCGGCCGCCCTTCAGCAGGAGCTGCTCCGAGCCCCTCGTCCCGGCGACCCAGACCGCCCCGCCCGGCGTCACCGTCACCGCGTCGTAGGAGGCGCGGCGGTCGTCGTGGACGACACTCCACTGTCCGGCCGGCGCCACGGCGTGGGCGGCGGCCGGCTCCGCGGCGACGAAGAGGGCGACGACTGCAGCGGTGCCGCGAAACAACAATCCCATAAGGGTGAGACGCGCATTCCTGGAGAAAAGTTGCATGCCGGCGGGGCATGACCGGACGGCGAGGGCCCGCGTCGGGCCTGCCGGGGAGGGTACGGCGGCGCCGCCGGGTCAGCGGCGGGACCCGCGGACGCCGGGGCGCGGCGCCGCCGGCCCGGTGGCCGCGGCGCCGCGCTTCGGTCAGCCGGTGTAGGACGGCCTGACGACGACGGGCTCCTGCGGACCGGCCTTCCTGACCGAGGGCCGTTCGTCGGCGGGCACCGGAGCCGCCGTGGGCCGGTCCTCGGCCGGTACCGGGGCGGCCGTGGGCCGCTCCTTGGCCGGTGCCGGGGCGGACGTGACGGACGGCTTCTGGTCGGCCGCGGCCGTGCCCGCGAGGCCCCCGAGACCCGCGGTCAGGGCCAGCGCCGCGCCGATGCCGACGAGCATGGCTTTGATCTTCATAGGTTTCCCCTGTTCATTTCGAGTCGGGCCTCAGCCCCGTACGACGACCGGAGTACCGATCGCCAGGTTCTTCGCCATCCAGGTGATGTCGTCGTCGCTGACCCGGACGCAGCCGTGACTGGCCCGCGTGCCGATGGCCGAAGGCTTGTTCGTCCCGTGGATCGCGAGCTGCCCCGGGCCGCCCGCGAAGCTCCTCAGCACCGGTGAGAAGCCGCTCAGCCCGAAGGCGTAGGCGCCGTAGGCCCCGTCCTGGTCGACGGGCCTCACCAGTTCGGTGAGGAAGTACCGGCCCGGCGGCGTCGGTGTGCCCGCTTCACCCGTCGCGACCCTGCCCGTCCTGACGGCCATGTCCCCGTCGTAGACCGTGAACCTGAACGCCCCGCGATCGATCTCCACCCGGTGGGCGGTCTCCGCGAGCGTCACGTCGGCGGCCTTGATCCAGCCCTTGCTGCCGTTCGGCCGGATCGGCAGCAGTACCTGGAGCCACTCGCCCTCGTCACGTTCCACCAGGAAGACACGCGTCGCGCCGTAGTCGTTGGGGCTCGTGATCGTCCTCGTCCGCGCCCCCTCCTTGGCTCCGTAGACCGTGATCCGGGATCCCCTGACGCTCGCGATCTTCGAGCTGACGCCGCCCGCCGGTCCGGGCCGTGTGGCACGGCTCACGCCGCCCATCGGCTCGGACCGTGTGGCACGGTTCACGCCGCCCGCCGTTTCCGGCCGTACGGCGCTGCTCGTGTCGCCCGCGCAGCCGGTCAGCAGGAAGGCGAGTGCCGCCGCGGCGGCCGTGCGAAGCAGGTTGGTTCTCACCTGCCGCAGCTTGGCGAGAGAATGTGTGAAACCTGTTTGGTTGTCATGCGAATCCCATATGCACCCCCGGCAGGGGCATAACCTCGGCCCATGTGCGCGTACGTGCTGGTCGCCGAGGACGACCCCAAGCAGGCCGAACTGCTCAGCCGGTATCTGGAGCAGGAGGGCCACGAGGTCCTCGTCGTGCACGACGGTCGTTCCGCCATCGACGAGGCACGGCGGACGGATCCCGGCCTCGTGCTGCTCGACGTGATGATGCCGAAGGTCGACGGGCTGGACGTCTGCCGGGTGCTGCGTGCCGAGTCCGACCTGCCGATCCTGATGCTGACCGCCAGGTCGACCGAGGACGACCTGCTGCTGGGACTCGACCTCGGCGCCGACGACTACGTCGCCAAGCCGTACAGCCCGCGTGAGCTGATGGCCCGCGTGCGGACCCTGCTGCGCCGCACCGGGAGGTCCCACGGCGCCGACCGGCAGGTGTTCCAGGCGGGCGACCTCCTCGTGGACCCGGTCAGGCACGTCGTCACCTCGGCGGACACGCCGGTGGACTGCACACCCGTCGAGTTCCGGATCATCGAGACGCTGGCCGCCGAGCCGGAGCGGGTGTTCACCAGGAAGCAGCTGCTTGAGCGCATCCACGGCTTCGACAGGTTCATCACCGAGCGCACGGTCGACGTGCACGTGATGAACCTGCGCAAGAAGATCGAGCCTGACCCGCGCCGCCCGGTCCGGCTGCTGACCGTGTACGGCGTCGGCTACAAACTGACCCGCGCATGAGGTCGTTGTTCGCCAGGTTGCTCACGAGCTCCGCCGTCGTCGCGGTCTGCTCGATCACGGCGACCGCGTGGCTGGCCGCCAGCAGCACCTCCGGCGCCATCCGGCAGGAACAGGGCCAGACGCTGGCCAGCGACGCCCGGATCAACAACAGCCTTCTCGGTTACGCCTCCCGTCACTCGGACTGGTCGGGCGTCGCCACGACCCTGCGCGACCTCGCCGCCCAGAACAACCGCCGTATCGCGCTGGTCACCGAGAACGGCGCCCTCATCGCGGACTCGGCAGCCACCGGGACCCCGTTGCCCGCCAGGGTCTCGGCCGTCGTCGACCCGCTGGCCGTGGACGTGACCCTGGTACCGGAGGCGGCCAAGGACCGTATCGATCCACGCGCGGTGGGTCCTTTCCTGCTGTCGGCCCGTGATCGCGCCCGGCTGAGGAAGGCCGCCGACACCTACGCCGCCTGCGCGGGCCGCACCGGGCAGGCCGTACGGGTGGACGTCTCGAACTCCGGCAGGCCCGTCGTCACGCCGCTCGGCCAGGGGGGCGGCCGGGAGCCGACCCCGGCGCCGAGACCGGCCCCGACCGAGGCCCCCACCGTGATGGGCCCCTGCGACGCCACCGCCCTCAGCAGGCCGACGCGCAGCGAGAAGGCCGCGCTGAAACAGCTCAACCTCCTGGTCGGCAGGTGTCTCAAGGGCAAGAGCGGGGAAAAGGGCTCGGTCGGCCTCGACCTCACCTGGGTCTCCCAGGAGAGACAGCCGGCCGCCGAACCCGACCAGACGATCTCCTCCTGCATCGTCACCGCCCGCAGGCAACAGCTCGATCCCTACGTCGCCCCCGCGGCGTACCTGTACATCGGCTCCCCCGCCGAGGGCTCCGGCCAGCGCATCCCGCTGCCCTCGATCGCCGGTGCCGCCCTCCTCGTGCTCGTGCTGACCGTGGGCGTGAGCGTCATGGCGGCCAGACGCCTGGTCAGACCGGTCAACGCGCTCACCCACGCCGCGCAGCGGATGCGCGACGGGGACAGCTCCGCCCGCGTCACGGTCAGGACCACCGGCGAGATCAGCGAGCTCGCCACGGCGTTCAACGAGATGTCGGAACACCTCCAGCACATGGAGGAGCAGCGCAAGGCCATGGTCAGCGACGTCTCCCACGAGTTGCGCACACCGCTGAGCAACCTCAGAGGCTGGCTGGAGGCCGCCCAGGACGGCGTCGCCGAGCTGGACCCCGCACTGATCGCCTCACTGGTCGAGGAGACCCTGCTGTTGCAGCACATCGTCGACGACCTCCAGGAGCTCGCCCTCGCCGACGCGGGCAAACTCCGTCTGCACGTCGAGCCCGTCCACCTCGGCGACCTTCTCGACCAGGTGGCCACCGCCCACCGTGGCCGGGCCGAGGCCGCCGGGCTCACGCTGACCACGACGGTCTCCGGCGACCCCCCGCTGACCGCGGATCCGGTACGGCTCCGCCAGGCCGTCGGCAACCTGGTGACCAACTCCCTGCGCTACACCCCACGCGGCGGGCACATCACGCTGGGCGCCCGTCAGGACGGCGACCAGGTCGTCGTCGAGGTGACCGACACGGGGATCGGGATCGGCGCCGAGCACCTCCCCCATGTCTTCGACCGGTTCTGGCGGGCGGAGAAGTCCCGTAACCGCCAGACCGGCGGCAGCGGGCTCGGACTGGCCATCGTGCGCAACCTGACCGAGGCGCACGGCGGCACGGCCACGGTCGCCAGCGTGCCGGGCGTCCGCACGACGTTCGCCCTGCGTCTTCCGTCGCGGTGACGCCGCGCCGCCGGGGGCGTACGCGGCGCCGGGGGCGTACGCGGCGCCCGTGGCTCCCGGATCCGAGTCCCCGGCGCCGCCTGCGCCATGCCGCTCGCTTGCGCCGCTCCTGGAAAGCCTCCGCCGCTCCTAGAAGAGGGTGAATCCGCCGTCGATCACCACCACCGAGCCCGTCATGAAGCTGGAGGCCTGGCCTGCCAGGAAGACCACCGCCGGGCCGAGTTCCTCAGGCAGGCCGTACCGCTTCATCGCGGCGGGCTCGACGCACCACTCGCGGTACTCCGGCTGGTCCACGGGGGACGCCTCGGTGAGGATGTAACCGGGGGCGAGCGCGTTGACCCGTATCCCGTACGGTGCCCACTCGGCGGCCAGAGCCTTGGTCAGCTGGTGCACCGCCGCCTTGGAGGCCAGATACGCGGGCTGCCACCGGGGCCGGTTGACGATCATGGCCGACATGGAGCCGATGTTGACGATGCTCCCGCCACCCCGCTCGGCCATCCGCGCGCCGACCGCCTTGCTGCAGTACCAGACCCCGTCCAGGTTGGTGGCCAGCACCTCGCGCCAGAGCTCGTCGGGGGTGTCCAGGGCCGCCCGGCCGATGCTGATGCCGGCGTTGTTGACCAGTACGTCGATCGGGCCGAGCCGCTCGCCGACCAGCTCGACCATCCGATCGACCTGGACCGGATCGGTCACCTCAAGGCCGACGGGCAACGCGGTGATCCCGGACGCCTGAAGCTCACCGGCCGCTCGCTCGGCGGCCTCGACGGTGCGGGCGGTCACCGCGACCGCCGCCCCCGCCTCACCCAGTGCCTGGGCCAGGGCCCGGCCGATGCCACGGCTGGCTCCGGTGACCACGGCCACCTTGCCCTGCAACGAGAACGTATCCAAGACGGTCATGTCGTCTTCCTGTCGGTTGGCTGTCGTGCGGTCCAGTGCAGCGTCATCGAGAAACGCAACGGTGCTCCGGGCTCGACGATCTGGTAGTGGTTGGTGTTCAGGCCGTTGACCGGCCCGGACAGTGGTTCGACGCAGACGGCGTCGGCTTTGGTCTCACAGACGATCCAGTGACCGGCCGCGCTGGCGACGGTCAGGTCAAGCGTGGGCCAGCGAAGGACCGGCGGGCTCGCGACGGCGGTGAAGGAGTCGTCCCACGGCCGCGGGCCGGTGGAGGCGGACAGATGCCGCGGGATGCCGTCCTCGTCACAGACATAGCGCAGACCGGGTTCGAAGCGGTAGGCGAGCTCCGGCCCGCCGTCGATCCTGCGCGCGAACCACGGGTGGAAACCGACGATCGCCGGCATGGCGCGGCGTTCGTTGGTCACCGTGGCGCGTACCGTCAGCGCGTCCGGCGTCAGCTCGAACTCCTGCCGTACGGCGCCGCCGAACGGCCATCGCCCGTCCAGCTCGATGCCGATGGCCGCGCCGACGGCCGCTCCGAGGGTCGCGGTGCCGTCAACGGTCCAGGGGCGGTCGAAGACGAGACCGTGCAGGGCGTGCGGGGCGAGGTTCGCCGGTACCGTCCACTCCCGCCCGGCGAAGGTGAACCGGGCCCCTTCCAACCGGCCGACGAACGGCGCCATCAGGAAACTGCCGTACATGATCCGGTCCAGGCCGGCGGGGCCCGCGCCACCGGCGCCCAGCAGCTCCGCGCCGCCCACTCGCAGGGAGGTCAGGCGGCCGCCGTCTTCGGGGTCCACCCGGACGGCGGCGGCCCCGACGGTCAGTTCGATCATTTGACGCTCCCCGCGGTCAGTCCTCCCACCAGATGCCGCTCGACGGTGATGAACAGCACCACGACGGGCACCGTCGCTATCAGCGAGGCGACGAAGAGGTATTGGTAGTTGGTCTGGTTGAGGCCGACCAGTTGCTGGATGCCGACCGGCAGGGTGACCCGCTCATGGGTCGGGTCGTTGAAGACGGTCAGCGAGATGACGAACTCGTTCCACACCTGGATGAAGGTGAAGACCAGCGCGGTCACCAGCCCCGGGCGCACCACCGGCAGCATGATGCGCAGCATCCGGCGCATCGGCCCGAGCCCCTCCATCATGGCCGCCTCCTCGATCGCGAAGTCGACGCCGGCGAACTGGCCGTTCATGATCCAGGTGACGAAGGCGAGGTTGAACGCCGCGTTGACCACGACGATCGCCCAGTACTGGTTGACCCCGTCGACGTAGACGACCTCCTGGTAGATGCCGACGACCAGGGCGACCGGGGCGAGGACCTGCGTGATCAGCACAAGGTTCAGGAAACCCGTCCTGCCGGTGAACCGGTTGCGAGCGGTGTAGTACGCGGCCGGCACCGCGATCACCATGACCAGCGCGGTCGAGGCGGCCGCGATGATCAGGCTGTTGCGCAGCAACATGGTGAGCGGCAGCACGTCCCACACCTTCACCCAGTTGCTCCACTCCCAGTGCTGCGGCAGGTAGGTGGCGGGCACCGCGTAGAGGTCGGCGCCGTCCTTGAACGAGGCCAGGAACATCACCGCGTACGGGGCCAGGAAGAACGCCGCGACGACCAGCCCGGCAAGCGGCAGCGCCACCGGGCGCACCCGCCGCCACACCCCCCGGTCCGCCCGGCCGGAGGCCACCACCGGGACGGGGCCCGCCGGAGGCCGCCGGCTCCATCGCCGGCCCAGCCGCTCGGTCAGCGCCGCCCAGGCGCGGCCCAGCCACGTCTGCCGTTCCTTGTCACCGTTGACCGCACGCAGGTACAGCAACACCACGACGATGAGTATCAGGACGTTGAACACCGAAAGCGCGGCTCCCTCTCCGGTGTTCAGCTGCTGCCGGAAAGCGATCTTGTACGCCCAGGTGAGGGTGATGTCCGAGAAGTTCCCCGGGTTGCTCCCGGTGATGACCCAGATCACCGGGAACGAGTTGAACACGTAGATGGTGACCAGGATCGTGGCGATCACCAGGGCCGGGCGGAGCAGCGGCAGGGTGATGTATCGGTATGTCTTCCACGGCCCCGCGCCGTCCAGCTTTCCGGCCTCGTACACCTGCGGATCGATCGCCTGCAACCCGGCCAGCAGAACATAGGTGGTGAACGGGATGGTCACCACGATTCCCACCCCGACCACCGACCAGAAGGCGTACCGGGGATCCTGGTACCAGCCGATCGGCGCGCTGATCACGCCGAGGTCCATCAGGAACCGGTTGACGATCCCGTTGCCGCCTTCGAGCATGTACCGCCACACCGTCGAGGTCATCACCAGCGAGGTCGCCCACGGCACGATCAGCGCCCAGCGCACCATGCGCCGCCCGAAGAACCGCTTGTTCAGCAGCTGTGCCAGGCCGAGCGCGGCGACGATGGACACGCCGACCACGAGCAGCACCCACGCCACCGTGTTGCTCAGGACGTTGACCAGCGCCGGTTCGGCGAGCAGGCGGCGGTAGTTGGCCAGCCCGGCGAACCCGTGGCTCACCCCGGTCTCGTCGGTGAGCTGCAGCGACGTCCACGCCATGCGCAGTGCGGGCAGCGTGATCACCGCGATGATGAGCAGAACGCTCGGCGAGATCCAGGCCAGCGACCGCCATGTGCGGTGCCGCATCCTCGGTGTCACGGCTCAGCCGCCGTTGCCCTGCGTCGCCGCGGTCTGGACCTGGTCCAGAACCGACTTGGTGTCCGCACCGGGGGTCAGCGCGGTGCCGAGCTGCGCCTCAAGGGTGCCCTGCGCCTTCGGGAAGCCGGGGTCGGTCGACGGGTAGAACTTCGCGATCGGCAGCAGATCCAGGTACGGCGCGAAATCAGGCTCGTCCTTCAGGGCGGCGGACGCCGTCTTTGTGGTCGGCAGGAAGCCCTGGCTCGTCAGGAAGCGCACGTAGTTGTCGGTCTGGTAGAAGAAGTTCAGGAACTTCGACACGGCCTCCGTGTTGCCCGGGTTCTTGAACGACACCAGATAGTCCTGCACCCCCAGGGTGAACGGCTTGGTGCCCTTGTTCACCGGGATTGGGGCGATGCCGTAGTCGACGGTGGAGTTCCACTGCTTGAACAGGCTGGGGGCGAAGCTCGCACCCATGATCATGCCCGTCTGGCCGTTGGCGAACGGCCGGAAGACCCCGTCGGTGCGGTTCGTCTGACCCGGGTTCGGCTGTGTCACCTGGTAGACGTTGGCGAGGCAGCTGAGGAAGTTCAGGCTCTCGACGTTCCGATCGCTGCTGACGCTCCACTGGTCGTTCGACTTCCAGTCGCCGCCGTTGGACCACATCCACAGGGACCACTCGCCCTGGTTCTCCTCGCCGCCCAGCGGCAGGCCGTACCCGGTGTACCCGGCCGCCTTGATCTTCTGCGCCGCGGCCACCAACTCGGCCCAGGTGGCCGGGGGCTTGTCGATCCCGGCCTTGGCGAAGATGTCCTTGTTGTAGAACAGCGCGCGGGTGCTGGCGATCAGAGGCAGGCCGTACTGGCTGCCCTTGTAGAAACTGTTCTCCTTGAACGACGGGATGAAGTCGTTCCCGACCTCCGGGGAGACCAGTGAGTCGATCGGCTGGAGCAGTCCGTTCGCGGCCCATCCGGAGAACTTGTTCTGGTTGAGGACGTCCGGATACTGCTTGGTCTGGATCATCGTGCTGACCTGCTGGTCGATGTTGTTCCAGTCGATGATCCGGATGTTGACCTTGTATCCCGGGTTGGCCGCCTCGAACTTGCCCGCGAGGTCCTTCCAGTACGCCTCGGTGGTCCCGGTGTAGGCGCCGCCGACGAAGTTGATGGTCTTGCCGCTCGCCGCGGTCTTGGGCAGCCCGGTTCTGAGCGAGGCCTGCTGGACGTGGAGGCTCCGGCCGTCTCCGCCCGGCCGCTTCGGCGACGCGCCGGCGCCGGCCGCCGCCCCACTCGTGATCTTGTCGCAGCTCGCCTGGTCGAGGGCGGCCCCTGAGGCGGAGGGGCCACCCGCCGCACAACCCGTGGCTGCCAGCACCGTGCACGCACTCACCAGCGAGAACAGCTGAGCCCTGCGCCTTACTCTCATGTCACACCGTTTCCTGCTTGAAGCTCTACCTCGCCGGGGGTGGATCAGAGTCGCGAGGTTAGTTAAGGGTAACTACATACCCACCCCTGTCAATAGGTTTCGGTCTGCCGCATTAGATGGTTTAGGTGTCAACACATCAGGTAGATCGTTTGAGTTACGGATCCATGTCGCCCCCACCCGAACCGGTATGTCAGAATCCCGTACATACCTAGTGAGAGCGGTAGTGCGGTGTGGCCACCTAGCGAGACCCCCCGGTTCGGGCAGCCGACCGTCCTGATGACCGCGGTCAAGGCCGGGCGCGTCAACCAGGGCCGGGTACTGCAGGCGCTTCACGACCTCGGTCCGCTGTCCCGGGCCGATCTGGCCCGGTTGACCGGAGTCAGCCGGGCCACCATCGGATCGATCGTGCAGCCCCTCCTTGAGGGAGGGCTGCTCGTGGAGGGCGAACCACAACGCGGCGCCGCCCCCGGCGGCAAGCCTGCCCGTCCGCTGTGGTTCGCTCCGGACAGCCCGCCCCTGGCCGCGGTGCACCTGGTGCCCGGCTGGGTGGAGGCCGCGCTGGTGAGGGCGGACGGCGGGATCCTGGCCGTCGCCAGCGGGCGCTTCCGGGCCACCGCCCCCGCCGCCACGGTGGTCGACTGCGTGGTCGACCAGCTCAACGCGGTCCTCGCGGGAAGCACGGCCCGGGCCCTCGGCGTGGGCATCGCGGTCGGCGGCATCGTCGAGTCGACCAGCGGAACCATCGTCGCCTGCAACCTGATGCCGGAGCTCTCCGGCCTTCCGCTCGGCCCTCTGGTCTCCGAGCGGATCGGCCTGCCGGTCCACCTCGATCTGCACCCCCGGGCCCAGGCCATAGGCGACCGCTGGTCCGGTCCAGGCCGAGGCGAACAGTCCTTCGCCTCCATCTACATCGGTGAGGCGATCGGCGCGGGCCTGTTCCTCAACGGCGCCATCCACTGCGGACCCGCCGGGGCCGGCGGCGAGGTCGGGCACACCGTCGTGGACATCCGTGGACGAACCTGCCGATGCGGCCAGCGCGGCTGCTGGGAGACCGTCGCCACACGCGACTGGCTGCGCGAAGAGGCCGCCCGGCTGCGCCTACCGGCCGCGCGGGCGATGACCACGGCGCTGCTGGCCGGCCTGTCGGCCGCGGGCGACGCCGACGCCAGGGAGTTGTTCGAGCGGTACGCCCACAACATCGCCCTCGGTGTGGTGAACCTGCAGCAGATCCTCGCCCCGGGCCTGTTCATCCTGCACGGCGACGTGACCGCCGGTGGCGAGGCGCTGCGCGGCCGCGTCGAGCGGCAGGCACGCAGCCGCCTTCCCGCGCGGTCGGCGGCCGGACCGCAGATCACCTTCGGCCCCGCTCATGACCGCACCACCCTGCTCGGCGCAGCCGGTCTGGTGCTGTCCCGATCCTTCCCGCTCGTCGGCTGAATCCGCGCCCGGAGGAGGAGCACATGTCAGCGATCACGCGTCACAACGGTCACCGGCGCGAGCCGTATATTGAGGCGGGGGAAAGATCACGCACGACCACGCCCTGCCTGGGCGCGCCGCATTGGGTATTCCGTCTGGATCGAGAGGGGCTGTAGCGTGCCGTCGGATTGGACGCGCCCGGAGACACCTGCTCCGCCGCCCCGGCCTTACTCACCGCTGATCTCCCCGAACACGGTCAGCCAGGTGAACCGCGCCCGGGTGCTGCAGGCGCTCTACGACGTCGGCCCGCTGTCCCGCGCCGACCTGGCGCGGCTCACCGAGGTCAGCCGGGCGACGATCGGCTCCATCGTGCAGCCGATGATCGACAGCGAGATGCTGGCCGAGGGCGACCCCCAGCCCAGCAGCGCGGCCGGCGGCAAACCGTCGCGCCCGCTGTGGTTCTCTCCCAACAGCCCGCCCATCGCCGCCGTCCACCTGCTGCCCGGACACGTCGAGACCGCGCTCGTCAGCGCGGGCGGCACGATCCTGACCACGGCGAGACGCGAGTATCCGGCGGACACCCACGACACCGGCCTGGTCGTCGGCGCGGTCGCCGACGCGCTGGAGGAGCTGTTCGCCCCGAACCGACCGGCCGCCCTCGGCGTGGGCATCGCGGTCGGCGGCATGGTCAACACCGACAGCGGCACCATCGTGCAGGTCAACCTGGCTCCCGGTCTGGCGGGCCTGCCGCTCGGCCCGCTCATCGCCGACCGCACCGGCCTGCCCGTCTACGTCGACCTGCACCCGCGCGTCCAGGCTCTCGGTGACCGCTGGTTCGGGCAGGGACGCGGCCTGTCCACCTTCGCCTCGCTCTACGCCGGAGAGGCGCTCGGCGTGGGACTGGTGCTGAACGGTTCGGTGCACCGCGGGCCCGGCGGCGCGGGCGGCGAGATCGGGCACAGCATCGTGCAGGTCGACGGCCTCCCCTGCCACTGCGGTCAGCGCGGCTGCTGGGAGACCATCGCCACACACCGCTGGTTACGCGAGGAGGCGGCCCGGCTCAATCTGCCCTCGGCGCCCACGTTGACGGTCGGGCCGCTGACCCGCCTCGCCGCCAAGGGTCACCCCGGGGCGGCGCAGCTGTTCGACCGGTACGTCGACAACCTCGCCGTCGGTATCACGAACATCCAGCAGATCCTCGCCCCCGGCCTGTTCATCCTGCACGGCGACGTGGTCGCGGGCGGCGAGGCGCTGCGCGGCAAGATCGAGCGGCAGGTACGTCAGCGCACCGCCGCCCATCCGGGCAGCCAGCCGCAGATCGCGTTCTCCGCCCTGCACGACGACTCCACCCTCCTCGGCGCCGCCGGGCTCGTGCTCTCCCACTTCCTCCAGCTCACCCCCTGAGGCGGCCTCCCGGGACCGGACCCACGAGGACGGCCGCGCGCCGTACGGCCCGCGGCCGTCGGGAAGCCGTAGGGGGCACGGACCGTTCGCCGACGCCTCAGCCTCCGAGGGCGGCGAGCAGTTCGTCCTTGGTCATGGAGCCGTAGCCCTCGACGCCCTTCTTCCTGGCCTGTTCGACCAGTTCCTCCTTGGTGCGGCCCTTCGGCCTGGGCGGCTTGGCGAGTTCCTCGGCCTTGGCCTGGCTGAAGGCCCGGCCCATCGCGGCCAGCCTGTCGGCGGAGAGGGCCTTGGCCATGGCGGGGAGGATGTCGCTCTCCTCCTCCTCGACGTGGTGCTTGACCGCCTTGACCAGCCGCTCCAGCGCGGTCGTGAACTCCGGCCGGTCGGGGTCGGCCTCCATGAGGGCGGACAGGAGTTCCTCGGCCTCGTGGTGTTCCCCGATCCCGTGGCGGACCTCGCCGCGCTCACCGGGATCTGCCTTGGCCAGTTCGGGGTAGACCCGGGTCTCCTCGGCTCGGGCGTGCGCGACGAACTTCGCGGCCAGCTCCGCCACCAGGGCGGGCCGGTTCTCCGGCTGGCTCCTCAGCCTCTCGAAGATCGTCTCGACGTCGCGGTGGTCGGCCATGATCAGCTCGATGACGTTCTGGGGCATGTTCGTCTCCTCGGTCTCAGGAACGGGCCCTGGCGGACACCCGGCGATCGGCTTTCTTGATCGCCTCAACCGGTTCCGCCCCTACCCGCCGTCGCCTCCTGAAACCTCCGGAACCCGGCCACGCGGTGTGCTCCTTCAAACGGCGGACCGCCGTCTCCTGAGACCGGGCGTACCGGCACCCTCACGGGCCACGTCCCAGGTCGTGACCGGGCGGGGTGCCGGAGTCCGACCGGCCGGGCGGCGCTCAGCCCGTAAGGCGGTCCCAGACCTGGCGGTCACGCTCCGGGGTCCAGATGCCGGGGGCCTGTCCGTCGAGCTCCTCCCAGGCGCGCCAGGTGTCGAAGACCATGGCGTGCTCGAAGACCGGCATGCCGCCGTATACGGGCAGCAGGGCCTCGCGGGCCGCCACGTACGCCTGTTCGACCGTGCCGCCGCCCTCCTTGACCTTCTCCACGGCGGTCATCAGCGTGCTGAGGAAGTCACGGGTCAGCTCGACGGCACGCTGGGAGGCGGCACGGTCATGGGCGATCTCGCCGCGTCCGCCCACCAGGATCTCCACGTCGAGCGCCTTGACCCGGTCGAGCGTGGTGGTCATCCACTCCCGGTGGTAGGCGTCGCCGGTGTAGACGGCCGAGCCGTTCTCCACCAGGTCACCCGCGAAAAGAACCTTCGACTTGGGCACGTAGGCGTAGATGTCACCGGAGGTGTGCGCGTTGCCCGCCCAGGCCAGTTCGACGGTGCCGCGGTCGCCGCCCAGTTCGATCGACATGTGGTCGTCGAAGGTGAGGGTCGGCCAGGTCAGGCCGGGGATGGTCTCGTGACCGGCGAACAGCCTCGGCATCCGGCCGAACTCGACGTCCCAGTCCTCCTTGCCGCGCTCGACGATGAGCCGCCTGGTCTCGGTGTGCGTGATGATCTCCTGCGCGTCGAACCCGGCGGCACCGAGCACGCGTACCGCGTGGTAGTGCGACAGGACCAGGTACCTGACCGGCTTGTCGGTGTGCTGACGCAACTGCGCGAGCCAGCGCCTGGCCATCACGGGGGTGGCACGGGCCTCGAAACAGACCAGGAAGTCCTCGCCCTCGATGGCGCCCACGTTCGGGTCGCCGCCCGTGGTCAGGGCGTACACGCCGTCGGCGAGGACCTCCAGGATCTCGGGCTTCTCCTCGGTGTCGCCGGTGGAGGCGAATGGCTTGGACACGGTGTGCTCCTTCTTGTCGTGGTGGTTCGTCAGGCGTGCCGGAGGCGGTCCAGCGCGGCGCCGTCCCACAACATCCCGTGGCCGGGACGGTCCGGCGGAGCCGCCACACCACCGCTGACCGGCAGGGTCTCGGCGAGCACCTCGTCGATCAGCGGGAAGTGCTCGACGTATGCGCAGTTGGGTACGGCCGCCGCCAGGTTGATGTGCAGCTCCGGCAGGAAGTGGGGGGTGAGCACGGCGCCGAACACCTCGGCCACTGCGCTGATTCGCAGCCATTCGGTGACGCCCCCGCACAGCGGCACGTCGGGCTGGAGCACGGACGCGGCGCCCTCGCGCAGGTAGTTCGCGAACTCGTGCCGGCCGTGCAGGTGCTCGCCGACCGCGACGGGGACGCCCTGACGGGCGGCGAGCTGGGCGTGCCCCGCCAGGTCGTCGGAGGGCAGCGGCTCCTCGATCCAGTAGACGCCGAGGTCGTCGAGGCGGCGGCCGAGCCACACCGCGGTGGGCAGGTCGAGCCGCTCGTTGCAGTCGACCATGATCCGCAGGTCGTCGCCGAGCGCCTCGCGTACGGCGCGCACCCGCGTCACGTCCTCCTCGGCGCGGCGGGCGCCCACGCGCAGCTTCACCGCGTCGTAACCTTCGGCGACGTACCGGCGGGAGCCCTCGATCAGCTCGTCCACCGTCATCGCGTGGGTTGAGCGGCCGCTGCCGTACACCGGGACGGTGTCGGTGTGCGCGCCGATGTAACGGTAGAGGGGCAGCTCGGCGCGGCGGGCGCGCAGGTCCCACACGGCGATGTCGGCGGCCGAAAGCGCGGGCAGCGCGACGCCCCTGCCCAGCCTGCGGGTCGCGGCGGTGATCTCGTGCCAGCGGCGCGGCCAGGCGTCGAGGGGGGTGCCCTCGGCCATCTCCTTGACCAGGCCGGTGAGCAGGGCGTACAGGGCTTCGGCGCCGCCGGTCAGCGCGTAGGTGAAGCCGGTGCCCGTGGCGCCCTCGTCGTCGGTGAGGGTGACGTGGAGCAGGTCGACCCGGGTGGCGCCGGAGCCGCCGCGTCCCGCGCCGAGCGGGACGCGCACCCAGGCCGTGCTCAGGTCGGCGATCGTCGGACGGTTCACAGGACCTTTCCAATCCAGCCGATCAGGGCGTCGGCCATGACCGCGGTGAGCTCGGGCTGGCCGTTGAGGTAGTGACGGCCGCCCTCCACCGCGGTGAGTGTCTTGTTGTCGTGCGGCACCGCCTCGTACAGCTGGCGGGCGTGGGAGGGGAAGCACGCCTGGTCGGCGGTGCCGTAGATGACGTGCACGGGGACGTCCACGGTGGCGAGCCGGGCGGGGCCGTCGCCGTTGGAGGTGCGGATGGACCACTGCGACAGCCATGAGCGCAGGCTGGTCAGGTGGCCGAGGGTGGTGGGCCGCAGGTTCGCCTCGTAGGGCTCCCCCCACAGAGTGCCCGGCGCGCGGTCGGACGGGTCGATGGACAGGTCCACGTTACGCGGGTCGGCGCAGGTGGCGTGGATCCTGATGGGCAGGTCGGTGACCTTGCCTCCGGCTCGCTCGGTGAGTGCGCCGAGCCGGGCGATGACCGCGTCGGTGATCCGCTCGTTGCGCGCCCGCTGCGCCTCGCGGTAGCGGGCCAGCCACTCCTCCCGGTACGGCGGGCCGTTGTGCGCGGCGAACATGTCGAGTTCGGGGTCGCGGTCGAAGGGGTCGTCCTCGTCGCGTACCGCGGGGTCGAGCCATTCGACGAGAAGGTTGGCCCGGCCGGGGTGGGCCATCAGCATGACCAGGGCGTCGGCGGGCGGCAGGTGGGCCTTGGTCAGGTCGGGGCCGCCGCCGTAGGGCGCGGAGGTGATGGTGGCGTTGCGCGCCTGCTCCTGGTAGAGGGCGACGAGCCCGCCGCCGCCGGAGTTGCCGACGAGGACGACCTTCTCGTACCCCTCGGCGCGCAGGTGGCCGACGACGGAGGCGATGTCGAGTACGCAGTTCTCCAGCAGCAGCACCGAGTCGTTGCCGAGGTAGCGGGTCGTCATGGCCACCGCGTCGACCCCGCGCTCGGCCCACGCCCCGAGCGCGTAGTGCCCGAGGAAGTTGGAGGAGGGGTGGACCACCACCACGGCGGTGTCGGCGCGCCGGCCGGGGTTCGCGCGGACCCGGGAGCACCACAGCACTCCCGCCATCCGGGCCACGCCCGAGTAGACCTCCGAGGCCGCGGCCGCCGTCCCGATGGGAACGGTGAGCAGCTCCCGCTCAGCCATGTCCTGACCACCTCACCCGCGTTCGATTAACGGTTACTGTCACCATATATCGGTATCGCTCACCCTAGCGCACACCCTCACGTCTTGACAGGGGCGCGACCGGGTTCCGAGGATGCACGTAACCGAAGTGCACAAAAAACGAACATCGCAACCGAATAACGGTCAAGGAGTTGGCGCCGGTGCAATCGCTCAACGAGATCCTCGCGGCCAAGGCCGCATCGGTCCAACGGCCCGAGGAGGCCAAACGCGCCATCAACGAGGCGTTCGCCGAGATCGAGGCCGCCGGCCTCGTCCCCGGGGTGAAGGTCGGAGAGCAGGCGCCCGACTTCACGCTGCCCAACGCGGTGGGAGCCAAGGTACGGCTCCGCGACCGGCTCGCCGAGGGACCGGTCGTCCTGATCTTCTATCGCGGTTCATGGTGCCCGTACTGCAACCTTGAGCTGGCCGCCTACCAGGCGGCCCTGCCCGAGTTCCGTGAGGCGGGGGCACGGCTGGTGGCGGTGAGCCCGCAGCTGCCCGACGACGCGCTGTCGATGCAGGAGAGGCACGACCTGGCCTACGACGTGCTCTCCGACGCCGACCAGGAGGTCATGGCCGCCTACCGGGTGCGGTTCGAGCTGCCCGAGGAGATCAAACCGCACCTGCTGGACGTCACCGCGGCGGCGCTGGCCCGCCAGCAGCCCGACGGCCGCTGGAGCCTTCCCGTGCCCGCGACGTTCGTGCTCGACCCCTCCGGCGCGGTGCGGGCCCGGCACGTGACGATGAACTACCGGACACGGATGGAGCCCGCCGACGCCCTGCGGGCCGTACGCGAGATCCGCGCGTCCGCCGGCTGATCACCTCCCCTCCCTCGGGGCGGTGAGACGGCCGTTTCACCGCCCCGCATCATTCCTGTTGCCGTTCGGCCACCCTCTTGACACACCAGATGGGCCACAGCACGATAGTCGAACGGTTTAACCGAATATCGGTTGCGGGCCGTTCTCTCCCCATCGACCACAACGTGATCTCTACTGCCTGCGGCCACGCGTTTCCGACGGACGCGGACCCGTACCGGCACGAAAGGGGACGCATGCCATCCCACACGCTCCGCATGGCCGCCGCGCTGGGCGCCGCGGCTCTCGCCATCACCACCGTGACCGCCTGTTCCACCAAGGCGCAGACCAGTTCCGACACCTCCGGTGGCATGCCCACGGGGCCTGGTGTGGACGGCTCCACGATCAACCTGGGTCTGCTCACCGACGTCACCGGCCCGTTCGCCGCGATCGACAAGCAGCAGAACCTGGGCGTGAAACTCTACTGGGACGCCAAGAACGCCGCAGGCGGCGTCTGTGACGGCCGCAAGGTCAACCTGGTGACCCGGGACCACGGATACGACCCGCAGAAGGCGGTGTCCCTGTACTCCGACCTGTCGCAGCAGGTCCTCGCCCTGCAGATCACCGTCGGCTCGCCCACCACGCTCGCCGTACTGCCCAAGTTGGAGCAGGACCGCATGCTCGCGGTGTCCATGGGCTGGTCCCCCAGCGTCAAGGACAGCGAATCGATCATCATCCCCGGCACCACGTACGACATCGAGATGGTGAACGCGGTCGACTACCTGATCGAGCAGAAGAAGCTCGCCAAGGGCGACAAGATCGGTTACATCCACCTCAAGGGCGACTACGGCGAGCCCGGCTTGGCGGGGGCCACCTTCGCCGCCGAGGCCAACGGCATCTCCGTGGTCAGCCAGCAGATCGACCCGACGGTCAGCGACCTCTCCGGGCAGGTCAAGCAGATGGCCGGGGAGGGCGTCAAGGCGCTGTTCCTGAGCGCGTCAGGACGGCAGGTCTCCTCCGCGGTGGCCGTCGCCGACGTGGAGGGCCTGGACGTGCCGATCGTGGCGGCCTCCCCCGGCTTCTCCCCCGAGTCGCTGACCACCGGCGCGGGAGCGGCCATGGAGAAGAACATGCTCGTGGTCAGCTCCGCCGCGCCGTTCGCCGGTGAGGGCCCCGGCCCCGAGCAGGTCAGGAACCTGTACGCGAAGTCCGGCGAGAAGTCGATCACGCCCAGCCTGTGGGTGACGCTCGGCTACGCGGCGTCGAGCGTGATGGACCAGGCCATCACCCAGGCGTGCGAGAACAAGGACCTCACCAGGGAGGGCCTGGCCAAGGCCTTCCGGCAGAAGGGCGTCTACGACACCCAGCAGACCACCGTGCCGCTGGACTTCTCCAAGCCGGGCGTCTCGCCGTCCGCCAAGACCTTCGTCATGAAGCCGTCCAAGAGCGCCGAGGGCGGGCTGGAACTGGTCCAGAGCGGCTACACCGGTCCGGACACGGCGAAGTTCCAGGCGCGATGACCGCTCGGGCCACAGACGATCCGCTGCTCTCGGTGCGCGGCCTCGGGGTCCGCTACGGGGACGCGGTGACCGCCCTGCGGGACGTCAGCGTGGACGTCCCGCACGGCGGCATCGTGGCGGTGCTCGGCAGCAACGGCGCGGGAAAGTCCACGCTGCTGCGCGCCGTCTCCGGAGTGCTGGCAGGCCAGGCCGGCCGGATGACCGGCGGTGAGATCACGTTCGCCGGCGCCCGCATCGACGGTGTGGGCGCCGAGCGCCGGGTCAAGTCCGGCATCGTGCAGGTCCCCGAGGGACGTCGTGTGTTCGGCCGCCTGACCGTCGAGGAGAACCTGCGGGCGGGCAGGTACGGCAACCCGAAGGGCAGGCGGCCCGGCGACCTGGAACGGGTGTACGAGCTGTTCCCCGTGCTCGGCGAGCGCAGGGGGCAGACCGCGGGCCTGCTGTCCGGCGGCGAGCAGCAGATGCTGGCCATCGGGCGGGCCCTGATGGCCGAGCCCCGGCTGCTGCTCCTGGACGAGCCGTCCCTGGGACTCGCACCCAAGATCATCGACAGGATCGTGGACCTGCTGCGCGAGATCCACAGGCAGGGCACGGCGATGCTCGTCGTCGAGCAGAACGCGGCGGTGGCACTGGAGCTCGCCGACCACGCGTACGTGCTCGCCGTGGGCGAGGTGGCGATCGAGGGCCCGGCCGAACGCCTGCGCGGCGACGACCGGGTGCGCCGCCTGTACCTGGGAGGAGAGCCCGACGAGGAGGACGCGGCCACGATTCCCGCCGAAGCACAGGGAGGGACGGCATGACGGCACCCGGAGCCCGCCTGCAGGTCAGTGACGTCACCGTCAGGTTCGCCGGGGTGACGGCGCTCGACGGGGTCACCTTCACCGCCGAACCCGGCACGATCCACGCGGTGATCGGCCCGAACGGAGCGGGCAAGTCGTCCCTGTTCAACGTGCTGTCCGGGATCTACAAACCCGCCCGGGGCAGCGTGCTCGTGGACGGCGGCGAACTGGTCGGGCTCGCCCCGCATCGGGTCACCGGCCTGGGAGTCGGCCGGGCGTTCCAGAACGCGTCCATGTTCGCGGGGCTGACCGTGGAGGAGAACCTGCTGCTCGGCCGGCACCGGCTGGGCAGGGGCGGGGTGTTCGGCGCCGGACTGCGCCTTCCCCATGCCCGCCGCTCCGAGCGGGAGGCCAGGGCCAAGGTACGCGAGGTCGCCGAGTTCCTCGGGGTCGACCACCTGCTCGCGCTGCCCGCGGCCGAACTCCCCTACGGCGAGGCCAAGCGGGTGGACATCGCACGCGCCCTGGCCACCGAGCCGCGGCTGCTGCTGCTCGACGAACCGGCGGCCGGCATGCACACGCACGAGAAGATCGCCGTCCGCGACACCATCCGCAGGATCGCCGCCGAACAGCGGATCACGGTCCTGCTGGTCGAGCACGACATGGGGCTGGTGATGGGCATCTCCGAGCAGGTCACCGTGCTCGACTTCGGTCAGGTCGTGCTCACCGGGCCGCCCGACCAGGTGACCGCGCACGAGGCGGTCATCGCCGCCTACCTCGGCAGGGCCGCAGAAAAGGAACGTTCCGAGTCCGAGCCGCCATCCTAGGAGCCGGTTTCATGGCACAACTTCTCTCGATGCTGGTGGAGGGCGCGTCACTCGGTGCCGTGTACGCGCTCGTCGCCCTGGGCATCGTCGTCGTCTACAAGTCCTCCAGCGTGGTCAACTTCGCCCAGCCGAGCCTGCTGATGTTCGGCACGTACGTGCTGGCCAGCGCGTACACCCTGCACGGGCTGTCGTTCTGGGTGGCGCTCCCGCTGGGCGTGGCCGCGGCCGCGGTCCTGGCCGTGCTGATCGACCGCCTGCTGGTCAGCAGGTTCCGCAAGACGCACGCGGTGGTCGCGGCGAGCATCATGACCATCGGCCTCGACGTGGTGCTGCTGACCGAGACCGACCGGCGGATCGGCTCGCAGATCCTCACCACCGGTGACCCGTGGGGCAACGCCGTGGTGCGGTTCCTGGGCATCGGCGTCGCCGAGGCGCGGATCGCCGCGCTGGTCGTCGGCGCGCTGCTGCTGGTGCTCTTCCAGCTGTGGCTGCACCGCAGCGACTTCGGCGTGGCGATGCGGGCCACCGCCGAGGACCCGGAGACGGCGTCCCTGATGGGCATCCGGCTCGGCCGGGTCTCGGCCACGGCGTGGGCCGTGGCCGGTGCCCTGGCCGTGTGCGCGGGGCTGTTCATCGTGGCCTATCCGAGCCCGGGTCTGGACACCTCGGTCGAGGCCGTGGCGCTGCGCGCGCTGCCCGCCGCGATCATCGGTGGCCTGGACTCCACCACCGGCGCCATCGCCGGAGGGCTGCTGGTCGGGCTGAGCGAGGTCCTGGTCCGCGGGTACGGCGAGTACCTGACGTTCCTCGGCCAGGGGTTCGAGGAGGCCGCGCCGTACGTGTTGATGCTGGTGGTGCTGTTGATCAGGCCCGCCGGGCTGTTCGGGATACGGGAGGCCGTCCGTGTTTAAGCCGGCGAACACATCAGAGGAGACACGGCGCGGTGCGCGCGCGGGGGTCCGGTGGCGGGCTCCGGTCGCGGTCGTGGCGGGCGTCGTCCTGCTCGCCATCCCGCTGTACGCCGACCGGTTCTGGCTCAATCTGGGTTCCTTCGCCTTCGCCGCCGCCATCGGCGCGGTCGGGTTGATGATCCTGGTCGGCCGGGTCGGTCAGCTCTCCCTCGCGCACTCGTTCTTCCTGGCCGTGGGCGCCTACGGGTACATCTGGCTTGGCTCACCGGCGAAGGAGGGCTCCTGGGGACTCGGCCTGCCCAGCCTGCCCGCCGCGGTGATCGCGGTGGCGCTGGCTGGACTGGCGGGGCTGGCCTTCAGCCCGCTGGCCGGCCGGCTGAAGGGCATCTACCTGGGGGTCGCGTCGCTGGCGCTGGTGTTCATCGGCCAGCACGTGCTGTTCACCGCCGAGCCGCTCACCGGTGGTTACAACGGGCGTAACGTGCCCGAGCTGACCGTCGGCTCGTTCCAGGTGCTCGGCGCCGAGCCCGAGCTCTCGCTGCTCGGGGTGCCGCTGCGCCAGGCCGAGCGCGGGTGGTACGTCACCCTGATCATCCTGGTGCTGACCACGGTGTTCGCCGTGCTGGTACTGCGCAGCCGGGTGGGCAGGGCGTTCGCCGCGGTCCGCGACGGCGAGGTGCACGCGGCGGCGCTCGGCGTGCGGGTGGCGTGGTACCGGTCGGTCGCCTTCACCCTGTCGAGTGTGTACGCGGGACTCGCCGGCGTGCTGCTGGCCCTGCTGTTCCAGCGGGTGGTGCCCGAGTACTGGGACCTGTTCCTGTCGCTGGAGTACCTGGCGATGGTCGTGATCGGCGGGCAGGCGTCGGTGGCGGGAGCCATCGCGGGCGCGGCGTTCGTGTCCTCGCTGCCGCTGCTCCTGCAGCGCTACAGCGACGCGATCCCGGGCATGGGCGGCGCGGTGTCCGACTTCGGGCCCGCCTACGTCGCGCAGATCATGTACGGCGGGCTGATCGTGGTCATCCTGTTCTACGAGCCCAGAGGGCTGGCCGCGCTGGCCACCCGGGCGCGTAAGGCGCTGACGTCCCGCCGTCCCGTCCCGGCCGACCACGCGGCGCCGTCGTGACGGCCCTCATGGGCCCGTCATGACGCCCTCATGACGGGCCCATGAGGGCATCATGACGGCCCTCCCGCTCAGAAGGGCCCCGCGACCGTGGTCACGGGGCCCTTCTGAGCGGGAGGGCGGGCGTTTCACCCGCCGACGTCGACGCCGGCGCCGCGGGCCCACGACCAGGCGTAGCCGGGGTCCTCCGCCTCGTCGAGGTGGGGGCCGAGGTCGAGCGGTTTGAAGGTGTCCACCATGACCGCG
Source organism: Streptosporangium sp. NPDC049376 (assembly GCF_044466505.1). NCBI lineage: Bacteria > Bacillati > Actinomycetota > Actinomycetes > Streptosporangiales > Streptosporangiaceae > Streptosporangium > Streptosporangium sp. NPDC049376. The sequence continues at coordinate 206,520 of NZ_JBITMT010000008.1, read as the reverse complement.
TACTCCTCGGTCCTGGTCACCGTCATGCTCTTCTCCGCGCTGCCCGGCTGCGGGCCGTGGATGTAACCGGCGGGGTGCAGGGAGATGGACCCCATGCCGACGCCTGTGCCCGCACGGCTCATGAAGTCACCGCCGCAGTAGAACAGCACCTCGTCGGAGTCCACGTTGGCGTGGTTGTAGGGGACCTTCACCGCGTCCGGGTGGTAGTCGTACATGCGCGGCACGAAGGAGCAGATGACGAAGCCCGGCCCTTCGAAGGTGATGTAGGTGGGCGGCGGCAGGTGCAGCGCGCCGGTCGAGGGGGTGAAGTCACGGATGGACAGCGCGTAGGGGTAGTTGTAGCCGTCCCAGCCGACCACGTCGAAGGGGTGGTAGGCGTAGGTGTAGCGGGTGACGCCACGCCGGTGCCTGACGTACACCTCGGCCGGTCCGTCGGCGGAGGTCAGCTCCTCGGGGCCGCGGATGTCCCGCTCGTTGTACGGCGAGCCGTCCAGGAACTGCCCGAACGGCGACATGAACCGCTTGGGCGGCCTGATGTGCCCGCCGCCGGACGCGGTCACCACGAACAGCCGTAGCTCGCCGCCGAGCAGCCGCCAGCGGTGCGTCGTGGAGGTGGGGATGACGACGTAGTCGCCGTCGCCGACCTCCATCCGGCCGTAGGGGGACTCCAGCACGGCCGAACCCGCCTCGACGTAGACGAGCTCGTCGCCGACCGCGTTGCGGTACAGGGGGCTGTCGGCGTCGGCGGCGACGTAGGAGATCGTCAGGTCGGAGTTGCCCATCAGGACCCGCCGGCCCAGGATCGGGTCCCCGCCCGGCTCGAAGGCGTGGGTGCGCAGGTGCCGTGGCAGCAGCGGATCGTTGGGCCGCATCGGCCCGCCGTCGTCGGCATGGCTCTCCGCCGCGGTGATGGCGGTCGGGATCCTGCGGTGGTACAGGAACGACTGGGTCCAGCTGAACCCCTCCTCGCCCTGCATCTCCTCGTGGTAGAGGGCGCCGTCGGCGCCGCGGAACTGGGAGTGCCGTTTACGTGGCACCTCGCCAAGACGCCTGTAGTAGACCATGCCCACCTCAATCCGGGGTCGAGCCCTGCGCTCTGTTAGCGTTCTATTATCGGTTACATAGACCGTATATCGGCGATCCTTGCGCACGGACAGAGGGTTGTCAATCGCCCGGACATGCGAAAGGCCCCGGTGCCCGCTCGGGGCTCCGGGGCCGTCGCGCCTGCGTCAGGGCAGGCCGGAGGTCAGGTCAGGCCGAGTGCGATGCGCCCCGCCAGGGCGATCACCTCGCCGGCCAGAACCTTCTCGTCATGCTTGCGCTCCTTCGGGATCACCACACCGACACTGGCGTCACACCAGCCGTTGACCACGATCGGGGCGGCGATGCCGGTGAAGTTGGGGACCAGTTCGCCGGTGGTGACGACGTACCCCCGGCTTCGCCCGTGGCTGACCTTGTCGCTCTCACCGGGCTCGGGGGGACGCCCGGCCAGGATGGCGATACCGGTGGCGGCGGTGCCCAGCGGATGCCGGGAGCCGGTGCGCAGGCCGATGTGGAAACTGGCCCGCTTGGGCTCGACCGAGGCCAGGGTGACGGCCCCGTCCCCGTCGGCGACATGCATGACGGCGGTGGCGTCGAGCCGCTCGGCGATCTCGGTGAGCAACGGCCCCGCGACCACCATGAGATTCTGTGAGACCTGGCGCGCCAGGGTGAACAGCCCCATGCCCAGCAGGTAACGTCCCTCACGGTTGCGCCGGACGAATCCACGGTGCAGCAGGGTCGCCAGCAGGCGGGCGGCGATGGAGCGGTGGACGCCGAGCCGGGCGGCGGCCTCGGTCGGCGACAACCCCTGGTCCACCTCCGCGAGGATCTCCAGCAGGCGCAGCCCCCGATCGAGCGTTTGCGCGATTTCGCCAGATCTGGCCGGTTCCTCGGTCACGGTCTCACTCCTAGTCGAAAATCGGGCTACACGAGCGATTATCGCGCCTCCCCCGCTCGCACGCCAACATCGATTCGCGTCGCATCCCGTCGCCCCTCTTGAAGTCCCGCCGCAAACAGGGCAATCTATGACCAATATACGGTCGCAGTAACCGGATATCGGTCACTTCGGAGGTGGCGATGGCTCTGCCGGACAGCTCAGGTTCTTTCCCGCACGTGGTGATCGTGGGCGCGGGGCCCGTGGGCATGGCCACCGCGATCCTGCTCGCCAGGCAGAACGTGCGCTCGGTGGTGCTGGAACGCCGTGACCAGCCGAGCTGCCGGCAGTCCAGAGCCGTCACCGTGCAACGCGACATCCTCGCGCTGTACGACCGTCTCGGCGTGGCCGACGAGATCGTCAACGACGGGATGAGCTGGTCGCTGGGCCGCACGTACTACGGCGACAAGGAGATACTCCAGCTCAGGTTCCCGCCGCACGGCGAGGAGATCTACCCGCCGTTCGTGAACTTCCCGCAGTTCCGCATCGAGGAGATGCTCCACGACGCGGCGCTCGCGACCGGTCTGGTGGACATCCGGCTGGAGCGCACGGTCACCGGCTTCGAGCAGGACGACTCCGGCGTGCGGGTCACGGCGGACGGCCCCGAAGGACCCGAGACCCACACCGGCGCCTACCTCGTCGCGGCCGACGGCATCGGCAGCGGCGTACGGCGCCGCCTGGGCATCACCTTCGACGGCTGGCAGACCAAAGGACGCTTCCTCGTCGCCGACTTCGAGGCCGAACTGCCGTTCAGGCGGGAGCGGCGGCTGTGGTTCAACCCGCCCTTCTATCCCGAGGGGATCGTGCTCATGCACGGGGTGAGCCGGCGACTGTGGCGGCTGGACTGGCAGATCCCGCTGGACGCCGACGCCGACGTCCTCACCGAGCCCGAGCGGGTGCGGGCGCGGATCGCCACCGTGATCGGCGACCACCCGGTGAAGGTGGTCCGCAGCAACACCTACACCTTCCAGCAGTGCAGGGCTTCGGCCTTCCGCAGCGGCCGCGCGTTCCTGGTGGGCGACGCGGCGCACGTCGTCTCGCCGTTCGGCGCCCGCGGCATGAACAGCGGCATGGAGGACGCGGAGAACCTGGCCTGGAAGCTCGGCCTCGTGCTCAACGGCAAGGCGGGGCACGCGCTCCTGGACAGCTACGAGACCGAGCGGGCGGCGGCGGCCGACCACAACCTGGAGCTGACCGGGGCCTCCATGAAGTTCATGACCCCTGACGGCGAGCCGGGACGCCGCGAGCGCGACGCCGCGCTCGCGGCCGCCGCCGACGACCCCGGTCAGGCCCACCGGGTGGACAGCGGCAGGCTGTATGAGCCCTTCCCCTACTACGACTCGCCGCTGACCGCGCCGACCGTCCTGTCCTCTCCCCGGGTACGGCCGGGTGCGCCGCTGCCCGACCTGCGCTGCGCCGAGGGCGGCCGCGCGACCACGCTGCGCGCCATCACGGCGGGGTCGCTGACCCTGCTCGCCGTACCCGGTCGCGACGGCCTCACCCCCGGGCTGAGCGCCGCGCTCGACGCCGTCCCCGCCCCCGCCTGGGTCCGGCGCCGCGTCCTGGCCCCCGCGCCCGCGGGCCCCGGCACGCTCACCGTGCTGTCCGACAAGATGTGGGACATCTACGCTGGCGAGCAGGATGTCGTCTACCTCGTGCGCCCCGACTGCTACGTGGCGGCCGTCGTCCCGCTGGACGGCACCCCCGTCGACTTCGGCGCGCTGACCGCCGAGGCGTCCAACGCCGCCGGCTGACCACCATCCCGCCCCAACAAGGAGCAGCACCATGATCGACAGCAGCGCCGTCGTCGAGACCTCCCGGGTGAGCGTCGAGGCCGCGCCCGGACGCACCAAGCTGGTCACCGTTCCCCTGGACGGGCAGGTGCCCATGGGCATGCACGGCGGCGTGGCCGAACACTACAAGGTGCCGCTCGACACCATCGAGCCGCACGCCACCACCCTGGACTACCTGGTCGGCGCCACCGCGGGATGCCTGACCGGCACCCTGTCCGGCATGCTCGGACAGCTCGGCCAGCCGACCACCGACGGCGCGCTGACGTCCGAGGCCGAGGGGACCATCGTCAACGACGGTGGGGTGCTGCGGATCGCCGCCGTCCACGTGCGTTACCGGGTACGCCTGGCCGAGGGGGTGGACCCCGCCGAGGTGGCACGCGCCCACGACCGGCACACCCGGCACTGCCCCATCGCGCGAACCATCGGCGGCTGCGTGGAGATCACCACCACCCTGGAGACCGTCTGAGCCCACCTCTCCCTCCGGATCCCGGGCCGCCGGGCGGCGGCGCCGGGCCTGCGGAGCGGCGGATGGACGGAGTGCCGTCACCCTCCCGGCCTGGGGTTCCAGACCACTGTGCGGACCGCCCCGTGCCGGTCGCCACGTACGTCTCGCGTTGAGCACGTCGTGTGACGGGCGCCAGGCGGGGTAGCGCATCTGTCGTCCCCATGTCGCGTCCTCCTGGAGGGAGCCGCCGGTATGACCGACCGGATCACCGACCCGTGGGGGGCGCGTACGCCGTACGGCCCTCCTGGCGCGGCCGAGCGGATCGCCGCCTCGCTTCCCGAGGGCGTGCGCGCCCTGCTGCCCGGCGATCCGGGCCGGCACAGTGCCTGGCCGGTGCGGGTGGACGCCTTCCTTGAGGAGGGCGTCCAGGAGAAGGACGTCGAGAAATAGGTGCAGGCCGCCTCGATCCTGCACTCCAACGGCGACGCGATGGACATCGCCGTCGCCGGAGGCCGGATCGTCGGAGTACGCGGCCGGGCGGGCGACAGGGTCAACCACGGGCGGCTCGACCCCAAGGACCTGCACGGCTGGCAGGCAGGAAACAGCCCCGACCGGCTCACACGTCCCCTGGTACGTGAGGGCGACCGGCTGGTCGAGACGGACTGGGACACCGCGATGGGGCGGATCGTCGCCCGCTCAAGGGAACTGCTCGACGGACCGGGTGGCTGGGGCCACTTCGGCTTCCACACCAGTGGCCAGCTGTTCCTGGAGGAGTACTACACCCTGGGCGTGATCGGCAAGGCCGGGATCGGCACACCGCACATGGACGGCAACACCCGGCTGTGCACGGCGACCGCCGCCGCGGCGCTGAAGGAGAGCTTCGGCACCGACGGGCAGCCCGGCTCCTACACCGACGTCGACCACTGCGACGCGATCGCGCTGTGGGGTCACAACGTGGCCGAGACGCAGACGGTGCTGTGGATGCGGATGCTGGACCGGCGCCGTGGCCCCCGGCCCCCGGCCATGATCGCCGTCGACCCTCGGGAGACGCCGGTGGCGCGGGAGGCCGACGTGCACCTGGCGGTACGGCCCGGCACGAACATGGCGCTGATGGACGCCCTGATCCACCGACTGATCGACAAGGGGTGGTACGACGAGGAGTACGTCCGCTCGCACACGATCGGATTCGAGGAGCTGTGCCGGGTCGTGCGGGACTGCCCGCCCGGATGGGCGGCGGAGATCTGCGACGTGCCGGTGCGCTCCATCGAGCGCGCCGCGGAGATCCTGGGGTCCTCCAGGAGGCTGCTGTCGACGGTGCTGCAGGGTTTCTACCAGTCCAACCAGGCCACCGCCGCCGCCTGCCAGGTCAACAACATCCATCTGCTGCGCGGCATGCTGGGCCGCCCCGGAGCGGGGCTCTACCAGATGAACGGCCAGCCGACCGCGCAGAACACCCGCGAGACCGGGGCCGACGGCGACCTGCCCGGGATGCGCAACTGGGACAACCCCCAGCACGTTCGGCAGCTCGCCGAACTGTGGAACGTCGAGCCCTCGGTCATCCCGCACTGGGCTCCCCCGACGCACGCCATGCAGGTCTTCCGCTACGCCGAACAGGGCTCGATCAAGCTGCTGTGGGTCTCGGCGACCAATCCCGCCGTCTCCCTGCCCGACCTGGCGCGCGTCCGCCGGATCCTCTCCAAGGAGGACCTGTTCCTCGTCGTGCAGGACATCTTCCTGACGGAGACCGCGATGCTGGCCGACGTGGTGCTGCCCGCGGCCACCTGGGGGGAGAAACAGGGCACGTTCACCAGCGTCGACCGTACCGTCCACCTGGCGGACAAGGCGGTGGAGCCGCCCGGCGAGGCCCGCTCCGACCTGGACATCTTCCTCGACTACGCCCGCCGGATGGGCTTCCGCGACAAGGACGGCGCGCCGTTGGTCAAATGGCACGATCCCGAGTCGGCGTTCGAGGCGTGGAAGGCGTGCTCGGCCGGGCGTCCGTGCGACTACACCGGCATCACCTACGAGCTGCTGCGCGGCGGAAGCGGTGTCCAGTGGCCGTGCACGCCCTCGGCTCCGCGCGGCACCGAAAGGCTCTACACCGGCGGGCGCTTCAACACCGACCCCGGCTACTGCGAGGACTACGGGCACGACCTGCTCACCGGCGCCGCCTACGACGAGGAACGCCACCGGGCCATGGAACCGCGGGGGCGGGCGTTCCTGCGGGCTGCGCCGTACCAGCCCTCCCCCGAGGTGACGAGCGAGGAGCATCCGACGCTGCTGACCACCGGCCGCACCGTCTATCACTTCCACACCCGCACCAAGACCGCCCGCGCGTCCCAGCTGAACGACGCCGCCCCCGAATGCTGGGTGGAGATCGCCCCCGGTGACGCCGCCGCGCTGGGGGTGGCCGAGGGGGACCTGGTTCGTGTGGAGTCTCCCCGGGGGGCGCTGGAGGCCAGGGCCAGGGTGTGCGGGACCCGTCCCGGGGTGGTGTTCGTGCCGTTCCACTACGGCTACTGGGACCGTGGCGAGCCCGGCCCTGGCGGGGAGGCCCCCCGCGCGGCCAACGAGCTGACGATCACCGGCTGGGACCCGGTGTCCAAGCAGCCGATCTTCAAGGTCGCCGCGGTCCGGGTGACCAGGGTCTCCTCCGGGGGCGGGGTGCCTTCCGCCGCCCCCACCGTCGGCGTCGTCCCCGCCGACCCACGGGTCCCGGCCACGAGGGGCGGGCCCGCGGCGCAGGTCCGCGAACGCGTCGAGGAGGCGTGACATGCACCTGGCCCACTATCTGGGGTTGCTGCACAGGTCGCAGACCGAGCTGGCGGACGCCTTCCGCGAGGTCGGGCGGGGCCATCGTGACGAACCCGACGTCCATCACGTCTGCGAGCGGCTGGCCGGGCAGTGCGACGAGCACGCCCGCAGGCTGGCGCCCTTCGCCCGGCGTTACTCCGAGAAGGCTCCCGACGAGCCCGAGAGACTGCACGCCACCCTGTTCTCCGGCACCCGCACCGGCGGCCTGGGACTGCTGCGCGACCTGCACGACCTTTACCTCATGGCCGCCGAGTGCGACATCTCCTGGACCCTGATCGGTCAGGCCGCGCAGGGGGCGCGGGACGAGGACCTGCTCGGCGTCGTCGAGGTCTGCGAGAAGGAGACCGCCGTCCAGCTGCTGTGGCTGCGCACCCGCATGAAGCAGGCCTCCCCCCAGGCCCTGGTGGTCGCCTCGTGAGCGGCCTACCGCCGCGCGGCTCCGCCCGCGTCCTGGGAGGACTCGCTTCGTGACGCCGGTTCCGGAGTCCTCCCCCGCACGGTGGGCCGCCGCGTGCGCAGCGCGTGGAGCAGGCGGGCGGACGCGCCGCCGTTCTCGGCCGCGAGTACGGCCAGCAGCATGAGCGCCGCGCCGGACCATCCGACGACGGTCAGCCGGTCACCGGCGAGCCAGAAGCCGAACAGCCCCGCGAAGACGGGTTCGGTGGTCAGGAGCAGGGACGTGCGCACCGGTGAGGTGTGCCGCTGCGCGTAGGACTGGACGAAGTAGGCCAGGGCGCTGGCCACCACCGCGGTGAAGGCGATGGCCCACCAGGTGTCGGTGGCCGTCGGTGTGACAAGCCCGCCGGTGGCCGAGGCGACCGCGAGCGCGGCGATCCCGCAGACGCCCAGCTGCACGACGACCATGGAGCCCACGGGAAAACGGCGGACGGTCCTGTCCGTGACGATGATGTGCGCGGCGAAGCCCAGGCTGCAGCCCAGCGTGAGGGCGTCGCCGACCGGGCTCCAGGCGCCGCCGAACCCCGACAGGAGCAGAAGCCCGCACGCGGCCAGGGCGATGCACACCCACACCCGGCCGCTGACCGCCTGGCGCAGCACGAGCCAGGCGAGGATCGGGGTGAAGACCACGGACAGGCCGGTGATGAATCCGGAGTTGGACGCGGTCGTGTAGGCCAGTCCGACGGTCTGGAGACCGTACCCGGCCGTGAGAAGGGCCCCCAGCGTGAGACCGGCCCGCCAGCCGGCCGCCGGAAGCCGCCGCAGGTCCCTGCCGTAGGGCACCAGCAGTACGGCCGCCGCCGACAGGAACCGGAGCGCGATGAACGACCACGGCGGAACGTCCCGGATGGCGTCCTGGGTCACGGTGAACGTCAGGCCGAAACACAGGGCGACGCCGACGAGCCCGAGCTCGGCGACACGTCTGCTCCGTGTCCCGGCCTGACCGCCGCTGGGGGTTCTCACGTGGCTGAACTCCTTCGTCTTGCTGAGCCTGCCAGGGGATCTCCGGGGCCTCGCCCCAGCAGTGGATCATGCCAGGCGGCTCTCGCTCCGGCGGCCCGGTCCAGGGCGCGCGAGCCGCGGACGAGCCGGGACGGCGCGCCCCGGCGGCCGGACCCCGCGACGTCAGTAGGTCGAGAGCAGATGATGCAGGACACGCACGCCGAAGCGGAGCGCGGACTCGGGAACACGTTCGTCCACCCCGTGGAACATGGCGGCGAAGTCCATCTCCGGCGGGAGCCGCAGAGGGACGAACCCGTACCCGTGGATCCCCATCCGATGGAAGGTCCTGTTGTCGGTCCCCGCGGACAGGCAGTAGGGCACGACGCGCCCCTGTGGATCCTCGGTCCTGAGCGCGCCCAGCATGGCCTCGACCAGCGGGGTGTCGAACGGAGCCTCCACCGCCTCCTCGAAGTCGATGCGCTCACTGGACACCCGGGGCCCGGCCAGCCGGTGGAGCGTGTCGAGGAAGTCGTCCTTCAGCCCCGGGAGGAAACGCCCGTCGATCTCGGCGACGGCCAGTTCGGGCACGACGTTCGTGGCGTATCCGGCGTGGAACTGTGTCGGATTGGCCACGTGGCGCAGTGAGGCCCCGATGAAACGGGCCGTCGGCCCGAGTTTGCCGAGGACACCGTCGATGTCGTCCTCGTCGAACGGCACGCCGCAGGCGTGGCAGATCTCCTTGAGCATGCGGAGGGTCGTGGGGGTCAGCCGCTGCGGCCAGTGGTGGGCGCCGATCCGGCTCACGGCCGCCGCCAGCTCCGTCACCGAGTTGTCCGGGTGGATCATGGAGCCGTGACCCGCCTGGCCCTCGGCGCGCATGCGAATCCACGCCAGCCCCTTCTGCGCCGTCTCCACCAGGTAGAGCCGCAGGTCGGGGGCGATCGAGACGGAGTAACCGCCGACTTCGCCGATGGCCTCCGCGCATCCCTCGAACAGTTCCGGGTGCTCGCGCACCAGGAACCGTGCGCCGTGGTCCCCGCCGGCCTCCTCGTCGGCCAGCCAGACGAAGACCAGGTCCCGCCGCGGCCGGATTCCCCTGCGCACCATGTCGCGCACGACGGCGACCATCATCGCGTCCATGTGTTTCATGTCGACGGCCCCGCGGCCCCATATCCAGCCGTCGATCACCTCACCGGCGAACGGGGGCACGGTCCAGTCACGCGGGTCGGCCGGGACGACGTCGAGATGCCCGTGCACGAGCAGCGCGGGAAGCCCGGGCACGGTCCCGCTCATGCGGACGATCACGTTGCCCCGGCGAGGCTCGCTCTCGATGTAGGTGGGGTCGAGGCCGACCTCGCCGAGCCACCGCATGACCAGCTCGGCCGCCTCGCGTTCGCCGGGGCCGTCGCTGCCGAGATTGCTGGTGTCGATCCGGATGAGCTCGGCGCACATGCGTACGGTCTCGTCCTCAAGGACCGTCATGCGGACTCCTTGTCAGAAGGCCGTCCTTCGGCAGGTGCCCTCGTTTGTAGGCCCGGGTGATGAACGCCATGTCCACATCGACCACGTCGGTCAGTCCTCCGACGACCCGGGTGACGAATCTGTACAGGTCCGCCTCGTGGGCCAGGCAGACCTCGACCAGGAGATCATGACTGCCCGCGATGGCCGCGCAGTAGCGGACTCCGGGATGGCGGGCGAGCGCCCTCCCCACCTCGTCCAGGCCGGCGGGACGCACCTCCAGGCCGAGCTGGGCCTCGACGCGCAGGCCGAGCAGCGCGGGTTCCGCCTCGACGCGCAGGTGGACCATCTGCTGTTCCAGCAGCGAGGTCACCTTACGCCGAGCGGTCGGTACCGAGATGCCGAGTTCGTCGGCGATCTGGGTGTAGCTCATGCGGCCGTCGCGCACGAGCATCTCCGCCACCTGGCGGTCGACGCCCCCGAAGTCGACCCGATCCGGTAGCTCGGCGAGCAGCGGGACACCCAGGGCCCCCACTGCGGCGCACTCCTGCTCGCTGAGCAGGGGGGCGTGCCAGTCGGCGACCGTGGTGAACGTCCTGAGCACCACCTGTGCCTCGGTGGCCCGTACCCCGGGGACGGCCGGTATCTCGTCGGCGAGGATCCCGTGCAGGTTCCGCAGCGGACCCTCTCCCGAGGCGACGAGTTCGCACCACAGATCGGCGGCCCCGGTGATCGCGAAGACCCCGCGTACGTCCGGCCGGGCGGCCAGGACACGGGCCGTGGCGTCCACCGATCCCGGTTCCGTGCTGACGCGTACGTGCACGGGGCTGCCGACACCGGCGCGCAGGTCGTCGTAGGTGGCCGTGATCCGGATGGCGCCGACGGCGAGCATGCGCTGCACGCGTCGCGCCACCGTGCGTTCGTTCTCACCGAGCACCCGCCCCAGGTCCCCCCAGGTGGCCCGGGGTGAGATCTGCAGCGCCGCGACGAGGCGACGATCCAATTCATCAAGTATGTCGGAATCTAACATCCAGAACCTCAATATAGCGCTTTCGTAAACATTAATACCACTCCTTGCCTCAATATGTCATCAGGTGCAAACTTCTCGGCATACAGCCAGCCGTCAGACGACGAAGGAGTTCAGTGGTGACGGTCGACTCCGCGGTCACTCCCACCCTCCGCAGCCGCACACGCCAGTTACTGTCCACCTCAGCGGGAAACCTGGTGGAGTGGTACGACTGGCTGGCGTACGCGTTTCTCACCACTTACTTCGCGGATCAGGTGTTCCCCGACACCGGGCACAGCCTCGTCCCCCTGCTCAGCGCCTTCGCCGTCTTCGCGGTCGGCTTCGTCATGCGCCCGATCGGCGGCCTCGCCATCGGTGCGATCGCCGACCGCGCCGGCCGGCGCCCGGCCATGACCCTCACCGTCGCACTCATGGGCGTGAGCCAGCTCGCGATGGTCTTTCTGCCCACCTACGCGCAGGCCGGGCTGTTGTCCCCGCTGTTGCTGATCGTCATACGCCTGGTCCAGGGATTCTCCGTGGGCGGCGAGTTCGCCGTGTCGTCGGTGTTCCTGGTGGAGTCGGCACCCCCCGGCCGGCGCGGGCTGTTCTCCAGCTTCAGCTACTTCAGCTCCAACCTCGGCCAGCTCATGGCGGCCGGCGTGGCGAGCCTGCTCGGCAACATGCTCTCCATGGACCAGATGTCCTCCTGGGGATGGCGGCTCGCCTTCGCCCTGGGGGCGCTGCTTTCCCTGCTCGGCCTGTGGGTCCGATACGGAGCCGAGGAGACGTACGTCCACGCCGAGGCGATCAGGAAGGGCGCCGTGGACAGGCCGGGACTCTTCGACTTCCTTCGCAGGCATCCCAAGGAGTCGATGCTCATCGTCGGCATGACCGCGGGAGCCACCGTCAGCTTCTACACCTGGTCCATATACCTGCCGACGTACGCCACGATCACCGCAGGCGCGGACCCGGCGCGGGCGCTCACGGTGAGCACGATCGCGCTCGTGTTCTTCACGGCGATCCAGCCCCTCGGAGGGCTGCTGGCGGATCGCGTGGGCAGGAAGCCCCTCCTCGTCGTCTTCGGAGCGGGCTTCACCGTGCTGACGGTCCCGATGCTCGGCATGCTGCAGGACTCCTTCTGGAATCTGCTGCTCATCTCGTGCGTGGCCATGGTGCTGCTGACCGGTTACACCTCGGTGTGCTCAGCGGTCATGGTCGAGTTGTTCCCCTCGAAGGTCCGCACGACGGGCATCGGTTTTCCCTACGCGCTCACCGTGGCGCTGTTCGGCGGCACCGCACCGTACGTCGCCACGATGCTCGCCGACGGGGGGCACGGACAGGTCTTCGGCTGGTACGCCAGCGCGCTCACGCTTGTCTCCACCGTCGTCTACATCCGCATGCGCGAGACCAGGGACACGGTGCTCGACTGAGTGAACCGCCCCTGGTGGCCCGGTAGGCCCGGTACGAGCGCGGACTGACCCGAACCCGCGAGCGGCGCCTCCGGGCCACCGCGCGTGCCGGGGCGGCGCGTTCCCAGGCACGCCGAGGCGAGCACGCCAGGACGCCGGGCGCGCGTGCCACCGCGGGGACGGAGCCGCCCGGCGCGGGCGTAGGTCGGCGCCCCCTGCCGTCCGCGCCGCTCCCCCTCACCTGGAGTAGTCGTCTCCGCCCGGATCAGACAGGGCGTACCGCAGCGGATGACACACCATAGGCCATCCGAAATCAGCAAATAAACACTGAACCTACCAACCCATAATCAATCAACAGACGACCTACAATGTCGGGAGACGGGGTTCGTAGAGAAGTTGAGCACTTGGCTGATTAAAGCCCGACCGCATCCTAGAAGGTTTTCCGCCCGAAAATCCCGCATGAGATATACATACTCGTCCGACAGTTATGTCTGACGCCCCGTTGGGGCCTTCGTCATGGAATGGATCATGGTGGATGATGAGATTCATCGAAGAGCCGTCGACGGGTCGCCTCCGGCTTCGGCAGTGGATCACCTCCCCCCTCGCCTCCTGTTCCAGGTCCTGGGGCCTCTCCAGCTGACGGTCGACGGCCGTTGTGTCCCCCTGCGCGGCACCAGACTGCAGACGACCCTCGGCCTGCTGTTGAGTCAGCCGAACAAGGCGGTTTCGGACAGTCATTTAATCGACGGACTGTGGCCGGAGAATCCCCCGCCGTCGGCGGCCGCGAACCTCCGCGCCTACATACGCACCCTGCGGCAGCTTCTCGGCGATCCGCAGAGGGTGGCGCGCATGTCGCGCGGATATCTGCTGCGGGCGGAGCCTCACGAGATCGACGTTCTGCATTTCGCCGAGCTGACCGCCCAGAGTGATCACTTCATCGAACAGGGGGACATCAGGCGGGCGGCCGACCTGCTCCGGCAGGCACTGGACAAGTGGAGCGGCCCAGCCTATTCAGGGCTTCACGCCAGCGGCCCGCTCCGCACCGAGGCCGCGGTCCTGGAGGAGCAACGTTTCAGATCCGCTCACCGGTGGGTGGAGCTGGAGATCAAACTCGGGCACCACGCGGAAATGATACCGATCCTTCTCCAGCTCATCGAAGACTTCCCCCTGCGCGAAAAGCTGCGCGCCCAGCTGATGGAGGCCCTCTACCGCGCCGACCGGCAGGCGGAGGCACTGGAGGTGTACCGGGAGACACGGGCGCTGTTCATCGAATCGCTCGGCATCGAACCGGGCCAGGAACTACGGGAACTGGAACAACTGGTACTGCGCGGAGGCTCCCTGGCGGAGGCGGAGCCTGCGGAGCCCGTCGTGACGTCACCCCCTCGCAACATCGTCCCCGCGGACACCGCCGACTTCACCGGCCGGGACAAGGAGGTCGCGTTGCTGTCCGAGTGGCTGACCGGCTCTCCTGGAGGCACTCCTCCGATCGTTGTCGTGTCCGCACGCGGAGGCGCGGGAAAGACCACCCTGGCGGTCCACATGGCCAACCGTCTGCGGAACAGGTTTCCCGACGGTCAGATCTACGTCCATCTGCGCGGCGCCGAGACGACGCACCGGACGATGCCCGAGGTCGCGCTGGCCAGCATGCTTCGCGCCCTCGGGGTACCCGACACCCGGATTCCGGAGAACCACGACGAGCGTGGGGGCATGCTCCGGGCGATACTCTCCGACCGGAGAGTCCTGCTGATCATCGATGACGCCGGCGACGAGAGTCAGGTGATGCCTCTCATACCCGGCATGGGCGGATGCGCCATGCTGGTCACCAGCAGACGCAGGCTCACCGCCATCCCCGGAGCGCGCCTGCTGGAACTGGAGCCTTTCACCGAGGACCAGGCACTCAGGTTCCTGCGGCACATGGTCGGTTCCAACCGGATGGACGCCGACTCCAAGGCGAGCCTCGCGCTCACCCGTCTCTGCGGACGGCATCCGCTGGCGTTGCGAATCGCCGGAGCCCGTCTCGCCGCCAGGCCGCACTGGTCGCTGGCCCGGATGGTCAGCAGGCTCACCGACGAGCACCGGCGATTCGACGAACTCGTCCACGGAGAGCTCGACGTACGGGCCAACCTGATGGTCTCCTACAGGGCGCTGCAGCCGCGAGCACGTCTCCTGCTCATGCTCCTGGGGGCCCTGGACGCCGTGGACCTTGAGGAGTGGGTGGCGGTCACGTTGCTGGACAGCTCGTTCCTTGAGGCCGAGGACCTCCTCGACCAGCTCGTGGACAGCCATCTGGTCAACACCGCGACCACGCCTTCCGGGCGGGTCCGCTACAGCCTGCACGATCTGATCCGCATCTTCGCGCGTGAGCGCGCCCAGCAGGAGCTCGCGCCCGACGATCTCCGGGAGGCGTTGCAACGCGCCTTCGGCGCGCTGCTGACCGTCACGGAACACGCCCACACGCTCCTCGCGGGCCGCGACCACCTGGTGGTGCACAGTAACGCCCCCCGCTGGGAGGTCGGCCCCGAGGTGCTGGACGACATCGTCACCGATCCCGTGGCGTGGTGCGAGACCGAACTGACGAACATCTCCGCCGCGGTGCAGCAGACGGCGGCGCTGGGCCTTGACGAGCTGTGCTGGGACATCGCGGTGACGGCGGCTCCCCTTCTGGAGGTACGCCGTCATCTGGACGAGTGGCAGCACATGCACGAGATCGCGCTCGCCACCGTGAGGGCCGCCGGCAATCCGCGCGGGGAGGCCGTCATCCTGACCGAGCTGGGCGAGCTGAGCCTGGGGCTTCACGACCACCGCAGGGCGGTCGACTTCCTGGAGGACGCCGCGCGCATCCTCACCGGTCTGCAGGACAGGCACGCCCACGCCCTCGCCCAGCTGAAGCTGGCCGCACTGGACCGGCTGGGCGGGCGGCTCGACATGGCCCTGCGGCGGGCGCAGGACAGCGTGACCGTCCTGAACGATCTGGGTGACCTGGGAAACCAGGCGCTCGCCCTTCGGCAGATCGGGCAGATACACACCCAGCTCGGCGAGCACTGTCGAGCCCGGGAACACTTCGAACGAGCGCTGAGCGCGGCCGAACAGGCCGGAGCATCCCGCCTCGTCCAGCAGATCAACTACCGGCTGGGAGAACTTGACGTGGAATGCGAACGGCCGCAGGCCTCCGTCCCCCGTTTCGAGGCCGTACTGGACTTCTGCCGCTCCATCGGGGACCGGGTCGGCATGGCCTACGCCTTCTACGGACTGGGCCGGGCGCAGGCGGCCATGGGGCGGCTCCAGGAATCCGGTCAGACGCTCGCCCTCGCGCTGACGCACGCCGAGGACACCAACGAGCGCATCGTCGAAGCGGAGATCCATCAGTACCTCGGCAAACTCGCCCACGCCCGTGGCCGGGCGGCCGAGGCGGCAGGGCAGTTCCACATCGCGGGCGTCATCTTCCGGGAGCTGGGTGTTGTGCCGCGGAAAGACGACGCGTTCCCATGACGGCGGCGAGTGTGACGACGACACAGCAGAGGAGCGGCGTCAGGAAAACCCGGTTACCGCCGTACTCGTCCGCGGTCCATCCCGCCATCGGCGCGCCGAGCGCCACCCCGGCCCCGAGACCGGTACTGATCCAGGTCATCCCCTCGGTCAGCCTCTCCGGGGGAACCAGCCGCTCGACCAGGCCGGTGGCGAGGATGAGGATCGGCGCGCACGCGGCACCGGAGACCAGGAGCACACCGCCCAGGACGTAGAGGTTGTCCGTCACCAGCATGGGCGCCGTCGTCAACGTCAGCAGGATCGCCGCGGCCGTCAGCTGCCTGGGGACGCTCCAGGAAAGCCGGCGCCTGCCGAAGAGGACGCCGGAAATCCCGCTCCCCAGCGCGTAAAGCGCGAGAATCCAGCTCGCCAGCACGGTCTGACGGTGTTCGGTGGCGAAGCCGACGACGGCCACCTCAACGGACCCGAAAAGACCCCCCATCGCCGTGCAGACGGCGACCACGGCCCACAGCCCCCGCGCCTTGAGAAGCACGCCGCCACGTCGTTCGGAGACGGTCACGACCGGCGGCTCGGTGGCTGTCCGCGAGGCGAGCAGCCGACATCCCGTGAACAACAGCACGGCCGCCGCCACGAGCCCCGCCTCGGCTCCCGCCACCAGGGACAGGTTGACCGCGAGCACCGGTCCCACGATGAAGATGAGGTCGTCGACCACGGACTCCATCGCGTACGCGGTGTGGAGCCGATCGGTTCCCTGCAGCAGGTGAGCCCACCTGGCACGCACCATGGAGCCGACGTTGGGCATCAGACCGACCAGCGCGGCGCAGCCGAAGAGCGTCCAGGCAGGCGCTCGCAGCGAACCGCAGACCACCAGGCCCGTCAGCCCGGTGACGGCGGCCAGCGACGCCGGCACGACCACCCGGCGCTGCCCCAGGCGATCCGCCGCTCGCGACAGCGGTGGCCCGAAGACGGCGTAACAGAGCGTCTGGGTCGCGGTGACGGCACCGCCCAGCCCGTAGGAACCGTACCGGGCGGCGACCATGATCACTATGCTGACGCCGATGACGGCCACGGGAAGCCTGGCCAGCACCCCCGAGACCGCCATCCCTCTGGCGCCGGGAACCGCGAGCACCCTCGCGTAGGGAGCCAGCGGCGAGGAGATCACACGCATGACCGCTGCACCGGTTCCGTGACGCAGACGAAGGCGTCCAGGGTGGCGTTGATCGCCGACTCGACGTCCGCGACGGTCCCGGCACGGTAGCGGAAGCGGCCGAGAAGCTCCTCACCACCGGACGGGCCGTCGAAGCAGTGACCGGGTTCGAGGAGGTCCTCGCCGTACAGCCCTTCGATCGTCCCGGCGAGGGAGGGCCGCGACAGCAACCGGTGTCCCGCGGGGCCGGGAACCTGCAGGTATCCAGCGATCTCCCGGCTCTCGGACGAAACGCCGATGGTCTGCGGGCGCTCTCCGAGCTGCAGCCGGATCCAGTCGCCGATGACGTCCACCCCGTAGACGTCCCGCAGGACGAACGCGATCTCGCCACCGCCCACCCGTGCCGCCACCTCAAGGAACACCGGCCCTGACGCGGACTCGATGATCTCCAGGTGGAACGCCGAACGGTGAAGACCGAGCCCGGTCAGGCAACGCAGCGTGAAGGCGAGCATGGCGTCGGCCACCGGCCCCTCCTGCACGGCGGACCCGAGCGGCGTGCCACGGCTGTACTCGTAGCAGGTGTTGACGTAGCGCGACGCGCGGGCGAAAAGGAACCGATCGGCTTCGACGATCCCGTCGACGTGCCAGATCGGGCCGTCGACGTACTCCTCGACCTCGTAGTCGTCGTGGCCGGACCGTTCGAGCTCCGTGAGAACCTCCGACAGTTCGAAGGAGTTGTGAACGATGTGGCAGCCCTTGCTCGCGGTCTGCGCGCGCGGTTTGACGACGACGGACCCGCCCACGCGTCGCCGGAACTCCCCGATATCGGCGGGTGACTTCACCGTCGCGAAACGCGGGACCCGTACGCCGGCGTCGGCCAGGACGGTTTTCATGGTCACCTTGTCGCGAAAACGCCGTACCCAGGAGGAGTCGTCTCCTGGAACACCGCAGACCTCCCGGATGCGGGCACCGGTGGTCAGGTCGAACTCCGACAGCGCGAGGACCAGGTCGAACCTTCCGCAGGCCTCCTGGACGGCCTGGGCCGCGGCGACCACCTCAGCCTCGTCGTCGAGATCGTCCAGCACGGTGACGTGCCGCGCCTCTTCCGGAATCCACGGCAGATGCGTGGGCACGGTCACGTAACACACCTCGTGACGGAGGTGGTCGACATAGTCGCCGTAGGCCGAGAACTCATCGTCCCACCGGTTCACGACGAGGACTCTCACATTGCTCTCCTTGCTCGATGGCGAGCGTCAGGCCGGAACATGACGCGACGAGACAGGCAGGACGGACACCAGATCACCCAGCGTGATCGGCTCGAAGCCACCGGGCCCACCGCTCGCACGCGGCCGGGTGGGCTCCAGGAAGGCCGCCAGGCGTGGTTCGCCCGTGCCCCCGAGCGACTCCCACAACCGCCGGCCGAGCCGCGGCATGATCGGGAAGGCCAGGACCGCCACGCCCTTCAGCCACCAGTAGGCCTGGGAGGCAGAACCCCACTCGCCGGGCGTCTCCCGCCACCAGAGGTCGAACGCCGCGACGGCGTCCGCCGTCGCGATGACCAACCCGTCCAGAGCCGTTTCCTGCCGGCGTAACAGCTCCTCAAGCCGGGCCAGCCGGTCCTGCCCCATGGGTTCGGGAAGGACGTCGGCGGACACCGCCGAGGCGGCACGGACAAGGGACGTCAACCGGCCGGCCAGCCGCGTGTTGTTCACCTCGACGAAGGACCGGGGCTCCATGCTCTCGGGCCCCTCCTCCAGTCTCGTCCCGGCCAGGAAGTACCGTACGGCGTCCGCGCTGATCCGCGGGGCCCGCGCGATGTCGGCGGACCAGATGACGTGTCCCCGGCTCGTCGAGAACTTCTCCCCTTCGAGCTGGTAGAAGTCGTTGACCAGAACGCGGTCGTAGCCCTTCATGTCGCCGTGCCGCAGCGCCGTCCCCACGATGCAGACCATGGTGGGGATGACGTTGTCGATACCGAAGCTGGTCACCGTGGTGACCCCGGAGCCTGGATCGAAGGCGTTGACCCCGGTCCCGCTCATCTCCCCGTGGACGGCGCCCATGAGCCTGGCGAACATGAAGATCCCCGCGTACGAGAAGAGCGTGCGCGGCACGCCAGGCACGCCTCCCTCCAGGGCCACACCCCACTGCTGGGGCGCGCTCAGGCGGACCGTACCGCCCTCGCGGGCCAGGAAACGCTCGACCGCCTCCTGGAAACGCGGCGGCACCCGCATCTCCGCCATCCGGCGCCGGAGCGGTTCCGGCTCCGCGACCCTGAGGAAGAGTGAGGAGATCTCCCGCCATTCGAGTGGGCCTGCGCCGTCGGGCCCCTGCGGTTCCAGCAGGTTCTCCGGGCGGAAATGACCGCCGCACGTCTCGCAGAAGTAGCTGGAGACCCTGCTCCCGCAGTCCGGGCACCCGCCCGTAAGCCATGGCCCGACGATGTACCGCGCGGCGGAGCGGCTGTACGGAACGCGTTCCCGCTGCTCGACCACCGCTCCCCGGTGGCGCAGCCGCCGCACGCAGGCGTCGACCTCCTCCTCGAAGACCTTCCGCCAGGGGTCCTCACAGGGGTTGATGAACTGGTCGACGCCGATGTCCACGGCGCTGAGGTCCTGCGCGATGAGCGCGTCGTACTCGGCCGCGATCTCCGCTTCGGAACGTCCTTCGGCCACGGCCTTGAACGTCATGTACGGCTCGTAGACGTCGCTCCCGGTGATGATCAGCGGCAGGTCACCGCGCATGCGCAGGAAGCGGCTGAGCATGTCCAGACGCAGGAAGGGCCCCGCGATGTGGCCGAGGTGCAGGCGCCCGTTCGGAGTGGGCTCGGAGGGAGCCAGCAGGTAGTGCCTGGGGTGAGCGGTTTTCGAGGTCCTGATCAGACCCTCGGTTGGCACGGTCACGAACGGTCGCCTTTACGTGTGTCGAGACTGAGAAGTTCCAGTGCGCGCTCAGCGATGGCCGGGGCCAGCCGGTAGCCCGATCCGTTGCCGCCGAGCGCGAGGACGACGCCCGGCCATCCGTCCACCGGTTCGACCAGCGGCATCCGGTCCGGGGTGTAACCGTCGTAGAAGGCCCGGCCACCGCAGACCTCCGCGGCCAGGGCGGGGACGTACGCGTCGAGGACGCCGGCCGCCGTCGCCCGGTCCTCGGGACTCAGGTCCGGCGGGCCGTCGCCCGGAGAGAGGTCCCAATGCCGTGAGGTGAAGCTGAGGAGCCAGTACCCCTCCTCGTGCACGGGGAGCAGGAAGGCGTCGTGGTCGTCGAAGACGAGAACCGGCGCGTCGTCCGGTGGCCGTACGCCGAGGTGGAGGGCGGCGACCTTCTTGACTCGGAGCCCCCGCGCCCTGGCCACGTCACCGAACGGCCCCCAGGGCGCCCGCGCCCCGGTCGCCACGGCGACCCTTCCCGCGACCGCGTACACCTCGTCTCCGTGGGTCAGCTCGTAGCGGCCGTCGCGGGGTCGTACACCGGTGACGGGCGAACCACCGCGCACCTCGCTCCCCGGGCGCCGCCGCTGTTCGTCCAGCAGTCGTCCCGCCAGGCGTCCCACGTCGGCGTGGGCGCCCCCGTCGGAGCGCAGCAGCAGCCGGTCGGCGGTTCGCAGTCCGGGCAGGACTCCGGCCAGCCAGTCCCGCCGCTCCGCGTCGGCCTCGGTCAGGCGGGGACCGGCCATGCTCTCCCGCAGCCTGTGGAGGTTCGCCTTGTCGATCATCCAGTAGGTGTCGACCGGCCGGATCGGCAGTGCGGGCAGCTCGGCCCTCAGCCTGGCGTAGACAGCCGATCCCCGCGCGGCCAACGCCCGCTGCCCGGGAGTGTGTCCCGTGGGAACGTCCAGTCCGGCTGACAGGTGCGTGGCGCCGGTGTTGCCGTCGTCCATCGTGAGGACCCGGAGCCCCGGGTCCCCCTCCGCGGCGAGATGGCCGATCATCGCCCCGATGATCCCGGAACCGATGATCGCGAGGTCGAACTCCTTCTCCGGCCTCCCCATCAGCTGCTCCGCCACCAGATGGAAAGCGCGGACACCGGCGTACCGCGGTCGGCCAGCAACATGTGCTCGACGAACGGCGCGAACCCCACGACGTCGCCCGCGCCCACCTCGTGCGGAACGCCTCCGTAGTGGAGCGTCCCCCTGCCGTCGAGCAGCAGCCAGATCTCGGTGACGGCGTGGCTGTCGGGCGGTGTCCGTCCTCCGGGGGCGACGGTGAAGCGGGCCATGCTGAACGGCCGGTCGCCCGGTAGTTCGTCGAGAGGGATCTCCCACTCCTCAAGCGCGGGGAACTCCGCGGGCAGGGCACGGAGCCCGACTCGGGGGAGGCTCATGCGTTGTACCTCCGATATCCGAGGATGTCGTTGAGAATGACCGCACTGCGCCAGGCCAGAAGGCTGAGGTTGGGGTCGGCGATCCCCCAGGCGTGCTGGGCGCCGTTCTGGACGTAGACCTTGCCCCTGACGTCACCGTCCAGCCGGAGCGAGAAGTCCTCCCCCACGTCCGGAGTCCCCCCGGTGGTGGACAACCGCGGGGTGAGGGTGTCCATGCAGGACGGGAGGCGGTGTTCGTAGCCGGTCGCGAGGATCACCACGTCGGTCGTCACAACGCGGGGTTCGGCGCCCTCGACGGTCAGTCCCCATCCGTCGGGCAGGCGGGTGCAGCCGGTCACCTCCATCCCGGGCATCAGACGGATCCAGTCCTTGCGGCCCAGGATGTACTCGTGCCGGTAACGCTCCCGGTAGATGTCCTCAAGGGTCGCCGTGTCGATTCCGTCACTGGCGTACTTCTGCTCCGCGAGAAGGGTCCGCCTGCGCTCCCCCGGCATCTTGTGGAACTCGCGGGCGTACTGGGGAAAGAAGTACTCGTTGGTGAACGGGGAGTCGTCCAGCGGCAGGAACCCCGGCCGCCGGGTGATCCATGTGATGCTCCGCGGGACCCTGTCCAGCCGCATGAGGTGCCGTACGATCTCGGCGCCGGACTGGCCTCCGCCGAGCACCGTGACGTCCCGGTCAGCGGTCGTCCGCTCGCGCAGGAGGAACTCTCCCGCGTGGAACACGTCGGCGCACAGGTGGTTGCGTAGGTGCGGCGGGATCCTGGGGACCGGGCCGGTGCCGAGCACGACGTTGCGCGCGAGGACCTCCCCCCGCTCGGAGCGGAGCCGGAAGAGGCCGTCGCGGAGGTCGATGTCCTGAATGTGCGTTCCGTACTCGATGGACGGAATCGACTGGGAGACCCACTGGAGGTACTGGTTGAACTCCGTCCTGTGGACGGCGGGGAAGCGCGCGGTGAGGAACCTGTAGAGCCGGTCCTCCTGGGCGAGGAAGGCCAGGAACGAGAAACGGCTGGTCGGGTCGACCAGGGTGACCAGGTCCTTCAACGGTGAGACCTGCAGGGTCGCCTCGGGCAGCAGAAGCCCCGGGTGCCAGGCGGTGCTCTCCCTGGCCTCAAGGTGGATCGGCCTGAGGTCCGGGAGAGGCTCTCCGAGCGCGGCGAGGCTCAGGTTGGCCGGCCCCATGCCGACGGCCGCGTAGTCGTACGGCTCGGCGGCGGTCACTGGATGACCACCCTCTCGTCGAGGGAGTCCCAGAAGGCCAGCGCGGCGCGGTGGGAGTCCGCCGTGTAGAGGACGTGCGCCAGGCGTGACCGGCAGTCCCGGACCTCGGGAACGGGGACCCCGGGCGGGATGGCGACGTGTGTCTCGACGACGTTCGGCAGGTCGGACAGTTCGTCCCAGCCCTTGATGCCGGAGTAGGAGTCCCCCTCGGGGAGGGTGAGGAACCGGACCGCCGCGCTCGCCGCGACGGGTTCGCCGAAGGCCCCCAGCCGCCGGGGGTCGGCTCCGAGTCCCGCGGCGAGCATGATCAGCGTCAGGTCGACGCCGGTCACCCGTTTGACGAGTTCGGGGATGCCGTCCCCCGGCAGCCGCGCGCCGAGTTCGATCAGTACCGGCCCCTGGTCGCTGAGCCTGAGCTCGCAGTGGAACGGACCCGCTGTGACGTTGAGCGCTCGGACGACCTCCTCGGTGTAGGCCTTCACCTGGTCCGTGACGTCGCCGGGCAGGTCCGCGGGCGTCAGGTGGCCGAGCTCCACGAATCTCGGCTCGGCCCCCAGAACCTTCCGGGTGACGGCCACGACGGTCGTCACCCCGTCGGCGACGTAGCCGTCGGCGCTGATCTCCTCGCCCGGGACGTACTGCTCGACGATGACCCGGTGCCCCATCGGGCGTCCGAGATCGAGGGTCTCGTCCTGGGCGAGCTCGGTGAACGCCCTCAGGAGCTGGGGCCAGTCCCGCGCCAGGCTCACATGGATGCTCCCGGATGACTCAACCGGCTTCATCACGCACGGGAATCCGACGTGCTCGGCGGCGCTTCTCAGCCGGTCCGTCGTGTCCGCCTCGGCGAAGCGCGGCGAACGCAGCCCGGCGCGCGTGACGCTCTCCCGCATGAGGGCCTTGTTGCGTACGGAGTCCACCGTCTCCACCGGCAGGCCCGGCAGGCCGAGCCGCGCGGCGAGCCTGGCCGCCGTCGCCACGTAGAAGTCGCAGCCGGGCAGCACCGCGTCGAACGGGTTGCGGCGGTGGAGCCGGGTGACCGCCTCGGCCAGAGCCGCCTCGTCGTTGGTGTCCACGACCAGGACCTCATCGACGATCTCCCTGAGCTTCGCGGGTATCTCGCAGTCACCCGCGTCCTGAGAAGCCGTCACCACCCTGGCACCGAGGCGGTGCGCGGCCCGGGCGAGGGCCGCGCCGCCCGAGACCGGTTCCACGATGAGAACGGATAATCCGTCTAGATCAGTCATCTGCACGGTCCCTTCAGGGAAAAGCTGTGAGGATCACCGGTTTACGACTGCTTCGCAGCGGTGCGAACGGCCTCGGCCCGACGAGTTCGGAGCCCTGCGGGTCCGCGGGCGCTCCAGGACGCGGACGACGCGCGGCGCGGCTCTCGATGCCCTGGGGGAGGCCTGCGGACAAGGCGTTCATGCCATGACCTCCGTTCTCGTGCGGGTGGCGGCTCGTAGGTGGATCAGCAGCCCGACGACCACGGGGAGGGCCAGGCCACCGGTGATCGTCAACAGGTGCACGGGGTCGACGGACGCGCCGGTGACCGCGAGCAGCCCGCCCGCCAGCGGCATCGACACGCAGTTGAGCAGTGAGATGGCGGCGGCGGTGCTGCCGAACTCGGCGGCCGGGACGGCCCGGGCCCTGACGGTCCTGATGAAGGCGCTGAAGGCCGCGTCGGCGGCCATGAACACCATCACGATCGCGACGAAGGCGACGAACTCGTTGGACGCGCCGATCGCCAGGAAGGCCAGGCACTGGATCAGGGCGCTGGCCGCTCCGGCGATCAGAAGGCCGAACCTCCGGATGAACCGGGTGAGCAGGGCCAGCACGAGCAGCGCGACCAGGGCGGCTCCGGTGTACACAAGGGCCAGTCGCCCCTCGTCCACCCCGTAGTGGTGCCGCACCAGGGCCGGCGCGGCCGCCAGCAGCAGGGCCAGCATCAGGTTGATCACCATGGTGATGGCCACCACGTCTCGCAGGAGCGTGTTGGCGATCACCTGGCGTACCCCGGCCATCACCGGCGGCGGCTTCGCGGCCACCACCGCCGCGGGCTTCATGTTCCGGGCCAGCAGCAGGCTCGTCCCGAAGAGCACGGTGAGAACGGTGACCGTCGCGGTCGTCCCCACCAGCAGCAGGACACCGCCGAGGACCGGTGCGATGAGAATGCAGCTCTGCTCGATCGCGCTCAGCATGGTCTGAAGGCGGGGCATCTCCTTGGCCGAGACCAGGGAGAGTCCCGCCTTCTCACCGGCCACGAAGGTCAGCTCGAACCCCGCGCCCGCGACGAGGGCCAGAACGACCAGGGCCACTCCCGCGTTCCCCGGCATGAGGGCGACGGCGGCCACGGCCCCCGCCCCGACCGCCGTGCGCACCACATCGCTCAGGATGTGGATTCGGCGGCTCTCGAACCGGTCGGCGAGGTAGCCGGCGAGGGGCAGCGCGACCAGCCTGGGCGTCCACTCAACGAACAGGGCGACGCCCGACCACATCAGGCTGCCCGTCATCCGGTAGATCATGAGTGGCACCACGAACTGGAGCGTCTGATTGGCCAGCCAGCCGACCCCGCGGAGCGCGAGATAGAACAGCATGCCTACTCCACCGTGACGGCTCTGCCAACCGCCTGCCAGATGTCCGTCGCCTCCTGGAAGGAGTCGGCGGTGAATATGACGTGTCCGATTCTGGAGCGGAAATCTCCCGGCTCCGGGATCGGCTCCCCGGCGGCGATCGTGAGCTTCGTCTCCAGCACCTCCGGCAGGGCGAGGAGATCGTCCCATCCGTTCAACCGCCGGTAGGCGTGGTGACCGTCGGCGAGGTAGAAGCGGATTCCGGCGTTCTTCGCCTGTGGCACGCCGATGGCCCCGACGTCCTCAAGCGTCCATCCGAGATGCGCCGCGATCATCGCCTTGGGGAGGCTGACGCCGGTGGCGAGGTGAACCAGATCGACGATCCGGTCCCCGGGGAGGCGGGCCGCGATCTCGATCAGCACCGGCCCGTCGGGGGTCATCCTCAGCTCGCAGTGGAAGGCGCCGACGGTCAGGTGCACCGCGTCCACGACGGCACGCACGTACTTCTCTATCTGGGCCGTCACCTCCACGCTCTCGTCGGCGGGGGTCAGGTGTCCGATCTCCACGAAGGCGGGTTCCGGTCCCAGCAGTTTCCGGGTGAGCGCGACGACCGTCGTGCGGCCCTCCGCGACGTATCCGTCGGCGCTGAACTCCGGTCCCGCGATGTACTCCTCGACGATGGCCCGGTGCTCCAGCGGCCTGCCCAGGTCGAGGCTCTGGTCGGCGGAGAGCCGATCGAAGGCCGCGCGCAGCTCCGCCCACTCGTTCGCACGGCTGACGTGGATGCTTCCCGAGGAGCCGACCGGCTTGATCACGCAGGGATAGCCCACGTGCTCCGCGGCCTGCTCCAGCTCCGTGAGCGACGTCACCTGGGCGAACCTGGGGGTCCGCAGGCCCGCCTCGGCCGAACGCGCCCGCATGAGCACCTTGTCCCTGACCTCCTCGACCGTCTCCGGCCGCAGTCCGGTCAGCCCCAGAGCCGCGGCCAGTCTGGCGGTCGCCGGCACGTGGAAGTCACAACCGGCCAGGACCGCCGAGAACGGGGCGTCCCTGTGCATGTCGAGCACCGCCTGCTCGAGTGCGGCCTGGTCGTTGGTGTCCACCACGAGTACGGCGTGCGCCAGCGCGCGGATCTCGTCGGGAAGCGTGCGGTCGTCGGCGTCGTAGGACGCGACGACGACCTGCAGGCCGAGGTCACGCGCCGCTGTGACCAGGGCGTTTCCGGAAGAGACCGGTTCCACGACCAGCACCCGGGCGAACGATAGATCACGCATATCTGGAAAGTCTCTCCCCGTGAGGTCCATCAGACGGCGAAGGCGGTTTCGATGACACGGCGGCGGAGCCTGCGGTGCGCCGCGGAGGGCACGAGGTCGCGGACCACGCACACTCGCTGAAGCCATCGATCGAGGCCGTCGTATCTGGCTTGGAACTCGGACCGCCCGTGGACGGTCCGCCTGTTGTCGATGATCAGTAGGTCGCCGGTGTCCAGCCGGGCCCACTGCTTGACCTCGTTCAGCGCGACGTGCAACCGCTTCAGGGCCGCGTCGGCCTCGGGCGTCAGACCGACCATCAGGTCCGGGTCCACCGTGATGTAGGGGTCGAAGGGGTCTCCGTACAGAACCCGGAGCACCGGACCGTTGCCCTTCTGGCCGTTGGCGCTGCCGAAGGAGTAGTCGATACCGGTCTGGAACATCGGCTCGCTGAGGATCGCCCGTTCGCGCAGGCTCAGTCGCGACACCGCCATGCGCAGGCTCGCGCTGATCGTCTTGGCCGAGCGCTCATGGTCGGGACGCAGGCAGTGCAGAAGCACGTAGTCCGGCATGAAGGGGTGAAAGGCCGCCTCGGTGTGGAAGTCCAGAAGAAACGAGGAACTCTCCGAGGAGAGCTTCTCCGCGTTGTGCCTCGTCGGAGCCACGTTCTGGAAAAGCTGTCCCTGCTTCTCCTGAACATAGGCGATGGGCTCGCCCAGCGCCTGGGCGAATCCGGCCAGCCACAGTTCGCTCATCGGCGTCGGCTTGGGCAACGGTTCGGCCGGTTTCGCCGGCGTGGGCTGGAGATCCGGGTCAACGGGCAGTCCTCTGATGAGCAGGACGCCGCTGTCGGTGCTGTTCCGCCGGAACCTGGCGAGGGCGTGCCGGATCACCCGGGGAAACTCGTGAAAGCGAAGTTCGGCCTCGGCCAGGAACGCTTCCTGGTCCTCCCGCGAATCGGGAAGATATCCGTCGGCCAGGCTCGCCAGCAGGTGGGCGTAGGGACGCGCGTCGACGACGTGCGGCCCTGGCTCCTCCTTGAGGTTCTCCCCCTGCGGAAGGGTGCGGGTGGTGAACCGGTGCTCGTCGACCACGTGCAGCACCTTCTGGTCGATGTGCTGGACGGCCTCACCGCGGTACAGCCACGACAGCAGGGACAGCAGGAGCCGGGCGTTGTCCTCGCGGCCGAGGAACGGCAGCGCGAACATCTCCGCGTTGCCGATCACCGCGATCCGGCCCGCGCCGTACTGCGCCGTTCCGAGCAGGGTGTGGCCGTCGTACTCCACCACCGGGACCAGCTGTACCAGGGAACTCTCCACGCCCTTCGGCCGGTACAGGTGCACGCCGCCGACTCCCGGGGCGGCCGGATGCGTGCTGTTCGCCTCGACCGTGAAGTCGTAGGTGAGGAGGTGTGAGTCAGGCGAATCACCGCGTGTTCCGGGAAGCAGGCCGTTCACGGTGATCCCGAAGGGGTGGTGGCCGGACGTGGCCGACCGGCTTTCGCCGTCACCGAGGATCAGAACCGACCCGCCCTCGCGCACATACGTCTCCAGGAGCCGGCACTCGGCCTCGGTGAACGACGCGCCGTCTCCCCCGGCGGCGGGGATCACCAGAAGGTCCAGCTCTCTCAGGGCCGCCTCGTCCCAGCCGAGCTCCAGAGAGTGGACGGTGTCGCCGAAGCATACGTCGACCAGTTCGGTGACCGGCCCGATGACACCGAGATCGGAAAAATCAGCAGGCCGCCCCGGTCCCGGTTTCCGATGGAAATCGAGCGACCAGACGGAGGCGTGCACAACGTCTACACCTACCAGCATGACCATTCTCCCCCAGTTCGGTTGCAGGCTTGAGAAACCCTAGGAGAGCCTTGTGCAGAGTCCGTATATTTCCTGTATAAGACCCCGCGAGCTGCGTTGACGTTTCGACGCGAGTACCCGAGGGCGCGCCGTTCACACAGCGTTTCCCTTCAATCGCCGGCCACGGACCGGAAACGCCGTCACGGTGAGGCAGATGATATAACGGAAAGTCACAGCAAACGGCGCCCCCCTCGTCCCCGGCCTTTTTTCGCCTTCGGGCGGTCTCGCCGTTCCACGGAGATTCCCGGGAAAGAGCGAGGACTTCACAGAAACGCCCAGCCCCGAGCGCCGGTGGGCTTTCGCACACCGGGGCCGGTGGCCGGTGCGCGCACGCGCCGGCCTGGTCAGACGGCGTAGCCGTACTGCTCGGGCCAGGAAAGGGACGAGGAGGGCTCCAGTTCACGGGCGGCCCGGTGGGGCCAGTGGGGGTCGCGGAGCAGTTCGCGGCCGAGCAGTACGGCGTCGGCCCGGCCGGAGGTGAGGATCTCCTCCGCCTGACGCGGTTCGGTGATCAGGCCGACGGCGGCCACCGGCATGCCGGTCTCGGCGCGGACCCGGGCCGCGAACGGCACCTGGTAGCCGGGGCCGGTGAAGACCCTCGCGTGGGGCGCGTTCCCGCCGCTGGAGACGTCGAGCAGGTCGACGCCGCGGGAGAGCAGTTCCCCGGCCAGGAGCACGGTCTCCTCGACGGTCCACCCCTCGCGTTCGTCCTCGGGGTTCTCGGTGAGCCAGTCGGTGGCCGAGACGCGGAAGAACACGGGGAGTTCCTCCGGCCAGACGGCGCGCACGGCCTCGACGACCTCAAGCGCCAGACGGATGCGGTTGCCGAACGAGCCGCCGTAGGCGTCGGTACGGCGGTTGCTGTGCGGGGAGAGGAACTCCCCGATCAGATAGCCGTGCGCGCCGTGCACCTCGACGACCTGGAAGCCCGCCCGCAGGGCACGCCGGGCCGCCTGGGCGAAGTCGTCGACGACGCGCCGGATCTCCTCCACGGTCAGCTCCCTCGGCACGGGATGGTTCTCGGCGAACGGGATCGGGCTCGGCGCGACCGGCTGCCAGCCACCGTCGGCGACGCCGACCGGTCCGCCTCCGCGCCACGGCCGGTCCGGCGACGCCTTGCGCCCGGCGTGCGCGAGCTGGATGCCGGGTACGGTGCCGTGCTCCTGGAGGAACCGGGTGACCCGGGTGAACGCCCGCTCCTGGCGTTCGTTCCACAGCCCCAGGTCCGCGGGGGTGATCCGGCCCTCCGGGGAGACGGCCGTGGCCTCGGTGAGGATCAGCCCGGCGCCGCCCACCGCGCGGGCCGCCAGGTGGGACAGGTGCCAGTCGTGCGGCACTCCCGCCTCGGGGCCGTCCGTGGCGGCCGAGTACTGGCACATCGGCGCCATCCAGACGCGGTTGGGAATCGTCAGCGAGCGCAGGGTGATGGGGTCGAACAGCATGGGGACTCCCGGTTCGGCGTTTTGTACGACGTTCATCGTAGTACGAGATTCATCGTAGTACGACAAGTGACGTAATATCGAGGGGAACGCGGAGGGGAGACACACATGAGAGTCCTGGAGCACCCGGACGTCGAGGAGATCCGGCTGGAGGCGGTGCTGCACGCGCTCTCCGACCCCATGCGGCTGGAGGTGGTGCGTTTCCTCGCCACGACGGAGAACGGAGCCGCCTGTTCGGAGATAGACCTCGCCGTCAGCAAGTCCACCGGGACGCACCACTACCGCGTCCTGCGCGAGGCCGGGGTCATCAACCAGGTCTACCAGGGCACCTCGAAGATCAACTCTCTGCGCAGGGCCGACCTCGACGAGCTCTTCCCCGGCCTGCTCGACAGCGTCGTCTCCGCGGCCACCAGACGACCGCGGAGATGACCGTCCCCGCCCTGCCGGGAAGGACGGACCCGGGAAGGACGGACCCGGGGAGACGGGCTCAGGTGGCGGGCAGGGCGGTGGCCAGCAGCACCACGCCGACCGAGCCGACCAGCGCCGTCACCGCCATGCTTCGCGCGAAGGAGGGGCGTCCGGCGCGCACGGCCCATCCGTGCAGGGCCGCCGCGACCATGACCGCGCAGAACAACGCCAGCTTCGCGGCCAGGATCCGCCCGTAGCCGGGCTCGGCCAGCGAGGCCCAGGTGACGCCCTTGTGCCAGGCGATGGCGACGCCCGTACCGAGTTGCACCGGCAGGAACACCGCGCCGGTGAACATCCCGAAGCGGCGGCCGACCGCGGTCAGCACCCGGCCACGCCGTTCCGCGTCCAGCAGCCGCCGGGCCAGGGGCAGCAGCACCAGGGAGACCGTCAGCTGCCCGCCCACCCACAGTGCCGCCGACAGCACGTGCGCGAAGCGCACCACCGTCCACCACGTCATGACGCGCTCACCCGGAACAGCCCGTGCGCTCCGGCCTCGGCGTTACGCATCAGGTGGTCCACCACCGGATAGGTACCCGGTTCGGGGAAGACCAGTTCGGCGAAGCCTCCCTGCGCCGGGGCCAGGTCCAGCACCTGCGCGCCGCCCGGGTCCCCGGCGCGCAGCCGGTAGGACCCCTCCTCGTAGAGGGTGTCGAACGGCGCCCCGACCACGTGCAACGCCGTCCCCGAGTTCGGCCCGGCCGCCACCGCCCAGATCCGCACCCGTTCACCGGCCTTGGCCTCCAGCGGGGCGTGGTCGTAACCGGCGGCGGTCCCGTTGAACATCCATCCGTCGGGACGGCCCTCGCGCAGCTTGACGACCTGGGCCTCGCCGCCCGGCTCCCCCAGGTACAGCTCCCCCGAGACCAGTAGATACTCACGGTCCACACGTGCCAGGTCCGGCGGATCGATGATCACGGCTCCGTACATGCCGTTCGCGATGTGCTGGCTCATGGGCATGGTCGAGCAGTGGTACAGCCACGCTCCCGCGAAGTCGGCGCGGAACCGGTAGGTCAGCCGCTCACCCGGCTGGATCGTGCGCATGGGCCCGTCGGGAGCGGTCGCACCGGCGTGGAAGTCGATGCCGTGCCCCATGGACCCGCCGTTGACGAACGTCACCGTGAACACGTCGCCGACCCTGCCCCGCAGAACCGGCCCGGGAACCGTCCCGTCGAACGTCCACACCCGCTGCCGCACCCCCGGCGCGACCTCCCGCACGACCCTGTCGTCCACCCGGATCTCCACGGCGTGCTCGCCACCGCCCGGCGCGGGCCCAAGCGCCGCGTCGTACGGCCTCCAGCCCGGTGACATCGGCGCGGCGAGGTCGAGGAGGGGTGTGCCGTCCCCCATGCCGTTCCCCGCCCCGCCGTGTTCGCCGTGCGCTCCAGGCCCGGCCGTCCCCGTGGCCTGCCCGGCCTCCGGGGAGACGACGGGGACGGAGGAGGGGATGATCCGCACCGTCATTCCCGCGGCCCGGTGCCCGGCCACGGTGCACCAGCCGTCGACCGCCTCGCCGAGCGGCTTCAGCGTCAGCGTGGCCTTCTGCCCCGCCGCCAGCGTCGGGGTGCGCTCACCGGTCGCCAGCCGCAGGTCGTGGCGCTGGGCGTCGGCGTTGGTGACGCGGAGCGTCAGCACGGTGCCCGGAGCGGCCTCGATCACCGCGGGCCGGACGCGCATCCCCGACAGCGTCACCTCGACCGTTCTGGCGCCCGTGGCGACGACCGTCGTCGCGGGACCGGACCCGCCGTCGACGGCCACCACGACCGCGGCGGCCGTCAGCAGACATCCGGCGGCCACCCCGGCCAGGGCGGGAACGCCGCGCCTTTTTCCTGTGCCGGGCGCGGTGGCCGGGGTGGCCGCGGTGGCCGGGGTGGCCGCGGTGGCCGCCCGCAGCAGGGTGAGCGCGGCGAGCACGACGAACGCCGAGCCCGAGGCAAGCACCAGTGCCCAGCCCAGTACGGCGAGCGGACGCGGCACGGGAAGCGCGAGCAGCGGCGTGCCCAGGTTGAACGCGGCCAGCCGTACCACCCAGCCGCGTTCCAGCAGCGCCGCGTTCTCCTTGAACCGGGCCGGGCCGCCGCCCAGCACCGCGGGCAGCAGGTGCAGCAGCGAACCGAGCAGCACCTGGGCGACGAACCCGGCCAGTACCAGGGGCAGCAGCGGCTCAAGCGCCCCGGCCACCTCGCCGGTCGGCCGCGTGACGACGATCACCACGTCGATCACGAGGGCGATCTCGAACCAGACGACGGCGGCCCCCATCGTCCAGGCCGCGCCGGTGTGCGGACGGCGGGAACGCACCGCCTCCGCGAGCGGCACCAGCGCCGCCGCCGTCCCCGCCGCGTAGGCCGCCAGCCCGGCCGCCGCCACCCAGCGAAGGTCCGCCAGCAGGCCGCCGGTCAGCAGCGCCAGGCCGGGCACGGCCAGCCTCAGCCCGGCGGAGGAGGCCCCGCGGGTCCGCTCGGACAGGCGGGTGCGCAGCACCGTCGGCCAGAGCGTGAACAACGTGCCGAGCACGGTCAGGCCGACCCAGCCGAGCAGGTTCACCTGGGCGTGCGCCGCGTGCATCCTCTCGTGCGGGACACCGGGACCGGCCTGCGCGGCCAGCAGCCCGCCGAGGACGCCTCCGGCCGCCAGGGCCCCGGCCGCGCACACGTACCAGGCGACGACATGGCCGAACCGGCCGGGCAGCGCGCCGCGTGCCAGCCGTACCAGCGTGGCCGCGTGCCAGAGCACGACCACCACGATCACGGCCGCCCCGCCCACGGCCACCGCGACCGGTCCGGCCGAGACGCCGTACAGCACGGCCACCGTGGCGGCGTTGAGCAGCCCGAGCCGGGTCAGGCCGAGACGCGGGTCCGGTGTGCGGGCGCGCAGCAGCACCACGGTGAAGTGCTCGCTCCAGATCAGGATGGCCGTGGTGACCGCGCCGAGCAGGAGGACGTGGACCAGCAGCCAGCGCGGCGCGGGCAGCGCCTCCCCCGTCAGCGCGGCCGTGACCGTCAGTCCCAGCCACGCCACCACGAGCGCGTTGGCCCGCAGGTGCCACGGTCCGCGGCGGCGTACGGGCTCGCCCGGCCCTGACGGCGGTCTCTTCTCGATGCGAACATCGACCGGTGTCACCCTCGTCGCCCTTCCCTCGGCGGCCGGAGCACCGGCGTGACGGCGCGTCCGGACGCGGGCGCGGGGAGGGGGTCCGAGGACTTCGCCCTCGCCGGTTCCGCGGGCATGGCCGTTCTCCTCCGCCGGATGTCACGGGGCGCCGAATTCACCTCACGGTAAATCCTCAGGACGGTGGCGGACATGGGCTCAAGGACCATCACCCGTGGGACCAAGGTCCTTCCGGCCGCTCCTTTACCGGGATTTGGGACTTTCGGCCCGCCGAGCAGGGGCCTGTGCCCCTTCATCGCGCCCCGCCCGCCGCCGAAAACTCCTGACAGAGCCCCTGCCGTCACGACGAAGGAGACCCCCATGAACGACCCGCGCCGGTTGGCGGCGACGCTGGTTGGCGCCGTCGGCGTCACCACCCTGACGGCCGGGGCCGTGATGACGGCCCGCGGCCTGCGGGGCAGGGACGAGATCCGCGACGAGCTCTCCCGGCAGCGGATCACCTTCCCGGAGAAGGGACTGCCTCCGGAGCTCACCGCGTACGCCGGGCACCAGGTGGAGAACGGCGTCCAGGCCCGCGCGTTCGCCGACATGATCGGCGGCAACGTGCGCCACGCCACACGGGGCCGCACCTACTCCGAGGTCACCGCGGAGCTGCACGCCGCCGGCGGCCAGGACGACTCCCTCGCCGCGCTGCGCCAGACCGCGTTCATGGGCGAGACGCTGCGCGCCTCGCTGATGACGGCCTACCAGGCCTGGCAGATCACCTCCCTGACCGTCGGCCTGGGCGCGGTCCTGATGGGCGCGGGCGCCGCCTTCGTCACGGTGGGCGCCGTGATGTCCTCCGGCGGATGACCGCCGCGCCCCGTTCCAGACACCGACGACCGGGAGGTCCCGTCTTGCCGCTCGACACCGCGTTTCCCACGATCATCCAGGGCGGTATGGGGGTCGGCGTGTCCGGATGGCGGCTGGCGCGGGCCGTCTCCACCACCGGGCAGCTCGGTGTCGTGTCCGGCGTCGCCCTGGACGTCGTGCTGGCCCGCCGGTTGCAACAGGGTGATCCGGGCGGTGACCTGCGCCGCGCCCTGGACGCCTTCCCCTTCCCCGAGGTCGCGGAACGGATCTGGAGGCGCTACCACGTGCCCGGCGGCATCCTGCCCGGCGAGCCGTACCGGCCGGTGCCCAGGCTCGGGCTGCGCCCGCACTCCGGCCGGACCGAACTGACCGTGGCCGCCAACTTCGCCGAGGTGTTCCTGGCCCGCGAAGGTCACGACGGCCCGGTCGGCGTCAACTACCTGGAGAAGATCCAGCTGGCCACGCCCGCGGCGGTCTACGGCGCCATGCTCGCCGGTGTCGACTACGTGCTCATGGGCGCGGGCATCCCCTCGGAGATCCCCGGCCTGCTCGACGCCCTCGCCACCCACCGGCCCGCCGAGATCTCGGTCACCGTCGCCGGGGCCGAGTCCGGGCGGCGGCACACCGTCGGCGTAGACCCCGCCGCCCTGTACGGCCCCCTCCGGCCGCCCCCGCTCAAACGCCCCCGCCTCCTGGCCGTCGTCTCCTCCGACGTGCTGGCCGTCTATCTGGCCAGGAGGCCCGAGACACGGCCCGACGGGTTCGTGGTCGAGGGTCCCGTCGCCGGTGGCCACAGCGCCCCGCCCCGGGGCAGGCTCCGTCTCGACGAGGAGGGCGAACCTCTCTACGGCCCCCGCGACCGGGTGGACACCGGAAGGATCGCCGCACTCGGGCTGCCGTTCTGGCTGGCCGGTGGCCAGGCAGGGCGGCGAGGGCTGGCGCGGGCGCTGCGGGCGGGCGCCACCGGCGTCCAGGTGGGTACGGCCTTCGCCCTGTGCAGGGAGTCCGGCCTTGAGGAGACGCTCCGGCGCCGTCTGCTGGACGCCGCCTCCGGCGGCACCCTGCCGGTCCGCAACGACCCCGGCGCCTCACCGGCCGGGTTCCCCTTCAAGGTCGCCTCCCTGCCCGGCACCGTGGCCGACCCCGACGTCTACGCCGCCCGGCCGCGTCTGTGCGACATGGGGCACCTGCGCGCGCCGTACCTCAAAGCCGACGGTGAGGTCGGTTACCGCTGCCCGGCGGAGCCGGTCGAGACCTACGTCCGCAAGAACCGGCCGGAGAGCGACACGGCCGGCCGCAGGTGCCTGTGCAACGGGCTCGTCAGCGCGATCGGGCTCGGGCAGCGCCGCCTCGACGGCTACGCCGAGCCCGCCCTGCTCACCCTCGGCCAGGACCTCGGGTTCCTGCGTGACCTGCCCGGCGACTACACGGCCGCGGACGTCGTCGCCCACCTTCTTCACGAGTCCGAGGGCGGCCTGGGCTGACATCCCGAACATCCCGGACGCCGGGGTGATCGGGGTGGGTGAGGGTCGCCTCACCCGCCCCGGCACGATCAGGTCATCTGGACGCAGGCGTTGTAGGTGGCGCTCGCCCGCTCGGCGGCGGCGAGCTCGCCCATGCCGGTGGAGCGCCAGAGCTGGTAGGCGTAGTTGGCCGCCTGCACGCAGTCGGTGCCGGCGCCGGCCGGTGCGGCGGAGATCGCGAGCGTGGCCGTGGTGGACACGGTGACCAGGGCCGCCGCGATCAGGGGGCGGATACGCATGGTGCGGGTTCCTTTCCGGGGTGGGGGGTCACAGGCGGCACGGCGCTCCGGCGGACCCGGGCGAGGGGCCCGTGCCCCGGCTGAGCCGTGCCTGACCTGTGTGTGAGGAACGGACCGGCCGGGCTACTTGGGGTCGACGCCGGGTGCGTGGCAGGCGGGGCCGTTCGGGCCGGTGGTGCAGGGCTGCGGAGGCTGGGCCTGCGCCTGGGCCGGGAGGGACAGCGCCCCCACGAAGGCCACGGCCGACAGCGTGACGGCGACGACGGTGAACGCGGGACGAAGACGGGTCACGTGGACTCCTGTGCTGGATACGCGAAGAACGCGGCGTGCGGATTCTGTGGCTGCGGTCACCGGACGCCCCGATGATCTCCGGTGCCGCACTGCTGATTCTCGGCCGGTGATCGCGCCCCCGGTTCCTCCCGCCGGATGATCTCCCGTCTACCCTCCTGGGCGGAGGTCCTACGGCCCTCGTCTGACACGGCCGCGCCGCGCGTGTGCCGATCGACCGCATTCGAAGCGGGGCGACCGCCGCCGTGAGCGGCCGGTGGACGGCCACCGCGGCGACGGCGGCCTCGACGGTCCTGGGCACCACGACGCCGATGGGGACCTGCCGGTGGTTCGGGGCGTCCGTCGAGTAGGCGCCGCGGGATCCGGCGTCGAAGCGGACCTCGCCGTCCACCTCCGCCGACAGGTCGCGTTCGAGTGCCGCGACGTCGACGGCGAGGGCCGGAACGCGTGTCACGGGGCCGGGCAGGACCACCTGGGCGGTCATGACCTGAGCTCGCTGATCTTGTCGCGGGCGACGGTGGCGAGGGTGGCCACCTTGTGCGGCTGACCACGCAGGAAGGCCTCGGTGAAGTGCTTGGCCTGCTCGTAGCTCACCTTCCCCGGCATCGGCGGCTCGTTCGGGTTGACGTCCACGTCCACCAGGGCGGGGCCGGGGTGGGCGAGCGCCTCGCGCACGGCGCCGGCCACCTCACCGGGGGCGGTGGCCTTCGCGCCGTAGGCGCCGCAGCCCCGGGCCCAGGAGGAGAAGTCCGCCTCCGGCTGCCGGTGCCGTACCGCGTACTCCGGGTAGCCCAGGACGATCTGCTCCCAGAGGATCTGCCCGTAGGCGTTGTTGTTGTTGACGACCACCTTGATCGGCAGCTCGTGCCGTACGGCGGTGAGGAACTCGGCCATCAGCATCGCGAACCCGCCGTCCCCGACGAAGGCGATCACCTGCCGCCCGGGGAAGGCGTGCTGCATGGCGATCGCGTACGGCAGGCCGGGCGCCATCGTGGCCAGGTTGCCCGACAGGTAGAAGCGCCGGTCGCCGCGGATCGTCCAGTGCCTGGCCGCCCAGGTGGCGATCGTGCCGGAGTCGCAGGTGAGGATCGCGTCCTCGTCCGCCAGTTCGTCGAGGCATCCCATGAGGTACTGCGGGGCGATCGGGTCCCGGCTCGCGTCGCACAACGCGGCCATCCTCGCCCGCCAGGAGTCCATCTCACCCCGGTACCTGGCCAGGAACGAGCCGTCCGTCCCGGTCAGCAGCGGCAGCAGCGCCCGCAGCGCCAGTTTGGCGTCGGCGACGACCGGCGCCTCGACGGGCAGCCGCAACCCGATCAGCGCGGGGTCGACGTCGATCTGCGCCACCCGCGCCTTGCCGGGTTCGGGGAGGTACTTGCCGTAGGGGAAGGACGTGCCGACCATGAGCAGCGTGTCGCACTCCTCCATGGCCTCCTCGCTGGGTTTCGTCCCCAGCAGCCCGATGCCCCCGGTGGTCACCGGGTGATCGTCGGGGACCACCGCCTTGCCCGGGAGGGTCTTCACCACCGGCGCGCCGAGCCTCTCGGCGACCGCGATCACCTCGTCGCGGGCGTGCAGCGCCCCGGCGCCCACCAGGATCACCGGTTTGCTCGCGGCGTTGAGCACCTGTGCCGCCGCGCGCAGCGCCTCCTCCTCGGGGGGCGGCGGCGGGCGGTCGAGTGTGGGCAGGCTCGACGGCGGCGCGCCCGGCGCGGGGTGCCGGTAGGGGTCCTGCTCGACCGGCGCGATCTGGATGTCGTTGGGGAACGTCAGGTGCGACACGGTCCGCCCGGCCAGTGCCTCGCGGATCGCCAGGTCGACCACGCCCGGCATCTGCTGCGGGTTGGTGATCATCAGGTTGTATCCGGCGACGTCCTGGTACAGCCGGTCCAGGTGCACCTCCTGCTGGTAGTGGCTGCCCAGCAGGGAGGTCTCCTGCATTCCGGTGATCGCCAGCACCGGCACGTGGTCCAGCTTGGCGTCGTAGAGGCCGTTGAGCAGGTGGATGCCTCCCGGCCCCGACGTGGCCACGCAGACCCCCAGCCTGCCGGTCGCCTTGGCGTATCCGGTGGCCATGAAGGCCGCCGCCTCCTCGTGGTGCACCAGGAGGAACCTCAGCTTGTCCTGGTGGCGCCGGAAGCCTTCCATCAGGCCGTTGATGCCGTCCCCGGGAAGTCCGAAGACGGTGTCGACGCCCCAGTCGATGAGCCGTTCGGCGAGGCTCTCTCCCACGATCTCGCGCATGGCGTCCCCCGATCCGCAGGTCAGGGCCCGCCCTACCCCCACCCCGACACACCAAACGACAAAGCATGACAACTCGGACATAGGGTTGCGCGCGCCCACCGGGAACAACGGCGGGCGTCCGGACTCCCCCACCGGCCGGATCCACGATCGGGCCGGAACCGGCGGAGAGGAGGACGCCGTGACCACGGTCGAGGAGATCACCGCGGCCGTCTGCACCGTGCCCACCGACGCCGAACTGGCCGGGCAGCTCGGCGGCTGGGTCCACCGGGACGGCATCCCCAGGGTGAAGCTCAAGATAGGGGGGCAGGGACGTCCGTCCGGTACGGCGGGCACGTGAGGCGATCGGCGCGGAGGCGGAGCTGTACGTCGACGCCAACGGCGCCTACAGGCCGACGCCACCCGCTGCGGCGGTCGCCGCCGCCTGGAACCTGCAGGTCTCCGGCCACTGCGCGCCGCAGCTGCACCTGCACGTCGTGCTGTCCACGCCGAACACGCGCCATCTGGAGTGGTTCCACGACCACGTGCAAAGCGGGCCGGCGTGACACGGCGGGCCTCGCCGAATGAGAGCCGCTCCCGGGGTAGTGGGAACGGCATGCACGAACTGCGCCACAGCGACCCGGCCGAGCCCGGCATCACCCGCAGACGCCGCGGGCGTTCCTTCTCCTACGCCTACGCCGACGGGCGCCCGGTCAGGGACCGTGGGACGCTCGCCAGGATCAGGGCGCTCGCGCTGCCACCAGCCTGGCGGGAGGTGTGGATCTGCCGCGACGCGGAAGGCCACATCCAGGCCGTGGGCGCCGACGCGGCCGGGCGGCGGCAGTACCGCTACCACGACGTCTGGCGTGAGGAGCAGGACCGGCTCAAGTTCGCCCGGGTCGCCGAACTGGCGGAGAGGCTGCCGGACTTCCGCAAGAAGGTGCAGGCCGACCTCGACCAGCCGGGCCTGACGCGCGAGCGGGTGCTGGCCGCCGCGGCCCGCATGCTCGACATCGGGCTGTTCCGGGTGGGCGGCGAGGCGTACGAGTCCTTCGGGCTGGCGACGATGCGGATGGAGCACGTGACCTGCTCACGCGGACGGGTCTCCTTCCGCTACCCGGCGAAGGGCAACAGGCTGCGCGAGGTCGAACTGGACGATCCGGACGTGTGCGAGGTCGTCACCGCGTTGCGCGGAACCGGCGCCAGGGGTGAGCTGCTGCGCTACGAGGACGACGGCTCCTGGGTCGACGTCCGCAGCGACGACATCAACGCCTACCTGCGTGAACGCATGGAGACCGAGGTCAGCGCCAAGGACTTCCGTACCTGGCACGCCACGGTGTACGCCGCCGTCGGCCTGGCGGTCTCGCGGCGGGTCCGCAGCCGGGCCGGGCGCCGCAGGGCCGTCGCCCGTGTCATGCGGGAGGTCGCCGGGCACCTGGGCAACACCCCCGCGGTCGCCCGCGCCTCCTATGTCGACCCCCGCGTCGTCACCGCCTACGAACGGGGCAGGACCATCCACCGGGCGCTGACCGGCCTCGGCGAGGCCGACGGTCCGGCCACACACGGCGCCGCGGAACGCGCGGTCATCGACCTTCTCAAACACCCCTGAACCGGCCGCTCCTGGGTAGCGATACAGGATGCGGACGACACAGCCTCCACGGGTCACCCGGCCGGTGATGTACCACGGGTGGTCCCAGATGACCTTCATCCACTGGCGCTACTCCCCCGCCCAGATCCAGGCGCTGCTTCCCGGCTGGCTCACGGCCGAGGAGTTCGACGGCTCGGCGTGGGTCGGCCTGACGCCCTTCCTCATGGAGGACGTACGGGTGCCCGGAACGCCGGCCCTGCCATGGCTGTCGCGGTTCCCGGAGACGAACGTGCGCACCTACGTGCGGGACGCGCTGGGGCGCCGTGGCCTGTGGTTCCTGTCGCTGGACGCCGGGCGGCTCCTTCCCGCCCTGGGCGGCAGGGCCGGTTACGGGCTGCCCTACCACTGGTCCGACATGTCCGTGCGCGTCGAGGGGGAACGGCGGGCCTACCGCTGCCGACGCCGGCTGATCGGCCCTACGGGCGCCCGGTGCGACGCCGACGTGGAACTCGGCGCCCCGCTGCTCGACACCGAGCGGGACGAACTCACCGACTTCCTCACCGAGCGCTACCGGCTCTTCACCGTCGTCGGAGGCAGGCCGGCCCACGCCGAGGTCGAGCACCGGCCGTGGCCGTTGCGCCGCGCCCGCCTGGTCCGTCTCAACCAGGACCTCCTGCGGGCCGGGGGCCTTCCCTCCCCCGAGGGTGATCCGCTCCTGCACGCCTCCTCGGGGGTGCGGGTGCGGGTGGGGATGTGGAACCTGTCCTGACGGCCGCTCACGCGCGCTCACCGGTCAGCGCGGAACGCAGGCCCTCCGGCCCGTCGTACCGGCGGCCCTCCGTGCCGTGCCACTCGACGAGCAGGACGGTGGCGTCGTCCTGCAGACGGCCGCCGTGGTAGTCCAGCACGGCGTGGGTCAGGCGGCGCAGCGTCTCGGGCACCGGCAGGCCCGCGGCGTCGTGACGGACGACGAAGTCGACGAACCGTTGCAGCCCGAACTCCTGTACGGTACGGCCCCTGGCCTCGGTGATGCCGTCGGTGTACAGCAGCACCCGGTCCCCGGGTTCCAGCTGTTCCCGGCACGAGGTGACCGGCAGGTTCAGGTTCAGCCCCATGGGGTGGGCCGGGACGCACCGCAGGGTGGTGACCCAGCGACCGTGGCGGATCACCACCGGCGGGTGGTGGCCGCGGTTGACCCAGCCGAACAGGCCGGTGGTCATGTCCAGGTCGGCCATGATCGCGGTGACGAACCGGGTGGTCCTGCCGAACTCGCCGATCAGCACACGTTCGATCGCCTCGCTGTTGTCCGCCAGTCCCATGCCCTGACGGCGGTGGTTCCGGCAGGCGGCCATCGCGAGGTTGGCGGTCAGCCCCGCCGAGGTGTCGTGTCCCATGGCGTCGAAGACGGCCAGATGCAGGGTCTCACCGGCGATGGCGTAGTCGAAGGCGTCCCCGCCGACCTCGTAGGCCGGTTCCATGACCGCGCTGACCGTGACCCGGCGGTTGGCGAAGGTGAGCGGCGGCATCAGGTTCCACTGCATCTCCGCGGCCACGTTCATCGGCCGGGTGCGCACCAACCGGGCGTAGGAGTCGCTGTGCTCGCGGTAACTGACCAGCAGCAACGCCACCATCGAGGCCAGATGCCGCATGGCGTCCCGATCCGCCTGGTCGTCCTCCGCCGGCCGGACGCGCAGCACGCCCAGCCGTCCCGTGCCGTCCAGCACCGGCACCCACCAGTGGTCCGCCCGCCCGTCGGCGCCGGCCTTGGCCAGCGGGCGCACCTCCTGGAAGGCGCGCCCGGCCAGGGTGGCGTCGATGCGCAGTTCCTCCGGTTCCCCACCGGCCTCCTCCGGCCCGGCCAGGGGCCGCAGCACCGTCTGCTGGAGGTCGGCCAGGTAGATCGCCACCTCCCGAAGTCCCGCGCGGGCGGCGTACTCGCCGACCAGGAACGGCAGGCGCTCCAGTTCCGCCAGATGACTGGCCTCCAGCAGGCCGGTCAGCATCCCCGTGACATCGCGTGAGGAGGACATCGGCCACCCCCTGTCCGCATCGTGGCCGGCCGCGTCAGCCTGTGGCGCCTCCCCACCCCGAGCGACTTGTCGTTAATCATCACTAAAGACGGGATTCCCGGATTCCGGGGAACGCAACGTCGCCCTCGAAGGTCGCACGCCTTGCCGAAAGGACCTCGGCCAGGCTTCACGGAGAAGGGGCCGGACCGAAAGAGCGGTGTCCACGCCCGTGCACGGAGCGCCTGCGGCCGCTCAGGGAGCCTCCGGTGGCGCCGGCCAGACTCCGATGGCGAGTTCGGCCACCGGGCGCAGGTCGGCGGCGGTCGCGCCGTCGGCCGCCTGTTGTGACAGGCCCTGGAGAGCGGCTCCGAAGTACCGGGCCAGGGCCCGGGTGTCGACGGAGTCCGGCAGCTCGCCCGCGCGGACGGCCTCGTCGAGACGGGCCGTGAAGACGGCGACGTTGGCGTTGCGGATGTCGCGGAGGAAGGCCTCGATGTCGGCGTCCCTCGGGTTGACGTTGGTCGCCGAGCGAATGATCAGGCAGCCCGCCGGGTGGGACGGGTCGGTGTAGGCCTCGGCGGCCTCGCGCAGGATGCGCGCGAAGGCGCCGCGGGCGGTGCGCTCCTCACACAGGGCGATCTTGGCGAAGGTGGCGGGCGCCGCCCTCTGGTAGGCGACGACGGCCTC
This sequence comes from Streptosporangium sp. NPDC049376, assembly GCF_044466505.1. Classification (NCBI taxonomy): domain Bacteria; kingdom Bacillati; phylum Actinomycetota; class Actinomycetes; order Streptosporangiales; family Streptosporangiaceae; genus Streptosporangium; species Streptosporangium sp. NPDC049376. The sequence goes on along the minus strand of NZ_JBITMT010000008.1, from coordinate 163,955 downwards.
CTTGAACAGGGACTTCTTGTCACCGAAGGCCGCGTAGAGGCTCGCGGGCCTGATGTTCATCGCCTCCGTCAGGTCACTGACCGAAGTGGCCTCGTAGCCGCGGTCCCAGAACAGGCGGACGGCCTTGGCCAGCGCCTCGTCACGGTCGAAGGTGCGGGGGCGGCCCCGGCGGCTCTCGGTCATGGCACAAATTCTAGAGCACTCACTCAATAATCCGTGCTACCGTATTTTTTGAGCAATCACTCAACAAAGGAGTTTCGTCATGGGACGTCTCACGGACAAGGTCGCGCTGGTCACCGGGGGCAGCCGGGGTATCGGCCGGGCCGTCGCGCGACGGCTGGCGGGCGACGGGGCCACCGTCGTGCTGACCTACGCCCAGGACGGCGCGGCGGCGGCGGAGACCGTCGAGAGCATCGAGAAGGACGGCGGACGGGCCTTCGCCCTCCGCGCCGAACTGGGCGAGCACGGCGACGCCGAGGCCCTGTGGGCGGCCTTCGACGCCGTGACCGGCGACGCCCGGGTCGACATCCTGGTCAACAACGCCGGCATCGGGCGCAGCGCCGGCATCGCCACCCTCACCGAGGAGGAGTTCGACAAGGTGTTCGCGGTGAACGTCCGCGCACCGTTCTTCATCGTCCAGCACGCGCTGCCCCGGCTCAGCGACGGCGGCCGGATCATCAACGTCTCCAGCGGCGCGGCCCGTATGGCGTTGCCCGAGATCATCGCCTACAGCTCGACCAAGGGCGCGCTGGACACCTTCACCCTCAACCTCGCCAAGGCGCTCGGCCCGCGCGGGATCACCGTCAACTCGGTCGCACCGGGGATCATCGACACCGACGTCAACGCGGGCTGGCTGCGCGCCGACCCCGAGGCCTGGGAGCGGGCCGCGGCCCTGTCGGCGCTCGGCCGGGTCGGCACCCCCGAGGACGTCGCGGACATCGTGGCCTTCCTCGCCTCCGACGACGCCCGCTGGGTGAGCGGCCGGGTCGTCGACGCCACGGGCGGCTCCGGTCTGTGAAGGGCATCGTTTGCTTGACCTGTTCGGGGGTAGAGCACGGCCCTGTCGCGGGGAGGTTCTCGTGCGAGTCCGTCCTCGGAGGTGCCGTTGACCGTCCCTCGCCCAGCCGCCGTCCTGTTCGACCGTGACGGCACACTGATCGTCGACGTCCCCTACAACGCCGATCCGCACCGGGTACGGCCGATGCCCGGGGCCCGGCGGGCGCTCGCCCGGCTGCGCGGGGCGGGCGTGCCCGTCGGGGTGGTCACCAACCAGTCGGGGGTGGCCAGGGGACTCATCGGCGCGCGGGAACTGTGCGCGGTGAACGCCCGCGTCGAGGAGATCCTCGGCCCGTTCGACGTGTGGGCGGTCTGCCCCCACGGCGAGCACGACGGATGCGGCTGCCGCAAGCCCGCTCCCGGGCTCGTCCTTCGGGCGGCGGCCGTCCTCGGGGTGAACGTCCGCGACTGCGTGGTCATCGGGGACATCGGGCGCGACGTGGAGGCCGCCCGAGCCGCCGGGGCCCGCGGCATCCTCGTCCCCACCTCCGTCACCCTTCCCGAGGAGGTGGCCGCGGCGCCCGAGGTCGCCGCCGACCTCCCCGGCGCCGTCGAACGGGCGCTGCGCCCGCCTCCTCACGCGTCCACCGACCCCGGGGAACCGACATGAGAATCCTGCTGTGGCACGTGCACGGTTCCTGGACCACCGCGTTCGTCCAGGGCGACCACGACTACCTGGTGCCGCTCGTGCCCGACCGCGGCCCCGACGGACGTGGCCGGGCACGGACCTACCCCTGGCCGGATCCGGTGCGCGAGGTCTCCTGGGACCGGCTGCGCGAGGAGGAGGTCGACCTGGTCGTCCTGCAACGGCCGCACGAGCTCGAACTCGCCGAGGGCTGGCTGGGCCGCCGTCCCGGGCGGGACGTGCCCGCCGTCTACGTCGAGCACAACACCCCCGTGGGCGACGTCCCGCGCACCCGCCATCCCCTCGCCGGGCAGTCCGGCGTCCCCGTCGTCCACGTGACCCACTTCAACGACCTGTTCTGGGACTGCGGCCGGGCGCCGACACACGTGATCGAGCACGGCGTCGTGGACCCCGGCCACCGCTACACCGGCGAGCTGCCGCGCGCGGGGGTCGTCGTCAACGAGCCCGCCAGGCGCGAGCGGGTCGCCGGGACCGACCTGCTCCCCCTGTTCGCCGCGGCCGTACCGCTCGACGTCTTCGGCATGCGGACCACCGGCCTGCCGGAGGCACTGGGGGTGCCCGCCGGGACGTTCGAGGACCTTCCCCAGCGGGCGATGCACGCCGAACTGGCCCGGCGCCGCGTCTACCTGCACCCCTACCGGTGGACCTCGCTCGGCCTGTCCCTCATCGAGGCCATGCTGCTCGGCATGCCCGTCGTGGCGCTGGCCACCACGGAGGCCGTGGAGGCCGTCCCCGCCGCAGCGGGGGTGATCTCGACCCGCGTCGCCACCCTGACCGCCGCCCTGGAGTCCTTCGCCTCCGACGCCGCCCTGGCGAGGCGGACGGGCGAGGCCGCCAGGCGTGCCGCCCTCTCCCGGTACGGCCTGGGCCGTTTCCTGTCCGACTGGGACCTCCTGCTCACGCGGACGGCCTGAGGAGCCCCGCGGGCGTGCGTGGGGCTCAGGCGCTCCCGGCCTCCCGTGGCCGGTCCTGGCGCCGTTCGGGTCGTTCCAGTGAGTCACGGGCCGCCTCCACCCACGGCGGCAGTGCCCGGCGGCTCGCCAGCGCGGCGGGCAGCCTTCCCACGGCGTCCCGGATTCCCCGCCGCCCCGCGGGCCCGCCACGCGCGGCCGACGACACGGCGCGCGCGACCACCGGCCACGGCCGCCGCATGACGGCGGTGAGGACGGCGTTGCGGGCGGCCAGCGCCCGCCTGCCCCCGGGGTCCCGCGCCGGGGAGGGATGGTGGTGGGCGACCACGGTCTCGACATAGGCCAGTCCCCATCCGGCCGCCGCCAGGTCCAGGGCCAGGCGTTCCTCCTCCCCGAAGAAGAACACCACCTCGTCGAAGCCTCCGGCGGCCAGGTAGGCCTCCCGTCGTACCACCGCCCCGCACGCCAGGAAACCCAGCACGCTCGGCCCCGGCAGGTCCGGCTCCGTGCCCAGCGGACCGGCGGCCATCTCCGCGCAGACCGGGTCGGGCCGGCCCTCGGGGCCGACCAGGACGCGCCCGGCCAGCACCGCCAGCCGGGGATGGGCGTCCAGCACGTCGGCGGCCCGTTCCAGGGCGCCCTCGGCCCACCAGGAGTCGTCGTCGGCGAAGGCGACGTAGGGCGTCCCGGCGAGCCGTACCCCCAGATTCCTGGCGGGCGCGCCCAGGTTTCGTCCCAGCTCGACGACCCGCACGTGCGCGAGGCGCCGTCGTGCCATCTCCGCGCTGCCGTCGGCCGAGCCGTTGTCCAGCAGGATCACCGGCCCCTCGTGGCGAGGCAGGGAGCGCTCAAGCTCGGCGCGGCGGTCGCGGCTGGCGACCACGACCGTCACTCTCGGCCCGTCCGCCCCGTTCCTCTCCGGCGTCGTGTCGCCCATCTCCGGCGGGCCCCCTTCCCGGGTACGGCGGGGCCGTACCCGCCGGTCAGTCCCGCTGCTCCCCACCGCCGAACCCGAGCGTTTCGGCGATCTCCTCGACGTTGGCGAAGGTCCGGTCGGGCAGCGCCCGCAGGGCGGAGAGCACCGGATCCGGCGCGGACTGCGCCTCGGCGCGGGCCAGCAGGGTCGCGCGGTCGGCGGGAAACGCGTGGGTGCCGCTGATCCAGCGGGCCAGGACGCTACGGCTGTCCACCTCCTGCGGGGTCATCTCCTCCGGGGAGCCCGGTTCGTGCCCGGGTGGCCGGGGCCCCGGGGCCAGATCCCTCTCACCGGGGGCGTCGAGGGGCTCCGGCTCCTTCCACTCCTCGACGCTGCTGTCCTCTCCTCCCTGGACGATGCCCTGGGCCTCGTGTTTCTGCTCGTCGTCCAGCCGCGGACCGTGCTTGGTGCTTCCCCGTTCCATCTCTGGTCCCCCTTCCGAGTTCGTACTCCTGCCCCTGCCCCGTATGCCGGCGGCTACCCACCACCGGACCGCCGAGCGGCGTGGCCGGGACAGGCGCCGCCCCCGGAGACGGATCTCCAGGGGCGGCCGTACGGTGCCTATCCCTGGATGAGCGGGAGGTGGCGCACCCCCGTCAGAGAGGGGGTGGGGATGAACAGCACGGGGTCGTCCGGGTCGGTCCGCAGGGTTTCGAAGCGGTCGAGCAGGATGTCCAGCGCGACCCGTCCCTCCAGCCTGGCCAGTGGCGCGCCCAGGCAGAAGTGGATGCCCCGGCCGAACCCGAGGTGCGGGTTGGGGTCACGGCCCGGGTTGAAGACGTCGGGATCGGGGAACTGGCGTGGATCCCGGTTGGCCACCGCGAGCCAGACCATGACCATCTTGTCGGCCGGGATCGTCACGCCGCCCAGTTCGGCCTCCCGGGTGGTGGCGCGGCCGAGGAGGGCGAAGGGGGTCATGTACCGGATCGCCTCCTCGATGACGGCCGGGATCGAGGACCGGTCGGCGCGCACCTTGGCCTGCTGCTCGGGGAAGGCGTCCAGGCACAGCACCGTGTTGCCGAGCAGCATCGTCGTGGTGATGTGTCCCGCGAGCAGCAGGATGATCGCGAAGTTGACCACCTGGTCGTCGGGCAGGCGTTCGCCGTCCACCTCGGCCTGGACCAGCCTGGTGAGCAGGTCGGCGCGCGGCTGCCGCCTGCGTTCGGCCGCGTGGGCGGCGAGGTAGGCGGTCATCTCCCGCCACGGTTTCAACGTGGCCGCGACGTCCGCCTTGCGCTCCTCCTCCGAGCGGTTGAGCGAGATCTCGGCGTCACGCTGGAACAGCGCGTCGGCCCACTGCTTGAACAGGGCCCGGTCGCCGCTGGGCACGCCGAGCAGTTCGGCGATGACGATGACCGGCAGCGGATAGGCCAGGTCGCGCACGAGCTCGAAGCGGTCCTGCTCACGTGCCGCGTCGAGCAGTTCGTTGGTGAGGGCGGCGATCCTCGGTTCGAGGTCCGCCACGACCTTCCTGGTGAAGGCGTTGCTGACCAGCTTGCGCAGTTTGCCGTGCTCCGGCGGGTCGATCTGGGTGATGAAGCCGTCCAGCGAGAACTCCTCGCCGAACGACATCTCCTGGGGAATCACCCGCATGGTGTCGGAGGAGTACGTCGCGGGGTCGCTGAAGACCTCGTGCGTCTCCTGGTATCCGTAGACGTTCCACAGCCCGGTCCGGCTGTCGAACTCGACCGCCGGGCCCGATCGGGGCCCGTGCAGCCAGAAGTGCTGTTTGGGGATGTCGTACCGTTCGACGATGCCTGACATCGCCTCTCCTTGGTTGAGGATCCCTCTGCCTGATGCGGTACGTCAGGACGTCTTCTCGCGGTACTCCTTCCAGCGCTCAAGCATCCCGTCCGCGTCCTGCAGGACGAAGGCGTAGAAGTCCCGGGTCTCCTTCAGCCGGGCGCGCTGGTCCGGCCGGTCGTCGCCGACGATCGACAGTCCGAGGTCGAGCGTGTCGAGGCTCTGCCTGACGGCGGCCAGCTGGGCCCGCACGATCTCGGCCCACTCGCCGCTGGCCGTCCGGTAGCGGTGTTCACGGGTGGCGGTCGGAACGCGCTCCGCCATCCCGCTCAGCTCCAGCTGCCTGGCGACCGTGCTGACCGCGGTCTTGCTCACGCCCAGTTCGGCCGCCAGCTCGGTGAGGGACCTGTCGGGCGGGTCGCAGATCATGAGCCACGCGTGCAGGCGGCCCATCGTGCGCGTCCTGCCCATACGCTCCATGATCAGCCCCATGCGATCGACGAACTCGGTCTCCGAAGGGTCCACAAGCGCCAACTCCGCAATGAACGTCAAGTACGTACTTTACGAAGCGTACGCCTCTTTCCGGCGGGAGTGAAGGACCGCGCGTCCACCCCTCCGCCGGAACCCGCCGGGCCCCATGAGTGACGTAGATCACACTTCATCCACCGGGCGCGCGACGGACCGGGACATGATCCGCGAAACCCCAGGTCCCACCCGCGAACGGAGACATCCGTCACACACGGGACGAGCCGGACCGGCCGGACCCGTGGCGTCAATCGCCCGTTCACGGTTGACGCGCTTTCTTGACATGTCGCATGCTCTTGAAGTCGAACATATTCACTCGCACCGGGAGCCGTTTTTCAGCCAGGCGTGCGGGACAGTGCTTTCCTTATAGCGGAACGGTTCTCGGGAAGGGTTCCCTCCGCGTTTCCGGAAAGATGACAAACGGACGCGCGACCCTCATTTCCCGCCCGTCCGGAAACACTGCACAACCTCTTGAAATTCTATTGAGCGTACGAGAGGTGAAAGGCCGTGGACTGGTCCCGTAATCTTGTGGTCGTCGTGAGCCCCGATTCCTTCATTCGCGGGCTCGGGCGCCGAATCGTGGACGACGTGCTGAACGCCGGCTGCGAGGAGGTGGCGGCACGGGTCGTCCAGCCGGGAAGTCTCCTGCTCGACGTCATCTACGACGACCTGGCCCTCAGGAGGATCCACTTCGGGACCTACCGGTACCGCGCGATCGACGCGCTGTACCGGCTCGGGCCCTCACTGGCGCTCCTGCTGACCGGCGGGCCCGACATCCACCGGCGCTTCACCGAGATGAAGGGCTCCGGGCCGCTCGAACGGGCCTCCCCCTCCTCCCTGCGGCTGCGCTACGGGGCGGTCAACACGATCCTCGGCCTGCTGCACGCCTCGGACAGCCCGCAGGAGGCCGAACTGGACTGGCGGACGTTCTTCGTCAGGGAGTGGGGCAACCTCGGCCGCGGCGAGCTGCCGGAGAGCCACGCCCAGCTCGCGACGCCGGGGGCCCGCACCCTCGCCTCCCTGCTCGACAGAGCGCCGGGAACCGGGGAGAACCGCGGCTTCCTGCAGGTGAGAGACCAGTTCAGGAGGGTCCTGATCGCCCACCTGTGGGAGCTCCTACCGGACTCCGAGGCCGCCTCCGTGGCCCACGACCTCGCCGGGACGCCAAAGACCCCGCTCGACGACGAGCTCGTCGCCCGTGTCGCGAAGAGCCTGGACGGCTCCGCCGACCTGCTCCTGCGCCGGGCCCTGGGCTCCACGTTCACCCCCGAGGGGCCGCCGCTGGACACCGACCGGCTGTGGACCGCGCTCCAGGGTTACGGAATCAGGGTCGACCCCTGGTCCAGGGCCGTCCTGGCGACCTCGCAGTACTTCCCGCCGGTGGCCTATCCCGACCCGGTCGCGGGCGGTGACGCACGTGGGTGAGAGCGCCTCCGCACGGATGTGGACGAGCGCCCAGGAACCGCCGGAGGACTCCCCCGAATGGGTCTCCCGGGAACGGCGGCGAATCCGTGACGCCCTGCTCTCCACCCATCCCTTTCCCTACCCCTGCCACTTCGGCGCCATCGGCGAAGCCGCGGGAAACAATTACTACACGTTCATGAACCTGCGCCGGGACTTCTCCGGCGAGGTGGCCGCCGTGGCCCGCGACCTCGCGCATTTCATCGGAATCCAGCGCGGTTCCCCCGAAGAACGGCTTTCGTTCCTCCTCATGGTCGGCCCGCCGTCCGGCGAACGCGACTTCGCAGGGTACCGCGCCCTTTTCTGGAAGGTCCTTTCCGGCCTGCATTCGTCTGACAGAGGACCACGCCCCCCTGACGTTCCCGACGACCCCGACGACCCGAAATGGGATTTCAACTTCGGCGGCGAACGGCTCTTCGGTTTCGGCATGTGCCCGGCCTACGGCCCCCGGCGCAGCCGGGCCCTGGGGCAGTGCCTCCTCATCGCGATGCAGTCCCGGAGCGTCTTCGGGAACATCGGCGGTTCGACGGCGGCGGGGCGCGCGGCCAAACGGCGCATCCGCCGGAGCCTGTCCCGGTACGAGGACGTTCCGCTGCTCTCGGACGCCGGAGACGGCCTGGGATCGACGGCCGAGAAGTGGAAGCAGTACTTCCCCGAGATCGACGGACGGCCGCTGACCGGCGGGTGCCCCATCCGATGGGAGCGGCGTTGAGGGCCGGGGACGGGGCGCGGCTCGTCGTCGACGAGGTCCTGCCGCCGCGCTGGCCCGACCTGACCTTCCTGACCTCGCCCGCGTGGCTGGAGATGATGGGGGACAGACCGCCGGGCCGGGGCCACTACTTCCGGCTCGTGCGCGACGGTGTCACCCTCGCCGCGACCACGGGATACCTGATCGAGGACCCGGACTGCTACGAGTCGTTCAACCTCCACGAGCTGATGTGGCGTGATCCGCCCGTCTTCCCCGACCAGCGGCGCCCGCCCGGCGAGGCCCCGGAACGCTCGCTCTGCTTCCCGTTCCTCGCGATCGTGCAGCCCGGCTACGACGCCGGCGTGGTCGGCCCCGGCGGCCCCTCACCCGAGCGGGTCGGCGATCTGCTGGCCGCCGTCACGGCGTGGGCGCGGGAGGCCGGTGCGGTCTGCGCGGCGGTGCTGTACGCGGCGGGTCCCGCGCTGTGCTCGGCGCTTTCTGCCTCCCCCGCGTGGTCGCGGATCCCCGGCACGGTGCGGTCGGTCCTCGAAGTGCCGCGGGGCGGGTTCGACGAGTACGTCGCCCGGCTCCCCAAGACCAGCCGCCAGAAGGTGCGGTGGGACCTTCGCGACCTCGCCCGCGCCGGAGTGCGCACCGCCCCGGCGCCCGCGGACGTCCCCGGCGCGGCGGAGATCCGCCTACGGATGAACCTCGTCGGGAAGTACGGCGGGTACAGCACGCCGGAGACCGAGTGGTCCAGGCTGGAGCGGCTCACCTCGCTCTTCCCGCCACAGCGCCTCCGGCTGTTCCACAGCCGCTCCGCCGGCGACGAACTGCTGGCGTTCAGCCTGTTCATCCGGTACGGCGAGCAGTGGCACGTGTTCTGGTGCGGTTTCGACTACGAGAACCCGGCCTGCCGCAGGACCTACTTCGACGTGATGTTCTACACCCCGGTCCGTGCCGCGCGGGAGGAGGGGGTACGGACGATCGACTACGGGCTGGGCTACGAGCGGAGCAAGAAGTGGCGGGGATGCCACGGGGCGAGGCGGGACATCTGGGTCACCGACCTCTGCGGAGGACTCACCCCATGGATCGAACGTGCCGCACGCCGGGACGACCCGCCCTGAGAACCACCCGGCAGCACCCCCCCGACAGCACAGCGAGTGCACGGCGAACTGGAGACGCAGACTTGGATGTCATTGCCGCGCGAGAAACCGAGCGAACTCCCGTGCTGGCCGAGGAGGTCTTCGCGGCCGGATACGACTTCATCACCGGCGTACCCGACTCCCACCTCGCGGGTTTCCTGAGCGGGCTGGCGGAGCACCCCCGCGCCGCCGACCGCTACCTGCCCGGGACGCGGGAGGACAACTGCGTCGCGCTCGCGGCGGGCGCGTACCTGGCGGGCGCGACACCCCTGGTGTTCATGAAGAGCGCCGGGCTCGGGACGTGCGTCGACGCACTGACCAGCCTGGCGCTCGTCTACCGCGTCCCCCTGGTGCTGATGGTCTCCTGGGCCGGGCACGACGGCCGGGACGTCCCCCACCACAACGTCATCGGCGGGCCCGCCCCCGCCGTACTGGACGCGCTGGGCATCCCCGTACTGCGCTGCCGGCTGGCCGACCCGGCGCAGGTGGCGGAGCGGTTGCGCGCGGCCCTGCGCACCGCGCGCTCCTCCCGGATCCCCGTCGCCGTCCTGTGCGCGCCGGAAGGGGCGTGAGCGGCGGATGCTGACCAGAGGCGAGGCGCTCACCCGCGTCACACGGGCGGCCGACGCGGCGGACGCGGCGGTCTTCACCGGCAACGGGCTCATCCCCCGCGCGCTGTACGCGCTCTCCGACCGGGCGGAGAACTTCTACATGATGGGCAGCATGGGGCTCGCCCTCCCCATGGCCGTCGGGTTCTCGAAGCTGTCCGGGGCGGTGGCCTTCGCCGTCGAGGGCGACGGGAACACCCTCATGGGGCTGTCGGCGGCGCCGCTGGCCGCGGCCGCCACCGGCCCCCTGGTCCACGTGGTGCTGGACAACGGGATGTACGAGAGCACCGGCGGGCAGGGGTCACCGGCGCCCCGGTTCTCCTTCGTCAAGATGGCCGAGGCCTGCGGGTACTCGACGGCCGTCTCCGTGGCCGAGGGCGACGCGCTCTCCCTGGCGCTGTCCGCGGCGGTCGGCGGAGGGCACGTCGGCCTGGTCCACGTCCTCGTCGCGACGGACGGCGGCCCGCCTCCGCCCCGGGTCCCCTTCCACCCGGCCGAGATCACCGAGAGGTTCATCGCGCGGTTCCGTGAAGACGTTTCCCGGCAGGAGACAGCCCAATGAACGAGTTACGCATCGGCATAGGCGTGCACAGCCCCATCACCGCGTTGCTCGCGGAGGAGGCCGGGGCCGACGTCCTGTGGCTCGGCAGCCTTGAGATGTCCGCCAGCCGCGGTGTCCCGGACCGGGAGGTCCTGGAGGTCACCGAGGTGGCCGCCATCGTCCGCTCGGTGCGGGCCGTGACGTCCCTGCCGATCTACGTCGACGCCGACACCGGCAGGGGCAGCGACGAGGTCGCCGTGCTCGCGACCAAGCTCTACGAGGAGGCGGGCGCCACCGCCATCTGCGTCGAGGACAACGTCTTCCCCAAGCGGAACTCCCTCGACGACCGGTTCAGCGGCCGGGAGCTGCTGGGCGCCGAGGCGTTCGCCGAGCGGATCTCCGCCATGGTGGCCGCCCGCCGTTCCATCCAGGTCATCGCCAGGACCGAGGCCCTGGTCGCCGGGCACGGGGCCGACGTGGCGGTGCGGCGGCTGCGGCGCTACGCCGCGGCGGGCGCGGACGCCCTGTTCGCGCAGGCCAACCGGGCCAGCGCCGACCAGTTGCTCCCCGTCGTCGAGCGGATCGCCCCGCTGCGGCCCATGGTGCTCGCCCCCACCGTGCTGCCCGGCGTGGACGCCGAGGCCTTCGCCGCGCACGGCCCGGTGACCGTGATCTTCGCCAACGTCGTCATCCGCAACCTGGTGGCGCAGACCTCCCGGGTGCTGCGCGACCTGATGGCCTCGCGGCGTCTGGAGAACGTCCTTCCCGACCTCGCCGGGGTCGAGCGGCTGTTCGAGCTTGCCGAACACGGCCACGCGACCGACCCGCCGCCCGCGACCGGCGTCCCCGTTCCCGAGCCCCGGCCCCGGGTCGAGGAGCGCGCGACCCGCCCCTCCGACGTCGAGACGGCCAGGGTCAGGATGACCGAGGCGGCCTTCGACTACTGCGCGGGCGGTGCCGGGGACGAGTCGGGGATGCGGCGCAACGTCGAGCGTCTGGACGCCCTGACGCTCACACCGCGTGTGCTGCGGGACGTCTCCGCCCGCAGCACCCTGACCGAGCTGCTGGGCACCCCGCTCTCCGCGCCGCTCCTGGTCACCCCGATGGGACTGCAGGCCCTGTGCCACCCCCGGGCCGAGGTGGCCACGGCCGCCGCCGCGCACTCCCTGGGGCTCGGCTTCACCCTGTCCATGTTCAGCTCCCGCCCGGTCGAGGAGGTGGCCGAGGCCGCCCCGGACCGGCTGTGGCAGCAGGTGTACCTGCTGCGGGAACGCGAGGTGAGCTGGTCCCTGGTCGGCCGGGCCGAACAGGCGGGCGCCAGGGCGGTGGTGTGCACCGTGGACGTCCCGCTGGTCGGCCGCAGGAGCCGCGATGCCCGCAACGGGTTCCGGCGGTTCGACACGGCGCCGCCTGCGATCGTCCAGGACCCGTGCTTCGTCGACCTGCTCGCCCACCGGCGGCGCCGGAACCCCTCCCTGACCCCCGCCGGTCTGGTCGCCGAGCTGTTCCCCGATCCGGCCGTTTCCTGGGCGGACCTCGCGGAGCTGCGCTCCCGCACCCGGCTCCCGCTCGTCGTCAAGGGCGTCCTGCACCCCCAGGACGCCCGGCGGGCCGTGGACGCAGGCGCGGACGCGATCCAGGTGTCCACGCACGGCGGCCGTCAGTTCGACCGGCACGTGGCCGCGGCGGACGCGCTGCCCGCCGTCGTGGCGGCGGTCGGCGACCGGGTGCCCGTGCTGTTCGACTCCGGGGTGCGCACCGGGGCACACGTGGCGACCGTGCTGGCGCTCGGCGCGCGGGCCGTCCTGGTGGGCCGTCCCGTGCTGTGGGGGCTGGCGGCGCGCGGCCAGGAGGGGGTTGAGGGCGTCCTGCGTTCCCTCACCGAGGAACTCGACCACACGATGGCCCTCATCGGCGCCCCCGCCGTCGACGGCCTCGACCGGGAACTGATCGGGGTGCGGGAGTGGGCGTGAACCAGGGACAGACGAGCGGCACCCCGGCCGGCACCACGGCCAGCACCACGGCCCACCAGCACTGGGACCAGGTGTGGCGGACCGGCGACGGGCGTGCCGACTGGTCGACCGTCGACCCCTGGGTCGCCGGCACCGTAGGCCTGCTGCGTGAACGGCGGGCGCGGACGGTGCTCGACCTGGCCTGCGGGGTGGGCAGGCACGCGGTGTTCCTGGCCCGGTCCGGTTTCCGCTGCTGGGCGGTCGACGCCAGCCCGACCGCCGTCGAGCACACACGCGCGGCGGCCGAGCAGGCCGGGGTCGACGTGGACCTGCGGATCGGCCAGATGAACCGGCTCCCCTACCCCGACGGCCACTTCGACTACGTGCTGGCCTACAACGCGATCTACCACGGAGACCCGGAGGCGGTGCGGGCGACCGTCCAGGAGATCCACCGGGTGCTGCGGCCCGGCGGGCTCTACCAGGTGACGATGCTGTCGCGGCGCAACCGGGGCTACGGGCAGGGCGTCGAGGTCGCGGAGGGGACCTTCGTACGGCCCGACGCCGACGACGACAAGGTGCACCCGCACTTCTACTGCGACGCCGCCGGGCTGGTCACGCTGAACCGGCCCGCGGAACCCCTGTCGATCCACGACGCGGAGCACTCGGCTCCGGGGTCCTTCCACTGGCACTGCCTGTTCGAGACGCCCGCGGGGCCGGAGCGCGGATGACCCGGGAGCCCAGGACCACCCTGCTGTCGCGGATGGCGGACCGGCCGCAGCTGCGGCCCTTCCGGATCCGGGACTTCAGGTACCTGTGGGCCGGGTTCGCGGTCTCGCTGCTCGGGGACGGCATGATGTTCGTGGCGCTGCCCTGGCTGGTGCTCTCCATGAGCAACACCGCGACGGCGCTGGCGTCCATCGGGGTGGTGATGGCCCTGGCGGCACTGCCCGCCGCGCTGGTCGCCGGGGCGCTCGTGAACCGTTTCGGCGCCCGGCGGGTGATGCTGGCCGGTGACCTCTGCCGGGCGGTCACGCTGGCGGCCCTCGGCCTGCTGGGCATGGCCGGCCTCCTCAACGGCTGGTTGCTTCTGTGCGGGCTGGCCCTGTTCTCCGCCGCCGAGGCCGTCTTCGTCCCGGCCTTCGCGACGATGGTGCAGTCGCTGGTCCCTCCCGAGCACCTGGTGGGCGCCAACTCGGCCGACCAGGCCATCCGGCCCCTGATGTGGCGGCTGGTCGGCCCGGTGGCCGGCGGCGCCCTGGTGGCGAACTACAGCGCGGACTGGGTGCTCCTGCTGGACGCGGGCACCTTCGTCGTCTCGTTCCTGTTCCTGCTGCGGGTCGGCGCCGAGCGGGATCCCGGCCCCGGGGACGGCGCGAACCTGCTGGCCGACGGCCTCGGCGGCTGGCGTTACGCGTGGAGGCACCGCTGGCTGCTCTACGCCTTCTCCGCGGGCGCGGTCGCGGTCGTCTGCGTCATGGGGCCGTGGAACGTGCTCGTCCCCTACGTCCTGCGCAACGAGGTCGGCGGCGGCGCCGAGATGTACGGCCTCGTCCTGGCCGTCGGCGGGGTCGGCCAGGTCGCGGGCGCCCTCCTCGTCGGAGGCAGGCCACTCGACAGGCGGACGCTGCCGTTGCTCTACCTCGCGTGGGGGGTGATGGCGGGCGGCCTGGCGGGGTTCGCCGTCCACTCGTCGCCCTGGCCCGCGCTGGCCGGCAGTTTCGTGATCAACGCGGCGCTCGCCGTCTCGACGGTCCTGTGGGGGGCGCTGTTGCAGAGCGCCGTGCCACGCGACCAGGTGGCGCGCGTGTTCGGCATCGACTGGGCCCTGTCCCAGGTGCTGGTGCCCATCTCGTACTCCGTCGCGGGGGCGCTCGCGGACACGACGTCCACGCGTACGGCCCTGCTGGTGGCCGCGGTGGGCGGCCTGGTCTGTGTCCCGGCGATGCTGATCGTCAAGTCGGCCCGGCGGATGCCGGAGGTGAGGGGTGTATGAGCGACACACTCGTTGAGGCGCTGGCACGGCGTTTCTCCTGGCCGGACGGCTGCGGCGTGGTGCTGGCCGGCTCCACGGCCGAGGGCGTGGCCATGCGCGGTTCCAACGTCAACGTGCTGGTGGTGGACGCGCCGTACGGCTGGGCGCCACCCGGTGACGGCACGCCGTGCGTGGTGCGGCCGATGAGCCTGTGCCTGAACCACATCTACTCCTGCGACCCGGTGATCAGCCTTGAGGTGCTGCGTCCGCTGGACGGCCTGGCCGAGCTCGCGGCCGGGATGTCCCGCGTCGGGGACCCGGGCACCCCGGATCTGGAGCTGCCCGTCCTCGACGTGCTGGAGATCAGGCTCCTGTCCCGGCTTCGGGGCGGCCTGGTCCTGCACGGGGACGAGACGGTCGAACGCTGGCGGAAACGGATGGAGCTGGGGTGGCTGCCCGCGTTCCACTGCGCCACCACGTACCTGACCGCGCTCCACTTCCATCGCAAGGCCGCGACCGCCCAGGCCGACGGGCTGCCGCTCGACGCCTCGGTCCAGTTGCGCCTGGCGGTCGAGCACCTGCTCGTCAGCGCCCTGGCCGCCGACGACCGTGTGCTGCACGAGGTCAAGAACCTCGGCAGGCACCTCACCGCGGACCTGTCGGCCGCCGTGGACAGGCCCCGGCTGCTCGTGGAGGCCGGCGCCCTGCTGCGCCGGGACATGACGGCCGTACCCGAGCTCTTCGCACGGATCGAGGAGCTGGCGGCGGGCCTGCTGGACTGGCTGCCCGGCACAAAGCACGGCGCGACCGCGGCCCGCTACCTGCGCGGCCAGGGGCTCGGGGGGCGTCCGTGACCACGCCTGCCTCCCACGTCCCCGCGCTTCCGCCCGTGGTCCGCCAGGTCGTGGACGGCCTCGCCGGCTCGCCCGTCGTCCGCTCCGTCCGGATCGCGGGCTCACGGGCCCGCGGCAGGCCGACCAGCCCGGACAGTGACTGGGACATCCTCGTCTACGTCGAGGAGGTGCCCTCCGAGGCGGAGCTGCGCCGCCTGCTGCCCGCTCTCCCCTCGGGGAGCGAGCCGGTCGAGCTCGTCACCGCCAACCTCGGCCACCCGTTCCAGGAGTCGGAGTTCTCGGTGCCGGTCTCCCCCAGGATCGACGTCTGCCTGCGCCCGCTGGCGAACCTGGAGGCCGAGCGGGAACGGGCGGACAGGGGGGCCTTCCTCGTCCACTCCTACCCCAAGATCCACAGCGGTGTGCCGTCCTACATCCTGCTGAGCGAGGCCGCGCTCTCGGTCTCCGTGCACGGTGAGGTCGGGCGGCCCCCCTGCCCCGTCGCGCTGCGGGACAACGCCGCCGCCTGGTGGCGCGGGCGCGCGGCGTGCTGCCTGCTGCTGGCGACCGACCACGTCAGGGCGGGAGAGACGATCGGCGCCCTGGGGCACGTGCTCGCCGCCGCCACCTCCCTCGCGCACGCGCGGCTCATCGGCCGGGGGTACTGGTACCCCATCACGAAACGCCTGCTCGACGAACCGGGCGCGCTGCCCGACGGCGCCCGCCGCGGCCTTGAGGACCTGTCCGCCGGCCTGATGACCACGGCCTCGGTCGACCGGATCGCCGGGGACATGGCCCTCGACCCGGAGGACGGGCTCGAATGGCTGGCCCAGGGCCGGCACATGGGAGTCGAGTGATGCCCGCGAAAAGCACATCGACGACCCGCGACCACAGAAGCTGGAGATCTCGTGCCCGACGCCGGACTGTACGACTGTGACACGCACTTCACCGACCACCTTCCCGAGATCTGGGAGGACATCGGGTTCACCGCCGCCGAACGCCCCGAGGTGGTCGTCGAGGCGGGGGTGACACGGCTCCGGCTCGGAGACCGTGTCTTCCCCAAGCCGAGCGGCCCCGGGCACGGCAACCCCAAGGGCCTGGGCCACCTCATCGGGCCGGGCCAGGACGAGGACAGGGCCGTCTTCACCGGCAAACACGGCATCGCCGCGGCCGTCCTCCAGCCCGGGTTCGTCGGCCTGTCGGTACAGGCCGTCGAGGACGAGCAGACGCGCCTGCGCCTGCTCGACGGGTACAACCGGCTGGCCTCGCGGGCCTGCGCCCGGTCCCGCCTGACCCTGAAGTGGGCCTTCCTCGCCTCCGCCGAGGACCCGAAGTGGAGCGAGGAGACGCTGCGGGGGTACGCCGACGACCCGCACCTGGTCGCCGTCGTGGTACGGCCGACCGCCCGCACCGCCACGGCGCGGCTGAACTCCCCGGACCTCGCCCCGCTGCTCGGCACGGCGGCGCGGCTGCGGCTCCCGCTGGCCGTGCACGGCGGAACCGGCTGCCACCAGTGGTCGCCGCTGGCGGACGCCTACGACGACTACGCGATGACCCACGCCTTCGGGCACATGGGCGAGCAGATGATCGCGCTGGCCGACCTGGTCACCCGCCCCGACGGGCTGCCCGACGGCCTGCGGGTGGTCATGCTGGAGTCCGGCATCGCCTGGATTCCCAGCGTGCTCGGACGGCTCGCGAGCCACACCAGGCGGCTGGCGGGGGACGTGCCGGACCCGGTCGAGACCTTCCGCGAGCACTTCGCCGTGGTGCCCGACCCCGGGGAGGAGCACGTGCTGTGGGCCGCTCGTCAGCTCGGCGCGGAGAGCATCCTGTTCGGCTCGGACTACCCCCACTGGGACACCGTGGAGTCCGGTGGCTGGCTGGCGAAGTTCTCGGACCTCTGCCCCCCTGACCTGCTGGCCGCCAACACCTCGCGGTTCGTCCCGCGCCTGGTCGGGCGGGCGGCGGGTGACCCGCGATGACGCCCCCGCCCCTCGTCCCCGCCGGGGACCGTCCCGTCCGTGTCCTGGTGGCCGGTTGCGGCGACCTCGCCGTACGGGTGCTGCACGGGCTGGCGAACGCGCCGTCCCCCCGCCGTCTCGCGATCCTCGGACGTGATGGGGAGGCGGTCGTCCGTACGGCCAACATGGTGGCGCTCTCGGCCGCCCAGCTGGGCAGGCACTGGCCGGTCGAGCCCCTGGTGGCGGACCTGGACGACACCGCGCGCACGGCGGAGGCCCTCGCCGGATTCGCCCCGGACATCGTGTTCGCCGCGGCCAGCCTGCAGTCCTGGCACGTGCTCTCCGAACTGCCCCGGGACCGTTTCGCACGTGTCGGCGCCGCCCGTTTCGGGCCGTGGCTCCCGATGCACCTGTCCCCGGTGCTCAGCCTCATGAGAGCCGTACGGCTCGCCGGCAGTCCGGCGGTCGTGGTCAACGCGGCCTACCCCGACGCCGTGCACCCGGCGCTCGCCGGGGTGGGACTGAGCCCCCACCTGGGCATCGGCAACGTGGCCAACTCGGTCCCCGCGCTGCGGGCCATCGCGGCCCGGCACCTCGGCTGCCCGCCGGAGGAGGTACGGCCGCGTTTCGTGGCGCACCACTTCGTCGGGCACCGGCTCTCCCGGACCGGGGACGGCGGCGGCGCCGCCTACCACCTGACGTTCTGGCGGGACGGCGTCGACGTCACGGCGGCGTTGCCTCCCGAGGACGTCATGTTCGCCCTGATGCGTACGCAGTACCGCCGTACCGGCGGCCGGGAGGGGCAGGTCATGACCGCGGCGTCGGCCCTGAGCGTGCTGGAACCCCTGGCCACCGGCACCGGCGCCGAGGTGCACGCCCCCGGCTGGGCCGGCCTGCCCGGCGGCTACCCGGTCAGGATCACCCCGGACGGCACGGAGCTCGACCTGCCGCCCCGGCTGTCGGAGAAGGAGGCCGTGGAGATCAACCTCGACGGCCAGCGTCACGACGGAATCGCCCGGATAGGGGCCGACGGCCTGGTGGAGTTCACCGAGGAGTCGACGGAGATCATGCGGGCGGAGCTCGGATACCACTGCAAGCAGCTCGCGCTCGACGACGCCGGGCAGGCCGCGGCGGAACTCGCCGCCCGATACGCGGAGTACAGCCGACGATGAGCGATGAGCCGGTACGGACCCTCGTCCTCGACCACATCGGTTACCGGTACTACCGGGACACCGACGGCCGTGCCTTCCTGCCCGCCTCCCGCAACCGCGTCCGGCTCGTCACCGACATCCGCAAGCTGGACCAGGCCCGCGGTGACGAACTCGCGGGCGTCGTCGGCGTCCCGCGCGGTGACGAGACCCTCCTTGAGGCCGCCGCGCACTTCCTGGACGGCGTCTCGGAGCGCCCGACCCAGCGGATCGTCGCCATCAGCGAGGGCCTGCTGCTGACCGCCGCCAGGATGCGGGACCGGCTGGGCGTGCCCGGCCCGACGGAACACCAGGTCCTGGGGTACCGGGACAAGGTGATCATGAAGGAGCGGCTTCGGGAGCGCGGCGTGCGCGTCCCCGACTTCGCCCCCTTCACCGAGGCGAACGCCCTGGAACTGCTGCGCAGGCACGGCGCCCTGGTGGCCAAGCCACGGCGCGGTGAGAGCTCCGCTGGCATCGTCTTCCTCGACGACGCCGAGGACGTCCGCCGGTTCGCCGCCACGACCTCCAAGGAGGAGCTGGCCCGGTACGAGGTGGAGGAACGTGTCGACGGGCGGCTGTTCCACATCGACAGCGTCGTCCATGACGGGGTGCCGCTCGCCGCGGTGGCCGGGCGGAGCGTGGAGGAGACGACGTCCTACCGCCGCCTGGAGGCGTTCCGCGACGTGGCCGTGGGGCCGGGCCCGACCCTCGACCTGCTGCTCGCCTTCAACCGCCGGGTCCTCGCCTGCTACCCCGACTTCAGCGGCGTCACCCACCATGAGGTCTTCCTCACTCAGGGCTCCGGGGGCTCCGGGGACGAGGTCTGTTTCTGTGAGATCGGCGGCCGCGCGGGCGGCGGCGGCATCATCCCGGGTTTCCTGTCCCGGACCGGTGTCAACCTCGACGAGGTCGTCATCCGCTCCCAGCTGGGGCTTGAGGTTCCCCGGCCCCCTGAACCGGCCCCGCACCTGACCGGTTACGCGCTGGTCTACGCCCCCGCAGGACGGCTCGACACGGACCTGACTCCCCCGGCCGAGGACTGGATCATCGACACCCAGCTGCGCTTCCAGGTCGGCGACGTCATGCCGCGGCCCGCGGCGTGGAACCAGGCGGCCGTGACGGTGACCGTACGCGGTGAGACGGAGGCGCAGGTCCAGGCCCGGCTCGACGAGGTGATCGAGCTGACGCTGAGGCGGCTGCGCGGCCAGGAACGGAAGTGAGACGGCGTTGGACACCGAGTCGGACACCGGGTTGGACACCGAGTTGGACATCGAAAGGCTCGCTCTCGTCGTGGCCCGGCGCGCGGCGGCGGAGATCGAGGACACCGCGCGGGAGACCTACCGGGTCACGCGCAAGAGCACCGAGCAGGACCTGCTGACCGAGGCGGATCTGAGGTCGGAGTCGGTCATCATGGACCTGCTGCGCACGGCCAGGCCGGACGACGCGGTCCTGGCCGAGGAGTCCGGCTACCAGGCCGGGTGTTCCGGGGTCACCTGGATCGTCGATCCGCTCGACGGCACCGCCAACTTCGTGCGGGCCTCGCCCCACTACGCGGTGAGCGTCGCGGCGGTCTCCGGCGAGCGCTGGCTGGCCTCCGTCATCGTCCGGCCCGCCGACGGGCAGTGGATGGCGACGCTCGACGGTTCGCTCGACGGCAGCTTCACCCGGTCGCCGGGCCCCGCGGAGCGGCACGTCCGGGTCGCCGTGGCGCTGCCGTACGGGACCGAGGAACTCAAGGAGGCCCACAGCATCCTCCGGCTCGTCGGCAGGCGCTACCAGGTGGTGCGGACCGGTTCGGCGGCCTGTGACCTGCTGAGGGTGGCGGCCAGGACCCTCGACGCCCACATCGCGGTCGCCCTCCCGTGGTGGGACACGGCGGCGGGACACGGCCTGGTCCGCGCGGGCGGCGGCACCGTGACACGCGGCCGGTCGCTGCGGCGCACCCGGATCGACATCGCCGGGGAACCGGCCGTGGTGCGCGCGCTGCTCGGCCTCCTGACCGAGCACCGCCACGTGGTGGGGTGACGGGAATGGCCCACACCCGCGCCGGGCGGCCCGTGCTGCTGCTCGTGACGAGCCGCAGGCGGCGTTTCACCCGTCACCTGCTGGAGCGGCCGGACATCGGCACGGTGCTGCTGTGCACAGGGGCCACGGCGGGTACGGTGCCGGACGGCGTGCCCTGTTTCGTGATCGACGAGGACCGGCCGCTGGCCGGGGAGGTGACCCGTTACAAGAAGTGGGCCGCCGAGCTCGGGGCCGTCCCCACCCACTTCTGCAACCCCGACGAGACGCTCCAGCCGCTGACGCACCGCTTCGCCGCGTTCGCCGGGCTGCCGCACATGACCCGGGACCAGGTCCGCCTGGTCACGGACAAGGTGGCGATGAAGGAGTTGTTCGCCGCCGCCGGGCTGCCCGCGGCGCGCTGGCGCGCCGTCACCTCGGCGCAGGAGGTACGGGCGTTCGCCGACCGGCACGGATGGCCCGTCGTGGTGAAACCGGCCGTCTCCGGCTCCAGCGTGGACGTCTGGAGGTTCCACTCCCACGAGATGACCTCGGCCGCCCGGATCATGGCGGTACGGCCCCGGCGGCGGTGGATCGTCGAGGAGCACGTGGCGGGCACCGAGCACCAGCTGTGCGCCCTCGTGCACCGCGGCGAGGTCCAGGACGCCTTCGTCGCCGTCAACCCGGCCCCCATGCTGGAGACGCTTGAGGGCGCGATGAACGCCGACATCACCCTGGCGCCGTCGGAGCCCAAGCCCCTCGACCCGAGGAAGGTGGCGCAGCGGATCTCCGACGCGCTGGGTTATCGCGACGGTTATCTCCACGCGGAGTTCTTTCTCCGGCCGGACGGTTCCCACGTCATGGGTGAGATCGCGGCGCGGCTGAGCGGGGCCTGGTTGCCGGAGAACCACGGCCTTTCCCACGGGTTCGACATGCTGGCCGCCGTCGCGGACGTCTATGTGGGACGGCGTCCGAAACTGGCGTACACCCTCGACAGGTCGGTCGGGGATCTTCTCCTTCCCGCCCGCCGTGGCCGCGTGCTGGACATCTCTCCCGTAGAAGACCTTCTTTCCCTTCCCGGGGTCATCTCCGGCGAGGTCACGGCCTCGGTCGGCGACCGTCTCGAACCGGCGCGCGCCTCGAACGCCTGCACCGGCTATCTGCACATAGCGGGAAGGGATTCGAAAGAGGTCAGGGAGCGCATGGAAAACGCGCTGTCCGAATATCGTCTGGTGACAACAGAATGATTTCACCGATAAATCATCGTCACCTGTGTTGTTCAGGGCTTTTTCCGGCCGGTCGGCCGGTCCGCTGGCGACCGGCCGCGGCGTCCGTGTAGAAAAGCACCTGAGACCCGTAACCGACGCGGCCAGAAAGGACATTCGATGGTGGCAAGTGTCGCTGTTCTGTCCGATATTCACGGGGTGTTGCCCGCGCTTGAGGCCGTACTCGCCGAACCCGAGGTGATGGCCGCCGACAGGATCGTCGTCACCGGCGACCACGCCGCGGGCCCCCAGCCCGTCGAGGTGCTCGACCGGCTCCGCGAGCTGGGCGACAGGGCGGTCCTGGTGCGCGGCAACGCCGACCGCGACCTGGTCGCGTTCGCGCGGGGAGAGGGCGTCGAGGACGCCTGGGAGATCGACCTGTGGGCCGCGCGGCAGCTCCGCGACGAGGACGTCAAGCTCCTAGCCGACCTGCCCCACCCGGTCACCATGGAGGTCGAGGGCTTCGGCAAGGTCGTCTTCTGCCACGGGACCCCGCGTGACGACAACGAGGTCGTGCTGGTCGACACCCGGCTTGAGCGCTGGGCGGAGGTCTTCGCCGACCTGCCCGGCGACGTGCGCACCGTGGTGTGCGGGCACACGCACATGCCGTACCTGCGGCTCGTGGACGAGCGTCTCGTGGTGAACGCCGGAAGCATCGGCATGCCCTACGGCCGCACCGGCGGTCACTGGCTGCTGCTGCGCGACGGCCAGGTCCAGATCCGCCGCACCCCGTTCGACCTCGACGACGCCGTGGAGTCCGTGGTGCGCAGGTCGGGCTACCACGACTGCCGCTCGTGGGCCGAGCACTACATCCACGCCGTCACGACGGACGCCGAGGCCGTCACCGCCTTCGGCCCGCGCGACGGCCGGGCGGCCTGCTGAACGCCCTCATCCGGCCGCTCAGGAGGCGGGAGTGGCCACCAGCCGGTCGCCGAGGGGGCTTCTGCGGTACAGGACGTGCCGCCCGTCACGGACCCGGGTGACCAGGCCGGTGCCGTACAGCACGCGCAGGTGCTGGGAGACGGCGCTCGGGGTCGCCCTCAGACGGCGGGCGAGTTCGACCGTCGACGACGGCTCCTCAAGCAGGCCGAGCAGCGTGGCCCCGGGCACGCCCAGCAGCGCCGCCAGGACGGTGGCGTCCGAGGGAACGCGAGCCCCGTACGCGGCCACGAGCCGGCGGCACGTCAGCGTCTACGAACGCGCCGGGTGAGCCGGGGCGGTCCGGTCACGCCGGCGTCCGGTCCGTGAGGAGGGCTGCGAGGGCGGCCAGGGCCTTGTCCGGGTCGGCGGGCCTGCGGCCCTGGGCCGTCTCGGCGTTGCCGCCGCCCCGGCCCTCGGGCAGCGCTCTGACCAGGTCAGCGGCGGCCAGTCCCCGGGTACGGCCCGCGGCGTTCACGGTGACCACGAGGGCCGTTCCTGACAGCACCGCGGCGACGCCCGGCCGGTCCTCGGGCAGCGCCGTGCCGACGCGCTCCGCCAGGAGGCGGGCGTCGGTCTCCGTGGTGCCGGTGGCCAGCAGGACGTCGCCGTGGACGGTCGCGGTCGCGGCGACCTGACCGGCCTCGACGGTCAGGAGCCGGTCGCGGAGCCTGGCCGTCTCACGTTCGCTCTCCCTGAGGCGTTCGGCGAGGGCGGCGACCCGGTCGGCGACCTCCGCGCGGGGGGCGTTGAACTGCTCGGCGATCCGGGAGACGAGGTCGCGCTCGCGGGCGAGGTAGCGGAAGGACTCGATGCCGGTGACGGCCTCGATGCGGCGCTGCCCCGAGCCGACCGACGACTCGGCGGTGACGGCGACGCCGCCGATCTGGGAGGAGCGGTCGACGTGGGTGCCGCCGCACAGCTCCCGTGACCAGGCGCCGCCGATCTCGACGACCCGGACGGTCTCGTCGTAGGTCTCGCCGAACAGCGCCAGCGCCCCGATCTCACGGGCCTCCCGAAGGGGCATGTGGCGCACCTCGACCGGCAGGTCCCCGCGGATCGCGACGTTGGCGGCGTCCTCGATCTCCCCGCGGGCTCCGGCGGGCAGGGCACCGCGCCAGGAGAAGTCCAGGCGCAGGTGGCCGGGCCGGTTGTAGGAGCCGGACTGCAGGGCGGCCGGGCCGAGCGTGGCGCGCAGCGCGGCGTGCACGACGTGGGTCGCCGAGTGGGCCTGGCGGGCGCCCGCGCGCCACTCGGGGTCGACCTGGGCGCGTACGGGCTGTCCCGGCGCCAGTTCCCCGTCCAGGACGCGCACCTGGTGCACGACCAGCCCGGGGACGGGGCGTTGCACGTCCAGCACCTCGGCGGACAGGCTCGGGCCGTGCAGGGTTCCCGCGTCGCTCTCCTGGCCGCCGGACTCGGCGTAGAACGGGGTGCGGTCGAGGACGACGCCGACGATCTGGCCCGCGACGACCGTGGCCACGGGCGCCCCGTCGCGGAGCACGGCCAGGACCGTCGAGTCGGTGGTCAGCGTCGTGTACGCCCGCCAGTCGGTGGGGCCGTGCTCGTCGAGGAGGGCGCGGTGCAGTCCGGTGTCGGCGTGGCCGGTCTTCCTGGCGCGGGTGTCCTCACGGGCGCGGCGCCGCTGCTCGGCCATCAGCTCCCTGAACCCGGTGACGTCCACGTCGAGGCCGTGTTCGGCGGCGATCTCGACGGTCAGGTCGATCGGGAAGCCGTAGGTGTCGTGCAGCTTGAAGGCCGTGGCCGCAGGCAGCCGTTCCCCGGTCCGGATGATGGCCCGGTCGAGCAGCGCGCTGCCCTGGCGCAGCGTCGAGCGGAAGGTCTCCTCCTCGCCGTAGGCGTAGGCCGAGATCCGGTCGAAGTCGGCGGCCAGCTCCGGGTAGGAGGGCGCCATGCAGTCGCGGGCCACCGGCAGCAGTTCGGGCAGGACCGGGTCCTCGTAGCCGAGCAGCCGGACGGCGCGGATCGCCCGGCGCAGGATCCGGCGCAGCACGTAGCCACGTCCCTCGTTGGAGGGGGTGACGCCGTCGCCGATCAGCATGAGCGCGGTGCGGACGTGGTCGGCGACGACCCGGAGCCGGACGTCGTCGGGGTGGCTCTCGGCCGCGGACGGCCCGGAGCGCACGCCGTACCTGGTTCCGGTCAGCGCCGCGGCGGCGTCCAGGACGGGCCGGGTCTCGTCGGTCTCGTAGAGGTTGTCGACGCCCTGGAGCAGCGCCGCCATGCGTTCCAGGCCCATGCCGGTGTCGATGTTGCGGGAGGGCAGCTCGCCGAGGATCGGGTAGTCCTCCTTGCCGACGCCCTCGCCCCGCTCGTATTGCATAAAAACGAGGTTCCAGAATTCGAGGTAACGGTCCTCGTCGACCTCGGGCCCGCCCTCTCGCCCATAGGCCGGGCCACGGTCGTAGTAGAGCTCGGAGCAGGGCCCGCACGGCCCGGGGACGCCCATGGACCAGAAGTTGTCGGCCTTGCCGCGCCGTACGATGCGGGCCTCCGGCAGGCCGATCACGTCCCGCCACAGGGCGTGGGCCTCGTCGTCGTCCAGGTAGACGGTGGCCCAGATCCGGTCGGGGTCGAGGCCGTAGCCTCCCTCGGCCCGAGGCTTGACCGTCAGGTCCCAGGCGAGCCTGATCGCCTCCTCCTTGAAGTAGTCGCCGAAGGAGAAGTTGCCGCTCATCTGGAAGAACGTGCCGTGCCTGGTGGTCTTGCCGACCTCGTCGATGTCGAGGGTGCGGATGCACTTCTGCACGCTGGCCGCCCGGGGGGACGGCGGTGTCCGCTGCCCGAGGAGATAGGGCTTGAACGGCACCATGCCCGCGTTGACGAACAGCAGCGTCGGGTCGTCGGCGGGCAGCGGCGCGCTGGCGGCCACGGTGTGCCCCGCCGCCGCGAAGTGCTCAAGGAACCGCCGTTTGACCTCCGCCGTCCGCACTTGCCCTCCCGAATGCCGCCAGTCTTTGCAATTGCAAATTTGTTGCAACAAGGCATCGTACAGCCGCCGGAACCGGAAGCCATCTTCAGCGCATCAACGGCTTCGTGCAATGATGACCGGCGAAGGCGAGCGCGGACGAGGAAGCCGGTGCGAATCCGGCGCGGTCCCGCCACTGTGATCGGCGAGCGGACCCCCACGAGGTCACCGCCCCCTGCGGGGTGGGAAGACGGGGGCGAGCATCGACCCGAGAGCCAGGAGACTCACGCGGTCGCCTCCTCGACGAACTGGGGCGGATCTCCCCGGAGAGGAGCGGGTCGGCCGATGGATGACCTCGCGTGGCGACGACCGCACGAGCCCTCCGCGCCGACGTGTGCCCGGAGACGACCTCCTGGCCGGTTCCGTGACCTTCCGGCAGGGCCGTCCCATGGTGCAGATCCCGTGAGAGGAACCGTCCGTGACGGTCAGACGTCCCCTGTCCCTGTTGCTCGCCCTGTCCTGTGCCATGCTCCTGGCCGGTTGCAGCGCCTCCTCCGGAGCCCCGGCTGAAGCCCCTGCCGGGGCCGTCGCGGGCTTCCCGGTCACCCTCGATGACTGCGGCGTCAGGACGACCTACGACCGCCCGCCGCGGCGGGCGGTCTCGCTCAACCAGCACGCGACCGAGGTGATGCTGGCGCTGGGACTGCAGGGGTCGATGGTCGGCACCGGATATCTCGACGACAAGGTCCTGCCCGAGTACCAGGCCGCCTACGACGGGGTGAAGGTGCTCTCCAGGCAGTACCCCTCCTACGAGGCGCTGCTGGCCGAGGAGCCCGACTTCGTCTACGGCGGTTTCTCCAGCGCCTTCGACGAGAAGGAGGGCCGCGGCCGCGACGCGCTGGGCAAGGCCGGGATCGACACCTACCTCAACGTCGAGCAGTGCCCGTCCGGCCCGGTGGACATGGACCTGATGGACCGGGAGATCCGCAACGTCGCCACGATCTTCGGCGTGCGCGAACGGGCCGAGGCGCTCATCACCCGGCTGCACGAGCCCCTGGCGCGGGTGAGGGAGAGGCTCGCCGACGTCGAGCCGGTCAGGTTGTTCGTCTACGACAGCGGCGACAAGACCGCCTTCACCGCCGGGGGCAAGGGCGTCGGCGACGAGATCATCACGCTGGCGGGCGCGCGGAACGTCTTCACCGACGTGGACAAGACGTGGGCCGACGTGTCGTTCGAGCAGGTCGCCGAGCGCGCGCCCGACTGGATCGTCGTCTACGACTACGGCGAGGAGAAGGTCGAGGACAAGAAGAGGTTCCTGCTGTCGAACCCGGCGCTCGCCGACGTTCCGGCGATCAGGCACAGGCGGTTCGCGGTGCTGCCGCTGTCGTCGGTCGTGCTCGGGGTCCGGGCGCCGTCGGCGGTTGAGTCGCTGGCCCGGCAGATCCACCCCGACCGGTTCGAGTGAGCGGCCTGACCGGGCTCTCCCGGACGACGCCCGTCACCCGGCGCCCCGGCCTGCCGTACCCGCTGACGCTCGCGCTGTGCGCGCTGCTGCTCGGCGGGGCGGTCACGGCGGGGGTCGCGGCCGGTTCGATCAGCCTGCCCGCCGAGCAGGTGTGGGGCATCCTGCTGCACCGCCTCCACCCCGCGCTGGCCGAACCGGTCTGGTCCCCGGTCAGGGAGACCGTCGTCATGGACGTACGGCTGCCGCGGGTGATCCTGGGCGGGGTCATCGGCGCCGGTCTCTCGGTCTGCGGGATGGCGTTGCAGGCGCTGGTGCGCAACCCGCTGGCCGATCCGATGCTGCTTGGCGTCTCCTCCGGCGCCAGTGTGGGCGCGGTGAGCGTGACGGTGTTCGGCCTGACCTTCCTCGGACCGTTCTCACTGCCGGTCGCCGCGTTCGCGGGGGCGCTGGCGGCGCTGGTCACGGTCTATTTCCTGGCCCGGTCCGGCGGGCGGATGACCACGGTACGGCTGGTGCTGGCCGGGGTGGCGACGGCCGAGGTGCTCTCGGCGGCGGCCAGCTTCCTGGTGGTGACCTCCGACGACCCGCACCGGGCCCAGTCGGCCGTCCGCTGGATGCTCGGCGGCGTCGCCGGGACGACGTGGACGACGGTGTGGGTGCCCGCGGCGGCCGTGACGGCGGGCACCGTCGTCCTGCTGGGCGTCTCGCGCCCGCTGAACCTGCTGCTGGCCGGGGAGGAGGCAGCCGCCTCCCTGGGGCTGGACGTGCACCGCTTCAGGACGGCGCTGTTCGTGCTGGTGGCGATGGTGATCGGCACCGTCGTCGCGGTCAGCGGGGCCATCGGGTTCGTCGGGCTGATCATGCCCCATGTGGTGCGGCTGCTCGTCGGTGCCGACCACCGGCGGGCGCTTCCGGCCACGGCGCTGCTCGGGGCGGCGTTCCTCATCACGGCCGACCTGGTCGCCAGGACGCTGATCACCCCCGAGGAGATACCGGTGGGGATCATCACGGCGCTGGTCGGCGGGCCGTTCTTCCTGTGGCTGATGCGCAGGAGGACCTGATGGGCGCTCTGGCCGTACGGGAGGTCTCGGTGCGGATCGGCGGCAGGGACCTGGTGCGCGCGGTGACGTTCGAGGTGGCCCCCGGTGAGGTGCTCGGCCTGGCCGGGCCCAACGGCGCGGGCAAGTCGACCCTGCTGAGGACCCTCTACCGGGTGCTGCGCCCCACCGCCGGGCAGGTGCTCCTCGACGGGCACGACGTGTGGCGGACGCCGGGCAGATGGCTGGCCCGCCGGCTGGCCGCGGTGCTTCAGGACGGCGGCGGCGACTTCGGGCTGAGCGTCCACGACGTGGTGTCCATGGGACGTACCCCGCACAAACGGGCCTTCGACGGCGACTCCCCCGCCGACCGGGCGATCATCGCCGAGGCGCTGGAACGGCTGGACGTGGCCGATCTGGCCCACGCGCCCTTCGACCGGCTCTCCGGCGGGGAGAGGCAGCGGGTGCTGATCGCCCGAGCGCTGGCGCAGCGGCCGGAGGTGATGGTGCTGGACGAGCCGACCAACCACCTCGACCTGCGCCACCAGCTCGACGCGCTGCGTCTGGTGCGCGGACTCGGGATCACCGCGGTGATCGCACTGCACGACCTCAACCTGGCCGCCGCGTTCTGCGACCGCCTGTGCGTCATGGACGGCGGCGCGGTCGTGGCGCTCGGGACCCCGCGCGAGGTGCTGACGCCTGAGCTGCTGCGGGACGTCTACCGGGTGGACGCCGAGGTCGGCGCGCATCCGAGGACGGGCGTCCCCCAGGTGACGCTGATCACCGAGGGGGACGCGCCGTGAGGGGCTCCGTGCCTCAGTAGCCCAGTGAGACGGTGTGGCCGACGGTCTCGGGGGCGGCCAGCGTGGCGAGGATGGCGTCGGCGAGGTCCGCGCGGGAGATGAGGATGCCCCCTCTGACGTTGACGTCGACGGCGGTGCGGTACGGCTTGCGCCTGCCGTCGGTGAGCCGGGGCGGACGCATGATGGTCCAGTCCAGGCCACTGGCGCGGACGGCGTCGTCGGTGCGGACGAAGTCGGCGAACCCCTCACGCAGGAGGCGCTGCAGCATCGGCTTGACCAGCAGGCGGCTGACCGGTCCGTCTCCACTGTCGACGATGTGGCCGCTGGCCGTGACGACGACAAGGCGGCGGGTCCCCGCGGCGCGCATCGCGGCGATGATCGCGCGGGCGCCGTCCGCGCACACCGATCCGCCGCCTCCCGGCCGGGGCCCGAGGGCCGAGATCACGGCGTCCCCGCCGGTCACGGCGGCGACGACGGCCTCCGGGGCCGCGGTGTCCATGACGTCGGCGACGACCGGCTCAAGCCTCGGGTGGCCGGTGGACGTCAGCCGGGCCGGGTCGCGCACGACGGCGGTGACGTGGTGGCCCGCGGCGAGGGCCTGCTCGACCACGTGCCGCCCGGTACCGCCGGTCGCTCCGAACACGGTCAGCTTCATCTAAACTCCATGTGGTTAGTAAACGTTCGCTAGCCCTTGGAGGTTAGTGAGCGATCACTAACCTCGTCAAGCGACGCCCAGCCAGAAAGGGACCGAGATGGGCACCAGGGACGTGATCCTCGACGCGGCGGCGGCGGTGATGGCCGAAAGGGGCCTCGCCAACGTGACCACCCGTCAGATCGCGCAGGCCGCCGGGTTCACCGAGGCGACTCTCTACAAGCACTTCGCGGGCAAGGCCGACCTGCTCGTGGCGGTGATGCGGGAACGCTCCCCCGGCTTCACCCGGCTGGCGCAGGCGCTGAACGGCGGGGCGGGCACGGGCACGCTCCTGGGCAACCTCACCGCGCTGGCCCAGGCCGCGATCGCCTTCTACGGCGAGGGCTTCCCGATGCTCGCCTCGGTGTTCGCCGATCCGGCGACCCTCGCCGCGCACCGGGAGGAGCTACGTGTCCACGGCGCCGGTCCGCACAAGGTCAACGAGGCCGTCGCGGCCTACCTGAGCGCCGAACGGGACCTCGGACGGCTGCAGCCGGAGACCGACGTGACCGCCGCCGCCGGGCTGCTGCTCGGGGCCTGCTTCCAATACGCCTTCCTCGGGCACATGACGCCGCCCGGCGACCGCGACGACGAGAGGGCCGCGGCGTCCTTCGCCCACACCCTCCTCGAACGGCTCACCGTGTGACGACCACTTATGGGATGGAGATCTTCACCGTGGCGTCGCCGTACGCCGATTCCGTGTGGGCGTCCCGCTGAGCGGGACGTTTCCATGGGCGGCTCCCCTCCGGCCGGCGGATCATCTCGGCAGGGCGGAAACGGCTCCCGAGTGGGACCCCCGGCCACGCGCCGGGGGTCCCACGCGGGACGAGTCAAGGAGATCCCCATGCCACGTCCCCTGCTGGTCCTGCTGGTCTGCGCGGCCGTCGTCGCGGCGCTGCCGCCGCTGTGGCGCCTGCTCGCCAGGCGGGTCAACACCCAGGTCCGCCGGATCAACCGGTGAACGCGCCCGACGGGCTCGACGGGCTCGACGGGGACCGGCGCGACCTGGTCGCCGCGGCCTGGCGGCACGTCACGGGCGACCGGCTGCGGGAGCTGTTGCGCGGCCTGGTGGACGTCCCCAGCCCCACCGGCGGCGAGCGTCCCCTGGCCGAGCACATCGCCGCCACCCTGACGGCCGCCGGTGTCACGGCGGCCGTCCAGCCGCTCGACGACCGGCAGGCCAACGCGTGGGGCCGGTTGCCCGGCGACGGCGGCGGCCCCGACCTCATGCTGTACGCACCGATCGACACGCTGACCACCGGCCGCGAGGACGAGGACGTCCCGTGGATCGGCCCCGCTCTGCGCCCCGACATGCGTCCCGCCGCCCGCGTCGAGGGTGACCTGGTGACCGGGCTCGGCGCGGGCAACCCGAAGGGGCACGCCGCCTGCGTGCTGATGGTCGCCGAGGCCGTCCACCGGGCCGGGCTGCCGCTGGCCGGGGACCTGCTGGTCGCCTTCGGGTCGGGCGGCATGCCCGCCAACGCCGCGCCCGGCGCCGGACGGCGCAATGTCGGTCAGGGGGTCGGCTGCTCCTACCTGCTCGAACAGGGGATCTGGGCGGACTTCGCGGTGATCGCCAAGCCGGGGTGGACGGTCTCCTGGGAGGAGGTCGGGCTGGCCTGGTTCGAGGTCGTCGTCCACGGCGTCCACACCTACGCCGGCTCACGGCACCGCCTGCCGTACGAGAACGCGGTCGCCAGGGCGGGCGAGGTGGCCGTACGGCTTGAGCGGTGGTTCGCCGGGTACGCCGAGCGGCACACCGAGGGGACGGTCGCCCCGCAGGGCGTCGTCGCCGCGATCGAGGGGGGCTGGCCGTACCGGGCCGCGGTGACCCCGGCCGCGTGCCGGTTGCTCGTCGACCTGCGGCTGAGCCCGCGCACGACCCCCATGGAGGCCAAGCGGGAGTTCGGCGCCGCGATCGAGGAGATCCGCGCCGAACTGCCCGACGTCCCGGTGACGTTCGAGATGGTGCTCGCCGTACCCGGCACCGCCTCCGACCCCGGGGGCTGGGTGGCCCGTGAGGCCGTCGCCGCCTGGGAGGCCACCGAGGGGCGTCCGCACGAGGTGGCCCTCGGCAACAGCGGCGCCACCGACGCCAACATCCTGCGGGGCCGGGGGGTGCCGACCGTGCGGATCGGCATGCCCAAGATCGCCGGGCTCGACTTCTCCCTGGGGATGAACACCGCCGACGTCAGGGAGATGGAGCGGCTCACCCGGCTGCTGGTCCGCGTCGCCGTCAACACGGTCACCAGGTCCCGCACGGAGGTGGGCATATGACCAAATCGGTCACAGAGGGTAGCTATTTCGAATGGAACGCACCAAACTACTCCTCACAGGTCTCCGAACCGCCTGGGAGGTCCCTGCGATGACGGTGCTCCCGTTCGCCCGCGCCGGATCGACGCCGGGCAACGCCGAGGCGATGAACTCCGTCCTGGGCAAGGCCCGTCTGATCATCGAGGCCTTCACGGCCGAGGACGACGCCCTGTCCCTGTCCGAGCTGGTCAGGCGCACCGGAGTGGCCAAGGCGAGTGTGCACCGGCTCGCCCAGGAGTTGCTCGGCTGGGGGGTGCTCGAACGGGCGGGCAGCCACTACCGCCTGGGGCTGCGGCTCTTCGAGATCGGCCAGCGGGTGCCCAGGCAGCGGATCCTGCGTGAGGCGGCCCTGCCGTACATGGAGGATCTGCTGCTCGCCACGCACGAGACCGTCCACTTCGCCATCCACGACGGCCTCGACGTGCTGTACGTCGAGAAGCTCATGGTGCACCGGGGCCTGCGCAAGCAGTCCCGGGTCGCCGGGCGGCTCCCCCTGTTCTGCACCGCGACCGGGAAGGTGATCCTCGCCTTCTCCCCTCCGGCCCTCTTCCACGAGGTCGTACGGCGCGGCCTCACCCCCATGACGCACCGGACGATCACCCAGCCGGGGCTGCTCCAGGCCCAGATCGCCAGGGTCAGGGCGGAGCACCTCGCGGTCGAGGCCGAGGAGACCAGGCTCGGTTACACGAGCCTGGCCGTGCCCGTCTTCGGGGACACCGGCGCGCTCGCGGGCGCGTTGTCGATCACGGCGCCCACCTTCAGGATGAACCACGGCCGGTTCACGGCCGCGCTGCGCACCGCGGCGCTCGGTGTCTCCAGGACGCTCCAGGCGACGGGCTGACGCCTACGCGGAGATCGGGTGCCCGGCGAGGAAGGCCAGGCTCAGCCCGTTGTAGCGCACGGCCTGCTCGTGCTGGGGCCAGTGGCCGCACTCGTCGAACAGCACCAGCTCCGAGCCCGCGATGGCCCTGTGCATGGCGGCCGCTTCCGGCACCTCGCCGAAGGGGTTGTCACGGCCCCACACGATCAGGGTCGGCACGTCGAGCCTGGCGAGGTCCTCCGGGCGCAGGATGTTCCGCAGCCGGGTCTCCATGTCCTGCAGGCACAGCAGGTTGCCGATGTTGGCGGCGAAGCCCGGCCGGTGGTAGACGGCGTGCCTGACCGCGACCAGTTCCTCGGTCGCGTCCTTCGCGTCGGCCATCAGCAGCCGCAGCCGCCGCCTGGTCAGGTCGATGTCGTCGCCGGTGACCGCCTGCCTGGTCGAGGTGCGGATGCGCTCCATGACCTTCGGGTTGGCCACGGTGCCCCCGGCGCAGAGCAGTTGCAGGGAGGCCACCCTCCCGGGCGCGTCGATCGCGGTGCGTGCCCCGACCCAGCCGCCGAGGGACTCTCCGACGATGTGGGCGCTCGCGATCCCGGCCGCGTCCATGTAGGCGAGCAGGTGGTCGCGGTAGCGGGGGATCTCGTAGGGGTAGTCCGGCATGCCGGTGTATCCGTGGCCGAGCATGTCGATCGCGTGACAGGCGTAGCGGTCGGCGTGGGCGCCGAGATTGCGGGCGAAGGCCTCCAGGTGGCCGCTGGTTCCGTGCAGGAAGATCACCGGCTCACCGGTCCCCGCCTGCAGGGAGCGGGTGGGGACGCCCCCGGCGTCGACGGTGGTGACCCGGAAGTCGAGACCGGTCAGTTCGGTCCAGATGGTGGTGGTCATGGGGTTCTCCTCCATGGTCGTTCAGGGGTGGTCGACGGAGCGCAGGAAGCCCTCGACGACCGCGTGGTAGGCGGCGGGCCGTTCCTCCTGCAGGTGGTGCGAGACGTGGTCCATGACGTGCAGGTTTCCGCGCCTGAGCATCCGCGACAGCATGAGCGGGTAGTCGGGGGTGAGGAAGGCGTCCTCACGTCCCCAGATGAACAGCGCCGGCGCCTCGACCAGCCCGAGCTCGGCGGTGAGGTCCTGCCAGTCGCCCCGGGGCGAGTCCGTCATCGCGGCGAGTTCGCGCTCCCCGGGGTCGAGGCTCTGCCGCCAGCGCATGTCCACGGTCTCCTCGGGCAGGCGCGCGGCGTCGTACCACTCCAGCCGGGTGATCAGCTCGCGCATCTTCTCCCGGGTCGGTCCCCGCCCGCCGTAGTAGACGTCGCGGGCGGCGCGGCCCCGGTGCCCGCGCTCCGGCAGGGGCGCCAGAGGACCGTAGAAGACGGGCATGCTGCCGGTCACCACGAGGGAGCGGACACGGTCGGGGTATCGGGCCGCGAGGCACAGCGCGATGGTGCCGCCCCAGGAGTTGCAGACGAAGTCGGCCCTCTCGACGCCGAGGACGTCCATGAACGCGACGGTCTTCGCGGCATGGAAGTCCCACATCGGCCCACTGATTCGGCATTTTTCGGATTTGCCGTACTGGAGGATGTCCACGATCAGGCACCTCCGGCCGGCCGAGAAGTACGGCGCGACGGGCCCGAAGTCGCTCCAGCCGGTGCACCCGGGGCCACCGCCGTGCAGGAAGATCGTGTCCGGCCCCTCCCCCAGCTCGTGGAAGTGGTACCTGACGCCGTCCGCGTCGGCGAAGCGGCTCTCGGGCGGGACGCCCGCCGCCGGTGAGGGCGTGCCGGTCATCGGTGACCTCCCGCGGGGTCGAGTACTGCCACGCCCATCCCGGTGAGCCACTCGGGCATGGGCGCGTAGACCAGCGGCGTGCCCGGCACGAAACCGAGCGCGGCGGCCATCACCAGCCAGGTCCGCAGCTCCTGGCCGCCGTTGCCCGCCGCCTCCTCCACCTCGGCGGTCGTCAGGGAGGCGTAACGGCGCAGACGGCCGCCCGCGAGGTCGTCGAGGAAGGCCCGGTCGAACTCGGGGAAGATCGTCGGGCGGGCGGCCACGATGATCTCCCTGCGCCGTCTGTCGTAGCGTTCCCACTCGCCCCGCCCGTTGGTCCAGGCGTCCACCAGGAAGGCCTCGTCGTCGTCCTGGGGGTCCGCCCAGTCGCTCGGCCACGGCAGCCGGTGGGACAGCCCGCCCGAGGCGACCACCACCACGCGCCGGTCCCCCGTGATCCGTCCCACGGCCCCGGCGAGGTTCTCCCCAAGCCGGACGCAGCGCGCCAGTGTGGGCAGCGGCCGGGCGAAGACGTTGACGACCAGCGGGACGACCGGCACCTCCAGGTCGCCGAGCAGGTACTGGATCGCGTGCGACTGCCCGTGGTCGATCTGCAGCCGGGCCGAGATCGCCACCTCGGTGCCCGCCTCGACCAGGTCGGCCGCCAGCGCCCGCGCGAAGGCGGGGTCGGTCCGCTGGGGCCCCTTGGGGGTGCCCGCCTCCCCCGTGGCGACGACCTCGCCGACGCCCACGGTGAAGGCCGGGACCAGGTCCAGCCAGAGGCCGCGGAAGTGGTTCGACCCGACGATCACCACCACGTCGGGGCGCGCCAGCGCCACCCGGCGCCTGGCGGTCTCCAGCGCGTCGCGGAAGGCCTCCGCCCGGTCGGTGTGCACGACCCGGTCCCAGTGCGTGTTCATCAGGGTCGAGTGGGACGCCCCGACCCCGAGCACGATGCCGGACATATCCGGCCCTCAGTCCGTGTTCCCTGCGCGCAGCCGTTCGAGGCGTTCCTCGGTGGTGTCCTCGGCGAGTTTGCGCCACCGCAGGAGGGAGTCGTCGGGGCGGTAGAGCTTCTCCGGCGGCGCGTCGGTGACCTCGACCATCCACTTGTCCTGGCCGGAGAACTGGCCGTGGAAGAGCCAGCGCACCGCGCCGAGATACTTGGCGTAGAACGGCAGCGCCCGGACACCCCTGCTGAAGTCGGCCAGCATGCCGACGTACAGGTGGTTCTCCGCGTCGACCGGCACGTAGAACTCGTAGTGGATGAAGGTCGGGTAGACGATCCGCAGGACGCCCGGCATGCCGACCGAGGCGAACCCGGGGAACTCCTGGGCCGCGATCGTCGGGTTGACCCGGCGGTGCGAGGCGGTGTTGCCGATGTTCTGGACCGTCCTCGGGGGGCGGGCCTTGTACCACGCCGTCCCCGACCACCTGCCGAGCCCGGGGAAGTCCGCCTCCCAGAACTGCTCCCGCTGCACCCGGTAGATCCAGCGTCCGCGCCTGACGATGCTCGTGGTGTTCCAGACCGGCATCGGTTTGAACAGCCGCCACAGCGCGGTGCGGTGGAGATACTTGGCGTGCCCCTCGTCGTAGCCGTTCTCGCAGGCGAACCGCCAGTTGCCCGCGCGCGCCTGGATCCGCTGGCCCACGACCGCCGGGTTGCCGACCAGTTCCTCCGGCAGCTGCTCGTCGATCGGGTGCGGCCTCTCGCCGTCGCCGACGTACACCCAGACCAGGCCCAGGCGCTCCTCGACGTCGTAGGTCGGCTGGGTGACCTTGCCGCAGATCGGCGACCCCGGGCCGTCGGTGATCGCGGCCTTCAGGACGCCCGTCTCCAGGTCGAAGGTCCATCCGTGGTAGACGCAGGAGATCGTCCCGGGGAACTGCTTGTCGCCGTGGCTCAGCGGAACCCCCCGGTGGGGGCACCGGTCCCGCATGCCGTACACCCTGCCCCGGTCGCGGATGACGAACAGGCGCTCGCCGAGCAGGGTGACGGGGCGCGGCTTCTCACCGACCTGCGAGGAGAAGCAGACCGGGTACCAGTAGCCGCGGAAGCCCGCCGCCGCGGCCTGGTAGTGCGGCCAGCTCGACCAGTCCTGACGGCCCGGCAGCCTGCCCGCGCGGTGCCCCCTCGCCGGACTCATGGTCGGATTCACGGTCGGATCAACGGTTTCGGTCATGTCTGCTCCAGTCGCCTCACGCCGGTGCCGGGAGCAGACCATCCGGCCCGGGGCCCGGGGAAGGAACCCGGTTCACCCAGCGGACCGCGCGGCGAAGCACACGGCGGTCCGGTGAGCGGTCCCCGCCGCGGGACCTGACCGGGGTGCCCGGCCTACGTTCTGCTGCGAGAACGCACCGACCCCCAGGGAGCCCGTGGTGAGCACCCCCACACCCGTCTCGGCCGACGTCCTCGTCGTCGGCGCGGGACCTGCGGGACTGTACGGCGCCTACTGCGCCGGGTTCCGCGGCCTGTCCACCGTCGTCGTCGACGCCCTGCCGCAGGCGGGCGGCCAGGTGACGGCCCTGTATCCGGAGAAGGAGATCCGCGACGTCGCCGCCCTCCCCGCGGTCAGGGGCAGGGACTTCGTCGCCGCCCTGGTGGAGCAGGCCTCGGCCTTCGGCGCGACCCGCCTCATGGGCAGGCGGGCCGTACGGCTCGAACACCGCGACGGCGAGCCGGTCGTGACGCTGGACGACGGCACGGTCGTCAACGCCCGCGCCGTCGTGCTGACCTCCGGGATCGGCACACCGACCCCGCGCCCGCTGGAGTGCGGCCAGAAGTGGCTCGGCACGGGCCTGTCGTACTTCGTGACCGACCCCCGGGCGCACACCGGCCGGGACGTGGTGGTCGTCGGCGGCGGCGACAGCGCCCTGGACTGGGCGGACACGCTCGGCCCGATCGCGCGTTCGGTGACCCTCGTGCACCGGGGGGCCGTCTTCCGCGGGCACGCGGCGACCCTCGACCGCGTCAGGGCCGGGCGGGCGCGCGTCCACACCGAGACACGCGTGACCGCGCTCGAAGGGGACCTCGTCGCGGGCCGCCTGGCGAAGGTACGGCTGCGGGCCCGCTCCGGCGAGGAGACGGTCGTCGCGGCCGACCACGTGATCGCCGCGCTCGGCTTCGTCAGCGACCTGGGCCCGCTGCGGGACTGGGGGCTCACCCTGCGGGGGCACACGGTCGCCGTCGACCGGTCGATGCGGACCAACCTGCCCAGGGTGTACGCCGCGGGCGACCTGGCCGGTTACGAGGGCAAGGTGCGGCTGATGTCCGTCGGCTTCGGCGAGGCCGCCACCGCCGTGAACCACGTGGCCGTCGACCTCGACCCCGGCCTGTCCCTGTTCCCCGGCCACTCCACCGACGGCCCCTGACCCCCGAAAGGACACCACCGTGACCTATGTGATCGGACCCGGCTGCATCGACGTCCTCGACCGTTCCTGCGTCGACGTCTGCCCTGTCGACTGCATCCACGTCGGCGAACGCAAGAGCTACATCAACGCGAGCGCGTGCATCGACTGCGGCGCGTGCGAGGTCGAGTGCCCCGTCTCCGCGATCGTCGTGGACCGGCGCGCCCGAGGGGACGAGACGCTGAACGCCCACCTTGAGGACTCCCGCGCCTTCTTCCTTGAGGTGCTGCCCGGCCGTGACCGGCCCCTCGGCGACCCCGGCGGCGCGCTGCCGACCGGCGAGATCGGCGTGGACACCCCCCTGGTCGCCGCGCACCCGAAGCGAAACGGCGGCCTTCCGTGACCCGCCCGGGTCCGCCGAGCCGGTGGCCGGGGCCGGACGAGCATCTCCTCAGCCGACGCTAGCGCCTCGTCCAGACCCATCCCCTGCTGTCCTCGTCGTGGGAGGGACTGCCACCGACCGCGAACACCTGGTCTCCCCCGGGGACCTTGGCCATGTCGAACACCTCGGGTGCGTTGTTGGCTTTGGGCGCCTTCTCGCGGGTCCAGGACCGGCCGTCGAAGTGGAGCAGAATGCGATGCTCGTCGTAGGCGTAGTTGGAAGCGCCCAGCCATACCCCGCCATGGCCGTCCGGCGCCACGGATCCGAACGAGATCGCCTCCTCCGGGACGCCGCCGGGCAGGTCCCATCGGCTGCCGTCCCAGCGCATCAGCAGTGCGGCCTGGCGGCGGCCCGGCCGCATGATCGTGCCCGCGACCCAGACCTCTCGTGCCGACACCGCCGCGACGTCGCGGAACGAGGCCTTCGCACCGCTGAGCGACGGCGGTGCGGGCACGGCTCTCCAGCGGCGGCCGTCCCAGTGTTCGATCGCGGAGACCTCCCCCAGATCATCGCGGGTGAGCGCCCACAGGTCGTCCGGGGCCGCCGCGCTCAATCTCTTCACGGACGAGGCCGAGGAAACAGGGACCTCGGCCCAGCCCGACGGGGACCAGTGCGCGAGAGGGAGGGGGCGCCAGCGCGGATTCTGCCGTGTCCCGGTGATCTGGCCGCCGGCGATCCACACGTCCTCGGGACCGGCGACGACGGCGTCGTTCAGGCGGGCCGAGCGCGGCCAGGGCGGTCTTCCCCGGCTTGTCCACCGGCGGCCGTCCCAGCGCCACATGTCCGCGTCCTGGTCGAAGATCCAGACATTGGTCGCGGCCGTTCCGGAGACGACCGTGGGATACCGCAGGCTCCCCGGCGGGCGGGTGGACCGCCATTCGTGTCCGTCCCAGCGCCACAGGCTGCCGCCGTACGGGCCGACGGGCTCACCGTCGGTACCCACCGCCCACGCCTCTCCGGGCGCGACCGCGACGACCCTGGTCATCTCGGAGCCTCCATGGACCGTCTCGGTCCACACTCCCGCGGACAGGGGCGGGTCTCCCTCGGCCGGAGTGCCGTGCCCCGGCGCTCGGCCCGAGGCGCCCCGCGAGTCCGCGGCGCCGCCGCCCGAACATCCCGCCGCGGCGACGCCCAGCACCGCGAGCACGACCAGCGGCCCGATCACGAGCGAATCGCGCGGGAACCGTGCCATGGAGCAGAAGCCTACGCATCCCGATCGGATGCTGTTCGTCCGGTGAGGCGGCGGTGGCGGTGACCGGCGCGAAGCACCACATAAAAATTACGGACGGCGATGATTCCAGAACGTTCTCCTGGATAGCTGTCCTTTCTCGCGTTTTGGTGGAGTAAAGGGGGCGGCGATGACGACACATCACTCCGGCAGCAGCGACACGGCCACCATGCCGACGGACGTGAACGCCCGCCTGTCGTTCTTCGACCGCTTCGCCACCAAGGCCGCCGCCTTCGTCTCCGGTGCCTGGTTCTTTGCGATGTGCGTGCTGCTGGTCCTGGTCTGGGCTCCGTCGTACTTCCTCTTCGGTGACGTCGACACCTGGCAGCTGATCATCAACACGGCCACCACCATCGTGACGTTCCT
The DNA here is from genome assembly GCF_044466505.1 of Streptosporangium sp. NPDC049376. Taxonomy (NCBI): domain Bacteria; kingdom Bacillati; phylum Actinomycetota; class Actinomycetes; order Streptosporangiales; family Streptosporangiaceae; genus Streptosporangium; species Streptosporangium sp. NPDC049376. The sequence goes on along the minus strand of NZ_JBITMT010000008.1, from coordinate 124,354 downwards.
GCTGGTGGCCCTGCTGCAGAACACGCAAAGGCGGGCCGATGAGGCCCTGCAGCACAAGTTGAACGCGATCGCCGACGCGCTGGCCGACCTGATGAAGCAGGTCGCCGCCGACCGGCAGCTGAAGCAGCTGCACGAGGACATGCGCGAGCTGCGTGCCGCCGTCGGCCTGGAGAACAAGGAAGGCACCTGATCCCGGCCCGCGGTTCTCACGCACCGTGGCGAGCGCCGACACCGGCCGATCACGACGACGCCCGCCGGCGTCGTGGCGTAACCGATCTCCGGCAGACACCTCGTCGGATCGTGGCGACTGAGCGATCGGGCCGGCCGAGCGATCGCGGCGGCTGATCAGGAGAGCGGCCTCTCCTGTTTTCGGCTGTGGATCATCGACATCAGCAGCCCGTGGGTCTCGGCGTCGGCGGCCACCACAAGCCCGCGGCCCGCCCGCCCGATCGGGGCACCGTCGATCCCGGTGACCACACAACCGGCGGCCCGGCACACGGCGATCCCGGCGGCGAAGTGCACGCTCCCGGACAGGTCACCGCCGTCGGTGACGTACGCGGCGCGTCTACCGGCCGCGACCCAGGCCAACGCCAGCGTCGTGGACACGACCCTCGGCCGGAACCGCTCGGCGAACCCGGCGTGGGCCAGCAGGTCAACGGCCCGGAACCCGGGCGCGCTCGGGAACGGCGGGTCCAGGTTGACGTCCACCAACCGGCTGGCGGAAGTGGGCACCAGCCGCGCGTCGGCTCCGTCGTGCCGCGTCCAGGCGGACTCGCCGTCGGTGAAGAGGACCTCGCCGCCGAACGGGTCGGCCACCGCCGCCGCCCCGTCGCGCAGCGCCACGTTGACCGCCACCGGCATGCCGCCGACGGCGTAGTTCAGCGTGCCGCACAGGGGGTCAACCAACCACTGGCGCTCGGCGCCGGCCGCGCCCTGCCGCCCGCCTTCCTCGCCGAGCACCGCGTCATCGGGCCGGGCGGCACGGAGGACGCGGAGGATCGCCTTCTCGGCCTCCACATCGGCGGTCGTGGCGAAGTCTCCGGCGCCCTTGTCGATGCGGGCGAGCCGTCGGCCGTACAGGCCACGCACCACGTCAGCGCCGGCACACGCCGCGGCTATCGCGACCTCGGCGTCGCCGGGACCCGCGTTGGAGTCGATCACGCCGTGCAGGGTACCGGGAGCCGGTCTCCATCGGCCGGATCGGACGTCACCCCTGCGGCCGGCCGCCACCGGACAAGGCCGTGGACGGTCGACGGCCGGTGTGCCCTTCCGGGGCAAGGACGGTGTTCGATCACCGAGCGCCCGCAGCGTGGACGCCCCGTCCTTCAGGCGGGGGAGGATGTCACAGGAACGCGCCGACGAGTGCGGCGAACTCCTCCGGTGAGGCGATCCGTACGCCCAGGCCCTCGGCCTTGGCCTTCTTGGACCCGGCCTTGTCTCCGGCGACCAGCAGCGACGTCTTGGCCGAAACCGCGGACGACGCCTTGCCTCCCGCCCGTTCGACGAGCTCGTTCACCTGGTTGCGCGACAGGTCCTGCAGGGAACCGCTCATCGCGCCGGTGACCACGACCGTCATCCCGGCCAGCGGCAACGCGGAGTCCTCGCCCTTCTCGTCCTCCTGGCCGTCGGACGCCCCGTCGACCGCCACGGCCGGTGTGACGCCGGGCTCGACCATGTTCACCCCTGCCTGGATGAGTTTGTCGATCAGCGGACGCAACCCGGCCAGCTCGGCGACCACGTCCGGGGCCTTCTTCGGGCCGATGCCCTCCACCGCCTGCAGGTCCTCGGCGGACGCGGCGAGAACGGCCTCCATGGTGGCGAAGTGCCGGGCGATCCGGCGGCTCATCGACCGGCCCGTGCCGCGAACGCCCAGTGCGCAGAACACCCTGCTGAGCGGCCGGGTTTTGGCGGTCTCGATGGCGGCCAGCAGCTTGTCGGTGCTGGTGTCCCCCATCCGCTCCAGGGTGAGGACCTGGTCGCGGGTCAGGAGGAACAGGTCGGCGAAGTCGGCGATGAACCCGGCGTCCAGCAGCTGGACGATGCGGGACTCGGCCAGGGTCTCGATGTCGAGGCAGTCGCGGCCGACCGCGTAGGCGATGGGGGCCAGCGCCCGGCAGGCCCGGCCCCGCACGCATCGCCACCGTTCCTGCGAGCTGTCGATGACGTCTCCGCAGTTCGGGCACGTCTCGGGGAAGGCGATCGGCTGCTCGTCGCCGGTGCGCAGGTGCACCACCGGCGCCTCCACCCGCGGGATGACGTCTCCGGCCTTGTAGACGGTCACCGAGTCGCCCAGCATGAGACCGCGCCGGGTGATGTCGTTGGGGTTGTGCAGCGTGGCGTAGGTGACGATCGACCCGTCGAGCTCGACCGGCTCCAGCACCGCGCGCGGGGCGATGATGCCCGTACGGCCGGTGTTCCACTCCACCGCGACCAGCTTGGTGATCTTCTCGACGGCGGGCAGCTTGTAGGCGACCGCCCACCGGGGAGCGCGCGAGCTGAACCCGGCCTGCGCCTGGTCCTCCGCGAGGTCGCACTTGATGACGATGCCGTCGATGCCGAAGGCCAGATCCGCTCGCTGGGCGGCGATCTGCTCGACGCGGGCCTGGATCTCCTCGACGCCGGTGGCCGTGACGCCGGCGACCGGCGTGGCGGCGGTGGTCTGCACGCCCCACGCGGCGACCAGGCCCATGATCCGGCTGTGCGGCAGCTCGCGCAGCCGTACGGCCACCTCGGAACCGTCACCGGGCGGCAGCGGCAGAGCGCCGTAGCCGAAGAAGGTCAGCTCGCACACATACGGCCGGTCCTGTGCCCGCAGCGTGCCGGCGGCCGCGCTGCGCGGGTTGGCGAACGTGGTGCCGTCGTGGGCCTGACGTTTGGCGCACGCCGCCTCGAACTGGGCGGCGGTCATCATGACCTCGCCGCGGATCTCGACCGTGACCGGCTCGGTGAGCGCGCCCGGCAGGCCGACGACCGTCCCGATCGCGTGACTGACGTCCTCCCCGGCCGTGCCGTCGCCGCGCGTGATGAGCTGGACCAGGCGGCCGTTGCGGTAACGGGCCGAGATCGCCAGGCCGTCAAGCTTGGGCTCCACGCTCCAGGCGGTGACCGGACGGCCCAGGCGGCGCTCCAGCCCGGCGGCCCACTTGGCCAGGCCGTCGGCGGAGAACACGTTGTCCAGGCTCAGCATCGGGGTGCTGTGCGGGACGTCGCCGACGACGGCGCCTCCGGCGACCTTTCCCGTGGGCGAATCCGGCGACACGTCGCCCGGGTGCTCGGCCTCGTAGGCCTCGATGCCGCGGACCAGCCGGTCGTAGTCGTCGTCGTCGAGGGAGGAGGTGCCGTCGCCGTAGTAGGCGGCGGCGGCGTCGACCGCCAGCTGGACCGCCGCGGCGTAGGCGGCCCGGTCAGCGGGAACGGTGAGAGGAGGCGTGTCGCTCATGAGGACATCCTGTCGAACGGAACCGACATTCTCCGGACCGCGAACGTGCGGTGAACAGGGGTGGTCAACCGGCCGTGCGCGTCGTCCGAACGATCACGCGGAGCCCACGTGCTCCTCACGGAAGGCCGGACGGCCCAAACCGGGCCGGCTTCCTGTGCGCGCACGTCAGGCCCTGCCCCGTCGATTCACGGCCGAGGCCACGAGGGCCCCTCGGGACCGGAACGTGTTTTCCGGTCCCTGGCCCGTGCGCCCACCGGGAGCGCTATGCATGCCATACGCCCGAAATATAAGGATTTGTAGGGTTCTCCGCCCCCCATGTCGATGGCACCGTTGGGGCAGCCCTGGCCGGCCACGGCTCCTTGCGCCTGCGGACAAGGAGTCATCGCGTATGAACCTCAAAACCACGCTGGGAGCGTTCGCTCTCATGACGGTCGTCACCATGGGCACGACGGCGCCGGCGAACGGCGCGGAGACCACGAGCACGGCGTCCCGGCTCGCCACGGTGCACAGCGGTGCGGGAACGGCCGGCCGGGCGCTCCTGGGCTCGGGCAACAGCCACTTCAACGGCAACCCGGTGGCCGTCCAGACCACGTACTCCGGGGGCCTGTACTCCCTGAACGACCCCACCCGCCCCGGTCTGAGCTGCGGCCGTCTCAACGGCCCCGTCCTCACCAAGGCGACCGACGCCTGGGGTGACGGAACCGGCACCAGTCTGGAGACCGCCTGCGTCGACGTCATGTTCGCCGCGCAGAAGCACTGGGACATGCTGCGTGACTGGCTGGGACGCAACGGCGTCGACGGAGCCGGCCACTCCTACCCGGCCTCCGTCGGCCTGAACGGCGTCAACGCCTACTGGGACGGCGCCCGCGCCGTCTTCGGCCACAACAGCGCCCGCACCGACCAGCTCACCTCACTCGACCTGGTCGGCTACCACTACGGCCTGGCCGTCTACGCCAAAACCGGTTACGACGACGGCAACGGCCCGGAGGCGCAGTCCCTCCGCCTGTCTGCCGCCGACATCTTCGGCACCCTGACCGAGCACTACGCCAACCACCCCCCTGCCCTGGACGAACCGGACTACCTGATCGGCGAGGAGGTGAACATCGTGGGCGGTGGGCCGCTCAGGAACATGTACGACCCCTCACTGACGGGTAACCGGAACTGCTACCCCCTCTCCATGATCCCGCCCGCCGACGGCGGACCGCAGGACCACTGGTTCTACCTGCTCGCCGAGGGCACCAACCCGCCGGGCAAACCCGCCAGCCCGGTCTGCGCGGGCCCGTCCACGCTGACCGGCGTCGGCATCCAGAAGGCCGCCCGGATCTTCTATCAGGGGATCCAGCGCAAGTCCCTCGGCTGGTCGTACGGCAGGGCACGCGTGGCCACCATGCTGGCCGCGAAGAACCTCTACGGCTGCCCCGAGATGAACGCGACCAAGGCCGCGTGGACCGCCATCCGCGTCCCCGCCCAGGCCGGCGAGCCGACCTGCTCGACGCCCACTCCCCCGCCCTCCCCCCATCCCAGCGGGATCACGGTCGACCCGCCCTCGGCCACGGTCAGCCCCGGCGGGTCCACCACCGTCCAGATCAGGCTGTCGCCCGACACGGACCAGCCGGTGACCCTGTCGGCCACCGGCAACCCCGCGGGGACGACCGTCAACATCGTCCGGAACGGTCAAACCATCACGGCGACCATCAACGTCTCGGCCGGCGCCCCCCTGGGTACCCACACCATCACCTTCGTCGCCACCTCCGGCGGCTCCGCCAAGACGGCCCATTTCACCCTCACGGTCATGGGGGAGGGCGATCAGGCGACGCCTTGACGAACGACCGCCACGGGTGCGGCCGGAGGAGGGGCGGCCGCGGAGACCGTCCGCCCCTCCGGCCGCCGGGACACTCCGGTGGTGTCGCACGGGTGCCTCAGGCGACGGCGGTTCCCTCAAGTTCGACCATCAGGTCGGGGATCGCCAGCCGTGTCACTCCGAGCATCGTGGTCGACGGCGCCACCCCGGCGGCACCCAGCCGCGACGCCAGCACGCCGTAGTGCTCGAAGAGCCGGTCCACGTCGGTGGTGTAGACGTTGAGCCGGACGAGGTCGGCGAGGGACATGCCCGCCTCACCGAGCACGGCCTCCAGGTTGTCCAGGCTCAGCGCCAGCTGCGCCGCCATGTCACCGGCGTGCCGGGGCCTGCCGTCTCCGCCCATCGCGGTCTGCCCGGCGCAGTACAGGGTCCGGGTCTGCCCGGAGACGAGTTCCCCCTGGTTGTATCCCAGCTCCGTCGACCACGCCCACGGGTTGACCGCCGTTCGCTCCACTGCCATGTCAGCTCCATTCGATTACATTCATCGGCCCGATGGCCATGTCACCAAGCCTCCCGGCAAATCACGACATCTTGTGTCGTGTATTCCAGTAGTGTTTTTGCGTGCGTGCCGATCGGCTGGTCTCGCTGGTGTTGCTGTTGCGGCGGCACGGCCGGCTGTCCGCGGTCGCGCTGGCCCGCGAGCTTGAGGTGTCCACCCGCACCGTGCTGCGCGACATCGAGGCGCTGTCGGCGGCCGGTGTCCCGGTCTACGCCGAACGCGGAAGGCACGGCGGGTTCTCGTTGCTGCCCGGGTTCCGGACCGAGCTGACCGGGCTGAACCACGACGAGGCCCTCGCCCTGCTGATCGCCGGGTCCCGGCGCGGCGCGCAGGCGTTCGGCCTCGGCTCCGCACTCGCCTCGGCGATGCTCAAGGTGATCGACGCGCTGCCGGAAAGCCATCAGGGCATCGCGGCCGAGGCGGCCGAGCGGCTGCTCATCGACCCGGAGACCGACCTCCTCTCGCGCCGGTCGGTCGCCGAGGAGGTGTCGGACGCCGTGGTCGCCGAGATCCGGCGCGCGGTGCTCGCCGGGCACAGACTGCGCATCCACTACGCGGCCGTCGGCCAGGCCCCGAGGTGGCGCACCGTCGATCCGATCGGCCTGGTCACCGTACGCGACCAGGGCTACCTGCTGGCCACGCGGTCCGGCGCCGACCGCACCTACCGGCTGTCCCGGGTCCTGGCCGCCGAGAGGCTCGCCGAGCCCGCGCGGCGGCCGGACCGGGTCGATCTGGACCGGGCCTGGCAGGAGCGCGGCACGCGGTTCCGCGCCGGTGGCGACCAGGTCGCCGTGCTGGTACGGCTGGCCCCGGCCAGGCGGGAGGAGCTGGTGGGCACCGCGCTGGCCGTCCTCGCCGAGGATGCCGACCCGGACGGCCTGCTGCGGATGGAGGTGACCTTCCAGGACGCGAGACACGCCAAGTGGGCACTGTGGCAGCTCGCCCTGGACGCCGAGGCCCTGGCCCCGCGGTGGTTGCGCGCCTGGCTGCGCGAGCGCGCCACCGCGATCGCCACCCGCTACGAGGACCGCCCCGAGGACTGACGGGTGCCGGGCCGTACGGCGGGCTCAGCGCAGCAGGCGGTCGAGCAGTTCCGCGCGCGTGTGCACGCCGAGCTTGGCGTAGATCGACTTGAGGTGGTGCTTGACCGTGTGCGGGCTGATGAACAGCTCGGCCGCGATCTCACCGTCCCTACGGCCGGTGAGGGCGCGGGTGGCGATCTCGGCCTCGCGCGGGGTGAGGGACGCCAGCCGGTACGGGGCGACCAGGCGCGCCGTACCGTCCCGTACGGTGATGACCGAGACGATCACGTCCGGCTGGCCGGGCAGCCGCTGCGAGGTGACGGTGAGGTGCGGCCCGGTCTCCAGGGCGCCGTCCGCGCTCCAGGAGACGACCGTCCTTTCCCCGTCGCAGTCGAGCAGCCGCTCCACCTCAGGGCGGTCGTCGCCGAGCCTGGCGAACAGGGACAGGGCGGGCGCGTTGAGGTGGCGCCGCGCCAGCGCCAGGTCGGTCAGCACGACCGGCGTGCCGCACCGGTCGAGCGCCTCGGCCAGCTGGTGGCGTTCACGCTCGATCGAGGACCGCTCCCGCACCGCGGACACCGCGATACCCAGCACCATGGCCGCCACGTGGGCGGCGTCGCGGTCGGCCTCGGTGAACTCGGGCTGCCCGTCCCGCCGGGCCAGGTTCAGCGTGCCCGCCACCTCGGCGCCGACGACGAACGGGGCGCACAGCACCCGCGCCATGGCGTGCGGGGCGAACACGTCGTGCACGATGGGCAGCTTCAGCCACTCCTCCCTCGGCATCAGCGAGTCGCTGTCGCACACCCGGCGTTCGCGCAGGGCTCGCTGGACGACGGGGTCCCGGTCGCGGCCGTGGCGCTCGTAGCTGCGCACGTAGTAGTCGCCCAGTCCCCGCACCCTGGCCGCGGCGGGGCGCCCGGTCACGTTGTCGTGCACGTAGACGCCCGCGGCGAAGGAGCCGAACCTGCCCGGCGCCTCTTCGAGGAAGTCGAGGAAGCGGTCGAGCAGCCGGTCGAGGGAGGGCGAGGCGACCAGCTCGGCGACGAGCGCGGGCGGCAGCGATCGGACCGGATCGGCGGCGGGACTGCCCATCAGATTCTCCCGAGGGGACTGTCGCCTTTAGGTGACGGGGGAATCGGGAGCGGGAGGGCCGCCAAGGCCCGAGCGTGCAGTGACCCGCCTGGTCCGCGCATCGCGGATGTCCTTCCTGGTTTTGTCGGTGCCGGCCGATATCGTGACGGCGTAGTTACCGAACGCGATGGGGGTGGGGTGTGCGCAGATCGTTCAAATCCCTGTTGCGTCCCACCCGCCACCAGGAGATCGCGCTGGCGGCGTGCCTGGACGATCATCGGGCCCTGTACAACGCCGCTCTGGAGCATCGCCGCACCGCCTATGCCAAGGCGGGCGTGAGCATCCGCTACGGCGAGCAGTCGGCCGAACTGAAGCACATCCGCGCCGACGACCCGGACGGGCAGGGGCGCTGGTCCTTCTCCTCCCAGCAGGCCACCCTTCGACGGCTCGACAAGGCGTTCCGTGCGTTCTTCGACCGCGTCAAAGCAGGCCGCACGCCCGGTTCCCCGCGGTTCAAGGGGCGTGGCCGGTTCGACACCGTTGAGTGGCCCAGGGACGGTGACGGTTGCCGGTGGGACTCCCAGCCCGAGCACCCCACCGCGACGTTCGTGCGCCTTCAAGGGGCCGGGCAGGTCCGGGTGCACCGGCACCGGCCGGTCAAGGGCCGCGTGAAGACGATCGGCGTCAAGCGGGAGGGCTCCCGCTGGTACGTGATCCTGTCGTGCGACGACGTGCCCGCCGAACCACTTCCCGCCACGGGCACGGCGGTCGGCATCGACCTGGGCGTCGCCGCGCTGGTGACCACCTCCGGCGGCGAGCACGTCGCCAACCCGCGCCACCTGGCCGCGACCGCCGATCGTCTCGCGCAGGCTCAACGAGCCCTGGCCCGTAAGAAGAGAGGCTCCACGCGGCGCCGTAAGGCGGTCGCCCGTGTCGCCGCCCTGCACGGCAAGGTCCGCCGTCAGCGTCTTGACCACGGGCACAAGGCCGCGCTCGCCCTGGTCCGCGCCTATGACGTGATCGTTCACGAGGATCTGCGGATCGCGAACATGACCCGCTCGGCTGCGGGCACGGTCGAGCGGCCCGGCCGGAACATCGCCGCCAAGTCCGGGTTGAACCGGAGCATTCTGGATGCGGGGTGGGGGGTGTTCCTGACGATTCTGCCGTACAAGGCTGAGAGCGCCGGTCGAGAGCTGACCGCGGTGAACCCCGCCCACACCTCCCGCACCTGCGCCGCCTGCGGGCACCGCGCTGCGGAGAACCGCCTCACCCAAGCCGGGTTCCGATGCCGGGAGTGCGGGCATGCCGCGCACGCCGATGTGAACGCGGCGGTCAACATCTTGAGGGCAGGGCTTGCCCTTCGCCAGGCCGCGGAAGCGGCTTAGCGAGAAGCCGCTTCCTTCAGGGAACGGAGGAGTCACGACGTGCTCCACTCTCGACACGCTCGGCCGGGCGGCCCGCCGAGGCGTCCCGCCCGGACCGGCTTCCTCCCACCTTCCAGGAGGACGGCCGTGGCCGCCAAGCGTCGGGTCCGCTCAGCGGACCCGCGCCCGGCGGCTCGCCATCCGGCCGGGTCCGGCGGGCCGTCATCGGCCGGGTCCGCCGAGCCGCTGTCCGGCCGGGTCCGCCGGGGCCGTCACCCGGCCAGACGGCCGTGGAGGAAGAGCAACGGCTCACGCTCGGGTTCGGCGGCCAGTGAGACCACCCGCCCGATGAGCATCCAGTGTGAGTTGTTGCGCAGCGTCCCCGCCAGGCGGCACTCGAAGCTCGCCGTGGTCCCGGCGATCAGCGGCGCGCCGACCACTCCGGGGACGTGGTCCACGTGCTCGAACTTGTCGGAGTCCTTCGAGGCGAACAACCGGGCCGTGGCCGCCTGCCCCGAGGAGAGCACGTTCACCGCGAACACCCCGGAGCGTTCGATCGCCGACCAGGTGCGGGAGGTCGCCGCCAGGCAGACCAGCACCTGGGGCGGGTGCAGGGTGAGGGAGGTGAAGGCGTTGACGGTGCTGCCGTACGGCGTGCCGTCCAGGGTCGTCGTGACGACCACGACCCCGGTGGGGAACTGGGCGCACGCCGATCTGAAGGCCTCGGGAGTCGGCTCGGTCGACGGCTCACACGAGGTGGCCCCGTTCATGACGCCGTGCGCAGGGCCGGTGCCTGGCCCGGGTCGAGCCCCATCGAGATCAGTCCGGCCATCTCCGCGCACGCCAGCGCGTTCGGCGGCATGATCGGGCCGGTCATGGCGTCCCGCAGCATCAGCTCGTAGCCCTTGGCCCGCATCAGCGAGTTGAGGCCGCCCGCCGTCGTGCCGAGCGTGGAGATCGTGTGGATCGCCGTGCCGACCATCAGCTTCGCCCGCAGGAACGCGGCGCAGGTGTTCAGGCTCGGCCCGCTGTTCTCGTCGGCCTCCCAGGCCGCGTGGTACATCATCAGCCTGGCCGCCTCGATCTGGGCCGCGATGTGCCCCATCGCGGTGCTGATCGTCGGGTGGTAGCCCATCGGCTGGGCGTGGCCCTTGGCCGTGCGCGTCCCGAGGGCGTTCCGCAGCCACTCCGCCATCGCCTCGGCGACACCGAGGTAGACGCCGGTGTAGCCGCCCCACGCGATGTGGGCCTGGGCCACGATCCAGTTGCCGAGGAAGTCGCCGAACTCGCACAGGACGAGGTCGTCCGGCACGAACGCCCCGTCGATGCGGACCTGGTTGCTGCGGGTCGAGCGCATGCCCAGCGTGTCCCAGTCGTCGGTGACCGTGATCGCGCCGTCCTGGCGGGTCGGCATCAGGAAGCCGACCACGTGGGTCGGGTCGTCCGCCCACTCCGGGTGGGCGAACATGAAGGCGTAGTCGCTGGCCTCCCACAGGGAGGCGAACATCTTCGTGCCGCTGACCTCCAGGCCGCCGGGCACCCGGCGCGCGGAGAGGGTGGGCATGTAGGTGGCGGGCAGCAGGCTCGACGCGGACGGCTCGGACAGCGGCGCGCAGATCAGCGCGCCGTCCCGGACCACCAGGTCGGCCACCCGCTTCCTGGCGTCGGCCGGTACGGCGTCGAGTGTGGCGATGATGCGGGTGGCCACGTAGTGCATGTTGAAGCCGAGCGCGGTCGAGGCGTCGCCCTTGGCGAGCGCCTCGACGGTGGCCAGCCACTGGGTCGTCCTGGCCCCGAGGCCGCCGAGGTCGCGCGGGAGCGCGACGCCGTACAGGCCCGCCTCGCGCAGTTTGGCGAGGTTCTCCGTCGCGGTGCTGCGGTCGCGGTCGTGCTCCCCGGCGTGGGGGGCGAACCCGGCGGCGAGTCTCGCGCCGAGCTCGGCCAGTTGCGCGCTGTGTTCGTCGAGGTCGAAGCGCATGGTGGTGCCTGTCTTCCTGGTCGATCTGTTCTGAAAGGTCTCAGGTCCACATCGGTGGACGGGCGGTGTCGAGGCTGGCGTGGACGACCTTGGTCGAGGTGTACTCCAGGAGGGTCGAGGTGGCCCCCTCCCTGCCGAAGCCGCTGGCCTTGACGCCGCCCTGCGGCTGGCCGAGCGGTGTCGCGAACCAGGTGTTGATCCAGACCATCCCGGAGTCGAGGCGGTCCGCCAGCCGGTAGGCCTGGGCAAGGTCGGTGCTCCACACCCCGTTGGCCAGCCCGAAGGCGACCCTGTTGGCCCGTTCGACGACCTCCTCCTCCGAGGTCCAGGACTCCACGGTGAGCACGGGGCCGAAGAACTCCTCGCACGAGGCGCTGGTCGTGCCGTCCGGGGAGGCCAGGACGGTCGGCCGGTAGTAGCTGCCCCCGGCCAGCTCGCCGGGCATCTCCGGGACGTGCCCGCCCGCCCTGAGCCCCGCTCCCTCGGAGAGCGCGGCCCGCACCCTGGCGGCGACCAGGTCGCGGTGCCCGGCCGTCACCAGCGGGCCGAGCTGGGTGGCCGGGTCGAGGGCGTCGCCGACGACGATCGACTCGGCGCGGGCGACGACCCTTTCGAGGAGTTCTTCGTGGCGGTCCCGGTGCACCATGAGCCGTGAGGAGGCGAAGCACACCTCGCCGTTGGCGGCGAAGACGCCGGTGAGCACGTCCTCGGTGACGGTGTCGAGGTCGGCGTCCGGGCAGACCACCATGGCCCCCTTGCCGCCCAGTTCCATCAGCGCCGGGACCAGCCGCTCCGAGACGCCCCCGAGGATGCGGCGCCCGGTCTCGGTGCCGCCGGTGAAGCTGACCTTGGCGACGTCGGGGTGGGAGACGAGCGCGTGCCCGGCCTCGGGGCCGAACCCGGTGACGACGTTGACGACGCCGGGCGGGAACAGGTCCTGCACGAGCCGGACGAACTCCACCGTGCTGACCGAGGCCAGTTCCGACGGCTTCACCACGACGGTGTTGCCCGCGGCCAGGGCGGGCGCCAGCTTGTGCGCGACCGAGATCAGCGGCGAGTTCCACGGGATGATCGCGGCGACGACGCCGAGCGGGCGCGGGGTGGTGGAGACGTGGGCGCCGGGGCCGCAGGGCACGGTCCGCCCGTGCAGGTCGCGGACGACGCCGGAGAAGAACCGGAAGATCTCCGCGGCCGTCGGCACGTCGATCAGGCCGCCCTCGCGGATGGCTCTGCCGTTCTCGGTCGCGAGCAGGGCGGGCCAGCGTCCGGCGTCCTGGGTCAGCCGCTCGGCGACGGCCCACAGCAGGGCCTGCCGGGTGTCGAGCGAGGTCCGCCGCCAGGTGTCGAAGGCGCTCCTGGCCGCGGCGACCGCGCGGTCCACGTCGCCCGCCGTACCCTCGGCGACCTGCGCCCAGACGCGGCCGGTGCTGGGGTCGACGGCGGGGAAGGTCCGGGCGGCCCTGACCTCCTCGCCGCCGATCAGCAGGGGTTGCGGGGCGGCCAGCGAGAGCCGGCCGGCCGTGACTCCCGTGGTGGCTTCGGTCGTGGTCATGTCAGAAGCCGATGTGCTGGGAGTGGAAGGGGTTGTCGATGCGGATGCGCCAGGTGCCGTCGGCCTGGCGGCAGAAGACGTTGCTGTCCACGGCGCCCATCTCGATCGGCTCCCCGTCGGGGCCGGTCCCGGTCAGGTGCCACCTGAGCGCGACCAGGGCGACGTCCCCCGCCTCGACCCGGTGCAGTTCCTCGATCGTCAGGTGGGGCTTGGTGTCGATGAACCGCTGGAGCGCCTCCCGCAGGGCGGGCAGCCCTCGGACGGGCTCCGTCCCCGGCGCGGTCTGGAAGACGGTGTTCTCGTCCCAGCAGGACACGGCCAGGTCGAGGTCCCCGGCGTTCATTGCCTCGACGAACAACTCGTTGAGCTCGGTGACGCTGTTGTGCGAACCCACGGTTACTCCTTGGTGAGGGGGGTGCGTTTCCCTCAACGTAGGTTCGGCCGCAGGCGGCCACATCCCGCCGGGACGGGGTTCGCGGGCATCCCCTGTTCGGGGGATGCCCGTCAGTTCGCGGGGAAGGAGCCCGCGCGCAGGCTGGCGATGCCCATGTCGAGGGCGGCCTCCAGGTGGGTGGTCTCGCCGGTGGACATCTGGATCAGCACGCCGCCCTGGACGCACGCGAGCAGGGCCGCCGCGGCGCGGTCGGGGTCGACGGCGGGGTCGATCTCGCCGGCGCCCTGCATGTGCCGTACTCCGGCGGCGAGCTCGGCCTGCCAGCGGCCCATCAGCCCGGTGACCACGGCGCGGGCGCCGGGGGTGCCCTCGCCCAGGTGCGAGGTGACGGCGTTGAGCGGGCACAGGCCGCCCTGCCTGCGGTAACGCTCGACGACGGTGTCGCGCCACGACCACCAGGCGGGCCAGGAGGTGAGGTCGCCGAGCTGGGGCCGCTGGTCCTCAAGCACCCGGTCGGCCTCCAGTCGTGCCACGGCCAGCAGCAGCTCCTCCCTGCCGCCGGGGAAGTAGTGGAACAGCTGGCTCTTGCTGGTGGCGGTCCTGGCCAGCACGTCGTCGAGGGTCGTCGCGGCCACGCCGAACTCGCGGATGTGTGCGGCGGCGCCGTCCAGGATGCGCCGCCGGGTCGCGGCCCCCTTGCGGGTGAGCGTGGGCATGACCACCTCCAGATTGGACTTTTCAGTCCATATTATCGCGCCAGTTTTGGACTTGACAGTCCATTTTATGCCGCGCAAGGTGGGTCGCGAAACCACCCGCCCATCTCAGAACGGGAAGGACCCCCATGTCTCTCGACCAGTACTACCTGCTCGGACGTTCCGGGCTGCGGGTCAGCAGGCTCGCGCTCGGCACGATGAACTTCGGCACCGGCGGCTTCCACGCCGCGTACGGCAAGGCCCGGGACGAGATCCGCCCCGTCTTCCGCCGCTACCTGGAGGCGGGCGGGAACCTCATCGACACGGCCGACTTCTACACCGCCGGAGAGAGCGAGACCATCCTCGGCGACCTCATCGCCGAGGCCGGGGTGCGCGACAGGGTGGTGCTCACCACCAAGTTCACCAACAGCGTCGAGCCCGGAGACCCGAACGCGGGCGGCAACGGCCGCAAGCACATGATCAGGGCGGTCGAGGCGTCGCTGCGCCGCCTGCGCACCGACCACATCGACCTGTTCCTGCTGCACACCTGGGACCGGATCACCCCCGTCGAGGAGGTCATGCGGACCTTCGACGACCTCACCAGGGCCGGGAAGATCCGTTACGCGGGCCTGTCCGACGTGCCCGCCTGGTACGCGGCCCGCGCCCAGACCCTCGCCGAGACCGGCGCCTTCCCCCCGGTGCTCTGCGTGCAGCTGCCCTACTCCCTCATCGACCGGGCGATCGAGTTCGAACACGTCCCGATGGGACGCGACCTGGGGGTCGGCATCACGGCGTGGAGTCCCCTCGGCGGCGGCTTCCTGACCGGCAAGTACCGGCGTGACGGACAGGGTCTGACCGGGCCGGGCAGGCTCGACCGCTCGGGCTCGGCCTGGCGGTCGTGGACGGACCGGGAGTGGCGGATCCTGACGGCGGCCGAGAAGGTCGCCGCCGAGCTCGGGGTGACGACGGCCCAGGTCGCCGTCAACTGGGTCGCAACCCGGCCCGGGATCGCCTCGGCGATCGTCGGGGCGAGCGACGTGCGGCAGCTCGACGGCACCATGGCCGCCCTCGGCTTCGAGATCCCGCCGGAGCTGCGCGCCGTCCTCGACGAGGCGAGCGCCGTGACGCCCCCGCTGGTCTACGGCATGTTCACCCCGGAGTACCAGGGCAATCTGGTCAGCCCGGGGGTCAAGGTCGGGGACAAGCCCGCCGGATACGCCCCCGCCGTACGGAACTGGGTGGCCTGACGCCCGTCAGGGTGGGAGTGGCACGGCCCCCCTTCAGCCCCGGCGCCGGGCCTGGCCTCGAAGGCATGGACCCTGAGACCACGGGCGCGGCCACGGCCCGGGACAACCCGCTCGGCCGGTTCCTGCGCGCCCGCCGCGAGCGCCTGAGCCCCGAGGACGCGGGCATACCGTACGGCACTCGCCGCCGGGTCGCGGGCCTGCGCCGGGAGGAGGTCGCGGCGACCTCCCTTGACTTTTCGAATATTCATGCGAACGATTAAGATCAAGTGGCACGCTTGTTCCGTGCAGCTCAGGTACAACGTCCGTCCCTATCCCACGCCGGGTCAGTGCGATGCGCCGGCCCGCGCGTTCGGATGCGCTCGGGTGGTGTTCAACGACGGTTTGCGCGTACGGCGGAACGCCCGCGAGAACGGTTTGCCATACATTTCAGACACTGAGCTGTCCAAGCGGGTCATCACACAGGCAAAGAAGAGCCCAGAACGTGCCTGGCTGAGCGAGGTCTCGGCCGTGGTGTTGCAGCAGGCGCTGGCAGACCTGAACGCCGCCTACCGCAACTTCTTCTCCTCGGTCACAGGCAAGCGCAAGGGGCGAAAGATCGCACCGCCCCGGTTCCGGTCGAGGAAGGACAGCCGACAGACGGTTCGTTTCACGGACGAACTGGTCGGGCCCCTCCATGCGTCAGTCCGGCGTCCACATCGACGACTACGCGGAGACGGCGGGCGCGCGACGGGCCTCGACCCTCGCCACGTACGGCAGGCAGCCCGGCGACCCGGTCCGCGCGAGCGAGGCGATCATCACCGCCGTCGGGTCGGAGCGGTCACCGCTGCGCCTGCTGCTGGGCAGGGCCGCCTACGACGTGGCCTCCGCCCGCCTCGGCACCCTCAGGACCACCTTCGACACCTGGCGCGACCTCACCCTCAGCGCCGACTACCCCGCCTCCTGACAAGGGGTCCGTGGATCTGGCCGCCCGCTACCCGGCAGGCGTCACCCTGGCATCTGTCATGCTCTGGCTCCGCGACTTCGAATTGCCGGACAGGTCCTAGGTTCGCTCCCGCTCGCGCAGGAGGGCCGCGTCTTCGACGTATCTGAGCAGCAGCCTGGCGAACTGGAGCCGTTCCCTCCTCGGCCAGCCCTCCGTGATCTGCTCGAACGCCTCGCGCTGCCCCTTGGCGAAGCACTCGCGCAGGTCGGCGCCCTGCTGGGTGAGTTTGAGCACGGTCCGTCTGCCGTCCTCCTGTGAGGCGGCGCGCAGCAGGTACCCGGAGGAGATGCAGTCGGAGACCATGCGGCTGGCGACCGACTGGTCGACCCCGAGCTCCTCGGCGACGCCGCCGACGGTCATCTCGTCGCGGCTGTCGGCGACGATGTTGAGCACCAGGTTGCGGGAGGCGTCCCTGCGTGAGGCGGGCACGCGCCGCCGCAGCCGGGCGAAGATGGGCCCGATGCCGTCGAGGAGGGCCTCCTCCTCCGGGGTCATGTCGTCACCGCTGGTCATGGAGACATCCTAACCTTCACGACAAACAAACATACATATGCTTTATGACACGCACATGCATGTCATTAGTCATGTATTTTCTTGGGCATGGGCGGCACCCGGACCGCCCGTACCGTCCGCGCTGCCCAGGGAGGCACAGTGCCCATGACCGCCGTGACCAACGCCCGCGTCTTCGACGGCGAACACGTCCTGCGGGAGACCACCGTCGTGATCGACGGCGGGGTCGTCACCGCCGTCGGAGGCGACGTGCCCGCAGGGGCGAACGTCGTCGACGCGGGCGGAGGCACGCTGCTGCCCGGCCTGATCGACGCCCATGTCCACACCTCCGAGCAGGCGCTGGCGTTCGCGCTGAGGTTCGGGGTCACGACCGAACTGGAGATGCAGGGGCTGTGGACCAAGCCCAACAGGGCCCGCCTCGACGGCGACGACGCCCTCGCCGACGTGCGCTCCGCGGGGTTCGCCATCACCCCGCCCGGCGGCCACCCCAGCGAGCTGTTCCCACCGGGCACACACTTCGGCGACAGTGGCCCCGCCGGCGGGCCGACCGGCGGTCAGGCCCCGGTGAAGCCGCTCTCGACCACCCCTCAGGAGGCGAGGGACTTCGTGCCGAAGCTCGTCGAGACGGGTTCCGACTACATCAAGTTCATGGTCGACGACGGCACGGTCGAGGGCCACCCCGGCCTGCCCATGCTCGACCAGGCGACCCTGAACGCCGGGGTCGCCGAGGCCCACCGGCACGGGATGCTCACCCTCGCCCACGTCCTCACCGTCGAGGCGACGCGCATGGCCGTCGAGGCGGGCGTCGACGGCCTGGCCCACCTGTTCATGGACCGGCCGCACGACGACGAGATCATCGATCTCGTCGCCCGCTCCGGCGCGTTCGTCGTCCCCTGCGTGGTCCTCAACGCCTCCATGACGGGGATCACCGGCGCCGACCTCGCCGAGGACCCGCGCGTCGGCTCCCGCCTGGACGAGGCCTGGCTCACCACGCTGCGCCGCTGCTACGGCCACTACCCCCAGGGCAGGCTGGAGGACGTCCTGGACACGGTCGGCGCCCTGCGCGCCGCGGGCGTGGACATCCTCGCCGGGACCGACGCCGCCTTCCCGCTGCCCTTCCTCGGCGGTGTCGCCCACGGCGCCAGCCTCCACCGTGAGCTGCGCTACCTCGTCCAGGCCGGACTGACACCCGTCGAGGCGCTGCGTGCCGCGACCAGCGTCACGGCACGCCGCTTCGGCCTCACCGACCGGGGCAGGATCGCCGTGGACGCCCGCGCCGACCTGCTCCTCGTGGACGGCGACCCCACGACCGACATCTCCGCGACCCTGGACATCCGCGCCGTCTGGCGCCGCGGCACCCTGCTGGCCGCCTGAGCACCCCCGCCGGACCGGGTCACCCCGGCAGCGCCGCCGCCTTGCGCAGCAGTACCGACCGTTCGCGGACGTTGCCGCACAGGCGGGCGGCCAGTTCGAACTCCGCGCGTGCCTCGGCGGCCCTGCCGAGTCTGGCCAGCAGTTCGCCGCGCACCCCCGGCAGCAGGTGCGAACCCGGCAGGCGACCGGCGACGGCCAGGTCGTCCACGATGCCCAGCGCCTGCCCCGGCCCGTCCGCCATCGCGACGGCGACCGCGCGGTTGAGCTCCACGACGGGTGAGGGCGCCACCCGGCCGAGCGCCTCGTAGAGGATCACGATCCGTCTCCAGTCGGTCTCCGCGACCGAGGGGGCCGACGCGTGGCAGGCGGCGATCGCCGCCTGGAGCCCGTACGGCCCGAGCCCTCGCCCGGCCCCCGCCGCACGGGTGAGGGCGGCCAGTCCCCGGCGGATCGCCGAACGGTCCCACAGCCGCCGGTCCTGGTCCTCCAGGAGCACCGCCTCCCCGTCGGGGCCGGTGCGCGCGGGGAAACGCGCGGCCGTGAGCTCGAACAGGGCGAGCAGCCCGTGCGCCTCCGGCTCGGCGGGCAGCAGCGCGGTCAGCGTCCTGGCCAGGCGGATCGCCTCGTAGGCGAGGTCGGTGCGCAGCAGGTGGTCACCGGCCGTCGCCGTCGAGCCCTCCGTGAAGATCACGTAGAGCACGCCCAGGACGCCGCCGAGCCGCTCGCGCCGATCCTCCGGCGGCGGCAGCTCGAACGGCACCGCCGCCGCAGCGATCGTCTTCTTCGCCCGGGTGATCCGCGCCTGGACCGTCGGCACGGGCACCAGGAACGCCCTGGCGATCTCCTCGCTCGACAGGCCGCCGACCACGCGCAGGGTCAGGGCCACCCGTGCCTCCGGGGAGAGCACCGGGTGGCAGGCCACGAACATCAGCGCCAGGACGTCGTCGTCGATCCGTTCTGGATCCCACGGCAGGTCGTCCCGATCCGGCGGGACCCGCGCGCCCGAGGTGGCCTCCCCCTCGGTGAGCTGCCCGGCGAGCATGGCGTAGCGCTCGCCCAGCGCCGCCCCGCGGCGGAAGCCGTCGATGGCGCGCCGCCGCGCGGTCGTCAGCAGCCAGCCCACCGGGTTGTCCGGCGTGCCGTCGCGCGACCAGGCGACGAGCGCCTCGGCGACCGCCTCCTGCGCGACGTCCTCGGCCAGCGCGAAGTCACCGGTGTAGCGGGCCAGCGCGCCGACGATCCTGGCCGACTCGATCCGCCAGACGGCCTCGACGGCCCGCCGTACCGGCTCACCCACTGTTTCCGCTGTTTCCGCGCTCATCCTCTGTGCTCGTCTTCCGCGCTCGCCTGCCGCGCTCGTCTTCTGGGCCCGTCCCGGCGGTCAGAGCTGGCCGGTCCGCTCGCGCCACTCCCGCTCCTTGGCGACCCACTCGTTGTCCTGGGGGAACTCGTCGATGCCGGGCACCCGGCGGATCTCACACTTGGCGCCGGCCATCATGGGGATCCGCCTGGCCCACTCGACCGCCTCCTCCTTGGAGGCCACGTCGATCAGGTAGAAGCCGCCGAACAGCTCCTTCGTCTCGCCGTACGGGCCGTCGGTGACCACCGACGTCTGTCCGCTGAAGTCGACGACCACGCCCTGGGCCGGGTCGTCCAGGCCCTCGGCGGCGACGAGCACGCCCGCCTTGATCAACTCGTCGTTGAAACGCCCGACCGTTTCGAGCATCTCCTCGAAGGGCGTCTTCATCATCTCGGCGAGGCTCTCGTCCGTGCCCCTCATGATCAGCATGTACTTCGCCATCTCCGGTCTCCTCCGCTGTCGGGGCCGTCCTTCGGCCCTCTCACCCACAGGTCGAACGGCGTGACGGCGGATCGACACGGCGGGCGAACTTTTTTCTCAGGCGTCCCAGCCCTGGCGGCTGAGGGAGACGGTGAGCAGGACGACGGCTTCCTCGACCGCCTCAAGGTCGTGCCGGGCGTCGGGCACGATCAGCAGGTCACCGGCCGAACCGTCCCAGGAGTCGTCACCCGCGCTCAGCCGGACCCGCCCGCGCAGGACGTGCACGGTGGCCTCACCGGGGTTCTCGTGCTCGCCGAGCCGCTGCCCGGCGTCGAGCGCGATCAGCGTCTGGCGGAGGGAGTGCTCGTGCCCGCCGTACACGGTGTGCGCGCTGCGCCCGCTCGACGCGGCGCGGGCGAGGTCGAGCTGCTGGGAGGCCAGTGCGGTCAATGACAGCTTGTTCATTCGTTCCCCTGAACGGTACGGACGAGGCGATGGGCGTCTGATCTCCCACGCAGACGGTACTTCCCCCCTTCCTCGGCCACATATCCGGGCGCTCCGGAACCGCGGTTCTTTTCCCTGCCATTCATATGGCGCCGGGAAGCGTGTTCACGGAAAAGGGGAAACCGCTTGGCGGCGGGAACTCTTCTCGTTTCCGGCGCCGAAGGATCAGGCGGTATGGTACATGCTCGTTGAAAATCACTGCTGGCCCGAGTGTCTGGATTACCCGGTCGGAGGATCGTGAGCGGCGAGGACCGGCCGTGGGCGGGGGATTCTCCGGCGGGCACCTGGGGCACCGTCCGCACCCGCCGCAGCGTCCTGGCCGTGGCCAGGAACATGACCTCGGCGGGCCGGCTGCTCGACGTGCTGCCCATGTTCGGCTCCGACCTGCGCGTCCGGACGCTGTTCACGACCGTCGAGGGGTCGGCCTTCGACGACGGGCTCGACGTCTACCTGCGGGCGGCGGGGGCGAGGACCATCCCGTGGGCGCAGGCGGTGGCGACGCGGTTCGACCTGGCGCTGTCCGCCAGTGCCAACGGGGACCTGCACCGGATCGACGCCCCGCTGCTGCTGATGCCCCACGGCGCCGGTCACAACCGCCTGCTGCGCACCGGGAACGGCTACGGCCCCGAGGTCTCGGGCCTGGCGCGCAGCCAGCTGGTCCGCGACGGCCGGGTGGTGCCCGCCGCGATCGCCCTGTCCCACCAGGAGCAGCTGGGACGCCTGGCGCGCTACTGCCCCGAGGCCGTGACCGTCGCCACGGTCACCGGGGACCCGTCCTTCGACCGGCTGGTCGCGCACCTGCCGCGCAGGAGGCGTTACCGGCGCGCGCTCGGCGTTCCCGACGGTCTCAGGCTGGTGCTGGTCAGCTCGACCTGGGGTGAGCACTCCCTGTACGGGGCCAACGGCGACGTGTTGCCCCGTCTGCTGGCCGAGCTTCCCCTCGACGAGTACCGCGTGGCGCTTGTGACGCATCCGAACATCCCGCTCCACCACGGCGAGCTGCAGTTACGGCTGTGGCTGGCGCGTGAGCGGAGCGCGGGCCTGACGGTGATCCCCCCGGAACGGGGGTGGCAGGCGGCGCTGATCGCCTCGGACGTTGTCGTCGGCGACCACGGGTCGGTCACCTTCTACGGGGCGGCGCTCGGGCGGCCGGTGCTGCTGGCCTCCTCGGGACGGGAGGCGCAGGAGCTCGACCCGTCCTCCCCGACCGCCGAGCTGTGCGGGGTCCTGCCCCGGCTCGACCGGCGCCGCGGCCTGCTCGAACAGGTGGAGGAGGCCCTCTCCGCGCACGTGCCCGGGGCCTACGACCGCGTGACGGGCCGTACGCTGGGCAACCTCGGCCACGCGGGCGAGTCGCTGCGCGAGGTGGCCTACCGGCTCATGGACCTCGCCCATCCGCCCGGTTCCGCGCCGGGGGTGCCGTTCGCCGAGCCGTACGGGGCGCAGCCGGCTCCGGCCTCGTTCCTGGTGGAGACGTGGGCCGGCGAGGACGGGGCCGTGACGATGCGGCGTTTCCCGGCGGCCGTCACCCGCCCCCTTGACGGGGAGCCACGCGAGACGCACCTCACCGTGGACGCCGAGGAGCTGAACCGGCGGCTGCTGGAGAGCGCGGCCGTCATCGTGCACCGCGACGGCTCACCGGAGTGGGCGCGGGAGGCCGTACGGCGCCACCCGGGCTGCGCGCTGGCCGCCGCGGTCGTCGACGGGCGCCGGGTCCACGTCGTCCTGCGGCGTGACGGGCGGGAGTTCGTCCTCGGCCTGCCGGAGACCTCCCAGGTGACGGACGTCTCGTGCCTGCCCTCCGCGCTGTACGGCTGGCTGGTCTCCGAGCGCCGCGCCGGGGAGCCGCCGTCCGTGCTGCGGCTACGGCTCGGAGCCGTCGAGGGTCGCGTCGAGGTCACCCCCGTCCGGCCGTGAGTCAGGAGTCCTCCGGGGCCGGAGGGGGCAGGCGTCCGCCCAGTTCGTCGGCCTTCGCCGTCTTCCCCAGGTCGAGGTAGACGGCGATCGCCCGGCGCAGGTGCTCCTCCGAGCCCCGCTCGTCTCCCAGGTCGGCGGTGAGGCCGGCCAGGATCTCCCAGGCCCTGGCCTCCTTGAGGGGGACTCCCCTGGCCCGCATGGTGCGCGCCGCCTCCGTCACCCTCCCTACGATCTCCTCCGGCCTGCCGAGCATCCGGTGGACGAGTCCCAGCTCGATGTCGATCTTCGCCTGGCTGGTCTCGTCCTCGGCCCCGATCAGCCCCCTGGCCCGCTCGAACGCCTCGAACGCCTCCCGGGGGCGGCCCGCCGCGGTGTGGGTCAGGCCGAGATGGTAGGACTGCAGCCCCGCGCCCCGGGTCCTGCCCAGCGCCTCGTTGACGACCAGGGCCTCGGTGAAGTGCCCGATCGCGGCGTCGAAGGCCCCTCGGGCCAGCTCGACCTGGCCGAGTGACTCAAGCACCGCCGCCTCAAGCCGCCGGTCGCCGGACTCCACGGCCAGGGACCTGGCCAGGCGCAGTTCCTCGTCCGCGGGCCCGAGCTCGCCGAGCTCGACGAACGCCCTGGCCGTCTGGTTGCGCATGCGGGCCTCCGCGGCCCGGTTCCCGAGGCGGCCCGCGGCCAGAGTGCCCAGCCTGCCCGCCTCGATCCAGTCGGCGTAGTGCTTGCGGCTGTGGTGCAGCACCCACAGCGCCTCGACCGTCTGCCAGACGACGTCGTCCCATCCGGCCCGCTCCGCGAGGCGGAGGACGGCGAGCATGTTGCCGCGCTCACCGTCCAGCCAGTCCAAGGCCTGCCGCGCCGAGGAGAACGTCACCTCGGGCTCGACCGGCTCGGGGGCGGGGGCCAGACGCAGCCGGGACCTCGTGACCGCCCGGTCGGCCGCCATGGCGCACGCCCGGTACCAGCGGGCCATCCGGCCGAGCGCCGCCTCCCGCTCCCCGGGGGCCTCCTCCCGCTCGGCGAGCCGGGCCGCGTGCAGCCTGACCAGGTCGTGGAACCGGTAACGCTCCTGCGCGGTCTCCTCAAGGAGATTGGCCTCAAGGAGCAGTTCCAGCGACTCCTCCGTCTCCCGCTCCCCCGTTCCCGCCACGACCTGCACGGCCTGGACCGAGAGGTCGGCGACCGGGACCGCGCCAAGCAGCCGGTAGAGCCGTCCCGCCCCGGGCGGCAGCGCCCGGCACGCCGTCTCGAACACCGCCTCCACGATCGTCTTCCCCCCGACCGCCAGTCGTTCCAGCCTGCGGCGCTCGTCGGTCAGCTCCGTCACCAGCCTGGCGATCGGCCGTCCGCGCCGCTGCGCCAGGCGGGCGGCGGCCACCCGCAGCGCGACCGGCAGCCCTCCGCACAGCCGCGCCAGCTCCCCGGCGGCCTGCGGTTCCGCGTGGACGCGCTCCTCACCGAGCACGCCCGCGAGCAACCGTACCCCCTGCTCCTCGTCGAGTGGTGCGAGCGGGACCGGGACCGCGCCGGTGACGACCAGTTCGCCGAGTCTGCTGTGGCTGGTCACCACGACGACGCCGCTCCCGGACGCCGGAAGCACCGGCGTCACCTGGGCGGCGTGTTCGACGTCGTCGAGCAGGATGAGAAGCCGCAGGTCGGCGGTCCTGGAGCGGAACAGGGCCGCCCGCTCGGACGGGTCGGCGGGGATGCCCGCCTCGCGGACGCCCAGGGCTCGCAGGAAACCGCCGAGCACGTCGCTCACCGCGACCCCGCCCCCGTGACGCAGGTCGCCCAGGCTGGCGTAGAGCTGACCGTCGGTGAACCGCTCACGCACCCGGTGCGCCCAGCGGCGGCTCAGCGCGCTCTTGCCCACCCCGCCGAGGCCGTTCACGACGGCCACCAGGGGCGCGGAACCGTCACCGCCCTCGTCGAGAAGCCGGTCCAGCTCGTCCAGTTCCCTGACCCTGTTGACGAAGTCGCGCGGCTCGGGAGGCAGCTGCCGGGGAATCTCGGCGACGGGCGGCTCCTGGGCCGCGAACGTGAGGTGCTGGATGACTCCGGCCTGCACGACGTTGCCCCCGACCTGGCCGGAAAGCTCGTTGCGCGTCCCGCTCGCCCCTGACCGCTCGTCATCGGATTCGATCACCATGCTCAAGCAACCGCCTCAGGTCTGGTCACACTTCGGACGGCGGCCCGCCACCGGGAACACGCCTGGGGTAAATGATCGCAACCACGACGCCACTTCACGAGTGGCTCAGGGCCTCGAAGCCTGCCGTGCGTCTCCCGCTTCTCGAAGACCGGCCCGGTCCGCCGGAATCCGGCGGTGAACGTCTCTGCACATGTTCCGCATCGCCACGTGGAAGACCTCGGCCTGGTGGGCGCCGATGAACGTGGTGTGCCCGAACACCTCCAGGGCCACGAGACCGTGCATGCGCCCCCACGCGTCCAGGAAGAGGGACACCGCGGGGGGCGGCAGGGCTCCGAGGCCGTCCGGGGGCAGGTGTTCCAGGTGCGCCCTGAACGAAGGTGAGAGTTCCGGGGTGTCGGCCGCGGCCAGTTGCTCCGTGGAGAACTCACCGAACAGTTCACGCATGAATATGGCGCTCATCCGACGGACGGCCTGGGTGGTCGGCCCCTCGGCAGGCGCCTCGTAGTGCCGCAGCGGCGTTCCGTAGATGAGCTGGAACCGCTCGGGATTGACCATGGCCCAGCGCCGGTAGCCCTCGGCGGCCAGCACCGCACGCGGCACCGTCGTCCTGTCCGGGGCGGCGTCGACGGCACCCTGCACGGCGTCGGCGAGGTCGTCGTACGCCTTGGCGATGAGTGTCGTGACGAGGTGGTCCCGGCTCGGGAAGTAGTGGTAGAGCGCCTGCACGGTCATTCCGAGACTTCGGGCGACCGCTCGCAGGGACATCGCGGCGGGCCCGTGTTCGGTGAGGTGGCGCTCGGCGGCGGTCACGATCTCCTGGACGGCGACGGCCCGGCGCCGCCGGCGCAGTGGCGGTACGTCGGTAGCCGCTTCGTCGGATGTCATGCGGTGACCGTACGGCATCCCCTTCACGGCTCCAAGGAAACCGCGCCCCGTTCGGAAAATCTAACACTGCCAAATTCTCTTTCCGCTCACTAGCGTGATGAACGCCCACGGGAAACGGCCCAGCCCACAGGAGGGGTGGTGACCGGCACCGACCCGGGACGCCGGGATCCGCCGCCCCTGCGGTGCCGGACATGTGGTGGAGCGCTCCGCCGAAGAGGCATCCGGGCGGCGGCGCCGTCCTCAACGCGATATCCGTCCGGCCGGACCCGAACCCCGTCGGCAGGCCCACTCGTCCACCGGTATTGGAGTACCCCTATGACCGCCTCGCCCGCCCCCAGGACCAGCCGCCGCCGGTGGTGGGCACTGTGGGGGCTGATGGCCGTGTCCGCGATCGGCATCACCGCCTACGCGGTGCCCCCTTACCTGTCGGGGAACCCTGCCGACAGCAGCGTGCCGATCGACCCGAACGTGGCGCTGCACTACCTATCCCTCGCCGTGCACGCCGTTCCCGGCGGTCTTGCTCTGATCATCGGCCCCCTGCAGTTCATGACCTGGCCGCGCGTCCGCAGGCCCGGGCTGCACCGGGTGATGGGCCGGGTCTACATGATCTCCGTCCTGATCGCCTCCGGCGCGGCGGCGTTCGCCGCGACGTTCTCACTCAGCGGCTTCTCGATCCAGGTCGCGTTCTACCTGCTCGTCGTGGCCTGGCTGTACACGCTGGCCGAGGCGTACCGGAGCATTCGCCGCGGCGACGTACAGCTGCATCGGATCTGGATGATCCGTAACTACGCCCTGACCTTCGCCGCCGTCTCCCTGCGCGTCTATCTGGCCGTCGGCCTGCAGCTGAAGCAGTCGTTCGTCTCGTTGCCGTTCGACGAGATCTACGACGCCAGTGGCTGGGCGTCCATCCTGGTCAACGTGGTCGTGGCCGAGTACTTCATCATCCAGCGCACACTGGCGTCGCCGGCCCGCCGAGCAGCGTCGGCAGGCCTCCCCGACCGCGACCCGCTGCGGCGGTGAACAGGGCGGTCCGGGGCGCATAAGGTACATCGTGACCTCCATCCTGCTCGTCGAGGACGACGACGTGATCCGCAGAGGCGTCTCGATGGCCCTTGAGCGGTACGGCTACCGCATGGCCACCGCCTCGGACGGCCTGGGCGGCCTGGAGTCCTTCCTGGCCGGTGACCACGACCTGCTGGTGCTCGACGTGATGCTCCCCGGGCTCGACGGCATCGGCCTGTGCCGCAGGGTCAGGGAGACCAGCCAGGTGCCGATCCTGATGATGTCGGCGCGCGGCGACTCCCCCGACGTGGTCTCCGGGCTGGAGGCCGGGGCCGACGACTACGTGGTCAAACCGGTCGACATCCCGGTGCTGGTGGCCAGGATCAGATCGCTGCTGCGCCGTACCACCGCCCCGGTCTCCCAGCCCGGCGTGCTGAGGTTCGGCGAGCTGACCGTCGATCCGGCCGCCCTTGAGGTACGGCTCGGCGGGCGGCCTGTGGCGCTGGCGCCGACCGAGTTGCGGCTGCTGCTGGAGTTCGCGGCCAATCCGGGGATCGTGCTCGAACGCGCCACCCTGCTGCGCGACGTGTGGGACTACGGCTGGGACGGCGACAGCCGGGTCGTCGACCTGTGCGTGCAGCGGCTGCGCAAGAAGATCGGCGCTGACCGGATCGAGACCGTGCGCGGGTTCGGTTACAAGCTGCGCAAGGCATGAAGCCCTCGCTGCGCTGGAAGGTGGCGGCGCTGATCACGCTGGCCTGCTGCGCGGTGACCGCCGTGGTCGGGGTGCTGGTCCACCGGACGACCTTCGACCGCACGATGGGGCAGGCCAAGGAGCGGGCGGTGGAGTCGGTCCACAAGGCCGTCGAGGGTTACCGTGCGAACGCTCCCGCCGAGGATCCCGCCGCCTGGATCGGGCGGATCGGGCGGCTCGGCGAGCTGCCCGAATCCCTGCGGGCTCTGCTGACCGGCGACGAGGCCGCCGCCTGGTATGACGACGGCAGGCCGACGCGGCCGTGGATGTGGGCCGCGCAGCGGATCGACGGGGATCTGGTGGCCTTCTCCCGGCTGGAGATGGGCTCGGAGAGGGTGAGGTTGCACGCCCTGGACCGTGCCATGGTCCAGGCCGCGCTGATCGCGCTCGCGGTCGTGGTCCCGGTCTCGGTCGGCCTGGCCGAGCTGACCAACCGGCGGCTGAGACGGGTCGCCGCCACCGCCCGCAGGATCGCCGACGGCGACCTGAACGCCCGTGTCGCCGCCCCGGGGCGCGGGCTCGGGCGTGACGAGATCGCCGACATCTCCGTGGCCGTCGACTCCATGGCAGCGAGTCTGCAGTACCGGCTGCTGGCCGAGCAGCGCTTCACCGCCGACGTCGCCCACGACCTGCGCACCCCGCTGATGGGTCTGGTCACCGTGGCCGGGCTGCTCGACGAGGGGGAGGCGGCCGACCTGGTGCGTGACCGGGTCGGGGTGCTGCGCTCGCTGGTCGAGGACCTGCTGGAGGTCTCCAGACTGGACGCGGGCGCCGAGGTGGCCGAGCGGGTCCGGGTGCCGCTGGCCGAGCTGGCGCGACGGTCGGCGGCCCGCGTCGGGGTCGAGGTGGCGGTGACCGTCTTGGGGGATCCGGTGGCCGAGACCGACCCGCGCCGCCTGGACCGCATCCTGGCCAACCTCGTCCTCAACGCCCACCGTCACGGCGGCCCGCCGGTCGAGATCACCGTCGGGGACAACGTGGTCGAGGTCCGCGACCACGGGCCGGGTTTCCCGCCCGAGCTCCTGGCCGACGGGCCGAAGCGCTTTCGCACCGGTGCCGCAGAACGCGGCCGGGGCCACGGTCTGGGGCTCACGATCGCGCTCGGCCAGGCACACGTCATCGGCGCCGGCCTGACCCTGGCCAACGCCCCCGAGGGCGGCGCCGTCGCCACCCTCAGGCTCCCTGCCTGATACACGGCTGATACACGATTAAGCCACGGTGAAGACACGACGGCGACGGGCCGGAGACATCAGCGGCACACCGTTTCACGTATGCGATATGTCCTGGCTTATCTCCTGGCGTTCGTCCTGCTGAGCGGCTGCGGCGCCGTACCGGCCGTCTCCGGAGCCACGGTGCCCGGCGTGCCGCTGCCATGGCCCGCCGAGGGGCAGGCCACGGTCGAGGTCGAGGGGGTGGGCAACCTGGGTCTCAGCGGCGGGCGGCGGCCGGTACCCATCGCCAGCGTGACGAAGGTGATGACCGCCTACGTGATCCTGCGCCGCCACCCGCTGCGGCCCGGCGAGAACGGCCCGCTGGTCACGGTCGACCACACCGCCGCCAACGAGTCCTACCTGCCGCAGGAGTCGACCGTCCCGCTGCGGGAGGGCCGCAGGGTACGGCTGCGCCGCATGCTTGAGCTGATGCTGGTGCCCTCGGGCAACAACGTGGCCCGTCTCCTGGCCCGCTGGGACTCCGGCTCCCAGGAGCGCTTCGTCGCGCGGATGAACGCCGAGGCCCGCCGCCTGGGCATGAAGGCCACCACGTACACCGGCGCCAGCGGCAACGAGGACAGCACCGTCAGCACCGCCTCCGACCAGCTCAGGCTGGCCATGCAGGCGATGCGCGACCCGGTCTTCCGTGAGGTGGTCTCACGGGCCGAGACCGTCGTCCCCGGGGACGCCCTCAGGCTGGCCAACACGAACACGCTGCTGAACAGGCACGGCGTCATCGGCGTCAAGACCGGCTCTGGCACCGCCGCCGGAGGCAACCTGGTCTGGGCCTCCCGGGTGCGGGGACGCCTGGTGCTCGGGGTGATCCTCTCCCAGGCCGCGGGCACCAACCCGGTGGCCGCAAAGGCCGCGGCGCTCGACGTGGGCGGGCGGATGAGCGAGGCGGTCGAGCGGTGGCTGACCGGCCCGGACTCTCCGCTGCCCGCCCGGTGAGAACCGGGCCGGTCAGTGCCGCCCGAGCCGTGCGCAGACCGTTTCCAGCACACCGAGCGCGGCGGTGAGGGCCGGCCGCCGCCCGGTCGCGGTCCGCCACACGCCGTAGACGCGGCGCAGCGGGGCCGAGCTGACGGGCAGCGCGCGGACGGTCGCGGGCAGCGGCCCCCGGCCCATCCTGGGGACCAGGGCCACGCCGAGACCCGCGCCGACCATCTCGATCTGGCTGGCGTACTCGCTGACCATGTGGGTGAAGCGGGCCGTACCCGGCGCGTCGCGGTAGGCGTTGAGCAGGAAGTCGTGGGCCACGGACCCCGGCTCGTAGAGCCAGCTCTCCTCCCGCAGGTCGTCGAACTCGACCGAGGCCCGGCGGGCCAGCGGGTGGGTGTGGGAGACGAGCACGTCGGAGACGTCGTCGCCCAGGTGGCGGGAGTGCAGCCCCTCGGGCAGTTCGAGTGGCATCGCGGCCCAGTCGTGGGCCACGGCGAGATCGACGGTGCCCTTGGCCACGAGTTCCACCGCCCGGTGGGAGTCGACCTCGACGAGCTGCGGTTCCAGCGACGGCCAGGTCTGCCCGAGCTCCCGCATCGCCGCCGGGATCACCCCCCGCGCCGCGGTGGGGAAGGCCGCGACGCGCAGCGGGCCGGTGACCGTCTCCGTCTGCGCCTGCAGCTCGGCGTTCATGCTCTCCAGCTCGATCACGATGCGACCGGCGGCCTCGGCGAGGATGCGACCGGCGACCGTCAGGGTCATCCGCCGTCCCTGGCGGTCGATGAGGACCTGGCGCACGTCGCGTTCGAGCCGGGCGATCTGCTGGGAGATGGCCGAGGGGGTGTAGCCGAGGGCGCCCGCGGCGGCGGTCACCGACCCGTGGGTCGCCAGGGCGTCGATGGCGCGGAGGCCGGCGAGGCTCAGGTTGGTCACGGATGTCACCTCGTTCCCGCCGTGGTTCCCGCCGTGGTCCGCGGGACGCGACCGGCAGGACACGCCGTCGGCCTACGGCTCGTGCTCGTCCGGCAGCTTACAGCGATGGCCTCCGGGGGGTCGAGCGTCGCCCTCCGCGGGCGGGGCGGGCAGGTGGAGGACCGCGTCCACCTCGACCTTCACCTCGCGCAACCCCGCGACCACCGTGGTGCGGGCCGGACGGTGGCCGCCGAAACACTCGGCGTAGGCCGCGTTGAACTCGCCGAAGTACTCGGGCCGCGCCAGGTAGGCGGTGACCTTCACCACGTCCCCGAGGCCGCCGCCCGCCGCGTGGGAGATCTCGGCCAGGTTGCGCAGGGTCAGCAGTGTCTCGGCGCGCACGTCGGCGGGCGTGTAACCGCCGTCCGGCGCGCGTGGTACCTGGCCGGAGACGTACACGAAGTCGCCCGCCCGTACGGCCTGGGCGTAGTGCCCGGCCGGGGAGGGCGCCCGTCCGGTGTGGACGGGTACGGTGCCGTGCGCCGGCGGCGAGGCGGTCCGGTGTTCCTCCCGGGTGATCGCGTCCTTGGACGTCTGGTCGCTCGGCTCCATGGCGGCTCCTCACTGTGGGCGACGTGCCCCGGCCCCGTCCCGAACCCTGCCGGGGCGGACGGCGGCCACGGGAAGAGGTCCCGTCGCCGACCGCAGAGTCTGCCAAAAAGCCCGGAGACCGGACAAGAAACGTTTTCGAAATCGGTGTTTTAACGTCCGCTAAAAAAGCGGGCCGGGCGGCGACCGCGCCGGGGCCCGTTAGCAAAGCTAAAAGAGACGGTGCAGATTCCCGCGCTTGCCCGTTTCCCGGGGGTTCCCGTTCACTTGATTGACCGCGGCGGTTCCGAGACGACCCACCGGCCACCGCCTCGACACGACGGGACGCGTCGGCGACTTCAACGGAGCGAACCACATGAGAGCGACGGGGCATTCCATGGAACAGAACCCGGAACCGCAGCCGCGATCACAGCCGGGGTCACGGCTGGAGTCACGGCGCCTGCGGGCGACCCACCTGCCGGAACGGGCGCGGCTCATCGGCTCGTCCGTGCGTGAGGCCGATCTCAGCCTGCGGCTGGACGGCGCCGGGCACGGACTGCTCGACACGACCCATTTCGACACCGTGCGCTTCCCGCCGCCGGACTGGGCGCTGGAGACCTTCGCCCTGGCCGCCGGGGACGGTGAACTGGCCTACACCGCCTACCGGGGCGGCGACGGGGTACGGCGGGCCTGTGCCCGTCCCGTCGCGGAACTGCTGGGCGTGGACGTCGATCCCGACCGTCACCTCGTGCTGACCGCCGGGACCCAGAGCGGCCTGTTCACGACGCTCAGCGCGCTGGTCGACGACGGCGACACCGTGGCGCTCGCCGACCCGGAGTACCTGTTCGTCGAGCGGATGCTGCGTTTCCTCGGCGCCAGGGTGGTGCGGGTCGGCATGGTGGACGGTCCCGACGGGCCGCAGCTCGACCTGGACGCGCTCGACGAGGTGGCCGGGAACGGGATCAGGCTGCTGCTGACGTCCAACCCCAACAACCCGACCGGCTCGGTCTACACCGAGGAGACGGTCCGCGGCCTGGCGCGCCTGGCCGTACGGCACGACTTCCTGGTGGTCGTCGACGAGCTGTACTGCAGGCTGGTCTATCCGGACGTCCCCTTCTTCCATCTCGCGGCCCAGCCGGGGATGGCGGAGCGGACGGTGACCATGCTCGGCGGGTCGAAGACCGAGTCGCTCAGCGGTTACCGGATCGGGGTCGTCGTCGCGCCCCCGGAGATCGTGGACGCGATCGAGCAGGTGATGGCGATGACCTGCCTGCGCGCCCCCGCCTACGCCCAGCAGCTGCTCACCCGCTGGCTGGTCGACGACCGGGAGTTCGTGCGGCGCCGGGTCGAGGAGCTGCGCGTGATCCGCGACCTGACCGTCGAGCGGCTGCGTCAGGTCGACGGCCTGGTCGTACGGCCCGGCGCGGGCACGGCCTACCTGTGGCCCGACGTCTCGGCGCTCGGCCTCAGCGACGTGGCGGTGGCCCGTCTCCTGCAGCGGGAGGCGGGGGTCGTGGTGAGTCCCGGCTACCAGTTCGGGCCGTCGGGGGTCGGGCGGTTCCGGATCTGCTACGCCAGGGACGAGGCTCAGTGGGAGGCCGCCCTCGACCGGATGGTGAAGGCGCTGAATGACACACCTGACCGACATCGCTGACTCAAAACGGACATTACCCGCACAATAGGCTAGCCTTCCCTAATCATGACGTCGGGAGGCGCGGGTGAGCCGGTCGAGGTCGCCGGGACAGGTGGTTCTGCGCCGGGCGCTCGGCGGGCGGCGACGCCTGGTCCTGGCCGGGTCCGTGCTGCGCGCCGGGCACCAGGCGGGAGAGGCCACGGTTCCGGTGCTGATCGGCCTGGCCGTGGACCAGGGTGTCGTCGCGGGTGACCTCGGCGCCCTGCTGCGCTGGCTCGCGGTCCTGGCGGTCGTCTATCTCGTGCTGTCCTTCAGCTACCGGTTCGGCGCCCGCGCCTCCGACCGCGCCATGGAGGAGATCGCGCACACCCTGCGCGCCGAGGTCGTCGGCCGGGTCCTGCATCCCGGCGGCGGCGCCGAGTCCGGGCGGCTTCCCGGCGCGCTCGCCGGAATCGCCACCGAGGACGCCAGGCGGGTCGGCGCGCTGGCCAACGCGATCCCCGGCGCCGCCGCCACGTTCACCGGGCTGCTGGCCGGGGCCGCCGTGCTGCTGTGGATCTCGGTCCCGCTCGGCCTGGTCGTGCTGGCAGGCGCCCCGGCGCTGCTGTGGCTCGGTCACCTGCTGAGCAGGCCGCTCGAACGGCGCAGCGCCACCGAGCAGGACCGGGCCGCGCGCGCCTCCGGCGTGGCCGCCGACCTGGTCGCCGGGCTGCGGGTGCTCAAGGGCATCGGCGCGGAACGGGCCGCCCTGGACAGGTACCGCGCGACCAGCCGCGACTCCCTGGCGGCGACGATGCGCGCGGCCAGGGCGGAGGCGCTGCAGAACGGCGTGGTCCTGGCGTTGACCGGCTGCCTCATCGCGGTCGTCGGGCTGTCCGGCGGGCGGCTGGCCGCCGGCGGGCGGATCAGTCTGGGCGACCTGATCTCCGCGGTCGGGCTCGCGCTGTTCCTGATCGGGCCGTTGCAGTCGCTGGCCCGGGTCAACACCGCCTTCGCCCAGGCCAGGGCCTCTGCCACCAGGATCGCCGAGGTGCTGGCCACACCGCCCGCCGTCACCCCCGGCGCCGTACGGCTGCCGCGTGACCTCCGGGGCGGCCTCAGCCTGCGCGCGGTCGGGCACGCCGGGCTGCGCGGGATCGACCTGGAGGTCGCGCCCGGCGAACTGCTCGGTGTCGCCGCGACCGACCCGGCGGACGCTCTCGCGTTGCTGCGCTGCCTGGACCGGCGGGCCGACCCGGAGACCGGGACGGTCGAGCTCGACGGGGTCAGCCTGCGTGACCTCGACCCCGGTGACCTGCGCTCCGCCGTCCTGGTCGCCGCGCACGACGCCGACCTGTTCGAGGGCACACTGCTCGGCAACGTCGGAGCCGTCGCCGAACAGGACGCCGACCTGGGGCGGGTGATGGCCGCGGCCGGAGCCGACGAGGTCGCCCGCGCCCTGCCGTACGGGCAGGAGACGGCGGTCGCCGAGCGCGGCCGGTCGCTCTCCGGCGGGCAGCGGCAGCGGGTCGCCCTGGCCAGGGCGCTGGCCGCCGACCGGCCGGTGCTGGTGGTCCACGACCCGACGACGGCGGTCGACACGGTCACCGAGGCCAGGATCGCCGCCGGGATACGCGAGCTGCGCCGGGGCCGTACCACGATCATGGTCACCACCAGCCCGGCGCTGCTCACGGTCGCCGACCGGGTGGTGCTGCTGGACGGCGGCCGGATCGTGGAGACCGGGCCGCACACCGAACTCGCCCGCCGCAACGAGACCTACCGCTCGGCGGTGCTGACGTGACCCGGGACCGCGGGAGGGAGCCGGAGACGGCGCCGCCCGAGGGAGCGCTGCCGACGGCCTCCCCGGCGCGGACCCGCGCCCTCGTGTGGGAGCTGCTGCGGCCGCGCCGCGGGCTCGCCACCGCCGGGTTCGCCGTGATGGTCGGCGCGACCGCGTTCGGGCTGCTCCCCCAGCCGCTCCTCGGGCACATCGTCGACCTGGTCGCCGAGGGCCGTCCCGCCACGGAGCTGACCGGTCCCGCCGTGCTGCTGGTGCTCGTCGCGCTCCTGCAGGGCGGCGCGACGGCGCTGGGGCTGACGCTGGTCTCGCGGCTCGGCGAGACCATGCTGGCCGCGCTGCGGGAGCGGTTCGTCGAGCGCGCGCTGCTGCTGCCGCAGGAGCGGGTCGAACGGGCGGGCTCCGGCGACCTGACGGCCCGGGTCACCGGTGACGTGTCCCGGGTGGCCGAGTCGGTGCGCAACGCCCTGCCCGAACTGGCCCGCTCCCTGCTGGCCATCGTGCTGACGCTCGGCGCCATGGCGCTGCTCGACTGGCGCTTCCTGGTCGCCGCGCTGCTCGCGGTGCCGGTCCAGGCGCACACCGCCCGCTGGTACGTGCGCAACGCGGTGCCGCTCTACGCCCGCCAGCGCGTCGCGGCCGGGGCGATACAGCAGCGTCTGCTCGACACGATCGGCGGCGCGGAGACCGTACGGGCCTTCCGGATGGAGGAGGAACACGCCGGGCGGGTCGCGAACGCCTCGCGGGCGGCGATCGAGCTGACGATGCGCGGGGTCAGGCTCGTGGTGGGCTTCTACAGCCGGCTGCACATCGCCGAGTACATCGGGCTGGCCGCGGTACTGTTCGCCGGGTTCCTCCTGGTTCAGGATGGCTCGGCGTCCATCGGCACCGCGACCGCCGCCGCGCTGTACTTCCACAGTCTGTTCGGCCCGATCAACAACGCGCTCGTGCTGCTCGACGACGCGCAGTCGGCCCTGGCCGGGCTGGCGCGTCTGGCGGGGGTCGCCACGCTTCCCCCGGAACCCGAGACGGAGCCGGAGGCCGGGCGGGAACCGGGCACGGAGCCGCGGACGGTCACCGTGACCGACGCCGGGCACGCCTACGAGGCGGGACGACCGGTGCTGCGCGGGGTGGACCTCGTCCTGCGCCCCTGTGAGCAGGTCGCCCTGGTCGGCGCGAGCGGGGCGGGCAAGTCGACGCTCGCCAGGATCGTCGCGGGCGTCCAGCGCCCCTCGTCCGGGACCGTACGGCTGCCCGCCGCCCGGCCGGGCGCGCGGCGCGCGGTGGTGCTGGTCACGCAGGAGTCGCACGTGTTCGCCGGGCCGCTGGCCGAGGACCTGCGGCTGGCCAGGCCGGAGGCGGACGAGGAGGAGCTGTGCTCCGCGCTCGCCCTGGTCGGCGCGCTGGAGTGGGCACGCGCACTGCCCGACGGGCTTGACACGGTCGTCGGCGAGGCCGGGCACCGGCTCACCGCCGCCCAGGTGCAGCAGCTCGCGCTGGCCCGGCTGGTACTGGCCGACCCGGAGGTCGCGGTGCTCGACGAGGCGACGGCCGAGGCGGGCAGCGCGGGCGCCCGCGCGCTCGAACGGGCCGCCGCCCGCGCCGCCGAGGGCCGTACCGCCCTGGTGGTCGCGCACCGGCTGACCCAGGCCGCGACGGCGGACCGGATCGTCGTCATGGAGGACGGGCGCGTGGCGGAGAGCGGCACGCACGAGGAGCTGCTGGCCGTGGGAGGGCGCTACGCCGCCCTGTGGGAGGCCTGGTCCGACACCCGCGCCACGGCGGAGTGATCCACCTGTCACCGTTCCCCCACCCCCGGTGACAGAGTGACGGAAGGTGCTTATAAGGTAAGGCTTACCTAAATCTCCCTCCGTCATTTGGAGATCGCATGCTCACCGCCGTACGGTCGCGATCCAGGACCGCACTGGCCGCGCTGGTCACCCTGACCGCCCTCGCGCTCGCCGGGTGCTCCGCCTCCCCCGCCGAACCCGGGGCGCGGTCCTCTCCGGGCCAGGCCGCCTCCCCCGCCGTGCCCTCCGGCGACGCCTTCCCCGTCACCATCCCCAGCGCGCTCGGCGACGCCGTGATCACCAAGAGGCCGGAGCGCGTGGTCACCTGGGGCTGGTCGAGCCAGGACGCCGTGCTCGCCCTCGGCGTGGTCCCGGTCGCGATGCCCAGGAACACCTACGGCGGGGACGCCGACGGCGTGTTCCCCTGGGACGCGGACAAGATCAAGGAGCTGGGCGGTGCCACCCCGGTCCTGCTCAGCTCCGACAGCGGTGAGGTGCCGTTCGAGGAGATCGTCGAAGTCCGCCCCGACGTCATCCTCGCCCCCTACTCGGGCATCACCAAGGAGGAGTTCGCCAAGCTCAGCAGGATCGCCCCGGTCGTCGCCTACCCGGAGAAGCCCTGGGCGCTGCCCTGGCAGGACCAGGTCGAGATCATCGGCAAGGCCCTCGGCCGCAGCGCCGAGGCCACGGCCCTGAAGGAGAGGACCGCCGCCTACGTCGCCTCCCTCGCCGCGGCCAACCCGGTCCTGAAGGGCAGGTCCTTCCTGTACGGCGCCGCCAACGAGGCCGACCAGCTCAACGTCTACCGGGCCAGCGACCCCCGGGTGGCGCTGCTCGGCGACCTCGGCATGACCGGGAGCCCCAGCGTCGCCGCGCTCGACGCCGACCCCAAGGCGGGCTCCTACTTCTACAACGTCAGCTACGAGAACGTCGGCAAGATCGAGGCCGACGTCCTGGTGATGTACTTCGGCTCCCAGAAGGAGGCCGACAGGTTCGTCGCCGACCCGGTCATCTCGGCCATGCCCAACGTCAGGGACAAGCGCTTCGCGCCCATCGTGGGTGAGTCGTTCGTGATGGCCAGCAGCGCACCGACGGTGCTGTCCATCCCCTGGATGCTCGACCGGTACGTCCCGCAGCTCGCCGCCGCCGCCGCGAAGGCCGGCGCGTAGCCCTCTGGAGATCCGTACGTGCCCGTCCTGTCCGCGCCCCGGGACGCCCGGGGACCCGCGGTCCCTGCCGGTCCCGCGTCCCGGCGCCGGACCGGCCCCCTGGTCGCCGGTCTGCTCCTGCTCGCCGTCGCGCTGGTCGCGGTGTGCGCGTTCAGCCTCGCCGTCGGCGCCAACGCCCTGCCGCCGCGCACGGTGTGGCAGGCGCTCACCCACTACGACCCGGCGGACCCGCACCACCTGGTGATCGTCGAGAAGCGGCTGCCCCGGACCCTCGTCGGGGTGGTGGCCGGGCTGGGCCTGGCCGTGGCCGGGGTGGTCGTCCAGGGGCTGACCCGCAACCCGATGGCCGACCCCGGCCTGCTCGGCGTCAGTTCCGGCGCCTCCCTGGCCGTCGTCGTCGCCGTCAGCGTCCTCGGCGTCCAGGACGGCGGCAGGATCTGGTTCGCCTTCGCCGGGGCCGCGGTGGTGACCGCCTTCGTGTACGGCGTCGCCGGGGCGGGGAGACGCGGCGGTGCCGGCCCGGTCACCCTGGTACTCGCCGGGGCCGCGGTCACCGCGGCGCTCACCTCGCTGGTCACCGCGGTGCTGCTCACCGACCGCTCCGCCCTCGACCAGATGCGCTTCTGGCAGGTCGGCGCGCTGGCCGCCCGGGGGTTCCCGGTGTTGTGGCAGACACTGCCCGGCATCGCCGCCGGGCTCGTCCTCGCCGTCGCGGTCAGCAGGCCGCTCAACGGCCTGGCCCTGGGCGAGGACACCGCCCGTGGCCTGGGCCAGCGGGTCGGGCTCACCCGGGCGCTCGCCACGCTGACGGTGGTGCTGCTGTGCGGCTCGGCCACCGCCGCCGCCGGGCCCGTCGCCTTCGCCGGGCTGATCGTCGCGCACACCTCACGCAGGCTCGCGGGACCCGACCACCGCTGGATGGTCCCGTACGCGGCGCTCTCCGGCCCGATCCTGCTCATCGGCTGCGACGTGCTGGGCCGGATCGTCGCGCGGCCCGGCGAGCTCCAGGTGGGCGTGGTGGTCGCGGCGGTCGGCGCCCCGCTGCTCATCGCCCTGGTACGGCCGCGCGGGAGGGGACGCCGATGACCGTCACCGGATCACCGACCGGCAGGCTGCGCAGGCGGGCCCGGCTGCGCGAGGCCTGGGTCACCGCCGTGCTCGCGGCCGGGATCGCCGCGCTGGCCGTGTGCGGGCTCGCGCTCGGCAAGGCGTCGGTCAGCCCGCAGGAGGTCCTCGGCGCCGTCCTCGGCCGCGCGGACCCGATGACCGGGTTCGTCATCATGGAACTGCGCATGCCGCGCATGCTCACCGCGCTGCTGGCCGGGGCGTGCCTGGGCCTGTCCGGCGCGCTGCTCCAGTCGATCCTGCGCAACCCCCTGGCCAGCCCGGACGTCATCGGTGTCACGCAGAGCGCGGGTGCGGCCGGGATTCTCGGGCTCATCGCCTTCGGGCTGAGCGGCCTGTCGCTGACCGGTGTCGTGCTCGGCGGCGCCCTGGTCGCGACCGCCGCCGTCTACCTGCTGTCCTGGCGGCGCGCCGGTCACCGCCTCGTCATCGTCGGCATCGGCGTCTCCGCCCTGTGCACGGCCGTCGTCTCGTACGTGCTCACCAGCGGCGACGTGCGCGACACCCAGGAGGCGCTGGTGTGGATCAACGGCAGCCTGGGCAGGGCGGGCTGGGACACCTCGCTGACGCTGGCGGCCTGCGGGGTGGTGCTGGTGCCCGCCGCGCTGGCCGCGGGGCGCGGGCTGCCCGTCCTCGAACTGGGCGACGACCCGGCGACGGCGCTCGGCGAGCGGGTCGGGCGCGTCCGGACGCTGGTGCTCGGGCTCGCCGCCGCCCTGGCCGCCACGGCCGTCGCCGTCGTGGGGCCGGTGCCGTTCGTCGCGCTGGTCAGCGCCCCGGTGGCGCGCCGCGTCGTCCGGACGGGCTCCGTCGCCCTGCTGCCGTCCGCGTTGGCCGGGGCCGCGCTGCTGCTCGCCTCCGACCTGGTCGCCCAGTTCGCGGTGCCCGGCGTGCCGCTGCCCGCGGGTGTCGTGACCGGTGTCGTCGGCGCGCCGTACCTGCTGTGGCTGCTGGTCAGACGCCGCTAGAGCAGGTATCGCACCCACAGGTACGGCGTGGCCACGGCGACGGTGACGAGCGTGACGACGAGACCGTACCTCGTGAAACCCCAGAAGCTGATCGGGGTGCCGTTGCGGGCGGCGATGCCGAGCACGACGACGTTGGCCGCGGCGCCGACGGCGGTGGCGTTGCCCCCCAGGTCGGCGCCGAGCGCGAGCGCCCACCACAGCACCCTGGCGTGCTCACCGCCTCCGGCCGCGTTCACCAGGTCGGCCACGATGGGGCTCATCGTGGCCACGTACGGGATGTTGTCGACGATCGCCGAGATCCCGGCCGACCCCCACAGCAGGCCCGTGGCGGCCACCCCGAGCCGCCCCTGGGTCGCCTCGACGGCGGCACGGGAGACCTGTTCGATGACGCCGGTCTCGACCAGCGCTCCGACCATGACGAACAGCCCGGCGAAGAAGGTCAGGGTCGGCCACTCCACCTCGGAGATGGCCTCCTCCGCGGTGACCCTGGTCGCGGCCACCAGGAAACCCGCCCCCAGGATCGCCACGACGGACGGCTCGTAGTGCAGGACGGGGTGGAGCACGAAGGCCACCAGGACCAGGGCAAGCACGACCAGGCTCTGCCACAGCAGCCTGCGGTCGGTGATCGCCTCACGTTCGTCGAGTGCCATCACGTCGGCCGCCCGCGCCGGGTCGTGCGCGAACGCCCCGCGGAACAGGAACCGGCACAGCACCACGAAGACCACCATCAGCAGCACGATCAGCGGCGCCAGGTGGACCAGGAAGTCGTTGAAGGTCAGGCCGCCCCGGCTGGCGATGATGATGTTGGGCGGGTCGCCGACCAGGGTGGCGGTGCCGCCGATGTTCGAGGCCATCGCCTCGGCGATCAGGAACGGCGCCACCGGTACGGCCAGCCGTTCGCACACCAGGAACGTCACCGGGGCGATGAGCAGCACGGTGGTGACGTTGTCCAGCAGGGCGGAGGCCAGGGCGGTGATGACGACCAGCAGCACCATCAGCCGGTACGGCCTGCCCCTGGCCCGTTTGGCGGCCCAGATCGCGAGGTACTCGAAGACGCCGGTCTGCTTGAGCACTCCGACGATGACCATCATGCCCAGCAGCAGGAAGACGACGTTCCAGTCGACGCCGGTGTGCTGGGAGAAGAACGCGGCCTCGGCGTCGGTCGCGTGGATCAGCAGCATGATCCCGGCACCGCCGAGGGCGGCGGCGACCCGGTGCACCCGTTCGGTGGCGATCAGCGCGTAGGCGCCGAGGAAGACCGCGACCGAAAGCCAGGCGAGGGCGCTCACGCGGCCAGGACCCGGTCGAGCAGCGTCCGCAGGGTGACCGCGCCCACCAGGCGGCCGTCGTCGACGACCGCGGCCAGCGGGCTGTGGGTGCGCGCCATGAGGGCGGCGACCTCAAGCACCGTCGCGTCCGGGTCGGTGACCGGCAGTTCCCTGCGTTCGCGGGGCATCGCCTCACGTACCGTCCGTCCGGCGACCGCCCGCAGGAAGCCGTCGGCGTGCGCCTCGTCGACCACCCGGGCCAGCGCCGGGTCGTCCTGGCAGTAGCCGGGCACGGCCAGGCGCAGCACCTGCGTGCCGGGCAGGATGCTGATGGGCAGGCCGTCGCCGTCGACGACGATCAGGCCGGGCAGTCCCTGGTCGGCCAGCAGCCGGGCCGCCTCGGCGACCGGGGTCTCAAGGGTGACCGTGGGAAAGGCGGTCAGCAGGTCGCGTGCGCGCATCGGAGAGTCCTCCTCGCCGCGGCGACCCGCGGCACTGGTTCCGGTGACGTGGGTCCTCCGCCGGGCGGGCGGTGGTTCCCCGGGCGGGTCAGAAGCCCGGCGGGCGGGGACGGAGACATCGGCGAGCACCTTCCAGGCCATACGGCATGACAGCGCCGACCAGGCTTCCCGGCTCACCGGGGACGACTTTATCAGTGCCCTGTTCTCACCCACGGGACAGGAACGAACCCTGATTGAGCAATCTTGCCAGCTGATCGTGATGCTCTCTCGGCAC
Source organism: Streptosporangium sp. NPDC049376 (assembly GCF_044466505.1). NCBI lineage: Bacteria > Bacillati > Actinomycetota > Actinomycetes > Streptosporangiales > Streptosporangiaceae > Streptosporangium > Streptosporangium sp. NPDC049376. Next base: position 83,260 of record NZ_JBITMT010000008.1, on the reverse strand, counting down.
CATGAGCAGCAGGCGTTCTGTTCCACGATTCCTGGAGGCCAGCCCTGCACTCCCCGGCGCCGGAGATCCATCGCAGATCACAGGCGGTACTCAAGATCCTTCCGTTCGCGGTGATGGGCGCCGTCGGCCTGACCGACATGCTCGCCGGTCCGAGGCTCGGCTTCCTGCCGCTGCTGACCCTCGGGCCGACCTTCGCCTCGGTGTCCGGCGGCGTACGGCGGACCGTACTCGTCGGCGCGCTGGCGCTGGCCATCTGCCTGCCGCTCTCGGCCTACAGCGGCGTGCTGTTCAACCGGCAGAACAACCTCACGATCGCGACGATCACCGCGGTGACCGGTGCCAGCATGCTGGCCGCCCACCTGCGCATCCGCCGCGAGCGCGAACTGGCCAACGTGCGGATGGTCGCCGAGACGGCCCAGCACGTGCTGTTGCGCCCGGTGCCGCGCCGGGCGGGCGACCTGCGCATCGCCCTGTCCTACACCTCGGCCGCGGCCGAGGCCCGCATCGGCGGGGACCTCTACGAGGTCGTCACCACACCGCAGGGGGTGCGCCTGCTCATCGGCGACGTGCAGGGCAAGGGGCTGCAGGCGGTCGAGACCGCCGCCTGGACGCTCGGCGCGTTCCGCGAGGCGGCCTACGACGAACCCGACCTGCCGGGCATCGGCGACCGGCTCGAAAACAGCCTCGCCCGTCACCTGGGAGGCGAGAGGTTCGTCACCGCCATCCTCGCCCAGGTGCACGAGGAGGAGATCTCCCTGCTGAACTTCGGCCACCCGCCGCCCCTGATCATGCGCAGCGACGGCCGGATCCTGCTGGCCGAGCCGGAGGAGGAGATCCCCCCGCTCGGCCTCGTCTCCCTCGGGCCCGCCGTCCCCGCCCCCTACCGGGTGCCGTTCGGGACCGGCGACCAGATCCTGCTGTACACCGACGGCGTCATCGAGGCCCGTGACGCCTCCGGCGCCTTCTACCCCCTCCTCGACCGCGCGGGGGTGCTCGGCGGCTCCGACCCCCAGGCCGCGCTTGAGGAACTGCGCGCCGACCTGCTCGACCACGTCGGCGGGCCGTTGCAGGACGACGCGGCGATGCTGCTGCTGCGCCGCCATTCCCGCCCTCCGGCGAGGGACGGCGCCGGGATCACCAGGTGACCGGGATGCGGTCGACCCCTCCGGTGAGCGAGTCGCTCTGCTCGGTCAGCTCCTCGGGCGGCACGGTCAGGGCGAGCGTGGGGAAGCGGCGGAACAGGCCGCCGATCATCTCGCGCATCTCGATCCTGGCCAAGCTCGCCCCGATGCAGTAGTGGATCGCGTAGCCGAACCCGAGGTGCTGACTGCCGGGGGCGCGCCCGATGTCGAAGCGGTTGGGTTCGGTGAAGGCCCGCTCGTCCCGGTTGGCCGCCGTCATGGCGATGATCACCGCGTCGCCGCGCTCGATCGTCACACCGCCGATCGTCACGTCCTCGTGCGCGTAGCGGGGCAGGCCGTGGTTGCTCGGGGCCGCGATCCGCAGGATCTCCTCGACCGCCCTGTCGATCATCTCCGGGGTGGCGACCAGGGCGTCGCGCTGCTCCGGGTTGGACAGCAGCAGGAGCACGCCGTAGTCGATCTGGTTGATGGTCGTCTCGTGGCCCGCGAACAGCAGCCCGGCGGAGAGCATGGCGACCTCCTCGTCCGACACATCCGCCCTGGCCAGGTCGGAGAAGACGTCCTCGCCGGGATTCTCCCGCTTGTCGATGACGATCTTCCTGGTGTACTCGCTCAGCGCGTCCATCGCGTCCTGGGCCCGGCGCGGGTCGCTCAGGTTGCCCACCGTCTCGGCCAGCTTCCTGAAGTAGCCGCGGTCGGCGTACGGCACGCCGAGCAGCTCGCAGATCACCAGCACGGGAAGCGGGAGGGAGATGCGCTCCCGCAGGTCGGCCGGGGGGCCGTGCTCGGCCATGTCGTCGAGGAGCGTGTCGACGAACTCCCTGATGCGCGGCGTGAGGGCGCTCATCCTGCGGGCGGAGAAGGCTGGGGCGAACAGGCGGCGCATCCGCTCGTGCTTGACCTTCTCGACCTCGATGGTGTCGCTGCGCGGGCCGCCCAGCAGCACCGAGTTGGAGATCCTGGACACCCGCTCCGGGGTGGGGGTCGAGCGGCCCAGGCGTCGCTCGGCGAAGGCCTCCCTGGCCTCCTCGTAGCCGGTCACCAGCCAGGCGACGTCGCCCGCCTGGGTACGCACCCTGGCCACCGGTTCGTCGTTGAGCAACGCGTGGTAGGTCTGCGGCAGGTCAAGAGGGTTACTCCGCGCGAAGGGGAGCGCGGGCAGGTCCGCGGAGTCCGCGAGGTCGTTGACGTCATCAACCATGGCCGGGAAACACCTCTCGAAGTGGACGACGAGCCGTTTTCCCAAGCTCTCACTGAATGGTTTTCCCGACAAGGATGTTTTTGTGGAAAACATTAACCTCCCGAGGCGACACAGCGGTGTCGCTAAAGTTCCATACGGCAATTTTTGGGCCGGACAAAAGTACAGAAAAGCTCGCTCAAGCCATCAATTCGGGCCGTTTCCGGCCTCTGCTTTCTCTGTCCCGCACCGCGCCGAAGGGTACACAGAAGATCCTCCCACCGGCCAGGACGGGGCGGGAAGGAAGCGGGGGAGCACGGTTCCAAAAAGCGCTTCCGGCACCCGGTCATGTGACACGACGACCGCGAACCAGGCAAAAACCTTTCCCGGCACGACTTCCCCGAAGAACCCGTATTAAGGAAATGTTTCGGCTTGGGGCCCGCGCCGTCCGGGTCCCCGTCGTGCGGTGTTCGTCACCGGACGGCGGCCGTGCGCCGGCGGGCCCACCCCGGCCTTGACGACCACAGCGGCCTCGATGGCCCGACGGTCTCGGTGGCCTCGGTGAACCCGCCGGGCTCCGTCATCGCCCTCGTTACCCCACGAGCTCGGCGATCACCTTGGCGAACAGCTCGTTGTGCCGGTCGACGTCGGACTCCTCCGACAGCGGCGAGAACAGCGCCGCGCCACTCATCCCGTCGAGCGCGATCCCCCGGTTGGCCAGGTACAGCCACAGCGCCTCACGCAGCGAGGCACTCCGGGGATAGGGCTGCCCGGCGTTGCGCGGCGGCTGCGGGGTGAAGGCGTACATGACGCGGCCCCCGAGGCGGCCGACGTGCCAGGGCAGGCGGTGCGCCGCGACGACCTCCTCGATCCCGCGGCCGTAACGGTCGGCGAGACGGTTCATGTGCGCGTACGTACGCTCCGTCATGACCTCTTCGAGCACCGCCCGCATGGCCCTGACCGCGAGCGGGCCGCTCGCCAGCGTGCTGCCGAGACCGCCGTCGCCGTCTTGGGTGTAGCGCGCCGCCGCCGCGGCGACCTCCTCGGACATGCCGTACACGCCCGCGGGGACGCCCCCGGCGATCCACTTGCCCATGGTGACGAGGTCCGGTTCCAGGCCGAACTCACGGACGCAGCCGCCCGGACCGGCCGGGATCGTCTGGGTCTCGTCGATGAGCAGCAGGGTCCCCGTACGGCGGGTGATCTCACGCAGGCCCGCGTGGAATCCGGGGTCGGGGTGGATCACCGCGCCGCCGTTGGTCATCACCGGTTCGGCGATCACCGCGGCGACGTCCCGTGGCGCGAGCTCCCGTTCCAGCGCGTCGAGGTCGTTGAACTCGACCACCTTCGTGGTCCGCCGCACGTCCACGCCGCCCGTGTCGACGCCGGGCAGCGGCGTGACGCCCTCCTCGGTCAGCACGGCGTAGGTCTGCTCGACCGCGCCGTGGTAGGCCCGGTTGAACATCAGGATCCGCTCCCGCCCCGTGGCCACCCTGGCCAGCAGCAGCGCGAACCGGTTCGCGTCGGTGGCCGAGACGGCGAACTGCCAGCACGGCAGGCCGAAACGGTTCCGCAGCTCCTCGGCCACCCACACGTGGTCCTCGTTCGGCCACAGGGTCACGCTGCCCCGGCCGAGCTGGTCACGCAGCGCCGCGACGATCGCGGGGTGGTCGTGCCCCCACAGCGCCGCCGTGCCCGCCAGGCCGAAGTCGGCGTAGTCGTGCCCGTCGACGTCGTGCAGGCGGGCGCCGGTGGCCCGCTCGACCGTCAGCGGCACCGGCGGCGGGAACTGCCTGATCCAGTGCTGCGGTGTGCCGTGCAACTGCGAGGCGCGGGCGCGCTCGTACAGCGCCGCCGACCTCGGCCTGCCCTCGATCCAGGCGGCGCGCTCCCGCGTCAGCAGCGCGGCGAGGCTTCGTTCGTCGATCCCCTGCGGCACGACGGCCGTCCGGTCATCCGTCATCGTTCCTCCTGTGCGGGCGGGGCCCCCGGCAGGGGCCGAGCCTGTGGGACGGCCGAACGGGCCATGTCGGCGCGGACCCCGGACCGACGCTACCTTCCACCATGAGTCCGGAAATAGGACCGGATTACCACGTTTGCCGGGACCGCAGACCTCCCCGGCCCGGTCGTCCTCAGGCTGTGACGGCTCCCCGCGCGGCGGTGACCAGGGACCGGGTGTAGGGGTCCGCCGGGTCGTCCAGGACGTCGCCGGTACGGCCGTGCTCGACGATCCGTCCCCGGTGCATGACCGAGACCTCGTCGGCGACCGCGCGGACCACCCCCAGGTCGTGGGTGACGAACAGCACGGTCAGACCGTCACGGCGCAGCGTCGTGAGCAGTTCCAGGACGGCGGCCTGGACCGAGACGTCGAGCGCGGAGGTGATCTCGTCGCAGATCAGCACGCTGGGGTCGCAGACGAGGGAACGCGCGACGGCCACGCGCTGACGCTCGCCCCCGGACAGCTCCCCGGGACGGCTCCGGGCGATCTCCGGGCGGAGCGCAACCCGGTCGAGGGCGTCCAGTGCCCGCCGCCGCGCCTCGTCCTGCGAGACGCCGAAGAGGTGCCTGATCGGGGTCCGCAGGATCTCGGCGACCGTGTGCCGGGGGTTGAGCGCGCGGTAGGGGTTCTGGAACACGTACTGGATCCGGCGCCGCAGCTCGGCGGGCCTGTCCGTCCCAGCGACCGCCAGCGGCGCCCCCGCGTAGGACAGGGTGCCCGTGACATGGCCGCCGAATCCGGACAGCACCCGGGCGAGGGTCGTCTTGCCCGACCCCGACTCCCCGACCAGCGCGTGGAAGGCCCCCTCCCGCAGGTCGAGGGAGACCTCGTGCAGCACCCGGTGGGCGCGACCGTAGGAGAAGGAGACGTCGCGGGCCCGCAGCAACGGCTCCGCGTCCGCGCCGGGCCGTACCTCGGGAAGGTCCGCGACGACGTCGGCGACGGCGGTCTCCGGGACGGCGACCGGGTGGTGGCAGGCCACCAGGTGCTCCGGCCCCTGTCCCGTCTGCGAAGGCGTCTCCTCCCGGCAGAGCGCGTCGGCCCGGGCGCAGCGCGGCGCGAACGCGCAGCCGGACGGCCTGGCCGTCAGCGACGGGGCGTGCCCGGGGATGGACCGCGGCGCCCGGCGGACGGCGACGTCCGGGGAGGCGGCCAGCAGGCCACGCGTGTACGGGTGCCGCGCTCCGGCGGACGCCCCCGGCCTCCCGGTCGTCCCGGTCGGGAAGAACGTGCCGAGGGGGGCGGTCTCCACGACGCGGCCCGCGTACATGACCGCGATCCGGTCGGCCAGGCCCCGCACGACCCCCAGGTCGTGGGAGACGTAGACCGCGGCGGCCCCCCGGTCCCGGCACATCTCACGCACCGAGGCCAGGACACGCGCCTGGGTGGTGACGTCGAGGGCGGTCGTCGGCTCGTCGAGCACGACGAGCCGGGGGCCGGGCAGGAAGGCGAGCGCGATGAGCACCCGCTGCTGCTGGCCTCCGGAGAGCTGGTGCGGGTAACGCCGCAGGAAGGCCTCCTCCGAGGGCAGCCCCGCCGCGTCGAGCGCGGCCCCGACCTCGGCGGCCGCCGCCCGGCCGCGCAGTCCGGGCCGGTGCACGGCCACCATCTCGGCCAGTTGCGTGCCGATCCGCAGCGCCGGGTTGAGGGCGGTCGCCGGGTCCTGGGCGACGTAGCCGACCAGCCCGCCGCGTGCCCGCCGCAGCTCACGCGGCGACAGCCCGAGGACGTCGACGCCGCCGACCGTGACCGAGCCCCCGGTGATCCGGGCCCCCCGCCTGGCGTGTCCGAGCAGGGCGGTGGCCAGCGTGGTCTTGCCTGAGCCCGACTCCCCGACCAGGCCGACGATCTCGCCGGGGCCGAGGGTCAGGCCGACGCCGGACAGGATCTCGGGGCCGGTGTCCAGGGCGACCCGCAGTCCCTCGACGCGCAGCAGCGGATGGGCGTTCACCGTTCCTCCTCGACCGGCGCGACGGTACGGCCGAGCCCCTCGGCCAGGGTGTTGACGCCCAGCGCGAACAGGGCGATCAGGACGACGGGGACGAGCACCGCCCAGGGCTGCAGGCGCAGGCCGCCGTGGTTCTCGTTGACCATCAGCCCCCAGTCGGCCGCCGGGGCCGCCACGCCGTACCCGAGGAAGCTCATCGCGGCGATCAGCCCGGCCGACCAGGTGAGCATCGCGCCCAGGTGGACCAGCAGCGCCGTGGTGACGTTGGGCAGGATCTCGCGGAACAGGATCCGGCGCCGGGGGTAGCCCAGGAGCCTGGCCGCCTCCACGTACTCCTGCCCCATCACGCCGAGCGTCAGGCTCCTGGCGAGCCGTACCGTGCCGGGCAGCAGCGTGACGGCGACGGTCGCCACGACCAGCGGGCGGGAGCGGCCGAGCATCGAGACGGCCAGCAGCACGAGCACCAGGTGCGGGAAGGCCAGCAGCACGTCGGCGCACCACAGCACGGCCCGGTCGGCCAGGCGCCCGGTCCAGGCGGCCGACATGCCGATCGCCGCGCCCGCGAGCAGCGCGAGGACGGCGGCGCAGACGGTCGTCAGCACGAGGGAGCGCCCGCCGAGCAGCACCCGTGACAGCACGTCGGCGCCCAGGTAGTCGTAGCCGAGCGGCGCCCCGGGGGCGGGCGCGCCGTAGGCCGGTCCGACCAGTTCGTCGGCCGCGTACGGCGCCGCCACCGGTCCGAGCACCGCGACCAGCACGACGAGGACGGTCAGCAGCGCCCCGAACCTGACCTGCCGGTCGCGCAGCGGGCGGACGGCCCCCGCCAGGACGTTCACGACCGCGCCCGTTCCCGCCCGCCGGTCGCGCGGGAGACGGATCGCGCTCACCGCTCCCCCGTCCTGAGCCTGGGGGTCAGCAGGACGGTGACCAGGTCGGCCAGGAGGTTGACGACGACCACCCCGCCCGCGACGAGCAGGGCCGCCGCCTGGATCACCGGGACGTCGCGGGCGCCGACCGCCGCGTTCAGCGCGCCGCCGAGGCCCGGATAGCTGAAGGCGACCTCGACGACCAGCGAGCCGCCGAGCAGCACCCCGGTGGTCAGCGCCGTCGCCTGTACGGCGGGCACCAGCCCGTTGGGCAGGGCGTGGCGCCAGATCACCCGGCGTTCCGGGACGCCCCGCAGCCGGGCGGCGGTCGCGTAGTCGGACTCCAGGGCCTCGGCCACCGAGGAGCGGACCTGGCGCAGCAGGTAGGGCGTCTCCGCGGCGACCAGGGTCAGGGCGGGCAGGACGAGATAGTGGGGCTGGGCGAACGGCGACACCCCGGGTTCGAGCAGCGAGGCGGCCGGCAGGACCGGCCAGACGGTCGTGGCCAGCAGGACGATCACGGCGACGGCGACGACGAAGCCCGGTACGGCCTGCAGGGAGACCGCCACCGAGGTGACGACGCGGTCGGCGAGGCCGCCCCTGCGCAGCGCGGCGAACAGGCCGAGGGCCAGCGCGAGGGCGACGGCGACGGTCAGCGCCGAGGCCAGCAGGGCCAGGGAGTTGACGAGCCTGCCGCCGAGCAGGGACGCCACGTCGGTGCCGGAGTCGAGGGATCGGCCCAGGTCACCGGTGAGGACGCCGCCGAGCCAGGTGAGGTACCGCTGCCACAGCGGCCGGTCGAGTCCGAGGTCGAGCCGCAGCCGGGCCAGGCTCTCCGGGGTCGCGTCCCCGCCGAGGATCGCCATGGCCGGGTCGGAGGGCAGCGCCTGGGTCGCGGCGAACACCACGACGCTGGTGGCCCAGACCGCCGCCGCGCCGTACGCGACCCGGCGCAGCAGCCACCTCCCCCGGCCGCCCGCCCGGGGTCGCCCCGGTTCCTGTCCGGCCATGTCAGGTCGTCTCCTTGACCCAGAGCTTCTCGAAACGCCAGGTCGCGAACTGGGTGTGCTCCGGGGTGACGCCGCCGACGCCGGTCGAGACCGCGTCCAGGGCGTTGTTGAAGCCCCAGATGACCATTCCGCCCTTCGCGTGCTGGATGCGCTGCATCTCGTGGACCAGTTCGGCGCGCCTGGCGGTGTCCGGCTGGGTGACGGCCTGTTCGAACAGCTCGGTGAAGCGCGGGTCGGAGAAGTGGGTCTTGTTCGCGGCCGAGACGGGCGCGTCCAGGTGCAGGGCGCTGGACAGGAACGACTCGGTCAGCAGGCCGCCAGTGCTCATCGTCCAGTCGAGGCGCCGCGGGCCGTTGAAGGTCGCGGCGTCGACCTTCTTCACCGTGACGGTGATCCCGGCCTTCTTCGCCTGGGCGGCGAAGACCAGCGCGGCGGCGTCCCCGCCCTCCCCGGAGACCAGCTCGATCTGCAGGTTCTCCCGGCCCACCTCCTTCAGCAGCGCCCTGGCCCGTTCGACGTCGTGGGGACGTTGCGGGATGCTCCGGTCGAAGGTGGGGTCCTGCGGCGAGTAGAGGTCGTTGGCGAGGCGCCCATGGCCGGACAGGGCGCGATCGACCAGTTCCTGCCGGTCGGTCAGCAGCCGGAACGCCTCACGCACCCGCTCGTCGCGGAAGGGCTCCTTGCTGAGGTTGAGGTCGAAGGACTGCCAGTTGCTGGTCTCGGAGACGACCACCCTGACCCTCGGGTCGCCCTGCAGCAGCCTGACCTGGTCGGCGCCGATGCCGTTGGCGAGGGAGATCTGGCCGGCCTGCAGCGCGGCGATCCGGGACGCCTCGTCCTGGAAGTCGATGATCTCCAGTTCGTCGGCGTACGGCCGGCCGTCCTTGAAGTAGTTCTCGAACCGGGTGAACAGCGACCGCCGCCCCGGGGTGAACTCCTTGAGCTTGTACGGCCCCGCCCCGACCGGCCTGGCCGGGTCGTAGTCGACGGGGACGACGGCGCCGAAGTTGGTGAAGGTGTCGGGGAAGGGCACGAAGCCCTTGCCGTCCTTGAAGTGGAAGCGCACGGTCCGTTCGTCGACCTTGTCGATCCGCTCCCGGTCGAGGGTGAACAGCAGCGCCGCCCAGGGGGAGCCGAGCGCGGGGTCGGTGAGCCGCCGGGCCGAGAAGATCACGTCGTCGGCGGTGATGGTCTTGCCGTTGTGGAATTCGAGCCCCTGCCTGAGCCGTACGGTCCAGGTCGTCGCGTCGGCGTTCGCCTCGGTCTCCTCGGCCAGGGCGGGGGACCAGTTCATCTCGGCGTCCCACTCCCACAGCTTGCTGTAGACCGCGAAGCCCCTGATGATCGAGCCGATGGTGAGCGGCTTGTGCGCGTCGAGCGTGCCCGCCCTGTCGCCGTCGACCACGCCGAGCCTGAGCCTGCCGCCCCGCCTGGGGGCGCCGTCGGCGACCGCGGCCGGCTGGATCGTTCCAGGGCGCGCGGCCTCCTGCCCCGGGGCGCAGCCGACGAGCGCCGCCCCGCCGAGAAGTACGGCTCCGCCGAGGAAGCCACGCCGGGTGATCTGGCTGTTCATCGAAGTGTCTCCTGAGGGGTTACGCGTCCGCGCGCAGCGAGGGGATCTCGAAGCCGTGGTCGAGGTCGAGCAGGGGGAAGAGCAGGTCGGCGACCCGGTGCGCCTCGGCGATCAGCGGGAAGCCGGACAGGATGAAGGACTGGACGCCGTGCTCCTGGTACTCGCGGATGCGGGCGGCGACGTTCTCCGCGCTGCCGACCAGGTAGGTGCCCGAGCTCGGTGAGACCACGTCGAAGCCGAACAGGCTGGGCCCGGTCCAGACGTTGGGGTGGATCTCCAGGTCGCGCACGTCGGGCAGGCGCCCGGAGCGAAGCGCCTCAAGACGCCGGTTGACCCGCTGGTCCTGGCTCCGGTAGGTCTCGATCGGTTCGGGCAGGTTCCACTTGGCGAGTTCGAGGGCGGTCTCGACCGAGGTCGCGCGCAGCAGCGAGGCGGCGTGCTCCCAGGCCTCCTCCTCGGTCTCGCGCACGATGATCTGCAGGCGGGTGCCGTACCTCAGGGTGCGGCCGTGCTTGGCGGCCTCGGCACCGACGTGGCGGAACTTCTCGCCGAGGCGCTGCGGGGTGTCGGCGAAGCTGAGGTAGACGTCGAGCAGGCCCGCCGAGTGGGCGACGCCAGCGGGTGAGGTGCCCGCGCCCCACAGCGGTGTCGGGCGTACGGCCGTGCCCCACGGAGACAGCGGTCCCCCGGGCCCCGCCCGGCCTGCCAGCCGGACGTGCCTGCCCTCGTACGGCTCCGGCTCGCCGAGGTAGACGCGCTGGAAGGCGTCCCAGTACTCGGCGCTGAAGTCGTAGCGCTCGTCGTGGCCGAGGTGCAGGCCGTACTGGGCGAGGGTGGCGTCGTTGCCGTTGACCACGTTGAACAGCAGCCGCCCGCCGGAGAAGCGGTCGATGGTGTGCGCGATCTGGGCGAGTTTGGCGGGTGAGGTCAGACCGGGGTAGACGGCGGTGAGGAAGCGCATCCTCCGGGTGGCCCCGGCCATGGCCGCCGCGACGGTCAGCCCGTCGTCCCGGCCGGTGCCCAGCAGCGCGCCGTAGTAGCCGAGCCGGTCGATCGTCTCCGCGACGTGGCGCAGGTGGTCGAAGTCGGTGGCCCATCGGCCGCGCTCCTCCCAGGGGTACGGCCCGTCAGGGGCGGTGAGGTACCACAGGAGCTGGGCGGGCGGGACGGTCATCGGTGTTCCTTTCCGGGGATTCGGCGCAAAACATACTATACAGATAGGAAATAAATGCAATTACGGACGGCCTCCAACCTGATCCGGGCAGGCCGGAAGCACCGGAGGTGACGGACGGCGGACACATCCCCGTACGGTGGGCAATCGCCTGATTGCCTGCCGTCGCCCTCACGTTCGTGATCTGATGACCTTCCCCGCTCCCTGCACACCGTCCGCGAGCACGCCTGCCCCGGCGCGCCCGCGGACGCCCGCCCGGCCGTTCAGGCGGCGCCCGCCCCCTCGGCGGGCGCCGCCCCTCGTGAGTATGGAAGTCGCTGCCATGTCGCCGAACGTAAGTCGCCTGTACCAAGCGGTCCTCCGGGACAGGACCGCACCGATATCCCCCCGGCTGCGACGCACCTTCGGGGAGTGGCTCGCCGCCAGGGGATTGCCGGCCCCGGAGACGGGCAGGGAGGCGCAGGAGTTCGAGCGGGACGGAGTCCGGGTCCGCGTCGAGCGCTCGGGCGAGTGCGGGCGCTACCTCGTCGAGGAGAACCGGGCGGAGGGCCTGCTGCGCACCCGGGTCGCCTACGCCGAACGGACGGGCGGACCGGCGGGCTGGGTGGTCGTCACGGTCGAGGGGGACGGTGAGAGCGGTGCGGGACACGCCCCGGGGTTCGTCCAGGCCTACCTGCGCACCGCCAGGATCACCGACGGCGGCACGCATCTGCCGGACGCCGCCGAGGAGGTCGACGAGGACGCCGTCCACCGGCTGGTCTCGGTGCTCTCCGAACGCAGGCGCCGCGTCCCGGTGGCCGTCGTCTCGGTCGATCCGCAGGACCCGCGGGCGGCGAGGACCCGGGCCGAATACCTGGCGGGCGCGGTCGCCGGGGCCGGGATGGTCGCGCGCTTCGCCGACCTGCACGCCCAGCAGCGCTTCAACGAGGCCATGGGCTCCGACCTCGGGGTGTTCGGCGGGGGGATCCGCACCTACGTGGCCCCGTTCGACCCGGGCGGGGAGAGCTACCCCTACCGGCACCGCCCGATGGGCGGGGCGATGGTCCGCAAGCAGGGCAGGCAGGCCCTCGACCTGGCCGCGGACGGCATCATCGGGGAGACGGCGCGGCGCGCGCTCCCCGACGACGTGCAACGGGCCTACCGGGTCGTCTCCAGAATCCTGGTCGGCAAGGCGACCGCCGGTGACCTGGCCGAGGCCATGACCCCGCGTCCCGCGCCCACCGGCTCCCCGGGAGACGGGCTGCGCCGCTGGATGATGGCGATGGGCCCCCGCAGCGCCCCCGCCGAACCCGTCCCCGCGCGCGGCGCGGAACCCCCCGCCGAACCCGAGCCCGCGGCGACGGCCGTCCCGGCCGCCGAGCCGGAGCCCGCGCAGGAGCGGCGTTCCCTGGACGTGGACGAGCTGGCCCGCCTGGTCGCCGCCGTGGTGGTCAGGGAGCTGCGGGGCGAGCTGGACGCCGCCCTCGGCCTGGCGGCCTCCTCATCCGGGGCCTCCGGCGGCGGTTCCGGCAGTGGTTCCGGCAACGGGGAGATCCTGCGTCAGATGCGCACCCTCGGCGCGCACGTCGAGGGCCTGCGCGATCTGGTCGTCGTACGGCAGAGCGGCGACCAGCTGCTGGCCGAGGCCGAGGACGAGAGCGACAGGCTGGCCGGTGAGATGGACCGCCTGCACACCGAGCACGAGATCCTCCAGCAGGAGTACGCCGAGGCCGTCGCGTCCGCCCGCAAGCTCCAGGAACGGGTCCGCTGGCTTGAGGGCAGGCTGGCCAGGGCGGGCAGTCCCGCCTTCGGGCTCTCCCCCGACGACGCCGTCTTCGAACCGACCAGCCTCATGGACGCCCTGAACATGGCGCGGGAGAAGCTGGTCCACGTGGAGATCGGCGACACCGACACCGAGGCCGCGAAACTCGACCTCACCTACCCCACACTCGCCAGGGTCTGGGCCTCCAAGACCTGGGACGCGCTGCGCGCGCTCGACGCCTTCGCCCAGGCCAGATCGTCGGGCGAGTTCTCCGGAGGGTTCTTCGACTGGTGCAGGAGCTCGGCCGTCCTGACCATCCCGGCCGGGATGGTCGCGATGAGCGAGTCGAAGACCGTCAACACCAACGGCAGATACAGCACAAGGCGGACCTTCTCCGTGCCCGCCGAGGTGCACCCGTCGGGGAAGGTGATGATGGAGGCGCACATCAAGATCCGCAAGGGCGGCTGCCCGGCGCCCAGGATCCACTTCCACGACGACTCCGGCGGCCTCACCGGCAAGGTCTGGGTCGGGCACGTGGGCGACCACCTGCCCAACCCGCACACCAACTGACCTCCCGCTCCCGGTTTCGGAGACGTTCGCGGCTCCTGACGAGACGATCTCTCACGCGACGGCGACGGAAGGGACGGCCGGCGCGGCCGGCGCCGTGGAAGGTCGTCACGCCGTAGCGGCCCCGCACCCGAGACCCTCGAAGCCCGGCCACCGGGTGAGGAGCGGTCCGGTGCGGGAGGCGACGCCGGCAAAGCCGTACCCCAGCGTCTCCTTCTCATAGCGTGCCTCGGGCAAGGGGGGAGCGCGGCGTCACGCAGCGCGGTGTTGGCGAAGATCAGCTGGATGATGGGCTCGAGTGGCGTCTCGGCGCAACGGTCGAAGACACTGACCTCGGCACCCGCCCGATGTAAGCCGTGCGTCAGGCAGAGCCCGCCGGTACCGGCGTCGGTGGTCGATACACGGACCCTTCCTGATCGCCGTGCTCACCGCCGAGGGACTCCTCCAACGCTCACTCACCTGTCTCGACGTCAGCCGAGAACGAACGAGGGTTCGCGCTGGCCCAGGAACCGCGACGCCATGGACTGGCAGTAGGCTCCCGCGTCGTCGAAGACGAGCAGGTCACCCACCCGGACATCATCCGGCAGCTCGGTCTGACCGAGCACGTCTCTTGAGTAGGTCGTCCTTCCGACGACCACCGCTTGCGACATGCGCTCATCCGGCCCGACCGGCGTGCTCCGCCGCAGAATCCTGATGCGGTGCGGCGACTCGGGATGCTGCAACGGGCGGGGAAACATCGCCACACTGCTGTCCACTGCGACGTAACGAACGCCGGCGAGGGTCTTGACATCCGTGACGGCGGTGACGAACCTGCCGCACGGACCGGTCATCGCACGGCCGGGCTCCATGACCACCATGATGTCTCGGGCGACGGCCGCTTCCAGCCGCCGATGGCAGTCCCGGATCCGTTCCCCTAGCGACTCCAGGTCGAACAGTACGCCGTTGTGGGCGTAGTCCACGCCGATGCCGCCGCCCACGTTCACATACTCCAGGTGAGGCACGGCCGCGGCGAGAGCGAACAACGCGTCGAGAGTCGGCAGCATGGCCGCTGCGCACGGATGATTGGTGCCGGTGTATACGTGCAGCCCGGTGACGTCGACGCCGTGGTCCATGGCCGCGGCGACGACCTCCATCACCTGGTCGGCCTCGACGCCGATCCGGTCCCTGGGCGCGCCCCCTCCCAGTGAGGCTGCGTTCACGCGGAGTCCGGCCCGCCGGCCGCCCACCTCGCCCCACTGCCATAGCTGCCCGAGCGAGTCGGCGTTCACCGGGATGCCAAGCGTGAGAAGCTCGCGCATGTCCTCCGCGGTCGTTCCCGTCGAAGTGAACTGTACGTCGGCCGGACGGAATCCCGAGTCCAGGGCGAGCAGCGCGTGCGGCATCGAGTTGACGCAGGCGCCGAGCCCCAGGCCGGCCAGCTCGGTCAGCACCGCGGGGTGGTCGTTGGCCATCGTCGCGAAGTACAGACGGCCCCGCGGCCACGTCAGACGATCGCTCATCTCGCGAACCCGTTCACGCAGCGAGGTCAAACCCAGGACGTAGAGGGGTGTGCCTCGCTCAAGGGCGAGCGCCGCCAGACTGTCGTCGGCCGTGATGCCGTCGCCGACGGCCGGCATGAGCATTGTCATATCTGAACCAATCCCTCAGCGGCCGCGCTGGCCAACGACCGCAGCCCCACGACGGCGTCGGAGTCCCCCAGGGACAACTCTTCGGTCGCCAGCAGCAGTTCCTCGGCCCGGTGATCGCGCAGCCGCAACCGCTCCAGAGCGTCGAACAAGAACCGATTGATCTGGAGCAGCCGGACTCCTGTGTCATCAACCCGCTGCCACACGAGGAACGTCGGCGACGGATCCGGCGGCATCGTGAGCTCGCCGAGCAACGCCGGCACGACGTCGTGGTCGAAGCGCGCCAGCTTCAGGACGCTTCCCAGCGAGACGATCGCGTCCAAGGAGATCGTGCCCGCCACCTCGTCGGGCCGCAGCTGAACCACGGACCTGTGCGACGCCATCGTGATGGCGGCTGCGGGGGTCGCTTCCTCCGACATCGCGAGATTGCTGCGGATCGCCTCCGCCGCGGCGCGCACGGCCGCTGCGGCGTCGGGCGCCTGCGCCAGCGTTTCGGTCAGGAACGTGGCGAACAGGTGCGGAGTGCCGTAGCCCAGGCGGTATGCCGATGCGAGGCGCGCTTCGTTACGGGCTTGAATCCAGGTCAGCCACTTGCGGAAGAGGGCGTACATGCCCCCGGACAACCGCGCCGCTTCCAGGGCAGGCGCCAACGCGGCTTCGACCAGCGGGGAGAACTCGTCCATCGCCCCCAAAGCGCCCGCCGCTCCAGGGACGAGGTCCGGCAGGACTGGCCGGAAGTAGGACCCGAACAGGTGCGGGTCCGACTGAATCAGCCGACGGTTTACCTCGTCCGTCGCGGCCCCCAGGGGCAGGTCGACGAAATGGCCGTCGCACTCGAGCGACTCAAGCTCGCCGTACATGGATGAGTCCGCGAAGGGACAGTACACGAACAGATGTGTGGGCCGGGCGCCGAGTCGCAGCGACGACTCATATGCCGCGAACGTCTCCTGGACACTCTCCGCGTCCTCCGAGGGGAAACCGACGATGAAACCGGCATTTGGCGTGATGCCGACCTCACGGCACTCACGCAGCCGCTTCAGTGACACCGAAAGCGGGATGGCCTTGCGAATCTCTTTCAATATCCGCGGCGATCCGCTCTCGATGCCGAAATAGATGGAGCTGCAACCCGCGTCCGCCATGGTTTCGAGCAGATCACGGTCCACCGTGTCGGTCCGCGCGCTGCACGTCCACCGTACGGGGCGCCCCGCGCGGACAAGTGCTGCGCAGACATCCCGCACCCAGGCACGATTCGTGGTGAAGAGATCATGGGTGAAATGCACCCGGGTGGTTCCGTACAGGTCACGGACCAGGGAGACCTCCTGCAGGATCCGGTCCGGCGACTTTACCCGGTGCTTGCGCTGCCAGTAGGGCGCCGTGGAGCAGAAGCGGCATTGGAACGGACATCCGCGGCCGACCTCGATGAACAACTCCTCGCCGGGATCCGGCCGGTAGACGTCGAAGGCCGGCAGCGCCAGGTCGTCCAGGCTGCCGATCAAGGCGCGCGGGCCTCCGTGGACACACTCGCCGCCCCCTGCGGTACGCCGGACGATCGCACCGGGAACGGCCTCGCGCACAGGCTCCCGCAAGGAGTCGGCGACCTCAAGAAACGTTCTCTCTCCCTCACCGATCACGATCGCGTCCACGCAAGGCCACGTCGCCATGGTCCCCGCCGCCACAGCGGAGGCGTGCGGCCCGCCGAGCACGATGCCGGTGTCCGGCGACGTGGCCTTGACCGCCTGGGCGACCTGCAGCACGTGGTGGTAGGAGTCGCACTCGGTCATGAAGCCGACGAGCGTGGGGCCGCGCCCACAGATGTCGTCGGCCACCTCGGCGTAGAAGGCCCCGTTCATCGCGAGCGCGCCGGTCCCGAGACGCCGGTTGAGGTCGTAGAGTTCGCATCCGACGCCCGGCCGTTCCGCGCGCAGGGTTCCCATCAGCGACAGCAGGCCCACGGGCGCGAAGCCGTACATCACCGAGGGATGTGGGCGGAAGTCCGACTGCAGAACGGCCGGATGGCGGACATGAGGGCTCGTGGAGAGCAGGATCTTCACGGCCGAGGACTCCCTTCACCAGGGTTGGGGCCGGTGCTCAGGGCGAGGAGGGGAAGCCGCTCGCGAAGGAGCGACGTGCGCCGTACGGTGCTGGCGATCTCAAAACCGGAGGCGCCGCAGTTGAACAACGTCCCATGACGGGCGTGCGACATCGCCGGGCACCGGGCCGAGCAATAGTACTCGTCAGAATTGATGGGACAGCCTTCGCACGTCTCCTCGAAGTTGTCCCAGCTGTACCGGCGAATCTCCCAGTCTCCGCGCCACAATTCCGCGAAGGGACGCTCACGGACCGACCCGGCTGGGAAAAGCTCTTCCGAGGCGCACATGGTGCACGGGTAGAGCGTTCCGTCTGCGGCGATGTAGCCGAGGAATCTCGCGCTGGAGCATCGTCGAGTCATATACGAGAGGGTCAGGCCGTAGTTGAAGATCGCACCGACGCACAGCCCGGCGGATCTGTGATATTCGTGTTCCCACGCGCATTCCCGAACCCAGAACTCCGCCGCCGCGTCCACATCCTCGACGGTGTTCTCCAGCTCCGGCCGGGACTTTCCTCGTCCGATGGGGCTGAAGGGAACGCTCCGGACGGAGACCCCGTTGGCCTCGGCCCAGTCCATCAGCTCACCAAGGCGACCGATGTTCCCCCTGTGCGTGTTGGTCATGACATTGGTGAGGAATCCCATCTCCTTGGCGAGCAGGATCGCGGCCCTGGGCGATGTCTCGACGTCACGGGCGCCCGGCCGCCTCACATGCAGGTCGTCGATGCTAACGCTGATGATCACGCCGTCTCGGGGCAGACCGGCCAGCAACTCTTCGGTGACGTTCATTCCATGCGTCGCCACTCCGACGAGAAGGTCGAGCCGTCTGGCGTGGCGGACAAGGTCGGCGAAGTCCGGATGCAGGGTCGGTTCACCGCCGGTGAACGCGACTCCCCACACACCCATCGAGGCCATCTCCTCCAGCAGTTCGTACCATCTGCTCGACGGCAGCTCGGCTGGTCTGCGCGGCCCGCCTCCGATGTAGCAATGAGGGCAGGCGAAATCACATCCCCTCGTCAGTTCGAGCCACATCAGGGCGGGCGTGCGCAGGTGGAATCCGGCGGGAACGCTCCACGACTTGAGCAGGTACGGTTCGAGCTCCTCACGGTTCACCTCCGGTCGCAGGACCAGTGCGGCCGACGGCTCGGCGAGCAGAATCTCGCCGTCCGGGAACCCCACGATGAACCCGAAGTCCTCAGCGTTGTAGCGGACCCGCCCCGACGGTGGAGGCCTCACGGTTCCCCTCCGCCGCAGGCCGAGTCCGGGCCTCGTTCGCCGACGAAGCCGTGGGCCCACAACGCGTGCACGAGGCCACGGATCGTCTCGGCGCTCTGCTGCGACACGGCGTGCACCCGCGCTATGACGTCGTCCACGGTTCTGGCACCGTCGAGGTAGGCCCACGTGGCGTAGCCGCCGGCGTCCAAGACCAGATATCTTCCGGTCGTCACGTTGTGCAGTACGGCCCCGTCGGGCGCGACGCTCCAGAGGACGTCGTCACTGCGCTCCAGCACACGTCCCGACAGCGTCTCGGAGCTGGACTCCGTCTGCACCTGGGTCGGACTCATCGGGTGCCGTCACCTCCGGACGCGGCGACGTACAAGACGGCGTCGCCGAACTCGAAGAACCGATATCCCGCATCCCGCGCGTGGTGGTACGCGGCCATCACGGTCTCGGCCCCGGCGAAGGCCGCGTCCAGCACGATGAGGCTGGTGTGGTACTGGTGGAAATTGGTGAAGTACGCGTCGACGACCTTGAAATCGTAAGAAGGCGTGATGTAGAGGTCTGTGCGATCCCTGGTCGTCCTCACCCGCCCGTCACCGACGGCCGCCGATTCGAGGGCACGCAGGCTTGTACTGCCACATGCGAACACTCGCGACCCTCGGCTTCGTGCCATGTCGATCGCCTGCGCCGTCTCCGCGGGGACGTGGAATTCCTCCGACCACATCACGTGGTCGTTCACGTCCTCCTCCATGAAGGGCAACCAGCTGCCGACCGAGTGGAGGGTGACGAAGCAGATCTCCACTCCGGCGTCGCTCAGGCCCTCCACGAGTTGCCGGGTGAAATGCAGCCCGGCCAGCGGGCTCTCGACCGTTCCCTGCTCTGTGGCGTAGTACGGGTTGAGGTGGTCACAGCTCCAGTGACCGTCGTAGAAGAATCCGGGAATCGGCCGCCCGTACCGGACCAGTAGTTCCTTCAGGCTGCCCGACACCGCCTCCACCCGACATAGCTTGTGATCGGTGACGTCGACTTCTCGGACGCTGATGTCCGTCCCGTCGTCAGTTCTGATAACGGCGTCCTTGTCGATGTCGTGCATCGGAAAGACGACGCACAACCCTGCCCGATCACCTTCGAAGTCGACAAAGCGCAGTTCGACTCTGCCGCCACGACGGGTGCGTCCGTACAGAATGCCGGGAATTCGTTTGCTGTTGTTCAGGACGAGGACGTCCCCTGGACGGAACCAGTCACCGATGTCCTGCACGAACGAATCCGTGAGTTGGGCGGTCGCCCTGTCCACGACCAGCAACCGCCCGGCGTCACGACGCCCCAACCGAACCTCCCGGGGCGTGCCTTCTATCGCCTCGAAGGGCAATTCGTACTTGAGCTCTTCAATCTTGAGCGAAGACATCTCGTTTGCCCTTATTGGGCCACGCCGACAGCGGTCGCGACGGTGGCGATCTTCTCTCTGAGCACGGTGATCTGGTCCGGGTTCTGTGGAAGTTCATCGGTGGTGGGCTGGCCCACCATCGCGTTGTGGACGTGGCCTATGCGCCACTCGCCTCCCTCCTGCCGCCAGACCACGGTCTGCCGGATGAAGGCGGAGACCCCTTCGCTTCGCACTTCGAGCGTCTGTGAAAGGATCGCGCTGTCCTTCATCGGCTGTAGGTCGGCGCTGATCACCCGCACCTCGCGAGGGAGTCGGAACCCCTCGGCGAATGATTCCTCGAACTGCCGCCGCCCGATCATCGGCTGCGGGTCGTTGAGGTTGAACACTCGAACGTCGTCCGTGAGATAGTCGAAGAAACGGTTTTCGCCGTTTGCGTAAGCTTCCAGGGAGTCAGCTATCGCTCGCTCCAAATCCGGGCTCGCCGTCTGGCTCGTCATGATCCGCCCTCTCGCATTTGATGCGTGGCGCACGCCGCGCGTGCGCTCTCTCCAAGGGGTCTGATCGCTATGTGCCACGCGCGGTCCGCGGTCACACCGGACGTCGCAGAATTTGGGCATCGTTTCAACGGACGATGACGAACGGCCGGAATCACAAAACGGCGATCATTCATAACTGTCCTCATCCTGACGAAGGCGGCTCGGTGATCTCCTCCACGCGAGCCAGGAAACGTCAGCGTCGTGCCCCGAAAGGCGTCACGACCTACAGGCCTGCGGGCGTATCCCGCCGGTCCAGCCGCCCCACCGCCTCTCGCAGACCCCGCACACTGTGTGACAGCGGGTCCCGTGGCCTGCGGCGCGACATCGCATCGGACCACTGAGATCGGCCGCGTCACCGACCTGCCGGGACGGCACGCATCTAGGGGCACGGCCCCCGTGGCGGGATGCCCGGCAGGTGTTGTTCCCACTCGGCCCGGGTGATCGGCGGGGGTGACAGCGCGCACAGCCGCCGGGCGGCCGGCGCGGGGTCGACGGTCCACAGCCGGGCCGTGGCGTCCTGCCCGCCCGTGGCCAGCAGGCCGGTGCGCCGGTCGAAGGCCAGGGTGTAGACCGCGCCGAGATGGCCGGTCAGGGTGGCGACCGGCGCCGGGCCGCCGGGGGTGGTCAGGTCCCACAGCAGGACGGCGCGGTCGGCCCCCGCGGTGGCCAGGGTGTGCCCGTCCGGGCTGAAGTCCACCGCGTTCACCGCGTCGCCATGGCCGCTGATGACCGTCGCCGGGCCCCCGGCCTGCGTGCCCGTGCTCCACAGGCGTACGGCGCGGTCGGCTCCGGCGGTGGCCAGGGTACGCCCGTCGGGACTGAAGGCCACCGCGTTGACGGTGTTGGTGTGGCCGGTCAGCGTGACCGGGGGGCGTGTGCCGGTGAGGTCCCACAGCCGCACGGTGTGGTCGGCGCCCCCGGTCGCCAGGAGGCGGCCCGCCGGATCGAAGGCCAGCGCGTAGACGCCGGAGGTGTGACCGGTCAGCGTGACCGGCGCGCGGCCGAGGTCGGCGGTGTCCCAGAGAACGACCACTCCGTTCTCCCCCGCCGCGCCCAGCCGCCCGCCGCCGGGATCGAAGGCGACGGCGAAGACGTTACCCAGCCCTGGGGTCAGGACGGCCCGGGGGGCTACCGGGGTCACGCGGGGAACGGCCGAGGCGGCACGGAAGGTGGCCGGAACGACGACGTCCCACAGCCGGACCGTGCCGTCCAGGCCGCCGGTGGCCAGGGTGCGCCCGTCCGGGCTGAAGGAGAGCGCCCCGACGTTGTCGGTGTGGCCGGTCAGGGTGACCAGCGGCCGGACCCCGTACGGATCCGAGACGTCCCACAGCCGGACCGACCGGTAGGTCCCGGTGGCCAGAGTCCGGCCGTCCGGGCTGAAGGCCACCGCGCTGACCTCGCCCTCGTGGCCGCCGAGGACCGGCCTGCGCAGGTCCCACACCCGGACCGTCTCGTCAAAGCCGCCGCTGACCAGGACCGCCCCGTCCGCGGCGAGGTCGACCGAGTAGACGGTGCCCGAGTGGCCCTCCAGCACGACGGGGGCACCGGCCCGGCGCGGATCGCCCACCTCCCACATCCGGATCGTGCGGTCGTAGCCGCTGGTGACCAGGGTGCGGCCGTCCGCGCTGAACACAGCGCCGACGATCCCGCCGGTGTGCCCCTCAAGGGCGGCAAGTCGCCTGGGGTGCTCAAGGTCGGTGGCGTCCCACAGGTAGGCGGTGTTGTCGAACCCCCCGGTCATCAGCAGGCGCCCGTCCGGAGAGAAGGCGACGCACAGCACGCGGGCTCCGTTGCCGCGCAGGTCGGGCAATCGTACGGGGTGGTGCGGATCCGTGACCCGCCACAGGCGCACGACCGGCTCGGCTCCCGCGACCACGAGGAAACGGCCGTCCGGGCTGAAGGCCGTCGAGGACAGCCCATCGCGGGGACCGCGCAGCACGGCCAGCGAGGCGGGGTGCGCCGGGTCGGCGACGTCCCACAGCCGTGCCGTACGGTCATAGCTCGCGGTGGCCAGGGTGCGACCGTCGGGGCTGAGGGCCAGGGCCCTGACGACGCCGGTGTGGCCGGTCAGAGTGGCGAGGGCACGGGGACGGCGCGGATCGGCCACGTCCCACAGGCGGGCGGTGCCGTCGTCGCTCCCGGTGGCCAACAGGTGACCGTCGGCGCTGAAGACGGCGCTGGTGACGCCCTTGGTGTGCCCGGTGAGCACGGCAAGCGGGGTGGGCCGGTGCGGATCGGTCAGATCCCACAGGCGGACGGTGCCGTCCATGCTCGCGCTGGCCAGGGTGTGCCCGCCTGGGCTCAGCCGTACGGCGTAGACGGCGTTGGTGTGGCCGGACACGAGGGCCGCGTAAGGGTTGGCGAAGGAACTGAGCAGGCTGCCGCGCGCCTCCCTGGTCGGCGCGAGACGGTAGGCGGCCAGGGCGAGCTGGGCGGCCAGGGCCGGATTCGCGGCGCGCAGCGCGTCGGCCTCGTTGGCGACCTTGCCCGACAGCGCCTCGTCACGCTGGCGTCCGACGGTGTCGGAGGCGCGCACCGCCGCGACAGAGGTGCCCGCGGTGACCAGGACGAGCACGCTCAGCAACGCGATGAGCTGGTAGAGCCTGCGGACGCGTCCGCGTTCGCGCCGCCCGCTCGCGGTGACGAAGTCGCGCACGCGCGGGCTGACCGGGTGGTGGGAGGCGCTCTCCAGCCAGGCCCTGGCCGCGGAAAGCCGCGTCCCCCGGTAGAGGGCGGCCGGGTCCCGGTTCTCCCGTTCCCACAGGTCGGCGGCCTCCTCCAGCTGTTGCGCGGTCAGCAGCCAGGCCCGGTCGGCGTCGATCCAGCCGCGTAGCCTGGGCCAGCACCACAGCAGCGCCTCATGGGTGATCTCGACGGTCTCCGCGCCCGCGGTGAGCAGCCTGAGGGCGACGAACGCACCCACGATCCGCTCCAGCTGCTCGGCGTGCTCGTGTTCCCGCAGGTCACGCCAGGGCAGCGGGCGCCGGGTGCCCGGGATGCTCCCCGCTGTCTCCCCTGACGTCTCCCCCGGGACGCGTACCAGCCGCAGGAACAGCCGTCCGGCCAGCGCGCGGCCGGTCTCGTCGAGTGCCTCGTAGGCCTCCTCCGCCGACTGCGCGACGGCCCCGTGAATGCCTCCACTCGCCTGGTATCCGGCGACGGTCAGCCTCCGGCGTCCGCCGTCCCGCCAGACGGTGAGCAGCGCGTGCGACAGCAGCGGAAGGGCGCCCACATCGTGCGCCTCGACACCCGTGGCGCCCGGGTCCGCGGCGGGCGACAGGTCGCGCAGGACCAGTTCGACCAGGCCGTCCTCGACGTCGCCCCTGGCCTGTCGCGCGGGCTTGACGATCGCCTCGCGCACCTCGTCACGGTTCATCGGCCCGACCAGGACCTGGGAGTCTTGCAGGATCCGGGCCAGCGCCGGGTGCCGTAGCGCCTGGGGGTAGAAGTCCGCGCGCAGCGCGAACACCACCACGCCTCCCCCGGGCGGCCGGGCGTCCGGCCCGGCGCCGCCGGTGAGCACGGCGACGAACCTCTGCCGCTCCCCCTCGTCCCGGCACTCGGTGAAGACCTCCTCGAACTGGTCGACCACAAGGACGTGGCCGCCGGTCTCCCCCCATTCCTCGGGTAATCGCTCCATCGGCCGTTCCCCGGGAGTCAGCAACGTGACGTGCCCGTACCCGTCACGGGTCACCGGAGTGGCCCGCCCGCTCCCGTCGCGGGCCGGCGGCGCGACCGGCCCGTCCGCGTCACCGGGCCGCAGCGCGTCCACTCCATGCCCGTCGTTGGGCAGCGCTATGACCTGTCCGTCCACGTCGCGGGCCGGCGCCGTGGCCTGCCCGCCTCCATCGTTGGGCGGCACCGTGACCTGCCCGTACCCGTCGCGGGTCAGTGCCGGGATCAGTCCCGCTCTCAGGAGTGACGACTTGCCCGACCCCGAGGCCCCGACCACCGCGAGCACGCCACCGCTGTCCCCGGCGAGTACGGCCACGCGTTCCCGCAGCAGCCGGACGAGCCCGTCCCTGCCGTGGAACCAGTCGGCCTCCTCGGGCTGGAAGCTCGCCAGCCCCCGGTAGGGCACCGGAGCACTTGAAGATCGTCGCCCCGGGCTCCGGCGTATCCGCAGCAGCGCCTGAACCCATTCATCGAGCGTGTCCGGGTCACGGACGCCGCAGGCGCCGAGAACGTCGACGAGTGTTTTCCTTGAGGGCAGGTGCGCCCCGGAGAAATACCCGCCGACGGTACTGTCCGGAATCCCGGTCGCGCGGGCCACCTCCCTGACCGTGTGCCCCGCTCTCTCCCGCAGGAGAGACAGTTCCCGGGCGAAATCCCGCCGCTCCGCGATCCCCTTTACCCCGGATTCATCCTCTTTCGGGGACTTCTCTCGCAAAGCGCCCTCCTCGCCCCGAGGCCAGCCGTACCCGGAGTGTATAGAGCCATCACCCCACTGTCCCGACTTGTACGGACGTCCCCAGAGATCTTTTAGGCACCCCCTTAACTCATGTACGGCGGGGCGGCGACCGACCACCTTCCCTTAGGGAAACGACGTGCCGACGCTCGAACTCTCATAAGGCTGAGCCTTTTTCATCCCACTTCACGGAGTTGAAGCGTGAGGATCGCTTTGACGAGTTGACCTGCGCGAAGAGGGCAGCAGCGTAGCCTGCGCAGGATGCGCCAGGCCTTCAACTGCGCATTCGCTCTCTCACCGGGACCGCGAAGTCGGGCGTGGGCGGAATTGGCACCCTTCTGAGAGGCGGACTTGTTCCTGCCCTTGTACGGCACGCGGACGTGCTCACCGGCACCTGTATAGCCCTCGTCGGCAAGGGTGATCGCCTCGCGAATGTAGCGCCAGGCGGTGCTCACTCCCACGCCGAAACCGGCCGCGACCTCGGCGAGTGTCTCTCCTTTGCGTAGGTGAACAAGGACGAGCGGGGCTTGGCGTCCAGGGCCGAGACGGCGCCACAGCGAGCCGATCGTGTGGCGGTGGTGAATGAGGCCGGACAGGTAGGACAGCGTCTGATGTGACAACGACAGCACAGCACGATAGAACAACAACCCAGAGTCTCTGGTGCATAGGTTGATCTTGGTCGTCAACCCTTCTACCATGGGCTTCTTCCTTTGCCGATCAGACGTCACACGCCGCACCGCACCCATGACCCGCTACTTCAGGTCGAAAAAGACTCGCTATGTCACCGAACTCTGAAGAGCAGGAAAATCCTCCGCAAGCTACGCCGCAGTCCCAGAAAGATCGGCCGCCCCTGCAAAATCGTCACCTTCATCCAAACCCATGGAGTCACGCAGGTCGCCTGAGGACGAAAGCACCCAACGAGCAAAAAAGCCATTTCAGGCGTATTCACTCCTATATAGACCGTTCGCCATCAATTCAGGATGCGCGGAGTGGATCACCGAATCCAAATCCGATCTAGAGATCCAGGGCGGACGGGTTACGGCGAGAAGTTGAGCAACCCTGAATCGAACCAACGAGTCGCCCTCCGACAGAAAATTTTCCGCGAACCTCCTCGCTTCCTCTGCGCCGCCCTCTCCTTCGGCCCTCATTAAAGAAGAAACCAACGCCGCAGAGATGTCGGCACGCAGCACCGGATCGCCCTCTTCGCTTAGGCTCTTCAGAAGAACGGGCACGATGACATCGGAAGGCGCGGCATCACCCAGAATCTCCATACTTGACCCCCTGAGATCGACACTTGGGTCGTTGATGAGAGACCAGGGGATATGAAGCCCGTCCTCAACGGCCTTCCGGCAGGAGTCGATGTACTCGCTCCCCTCAAATCTCCGATGGAATAGGCCATCGACAGAGGCAACGGCGTCTATGAACTGTATCGCGAAATACCGCCATTCAAAATTTTCGTCGGCGGCGATTCGCCACATGACTTTCACGGCGGGAGCGGTGGCTTCAAAAATCTCCCGCCCCACATAACAGAGTCTATCCGCCAGAGAAAAGACCGCACCAGCCGCCTCCTTGGTGTTGGAGGCCGAAAAAACTCTCCGAATACCATCGGGAGATCGTCCACACTTCCTTGCTCATGCCGGAGAGTCTTCCAATTGAATCCATCCAACTCAAGTACATCTTGCATTACGCACCCCATTTAGACGAAATGAAGATATCCTTCATTTTCAGCAGGCATCCAGAGTAATCAATGGTCGAAATTTTATTCGTCCATCATGAGTGCACATTGAGCTTTTCATCCCGCTTCGCGGGCCTGAAGAACGAGGCTTACCTTGACGGGCCGACCTGCGTGCAGCGGGCAGCAGCAAGGCAAAGATACCGTCGAGGACGATGAACGCTTATCCGGCGCGATTAGTTGTTCCCAGTACCCGCCCCAGGATGGGTGAGCGTTGCGCGAGCAGGGCGCCAGGTGGCACCCCACACCGATCCTCGATCCGGCGGCGACCTCCGCGAACGTCTCACCTTTGCGCAGTCGGACCAGCACGAGCAGGGCCTGCTGGATAGGAGTGCGCGCCCAGCCACCGTTCACGGCTTCAGTTTGAGCTTCTTCCTTGACGTGCCCGGGAACACGGTGACCAGGTGTTCCTCTCCCGTTTTGCCCATCCGGATGTAGGCCCGGAGCCGGTAGTGGCCCTTCCCCGCGATCGCCAGGTTCGGCATCGGGGCGCCCGCGCCCACCTCTCCCCCGTCCGCCTCCGGCACGGTGAGATGGCCGCTGCGGCTGACGACCGGTACCTCGGTGACCTGGTCCCATCCGGCTATCCGCTGTGGTGGTGCGGTACGGAAGGCCTTCACCGTGAGGCACAGATCGATGACGTCTTCGAGGTGTCCGACAAGCACCGCGCTGTCGAACGCCCCGACGAGAGTGTTGTCGTCGTAGAGCCTGTCCGTCGCCTGTTCCGCCGCCTTCTCGACCTCTTCGACCTTCGGGTCGTGGACCAGGTAGCCGTGGTCGCCGTCGGCGAACAGGAAGTATTTGGCCGTGGCCTGGACGACGCCCTTCGTCCGGGGCCACGGGTCGCGGCACTTCGCGTTCTCCTCGGCCACGTAGGCGGCGCCCGCATCCTCCGTCTCCTTGGTCGACTGCAGCAGCTCGGGATTGGTCGCGCCGATGATCTCCGGGCAGATGTAGACGAGGTCCCACGGGTCCGCGCCCCAGGCGGGCCGCTCGCTCCCGGCCCGCGTCAGGATCGCCTTCTGCTCGTCGCGATCCTTCGTACGGCACAGGGCCCGCCCGTACCCGAGGATTCCCTGGTCCGACAGGCTGTCCGGGAATAGGGGTGGCATTCCGTCCGCTGTGATCCGTGCCCGGCACAGGAACACGGCGTCGCGTTCGGTGGGTTTCAGGTCTCCGAAGCTGGGCCGGTCATAACAATCCATCGACCCGCCGGTGTAGGTGAGATGCGGGGTCTGCTCCGGGTGGATCAGCAGGATGATCGGCAGTACGACCATGGCCGCCACCACGATGCGGACCGCTCGCTGCCGCGCGGGCGGAAGGCCCACCGGCCGGCCCCCAACGGACAGTTCACGAGCGGTCGCTGCGATCCACACGGTGCTGACGAGCTCCAGCACGTCCGTTACAACCGGTGCCACCGGATTGGCGTAGAAGTCCCATCGGAAGAGAACACTGATCGCGATCATCAGCGCGTAGTCACCGACCGACAACCACCCCGCGATCTGCGTACCGCGGCTCCACCGGCCGTCGCGCCGCTGTCCGACGATCGTGATGACGGTCGCCGCCACTCCGCCCAGCATCATGCCGAATCCGAAAACGTAGCCCGACCCGATCTCCGGGAGGTCGAGTTCGTCGAGGAGTTCGTCGGCGATCCCGGCCAGCTCGACCGCGAATATCACTGCGGCCACCACGCGCAGCATGCGGGATCGCCAGCGGATGACGAGCAGGTAGAGAACGTCGATCGCGGTCCACAGTACGAGCTGGAACGCCACATCGACCGCGTCGGGGAACATCCCGATCGGAATCCACAACACGAGGGAGTACGCCACCGCCAGATACAGCAGTCGGCGCAACACCCTCGTCCGGCGGTCCAGTGGCCCCGGCGCGGGGGTACGCAGGATCAGCCACAGGAGCGCGGCCTTCACCAGGGCGGCCACGAGCAGCGCCACGACTGTCGCGGTGCCGAACTCGCCGTCCACGTAGAACCTCGCGTAGACCGGCGACGTCCATTCGACGGCCGCCCAGAGCCAGGCGTCGCCGAGCACCAGGCCCACGACCGCCGCCACAAGGGACAGGCTTACTAACCCAATCCTGGTGATACGCCAGAAACCATCCGAAAGCACGGAAAGTGATCTTAGTCCGGCACTGCCGTACAGGCGGACGTAACGGAGCGTAGGGTTTCACCCCGCTGGTCAGGCTTCGTGACCTTCGACGAGACGTCGATGACAGTGCGGCTCCGCCCGGGATGTTGGTCCAGTTTCCCGCCCCAGCCCCTGCGGTTCGCCGCGGAGCCGGGGCGGAAGAGTGACCTCGGGTTTCTCAGTCGCCGAGGGACGAGTCGAATTCCCCGGCCTTCACACCGTTGAGGAAGGCGTCCCACTCAGCAGGAGTGAAGAACAACTTCGGGCCCTCAGGGTCCTTCGAGTCACGCACAGCGACCAGATCAGCGTGCCCGGCACCCTTCAACGCAGCGACCTCAACACAGTTCCCGCCGTTGTCACCAGAGAGACTCGACTTGATCCACCTGGTGTCACTCAAGTCCATTTTTCCTCTACCGCCTTCTGGATGAGATCGATGGACATACTTATCGGCAACGCCTCGCTCCGAATGGCCTCGAAACGCTCCACGGCCACGGCAACGTATTCCTCGTCGCTTGTGGTGATTCCCCGCACGGCTGTCTCGGCATACAGTACGTCCTTTCCTCCCTCTAGTGTCGCGATCGCGAACCCTCCCATCAGGCCTGAGTGCATCCCCTGCGGAACCAGTTGAACGCTCAACCGGGGGGGTAACTACCGAGATGAGGTGCTCCAACTGCGCCCTCATCACCTCGGAACCGCCTATTGGACGGTAGAGAATCGCCTCGTCGATGACGCACCGGAAGACCGGAGGCCGAGGATCCTCACGAACGAGGATGGCCTGGCGCTCCAAACGAGCTCCCACAGCCGCCTCGTTACCGTGCAGCAGCACACGGGCGTAGCCCTCCGTTTGAAGCAGTCCAGGGAAAACGAGCGGCTCATAGGCACGTAGCGTGATCGCTTCCTGCTCCTTGTCGCGCCACTTCCCGAACCAGGAGGGGAAAACCTGGCCCTTCCTCCAGTCGAGGAGGCGGTGGAGGGCTCCGCCCGTGTCGAGGGCCCTGTCGCACGTCTCGGCGAAGTCCGGACTGGCCGGGAGCTGGCCTGTCTCGACCCCGCTGATCAGGGACTCGCTTGAAGTGGATCCGCTCGGCGAGCTGCCCCTGGGTGAGATTCGCGGCCTTCCGGTAGTGACGCAGCTCCCTGCCCCATATCGCCTGAGGCGTGTAGAGGTTGACCACGATGCCCCCCTTGCCGGAATTCAATGACGGCGCCTTGAATCCCAGAACTCAACATTGGTAATCGCTTCATCACCAAGCGTAGTCACCGCTCGGCATCCTGAACATACAAAACCGAGAGCGGAAGAGAAACCCCATGGAAGAGATTCTCGAAACGAGCGTGGCACCGAGCGAACGCCTCCACTCAATGGATCTGGCCCTCTCCGTACTGGGCGAGAGGTGGATTCCTCGCGAGGCGAGATATGTGGCGTCCGCCCGCCGGTTCGTCCGAGAGATCGCCGTCGACTGGAAAGCGGCCGAAGGCATCCCGGAAATCGCCGAACTCCTCACCTCGGAGATCGTCACCAATGCCGTCGTCCACGCCGCCGCACGTCCCGTCCAGGTCTCAGTCATGAGAGAGGGCAGGCTGATGGTGGTCGAAGCCTGCGACTTCTCAAGCGCGGTCCCCCAGATCAGGAGCGCGGCCTCCATGGAGGCCTCCGGCAGGGGACTCACCGTCGTCAAGCAGCTCTCCCACGCCTGGGGCTGGCTCCCCAACTCCTACGGCAAATCCGTCTGGTTCGAACTCGTGGCGTGGCCCTGAAGCCAGGAAGGACAGCTTCCACAATAGGCCTGTCGACATCTCAGGACACCACAGCGATATCCTCAACAGTCTCATGAAAAGCGATTCATCATTTTCCACGGTATGGCGAAACTCAGGGCCAGCCCCTTTGGGGAAGAAAATCCCCGGTGCGGCCTCGGACACCAGAGCAGGCGGGCGTCACGCCGGGCAGTCGTGGGGGTCGATGCTCTTCCTGGCGCCGGTGACCGTGATCTGGGCGGGGCTTTCCCGCAGCGTGGCGGCGGTCGTGCACACGATCTGTTCGACGGCCAGTCGGGAAAGCTCACCGGCCGGGGTGGACAGGGTCACCACCAGGTGGCCCGCCCGCTTGGTGGTGACCGAGAACGGGGCGGCCCCGGGTGGGACGTCGGTGGTGAGCCCGTCCGACCGTTCCATCACGGTGGGTCCGGCCGCCAGCAGCGCGAGCGTGTCCTTCCGGAACACCGGCCGGTCGCTGGGCCGTGTCACCGCGCTGAGCCTGCCGTCCCTCACCAGGTAGAGGGTGATCTTCCAGCCGGGCGCGACGACTCCGCGCGGCGGCTCGCCCGCGTCGATGGCGCCGTCGCTGGGGCGCACACCGCAACCGGCCACGGCGACGAGCGACACGAGACCCGCGGCGAGCGCGCGGCGGGCGATCCCGGCCCTCGCTCGGAACCCCTGTCCCGAGCGGGTGCCCGGCGTAACGGTCCCCGTTCGGGACCCTCGGCCCGGACGTGCGCCCGGTGTGGCAGCCCTCATTCGGGACCTCCTTCCGGGTTTTGTTCCCCACGTGGCAGGCGCAGGGTGAACACGGCGCCGCCGTCAGGAGCGTTGGTGACGGTGATGTCGCCGTGGTGCAGGCGCGCGTTCTCCCTCGCGATGGCCAGGCCCAGGCCGCTGCCCTCGGATCTGGCCCTGGCGGCGCTGGCCTTGTAGAACCGGTCGAACACGTGCGGCAGCACCGCCTCGTCCAGCCCCGGCCCGTGGTCGCGGACCTCGACGGTGATCCAGTGCGGGTCGGCGCGCAGCCGTACCGACACCGGGGGCTCGCCGTGCCGCAGGGCGTTGCCGACCAGGTTGGCGAGGATGACGTCCGCCCTACGCGGGTCCAGCCGTACCGTCACCCCGGGTGGGAACTCGGTGCGCACCTGTTCCAACCAGCCCCGGGTGCGCAGGGTCGCGCGTACCAGCTCGGCCACGTCGACCTCGTTCAACGCGAGGGCCGCGACGCCGGAGTCGAACCTGCTGATCTCGATGAGGTCGTTCACCAGGGCGGTGAGGTTGAGCGTCTCCTGGCTGACCAGCCTGGCGGCCCTGCCCGCGTGTTCGGGCAGCTCGGCGGCCTCCTCGTCCAGGACCTCGGCGACCGCGGTGAGCGCGGCCAGCGGGGTGCGCAGTTCGTGGGAGACGTCGGCCACGAACCGGCGGGCGTCGGCCTCCATCTCACGGAGCTGTTCGACGTGTCGTTCCAGCTCGGCGGCGGTGTCGTTGAACGTGCGTGCCACCTCGGCCAGTTCGTCGGAGCCGCGCACCGCGATCCTGGTCCGCAGCTCGCCCTCGCCCAGCAGGCGCGCCGCCCGGCCGAGTTCACGCACCGGCCGCAGCACACCACGGGTGGCCAGCGCCGTCAGAACGACCGCGAACGCCAGGGCCACCCCGCCCATGAACCAGGCGAGCACGGCGAGGTTGTCGATGGCGCGCTGTTCGGAGGCCAGGCTGCGCGCGACGTAGACCTCGATGCCGGACGCCCGGGTCGACCGATCTTCCTCGACGATCAGCAACGGCGTGCCGATGATCAGATAGGGTCCGTCCTCCCACGCCACGCGTTGCCACGCGATGACGCCGTCGGCCACCGCCCGCCGCAGCCCGCCGGGGATCATCCCAAGATCCAGGCCTTGCCTGCACGGGCGGCCGAAGGGCAGGCACGGCCGGGCCGGGCCGGCGGGCGAGCGTGTCCCGTGGTAGACGGCGACCGCGTCGCTGTTCCTTTCCGCCACGACGCTGACGATCTCGCTGAGTTCGTCCGGGCCCGGCGTCGGGTCCCGCAACGGGAAGAGCGCCTGCAGGCGGTCTCTCATCGCCTCGACCGCGGCGTTCTGGGTCCGCTCCAGGATCTCGTTGCGGGCCACGACGTACATCCCTCCGGCGACCGAGGCCGCGGTGACCACGCACAGCAGCGCGAACGCGGCCAGCAGCCGGGCGCGCAGTCCCAGGTTCAGCCGGAGTGTCACACCGGGCCGAACCGGTACCCGAACCCACGGACCGTCTGCACGTAGACGGGCGCCGCCGAGTCGTCCTCGATCTTCGCGCGCAACCGCTGCACGCACGCGTCCACGAGTCGTGAGTCGCCAAAGTACCCGTGTTCCCACACCGACTCCAGCAGCTGCTGGCGGCTGTGCACCCGGCCCGGTGTGCCGGAGAGTTCGAGCAGCAGGCGCATCTCGGTCGGGGTGAGGCCGACCTGCGTGCCTCGTTTGGAGACCACCAGGGAGGCCCGGTCGATGGTCAGGTCCCCGTACCGCTCAAGTTCGGCCTGGTCGCGGCCGACCCGCCGGAGCACCGCGCGGATGCGCGCCTCAAGCACCCTGGGCTGCACCGGCTTGACCACGTAGTCGTCGGCGCCCGCCTCAAGCCCGGCCACCACGTCGATGTCGTCGCCGCGCGCGGTCAGCATGATGATCGGTATCTCCCTGGCGGCCCGGATGCGGCGGCAGACCTCGAACCCATCCATTCCAGGCAACATCAGGTCGAGCACGACGACGTCGGGAAGGTCCGCGCGCAGCCACTCCAGCCCCTGCTCGCCGGACTCCACCCCGCGCACCCGGTGTCCGTGCCGGGTCAGGGCCAGCTCAAGGCTCTCCCGCACGGCCGGATCGTCCTCGATCAACAACACTCGTGACACGTTGCCGGGTTTCACCGCACGCTCCGTACCTTGTCCGCCGGTCGACTCCGTCCACTGTCGACCGGCCCTGTCACCGCCCCGTCCGCGCGATGTCTTGGTTGTGTCACGGTCGTGCCGACGATCACCGTCGAGAAACGGTGACATACGGCAGACAAAGCACACACATTTGGCGCCAATCGTAATCGCCATGAATGAACCACGCACCATCCCCTCTCGGCCCCGAGACCGGCTGTTCGCCGTGGTCACGCTGGTACTCGCCGTACTCATGTTGCCCGTGGCGCTCGCCTGCCGTCCTGGCCGCGCCCTCGAACTGGCCTGCCGCTGGGCGCTGCGGATGCGCTTCCCCGCCGAGGATCTGACCGGGCTCACCGACGGCGCCCTGGCGGCGTTCACCGCGGCGCGCACCGAGGCGTTCTGGCGGCACGGCCAGCTCATCGGCCTCACCTCGGGGTACCGCGACCCCGCCGTCCAGCAGCGGATGTTCGACGAGGAGGTGCGCCGCTCCGGCTCCCCGGCCCTGGCTCGGATGCTCGTGCTGCCACCGGCGGAGTCCAGCCACGTCAAGGGCCTCGCGCTGGACGTGCGCCCGCACGAGGGCGCGCGATGGCTTGAGGAACACGGCGCCCGCCACGACCTCTACCGCGTCTACGACAACGAGTGGTGGCACTTCGAGTACCGCCCGGACCGCGAAGGCGTGCCGCCCCGGCGGCTGCCCCATCCCGGCGTGTTCCCCGGATACCGGACGGACGAGCCGTTCGACGTCTGGGGTGACCGGGCTGTCGCGATCTCCGCCACGGTGTCCTCCCCCCGCAGGCTCGCGCCGGCTTCCTGAACCCGGGGTCCGGCGTGTCAGAAAACCCACGGTTCGTCGATCAAGAAAGGTTCATGATCATGGATTCGGACTCCGTACGCGGTGTCGACCGGCGACGGCTGCTCAGGTGGGGCGGATTGGCGGCCGGCGCGCCGCTGGTCGGCGCCCACCTCGGCCGCCCCTCCCCTTCCCCGGCGACCCGTGACGTGATCCCGCCGGACACCCGGCCCGGCGGGGCCTACGACCGGTATGTGGCGAAACTGGCCGCCGAAGGCAGGTTCTCCGGCGTGGTACTGCTGTCGCACCGGGGCCGGACCGTGCTCTCCCGCGGCTACGGCATGGCCGACAGGGAGAAGGGGATCCCCAACCACAGGGGCGTCGCGTTCAACCTCAGCTCGGCGGGCAAGCCGTTCGGCGCGGTGGCCGTCCTGCAGCTGGTGCAGCAGGGAAAGGTGAAGCTGTCGGACACGGTGGGCACCTACCTGACGGGCTTCCCCAAGGAGATCGCCGAGCGGGTGACCGTCCACCACCTGCTCTCCGGCACCTCCGGGCTGAACTCCCCGGAGGAGGACCTGCAGCGTGTCTTCCAGAGCCGGGAGGAGGTGCACGAGTTCTACGAGCAGTGGGCCCGGCGCGCGAAGCAGGTGGCTCCCCCCGGCACGCCGACCGACCACGCCGGGGCCGAGGTCGCCATCCCCGCGCTGATCGTGGAGGCCGTGACCGGCAGGACGTACTGGGACCACGTCGAGGAGCACGTCTTCCGGCGCTGCGGCATGACCGGCACGGCGTTCTTCACCAGGCCGCAGTGGCTCACCGACGAGCACATCGCGCACTCGTACATGCGGCAGGCCGACGGCGGTGTGGTGGACGCCGTCCGCAATCTGGACAAGGGCAGCCCCGACCCGTACCAGCTGGGCAAGAACCCGGGCCGCCTCTTCGTCGACGCCCCCGGGGACGGCGGTTTCGCCACCGCGCCGGATCTTGTCCGGTTCGCGCACGCGCTGGGCGACGGCACCCTGCTGGACCGGCCCCACTCCGAGATCCTCACCGGGGCCAAGGTCCCTCTCGGCAAGGACGCCTTCGGGGCCTACTCGATGCCGGTCGCGATCGTCGGCGGTCAGTGGGTGTTCGGTCGTGCCGGTGTCAATCCCGGCAGCTTCGCCAGCTGGAACATCTATCCGTACACCGGCTGGGTCGGCGTCGTCCTCGGCAACCACGACGGAGCGCCGTTCCAGGAGATCATCCAGCGGGAGATACAGGCCGTCACCGGGGCCTCTCCCGGTGACGGCGAGGGTGGCTGACCCCGTCACCGATAAGTGGGTAGAACCCTCAGATGATCACGTTGTCGCCCGGTCAGGGGTTGCCGCAGATCGCCGAGCTCGTGCTGGCGCTGGTGCTCTCCTTCGCCATCGGGCTGGAGCGCGAGGCCCGTAACAAGAGCGCCGGGCTGCGCACCCACACGCTCGTCGGCCTGGGCGCGGCGCTGTTCATGCTGGTCAGCAAGTACGGCTTCAGCGACGTGCCCGGCGCGCACGTCTCCCTCGACCCCTCGCGGGTGGCCGCGCAGATCGTCTCGGGCATCGGGTTCATCGGAGGCGGCCTGATCTTCGTGCGGCGCGACGCCGTACGGGGGCTGACCACCGCCGCGGTCGTGTGGGTCACCGCGGCGGTGGGGATGGCCTGCGGGGGCGGGCTTCCGGTGCTCGCCGTGGCCGTGACCGCCTGCCACTTCCTCACCGTCTACGGCCTTAACGCGCTGGGCCGCAGGTTGCCGCTCTCGCGGCGAGCGCCGATCCAGCTGCGCATCGTCTACCTCGACGGGACCGGGGCGCTGCGCCGGGTGCTGGTGGAGTGCACCCAGCGGGACTTCGTGGTGGCCGAGGTCTCCGTCGAGCGTGAGGTGCCCGGTGAGACGGCGGAGCCGGGACACGACCGCGGTCGTGATCACGGGCGTGACCGCGAGCCGCGGCCCCCGCGGCGGACCGTCGCGGTGACGCTCGTCCTGGAGGGCAAGGGGTCGATCCCCGAGCTGACCGCCGCCCTCGGGGAGATGCCCGACGTCGTCGGTGTCAGCTCCCGCGAGGGCGCCTCAAGCACCGACTGAGCCGTCACGCCGGATCCCGGCGCGGGGCGTGGCCGTACGGCCCGGCCTCTCCGGCGCTCGAAGCACCCGGCCGCCGGATCTCGGCGTGGGACGTGAGGGACCCCTCCCGCTGGACGGATCACCATCCTGTTCCTCCTCCGCCGGGAGAAACGTCCAGCCCGGGTTGCGTACGGCGGACGGAACGGCACCATGCGGACCGTGGATGACAACAATCTTCTCAATCTCGACGGCCGCAGGTTCGTCATGGTCAGCTCGACCGCGAGCGCCGTTGACCCGGACGGGCCGACCTCGTTCACCTACCAGGAGTCCGACGGCCTCATCTGGGGCGACTACACCGGCGACACCGTGGTCACCGGGCGGTTCGTCGGTGTCCGGGACGGCGACCGGATCGAGCTGACCTACGTGCACCTGCTCAAGAACGGCGAACGCGCGAGCGGCAAAAGCGGAAGCCGGATCGAGCCGCTCGCCGACGGGCGGCTGCGCCTGGTCGAGGAGTTCCAGTTCGCCGGGGACGACACGGTGCACGTGAGCGTGTGCGCCGAGGTCGCCTGACCGCCTTCTGACCTCTGGCCGACCGAGAACCGGGTCAGACGTCGCGCTGCAGCTGGGCGCGGCCCTCCGCCGCGCCCACGAAACGCATCTTGCCCAGGGGGACCTCGCCGCCCGCCGGATCGGGGGCCGGGCGGCGGGTCGACCACGCCGGGCCCCGGTCGCTCGGCAGGACGTAGGGCCGTCTGATGACCTCGTCGAGGATGAAGACGGTTTCGGTCGCCTTGACGGCGGGGATGCTGGCCAGCCTTTCGGTCACCATCGTGTGCACGGCGGCCACGTCCGTCATGCGGACCTGGATCATCGCGTCGTGCTGGCCTGTGGTGACCGCGCAGTACTCGACCTCGGGCATGTGGGCGAGCTGGGCGCGGAACTGGCGCCACATCTGCTGCCTGACGGTGACGAAGATCAGCGCCGTGATGCCGAGACCGGCGCGGACGTGGTCGATCTCCGCGGTGAAACGCCTGATCGCGCCGTCGGCGCGCAGCGCCTCGAAACGGGTGTAGGCGTTCGCCCTGGAGATGCCGACGCGCTCGGCCAGGGCGGCCACGGAGATCCTGCCGTTCTCCCGCAGGACCTCCAGAATTCTCAGGTGCGTCGCGTCGAGGTCAAGCCCGATACCGATCCGTCCAGCCTGACCGCCATCTGGAGACATGTTCCTTGACGTTTCGGTCATGATCATACCCTTCGGGTCGGATTTGTCTCAGTTTACTGCCATGACCTGGACTTTCTGCCTGTACATCCTGGACGATCGACCACCAAACGTCCACCACGGCCCCTTTTCGGAGGACACAAAAATGGCGATCCGTTCCCGGCGCCCCACGGCGAAGGCGGCGCTGCTGCCGGTGCTGCTCACCGGCGCCCTCGCCCTTGCCGCCTGCTCCAGCGGCGGCTCGTCCACCCCCGCGTCGCAGACAGGCGGCGGCACCGCCGCCAAGACGCTCGTGGTCGACACGTCCTTCAACCTCAAGACGGCCGACCCGGGGCGCACCTACGAGCCGACCGGCCTGACCGTCGGCAAGGCCGCCTACGACACCCTGCTGACCTTCGACGGCTCCGACGTCACCAAGCCGGTGCCCTCCCTCGCCGACTCCTACGAGCTGTCGGCGGATGGCAAGAAGCTGACCCTCAAGCTCCACCAGGGCGCCACCTTCGCCGACGGCTCCCCCGTCACCGCGGACGACGTCGTCTTCTCCCTCAACCGGGTGCGCGACATGAAGGGCACCCCGTCCTTCCTGCTCGACGGGGTCGAGGTCGAAAAGACCGACGAGACGACGGTCACCCTGACCTCGAAGAACCCCAACCCGGCGCTGCCGTACATCCTGCCCAACCCCGCGCTGGGCATCATCAACTCCAAGGTCGCCAAGGAGCACGGCGCCACCGCGGACCCCGGCGACAAGGCCGAGCAGTACCTCAACTCCACCTCGCTGGGCTCGGGACCGTACACGATCGAGTCGGTGAACATCAGCAGCCAGGTCGTGCTCAAGGCCAACGCCAAGTACTGGGGCCCGAAGAAGCCGGTCTACGACAAGGTCGTGATCCGCAACGTCGAGTCGGCGACGCAGAAGCTCAACGTCTCGCGCGGCGACAGCCAGGTCGCGCTCGACCTGTCCGGCGACCAGGTCAACGGGCTGCCGGGCACCCTGCAGGTCACCAAGACGCCGTCGGCGAACGTGGTCTTCCTGC
This sequence comes from Streptosporangium sp. NPDC049376, assembly GCF_044466505.1. Taxonomy (NCBI): domain Bacteria; kingdom Bacillati; phylum Actinomycetota; class Actinomycetes; order Streptosporangiales; family Streptosporangiaceae; genus Streptosporangium; species Streptosporangium sp. NPDC049376. The sequence goes on along the minus strand of NZ_JBITMT010000008.1, from coordinate 45,129 downwards.
TGGCCAACCGGAACTCCTCGGTCAGCGCGATCACCGCCAACCCCAAGTTCGCCGAGGCCGTCCGCAAGGGCATCGACTACACGGGCCTGCTCGAACTGGCCGGTGAGGGTTCGGTGCAGGCGCCGGGCGTCATCCCCTCGATGTTCCTGGGCGCGCTCCCCGCCGACCAGGCCGCCAAGCGCGACGTCGAGGGCGCCAAGGCCGCCCTCAAGGAGAGCGGCGTCGCCGACCCCAAGGTCAAGCTGGAGTACCCCAGCGAGCTGACCCTCAACGGCCTGTCCCTGCAGGGCATCGCCGAGCGCATCCAGGCCAACCTCAAGGAGGTCGGCATCACCGTGGAGCTGGCGCCCTCGCCGGTCACCACCGCGCTGGACAACTACCGCAACGGCAAGGAGGAGCTCGGCCTGTGGTGGTGGGGTCCGGACTACCCCGACCCCAGCGACTACCTGGTGTTCCTGCCGGGCAAGACCGTCGGTCTGCGGGCCGGCTGGAAGGCGGGCGCGGACAAGGAGATCGAGGCGGCCGGTGACAAGGCCGCGGCCGCGATCGGCGACGACGCCCGCAAGCAGGCCTACGTCGACGTCCAGACGAAGCTGAACGCCTCAAGCCCGTTCATCCCGCTCATCCAGCCGAGCCAGAACATCGTGACGGCCGCCTCCGTCACCGGCATGAAGTTCCACCCGGTCTGGACCATCGATGTCGCCGACCTCGGTGCCAAGTAAGGACCCGGAGGCCACCCCGGAGCGCGACGGCGCCAAGGTGGCCTCCGGCCCGGGGGGCGCCGGTACGGCCGCGCGCCGCCCGGGCCGGGGTGGCGGCCCCAACCCGCTGGTGCGCTTCCTGGTCCGCAGGGTGCTCACCGCGCTGCTGCTGGCCGTGGGCATCACGCTGGTCACCTTCGTCCTGACCAACCTCGTCCCCGGCGACCCGGTGGCGGCCAACCTGGGCCAGCGCGCCCTCGGGGACCCGGCCATCGTGGCGCAGTGGCGGGCCGATCACGGCCTGGACAAGCCGCTCCCTCAGCAGTACCTGCTGCACCTGCAGGGCGTGCTGCAGGGCGACCTCGGCACCAGCCAGCAGAGCCACCGTCCGGTGCTCGACGACCTGGCCGAGGCCGTCCCCGCCACCCTGGAGCTCGCGGGCACCGCGATCCTGATCTCCCTCGTGGCGGGCGTGGCGTTCGGCGTGATCGCGGCGCTGCGCCGTGACCGGCTCTCCGACCACGTGCTGCGCGTCCTCAGCCTGGTCGGCATCTCGGTGCCGACGTTCTGGCTGGCGCTGACGACCTTCTACATCTTCTTCTACCGCCTGCAGATCACCCCGGGCAGCGGCCGGATCGACCCCGGCATGACCGCGCCGCCCCACGTGACCGGCCTGTACACGGTGGACGCCGCGCTGGCCGGGCAGTGGGACGTGTTCTCCTCCGCGATCGGCCACCTGGCCACCCCCGCGCTGGTGCTCGCCCTCTACACGATCGGCCTGCTCACCCGCTTCACCAGGTCGGCGGTGCTGGAGGTGATGGGTCAGGACTACGTGCGCGCCGCGCGGGCCAAGGGCCTGCCCGGCCGGGTGATCCTGTTCCGCTACGTGCTGCGCTCGGCGCTGGTGCCGATCATCACGGTCGCGGGCCTGGCCTTCGGCAGCCTGCTGTCCGGCACCGTCCTGGTCGAGGCGATCTTCGCCTGGCCCGGCGTCGGGCAGTACGCCTACAAGAGCGCGACCGGCCTCGACCTGCCCGCCGTGATGGGCGTCGGCCTGGTCATCGGCGCGGTCTACCTCGTCATCAACCTGATCGTCGACGTGCTGTACGGCGTCATCGACCCCAGAGTGAGACTCACTTGACATCCTCCCCCGCCTGAAGGCGGGGGATTCCAACGGCAACTACCCCACGAGGAGGAGGTCGCGTTGAGGTTCACGGTTCACCGGCCCACCCAACGGTGGGCCTCCCCGTGCGGACACGGCATGCCCTGCCGCGTGGCGAATGTTCCCGGCCGCGTTCACATCGGCGTTGCCGGCGTATCCGCAGGACCGGCACCGGAAGACGGCTTGGCTCTCGCGCGACGTCCGATCCACGATCCCGCACACCGAGCACCGCTGACTCGTGTACGCGGGGTTGACCTTCACAACCCGCCCAGGCGCCTTGTGCTCCAGGCGTTGCACCAGCCGGCCCCAACCTGCCGCCAGAATGCCCCGGTTCAGGGCCGCCTTCTGGCGGACGTTCCCGCCGGGCGCCTCAACCGTGCCCCTGGCGGATCGGGTCATGCCGGCAATCTTCAGGTCTTCGACAGCGATCACATCGAAGCGCCGAGCCAGGTCGGTGGAGGTCTTCTCCACCCAGTCCCTGCGGCGGTCCGTCTCGCGGGCCTTCAGCTTCGCGATCGCAGCCTTAACCTTGCCACGCCGGTTCGAGCCCCGTTTCGCCCGGGCCAGTTTCCGCTGGAGACGCCGAAGCCGGGTTTTCTCCGCCTCACGCGGGGTCGGCGCGTTCAACAGCTCGCCCGTGGACAGCGCCGCGCTGACCGCGACGCCCCGGTCCACGCCGACGACCTCCCCCGTGCTCGGCGCAGGGATCGGCTCCGGGATCACGGCGAACGCCACATGCCAGCGGCCCGCTCGGTCCCGGGTAATCCGGTAGGACTTCACACCGTCCAGGACGGCACGCGACCAGCCAAACCGCACCCAGCCAACCTTCGGGACCCTCACCTCGCCCACGTTGCGCGACAGGCGGCGCACATCGCCCGCTTTGACGGCGACGATCCGGAACCCTTCACTCCGCCCGCGCCTGCGCCACGTCGGCCGACGGTGGGTCATGCCGAAGAATTTCGCCATGGCCTGCGCGAAGTCCTTCAGCGCCTGCTGCTGAACGATGATCGACCCGCCACGCAGCCACTCGTGCTCGGCGCGTGCCTCGGTCAGCTGGCGGCACTGTTCGGCGAAACCCGGCGCGGACGTGCGTCCCGGCCTCCAGTGGGCGTGCTGCTCGACGGCCAGATTCCACACGTATCGGGCATGCCCGCAATGCTCCAGCAGCGCCTGCTCCTGAGCAGGCGTGGGCCGGAGCCGATAGCGGGACACGCCCCCGAACCTACCGAACGCCACCGACAAAACCAGGAGACCGAAGTGCCCGACCGTGCCGCGTTTCCTCCCCGCCCTGAAACACGGGGCATCCACGCTGTAGGAGCACGGTGAAACTCCCCCAAGCCTGGCGGCAGCCGCTGGCGATCGTCGGCGGGGTTGTGGCGCTCGCCTGGATCGTGATCACGGTGGCCGCCCCGCTGCTGGCGCCGCACGACCCGCTCGCTCAGGACCTGCCCAGGCTGGCCCCGCCCGGCCCCGGGCACTGGTTCGGCACCGACCAGCTCGGCCGCGACATCCTGAGCAGGGTCATGTACGGCGCGCGCCTGTCGATCCCGCTGACGCTGCTGCTGGTCACGCTCTCGGTGCTGGTCGGTGGCCTGCTCGGCGCCTGCGCCGGATATTTCGGTAAATGGGCTGATGAGACGATCATGCGGTTCGCCGACCTCGTCTTCGCCTTCCCCACCGTCATCCTGGCCATGGTCGTCGCCGCCGCGCTCGGCGCGAGCCTGGCCAACGCCGTGCTCGCCGTACTCGTCGTCGCCTGGCCCTCCTACGCCAGGGTGACCCGCGGACTGGTGCTCGGCGTGCGCGGGCGGGAGTTCGTGATCAGCGGGCGGCTGCTGGGCTTCTCCGCCTGGCGCTCCCTGCGCGTCGACGTGCTGCCGAACATCACCGGCCCGATCCTGGTCCTCGCGACCCTCGACATCGGCACCGCGCTGCTGCTGCTGAGCGGCCTGTCCTTCCTCGGGCTCGGCGCCAAGCCGCCCTCCCCCGAGTGGGGCGCCATGGTCGCCTCCGGCGTGGAGGTCTTCGACAGCTGGTGGGTGGCGACCTTCCCGGGCCTGGCCATCCTGACCGTCGTCCTGGCCTTCAACTTCCTCGGCGACACGCTGCGCGACGCCCTGGACCCCCGTACGGCCCGCGCCATCAAGGAGCGTGCGCTATGACCCTCACCATCTCCGGTCTGAAGGTCGCCGTCGGCGACCGGGAGATCCTGCGGGGCGTCGACCTCGACCTGCAGCCGGGGCGTGTGCACGGCCTGGCGGGCGAGAGCGGCTCGGGCAAGACGATGACCGGCCTGGCCGTGCTCGGCCTGCTCCCGCACGGCGCCAGGGCCACCGGCCGGATCGCCCTCGGCGAGCGCGACCTGCTGGGCATGTCGGCCAAGGAGCTCAACACGGTACGCGGCGGCGAGGTCGCCATGGTCTTCCAGGACCCGGCGACGAGCATGCACCCGATGCTGTCGATCGGCCGCCAGCTCACCGAGCACATGCGTCACCACCTGCGCCTGGACAGGAAGCAGGCCAGGGCCAGGGCGATCGAACTGCTCGGGCAGGTGCGCATCCCCGGCCCGGAGTCGGCGATCGACCGCTACCCGCACCAGTTCTCCGGCGGCATGCGCCAGCGCATCGCGATCGCCATCGCGCTGGCCTGCTCGCCCAAGGTGCTCATCGCCGACGAACCGACGACCGCCCTCGACGTGACGGTCCAGGCCGGGGTGCTGCGGCTGCTGCGCGGCCTCTGCGACGACCTGGGGCTGGCCGTACTGCTCGTCACCCACGACCTCGGCGTGATGTCGGCGGTCGCCGACGAGGTGAGTGTGATGAAGGAGGGCCTGGTCGTCGAGACGGGCCCGCGCGGGCGGGTGCTTCGCGATCCCGAGCACCCCTACACCCGTGCCCTGCTGGACTCGCTGCCCGGGGAGAAGGCATGACGGAGAGCACGACGCTGCTGACCGTGGACGACCTGGTTGTCGAACACCGCACCCCCGGCCGTCCCCTGGTCCGTGCCGTGGCCGGGGCGAGCCTGAGCGTCGCGGCGGGCGAGGTCGTCGGCCTGGTCGGGGAGTCCGGCTGCGGCAAGTCGACACTGGCCCGCGCGGTGTGCGGGCTCAACCCCGTGACCTCGGGGTCGATCACCTTCGACGGCCACCGGGTGACCCCGCTGGGACTGCGCCGCAGGAACCCGGCGCTGTCCGGCGTCCAGATGGTCTTCCAGGACCCCTACTCGTCGCTGAACCCCCGGCGCCGGGTCGGCGCCCAGATCGCCGACGGCCTGCGCACCGGGCGCGACACCGCCTCCTCCCCCGCCGACATGCTCGAACGGGTCGGGCTGCCCCGCGACTTCGCCGGGCGGCACCCGCACGAGTTCTCCGGCGGGCAGCGGCAGCGGATCGCGATCGCCAGGGCCCTGGCCGCCAGGCCGTCCCTGCTGATCGGCGACGAGCCCATCTCCGCCCTCGACGCCTCGGCGCAGGCGCAGGTGGCCAGGCTGATGCGCGACCTCGCGGTCTCCTCGGGCGCGGGCCTGCTGTTCATCAGTCACGACCTGTCGGTGGTACGGCTGATCGCCGACCGGATCGCGGTGATGTACCTCGGGAAGATCGTGGAGGTGGGCCGTACCGAGGAGGTGTGGAACGACCCCCGCCACCCCTACACCCGGGCCCTGCTGAGCGCCATCCCCGCCCCCGACGGCGCGGGCACGCTGCCCGCGGAGCTGCCCGGTGACGTGCCCGACCCGGCCGCCCCGCCGCCGGGGTGCCGCTTCCATCCGCGCTGCCCGGTGGCGATGGACGTGTGCCGGGAGCGCGAACCGGCCTTCGGACCGGTCGCCTGCTGGCTGCACGAGCCCGCGTGACCGCCGCATGATCGACGAGGTGCGGCTCAGGATGGCCGAGGAGGGGATCGACGCCCTGGTGCTGCGCCCCTCCCCCGACTTCCGCTATCTGGGCGGCCAGGGCGACGGATACCTCGTCCTGACCCATGACCGTCCGCCCACCGCCGCGGCGGAGCCGCTGGAGGCCGCGGCGCTCATCCCGCCCTCGGCGCGCCGCGTCGGCGTGGACCCGGAGATGCGCGCGTGGGAGCTGTTCTCCCTGCGCGTCGAGGCCGAGGTCGTGCTGGCCTCGGCCGTGCTGGCCCCGCTCAGGTCGCGCAGAGGTCCCGCCGAGGTCGCGGCGACGGAACGCGCGGCCTCGGCGGCGGACGCCGTCCTGCTCATGGCCCGCGAGCTGGCGTGGTTCGGCACCACCGAGCGAGCGATGGCGCGCAGGCTGTGGGCCATGATGGTCGAGACGGGGTGCGAGGAGGTGCTGTCGGTGCTCGTCGCCGCCGGTGAGCACACCGCCCTGCCCCGGCACGTGCCGTGCGACCGGGTGATCAACCCGGGCGACGCGCTGCTGGTCTCGGTCTGCGGCAGGTGGGGCGGCTACTGCTCCGAGGTGGCCCGCGTGTTCGCGGTCGCCGAGCCGCCGGAGGACTTCGAGGCGATGTACTCGGTCGTCCTCGCCGCGCAACACGCCGCCCTGGACGCGCTGCGGCCCGGCGTGACGGCGGCGGAGGTCGGGCGGATCGCGCGGGAGGTGATCGAGGGCAGCGGCTACGGCAACTACGCCGGGCCACGCCCAGGACGAGGCATCGGCCTCGGCCCCGACGAGGCCCCCTGGCTCGTCCCCGGCGACGAGACCGTACTGACCTCCGGCATGACGGTGTGCCTGGAGCCGTCGATCTACCTGCCGGAGCTGTTCGGCGCGAGGGTGGCCGACATCGCGGTCTGCGCCCCCCAGGGCGCCACCCGCCTCACCACGACCTCCCCGGCCTTCCACGTCATCGACCACTGACCCTCCTGCCGGAGGAGGACGCCGTGGGTCATGGCCCGCCACCGTGGCGGGCCATGACCGGCCCCCGTCCTCGTGTCACCACGTCCCTCGTCCGGCGGCCTCCCTGGAGATCCCGCCCGGCCGGGACGACCGGGCGGGATCTCACCGCCTTTCTCCGGAGTGGTTCCGGAGGGGCCCCGCGCCTTCGGTTCAGCAGATGTTCGCGCCGTCGAATGTGCGGCCGCCCCGCGCGACCTTGCTGCTGATGGTCCCGCCCGGCCTCACGGTCTGGCAGGAGCCGTCCGCGCCGTGCGCCCACACGATCTTGAGGTTGAGGGTGCGGCCTCTGCAGTCGTTGCGGGCGTAGCCGGTCTTGGTGATCCTGCCTGTCTTCTGCCAGACGGTGACGCAGGAGGGCGCGTTGCCCAGCACCTGCGCGGTCACGCCTGCCGGCTGGGCGGCGGACTGGGCCTGCGCCGCCGGAACGGCCGCCAGGCTCAGCCCTGCCGCGGCGAACAGTGCCAGCGCGGACGCGCTCAGTTTGCTCATGAGTCCTCCTGAAGAGATTCGTACCTGTTGTGGTGGAATGACGGGAAAACCGTCGTTGCCACGCTTTCTTGGCTTGTTCGGCGATTCGAAATATCCGCGACCGCCCCCGGGGCCGTATAAACCGAACGCCTCCGGCAGTTCCGGATTTTCCGGCTGCCCGAAAACGAAGAAAGCAGGGAGTTCCAACGCAGCGCTCCGTCGTGCGGTGAGGCGCCCTCGATCCCCGTAAGGACAGTTCGGTGGTCCCCCGTCGAACTTCACCCGAGGGGAGGAGAGGACGATCCGGTGAAGGGATCTTCCGCGCGGAGCGCCGGCGGTGGCGTCCGTCCTTGGCCGGACCACCGCCGATGTCACGGTCACCGTGAGCGGTTCTCGCCGCGAGATTCAGGCCACGGGCGTTCTCCTTTCGCGATCCACGACTTCTCGCCTCTTTCCATCGTCCGGCGTGCGAACCGGACGACTCCCACCGTGGCGGAGACCGTCCTCACGGCGTCATCACGGCGTCCTTCGAAATCACTCCCGGCCGCTAATTGGCCAGATAGCATCGGTTTTGGGGGGAAATCATTGAGATGAAATTTCTCGTACTCGGGACATTGGAAGTCTGGGACGGCCAGAACAGGGTGACCCTGCCCAGCACCCGGCACCAGCGGGTGCTCGCGATGCTGCTGCTGACGCCCGGCGCCGTGGTACCGGTGTCGAAGCTGGTCGAGGCGACCTGGGACGACGAGCCGCCCGCGACGGCGACCAAGCAGATCCAGAACTGTGTCTCGGCGTTGCGGGGGCGTCTCGGGGACACCGAATGCCAGGTCATCGCCACCGACGGCCGGGGATACCGCGTGGCCGTGACCGAGGACCAACTGGACCTGCTCTGCTTCACCCGCCGGATCGCCACCGCGCGTGTGCTCGCGGCGGCCGGCGAGCCGGCGGAGGCCGTACTGGAGATGCGCTCGGCGCTGCGGCTGTGGCGCGGCCCCGCGCTCGACGGCCTGGGCACCGCCGCGCTGACCGCCCGCGCCAGGCGGCTCGACGAGCAGCGGCTCGACGCGCTCGAACAGTGCGTGGACTGGCAACTGGCGCTGGGTGAGCACCGCGAGGTCGCGGACGAGCTGGTGGAGCTCGTCACCGAGCACCCGCTGCGGGAAAGACCGCACGCGCAACTGATGCTCGCGTTGACCCGCTGCGGCAGGCAGGCCGAGGCGATAGAGGTGTTCCACCGGCTGCGGGAAAGGCTCGCCGAGGAACTCGGCGTCGACCCCGGGGCCGAGGTCCGTGAGCTGTACGAACGTGTCCTGCGCGGCGAGGTGGACCTCTCCCCGCCCGTATCCGCCGTGCGGGAGCCGGGATCCGCGCCGGCTCCGCGACCGGGGCCCGCCGCCCCGGAGCCGCCCCGTCTCGACCGGGCGGTGCAGGAGCTGGTCATGGTGATCACCCGGCAGTGGACGGCCGAGGCCGAGGTGCGCTCGCTGAACCGGCCGGAACCGGTGCCGCTGAGATGGTCGGAGACCAGGCGTCAGGTGGCGGCGGTGGCCGCCGCACCGCCGTACGGCCGATCGGCCGAGGACCCGGACCGGCCGATGCCGAGCGGTGGCCTCACCGACCTGCTCGCCAGGTTCCGGCAGGTGCCCACGCGCCAACTGGTGGTGCTGGGCGGTCCCGGCGCGGGCAAGTCGGTGCTGGCGATCCTGTTCACCCTCGGTCTGCTCGCGGACCACCGGCCCGGCGAGCCGGTGCCGGTGCTGTTCTCGCTGGCCTCGTGGAACCCGCACCGGGAGCACATACACCGCTGGCTCGCCCGCATGCTTGTCCAGGAGTACCCCGGGCTGGCGAACACCGCCGTCTACGGACGGGACGCGGCGACGCGGCTGGTGGTCGAGAACCGGGTCCTGCCCGTGCTCGACGGCCTCGACGAGATACCGCCCGGCCTGCGCGCGGCGGCCATCGACGCCCTCGACAGGGCCGTGGCGGGTGACCGGCCCCTGGTGGTGACCTGCCGTAGCGAGGAGTACGAGCTGGCGGCGGACCAGGCGGGCGCGATCCTCGCGCGCGCGGCGGTCGTGGAGATCGAGCCCGTCGCCCTCGAAGACGCCGTCGACTTCCTCACCGCGCGCAGGCGGGTGGGCGAGGAGCGCTGGCAGCCCGTGATCGACCACCTGCGGCGGCACCCGGGCGGCGCGCTCGCCCAGTCACTGCGCACCCCCCTGATGATCGATCTCGCCCGTACGGCCTACGCCCACCCGTCGACCGTGCCCGCCGAGCTGTGCGACCCGGCCCGGTTCGGCGATCGGGCCGCGATAGAGGGGCATCTGCTGGACGCCTACCTGCCGGCCGTCTACGCGTCCTGGCCGGAGCCGCCCCTGCGGCACGAGCGGCCCGTGCCCGCGCGTGCCTACGACGTCGACCACGCCGAACGGTGGCTGGCCTTCCTCGCCCGGCACCTGAACCGGACCCGCACCCACGACCTCGCCTGGTGGCGGCTCGACCGCGCCGTGCCGAGGCCCGTCGGCGGCCTGCTGCTCGGCATGCCCGCCGCCCTGCTGTTCTGGATCACCGGGTGGCTCGCGGGCGGCCCGCTGATCGGACTGGTCTACGGGCTGTTCTTCGCGGCGGCGGGCTGCGGCGTCCACACGCTGGGGCGGCGTCCGGGGCCGCTGCGGGTGGAGCTGCACTTTCGCAGCACCGCGACGAGATTCCTGGGGCGCTTCGGGATCGGAGTGGTGATCGGGGTCAGCCTCGGCCTCGGCTGGTCGTTGTCCGCGGAGATGATCGGCCTGCTCGCCACCGTCTTCGGTCTCGGCGTCGGCCTGCACGTCTGGCTGGCCACCCCGGTCGACGTCAACCGCGTTTCCAGCCCGCCCCTCGTGCTGCGCAACGACCGCATCGCCACCTGGGCGTTCACCCTGTCCTTCATGGCGTCGCTGGGGCTGTTCTACACCGTGGCCTTCGCCTTCACGCGCGAGATCCGGTTCGTCCCCATCCTGGGGGGAACCTTCGACCTCGGACTCGCCTGCGCCGCAGGCCTGGCGTCGGGACTGCTGGGCCGTTTCCTGCTGGGCAACCTCGGCGGTGCGGCGTACGGGCTCGCCGGAACCGTGGTCGGCGGACTGATCTTCTCCCGCGCGCCCAGCCTCGCCAACGCCCTGACGGTGGGCGCGCTGTTCGGCCTCGCGGGGGGACTCACGGTCGGCCTCGCCCGCGCGTGGGGCGCCTTCACCGTCGTCCGGCTCTGGCTGGCCGCCCGGGGGCACATCCCGCTCCACCTCATGCGCTTCCTCGACGACGCGCACCGGCGGGGGGTGTTGCGCCAGGTGGGCGCGGTGTACCAGTTCCGGCACGCCCGTCTGGAGGAACGCCTGGCGGCCAGGTGCGGCGCCCCGCCGACGAGCCGCGGCCGAGGCGGCTGAGGATCGTCCCGGCACCCAGCCCGAGTACGCGGCCCCCGGCGGCCTACGCGCGTGGGAGCAGTCCCCCGACGAGGGCTTCGAGCCCCTGGCGGTAGGTGTCCTCCGCGGTGAGCGCGGTCCACCGGCCGCCGATCGACGCCAGTCTGGGCAGCGCCTCCCGGTCCAGGTCGGCGAAGACCCGTTCGCGGTGGGTCGGCCGGTCCTCGGCGGCGCGCCTGCTCCCCGCCGCCCTGATGATGATCTCCCCTGCGGTGTAGTACCAGACGGACCGGTAGGCGTGAACGGCCTGTTCCGGGGTGAGACCGCAGGCCACGGCCGCCTCGACGATGTGCTCCGCGTACCAGAGCCCGGCGTCGGACATCAGGTCGTCGGCGACGAGGACCTCGACGACCCACGGGCATCCGGCGAGCGCGTCGTGCATCGCCAGCGCGGCGGTGACCAGCCGTTCCCTGGGCTCCTCCGGCAGTGCCGGGCGCGCCAGTCCCGCGGCGTAGTCGTCCAGGAGCAGCAGCAGCAGCTCCTCCTTGTCCTTGACGTGGTGGTAGAGCGCCATCGGCGTGCTGCCGACCTCCGCGGCCAGCCGCCGCATCGTCAGGCTTCCCACGCCGCCCTCCTCGACGATCCTGCGGGCGGCGGCCAGGACCTCCTCCCGGGAGATCCGTGGTGGCCTGCCCACCCGCGGGCGTTGCGGAACCGACTGTGACATGGGATCCATGATGGCCCACCCGTGACGTTGACGCCCGCGTCCCGGCCGGGCTAGTTTTTATACATGTATAAAAAAGGCATCGGCCACCCCGGGCTGATACTGACGGCGGTGGCCGCCGCGCAGTTCATGGCGGCCCTCGACATCTCGATCGTCAATGTCGCGCTGCCCGCGATCCGCGCCGACCTGGGCTTCGGCGCCGCCCGGCTGCAGTGGGTCGTCCACGCCTACACGCTGGCCTTCGGCGGCCTGCTGCTGCTCGGCGGCAGGATGTCCGACCTGTACGGCAGACGCGGACTCCTCTGCGCGGGCCTCGGCCTGTTCGGCCTGTCCTCCCTGGCCGGAGGACTGGCCCAGTCGGCGGACCTGCTGGTGGCCGCCCGCGCGGTCCAGGGCCTGGCCGCCGCGGCACTGGTCCCCGCCGCACTGGCGACACTGACCACGACCTTCCCCGAAGGCCCGGGCCGTACCAGGGCGCTGGGGGTGTGGAGCGCGGTCAACGCCGCCGGCGGAGCCACGGGAGTGCTCGCCGGAGGCCTGCTGACCGACCACGTGGGATGGCGCTGGGTGATGCTGGTCAACGTGCCCGTCGTGGTGGCCGCGCTGGCGCTCACCGTGACGTCCGTCCCCGCCGACCGGCGCCGGGCCCAGGGGGAGCGTCCCGACCTGCTCGGCGCGTTCCTCGGCACCTGCGGGGTGACCCTGCTGGTCCTCGGCGTCGTCCGCGCGAGCGAGGAGGGCTGGACCTCGGCGGTCACGCTGGGCACGCTCGCGGCGGCCGTCGCGCTGCTGGCCGTGTTCGTCCTGGTCGAGACCGCACGGTCCAGGGGCCCGAGAACCCCGATGATCCGGCTCGGCCTGCTGCGGAACCGTTCGATCGCCGGGGCCAACCTGTTCATCTTCCTGGCGGGCGCGGGCATGTTCGCCGCCTTCTACTTCGTCTCCCTCTACATGCAGGGCGTGCTGCGCATGAGCGCGACCGCGACCGGCCTGGCGTTCCTGCCCTTCACCTTCGGCACGGTGGTGGGAACCGTCATCGCCACCGGGGTCTCCGCCCGGCACGCTCCCCGCGCCCTGCTGATCCCCGGTGGCGTGCTCGCCGCGATCGGCTTCGGCTGGTTCAGCCTGATCGACCCCTCGGGAAACTTCGCCGTGGACGTCCTCGGCCCCTCGCTGGTCACCAGCGTCGGCCTGGGCATGTGCTTCGCCCCGCTGGCCGCCGCGGGAACGGCGGGCGTCGCGCCACACGAGGCGGGCATGGCCTCCGGACTGCTCAACAGCTCAAGACAGCTCGGCGGCTCCGTGGGCCTGGCCGCCCTGACCACCGTCGCGGCGAGCCGTACCGGAGCGGGCACCACCCCCGCCGCCGTCACCTCGGGCTACTCCCTCGGCCTGGCCGTCTCCGGCGTCCTGCTGGCCGCCGCGGTCGCCGTCGCCGTGACGGTGCTGCCCAGGCGCGGCCGTACGGTCAGGCCCGCCCCCGAGACCCCTCCGGAGGCCCCTCTGGAGGCCCCTCCGGAGGCCACGAACCCCCTGCGGGCCATGGCTCCGCCGGAGGCCGTGGCCACAGCCGCAACCCACGAATAACCACAGAAAGGCGACCTCACCGTGAACACCACGCCCATCGACATGTTCTCCCTCGGCATCCACCTCGACGACGACGGGACGGTCCTGCCCGGACCACGGCGGATGACCGGCGACTCCGGCGGCTGGACCGTCGCCGCCTTCCACGTCGAGACCGACGAGGACGTCCACGCCGACCACTGGGAGATGCACCCGGCCGCCGACGAGGCGGTGTGCGTGCTGAGCGGCGGCGCCCGGCTCTACCTGCGGCCGCAGGACCGGGAACAGCGCGAGACGGCGGTCACGCTCACCGCGGGAACCGCCTTCGTCGTCCCGCGTGGCCGCTGGCACCGCCTGGAACTCGACGGCCCCAGCGACCTGATGTCCGTCACCCTGCGCCGTGGCACCCTCCTGGAGAAACGCCGGGGATGAACGCGACCGGGAGGCTGTACGGCCTTGTACGGACATATGGCCTCCCCCTTCTCCCGGGGACGGACCCGGCCGGATCCTCAGGACACGACCGGCCGCCTCTGGCGGGCCTCCGGGCACGCCCCCGGCCGGGCGTCCCGTCCTCGTCGTCCTCGAAAGGCTCGCCATGTCCCCGTCCGGATCGTCACGTCACACCGGCACCCGGCCCCGCGGATCCCGCGTCGGCAGGGCGCTGGCCTCCGCCGCGCTGGCGCTCGTCCCCCTGGCCGCCGTACCCGCCGCACCACAGGTCGCGCACGCCGACACCGCGGGCGCCCTGGCCGCCTGCCGGCGCAGCGAGTCGGCCGACTTCAGCATCGGCGACTTCAGGGTCTACGGCAACGGCGGCGGGGGCATCCCCCAGGGAAGCAACCCGCCCAACCTCCTCCAGGACGGCGACGTCTTCCTCCTGCTGTCGTCCAGCTACTACAAGGTCAAGTTCGACAGCTGGCCCTGGGGGCCGAGCTACCCGCCGGACGGCAACGGCGTCCCGGCGCCGAGCACCGGCTGGCCGTACCCGGGGTCGCTGGAGTACTCGGCGATCCTGCGGTTCAACAACGACCCCGGCGGCTGGGTGGGGCCGATCCACCAGGCGACCGCGTTCGGCGGCTGCACGGTCTGGTCGGGACCGCCCGTCCGGCTGCTGTTCGGCGTCAACGACCCCAACCCCGGGGACAACAGCGGCTACTGGTCCTTCGGGTTCTACCTCTACCGGGCCTCCACGCACTGAGACCCGGCAGGCCCCTACGGGGCGACCCGGCCGTTGGTCACGAAGGCGGCGTGGGTCAGGGGCATCAGCCCCGCCCAGGCCGCCTCCATCCGCTCGGCGACCATCTCGATCTCCCGCTGCGGGAACGACGGCACCTTGGCCTGCTCACTCTTGGTGCGCAGCGACAGGAAGTGCATCAGCGAGCGGGCGTTGCACGTGGCGTACATCGAGGAGAACAGGCCGACCGGCAGCACGGCCCTGGCCACCTCGCGGGCGATCCCGGCCTCCAGCATCTCCTGGTAGGCCTCGTAGGACCGCCGGTAGGCCGTCTCCATCGCCTCTGTGGCGATCTTGTGCTGCTCCTCGGTGCCCTCGACGAAGACGTACTTGCCGGGGCGCCCCTCCTGCACCAGCCTGCGCTCGGGACCGGGAACGTAGAAGTCAGGCTGGAGCTCCCGATATCTCCCGCTCTCCTCGTTATAGGAATTGTGAACGACAACGTTGTTGGCGAGGAAGTTATGCCAGGGCCCCTCGACCGCCAGGTCATAGGTCATTTCCTCACCGTCTTCCTCAATGGAGACGATCAGGCTGGATTTGGCGACCGAAACCTTGCCTCCGCGCTTGGCGAGCACCTGCTCGGCGTCGCTCTTCTCGCGGTGGCACGATCGGCAGGCAGGCATGAGGTTGCCCTCGTCAAGAGCCTTCAGCAGGTCGGCCGCAACGGGGACCACATGGTCGAGAACCAGGTCATCGCGTGCGAACTCTCCCGAGCAGAGGTAGCACGTATCCGACTCCTTGATGAGCCGGCTCCTCCTCATGGAGGTCCAGACTCCGATTCCTCTGCGCAGTGAGGGAGGAATCAGCGCCTCAGAGGGCTTCGGAGCGGTTCCCCCGACCATGAGAGCGTCCCCGGCCTCAAGCTCTCCTGCCTTCCGCCATCCGTCGGGGGTGAGAACCGCGTGGTCCACGGAGCATCTCAGCGTCTCCCCGCTCGCGGTGGTCAGACGGATCAGTTGCTTGACCCCGGACTCCATGACGTCGAGGATCTTCGCGCGGGAGGCCAGCAACGTCGTCTCGTCATAGCACCGGACATGGTTACGGCGAACCGACTCAAGCCTTCTCAGCCGCCTTGTGGGATTCGCCGCCCTGAAAGCCGCCACCGCTTGCTCAGCGGCTTCCCGCGCCTCGTACAGCCCCAGGTAGTGCACCTGGTTCGCGCGCTTGACCTGAGCGTTCCACTTTCCGGCCTTCCGATGCCAGGTCACGCCACCGCCCGACCGGGGCACGGCGTCCTGCACACCGTGATGCCAGAGCCGGTAGAGCTCTTCGATCGTGCGCCGCCGGATGTGTCCCTTCTCGCTTACCAGCGTGATCTCGGAGTCGCCCGCGAGGCACCATCCGACCCTGTGGCGCTGGAACTCACGGAAGACGAAGATCGGCGCCCTGACCAGGAAGGTCATGGAGTTGTGCTCGAAAGGGGTGCCGTGACGGTCGCGCATCAGGAAGTTGATCAGGCCCTTCGAGCGCTCGGGGTCCTTGTTGATCTCCTCGATGGACTGCTCCCCCGCGGTGGACACCCGGGCCGCCCAGAGCACGTCGGAGTCCGAGGCGCTGTGCTTGACCAGTTCGACGGTGACGTCGTCGAGGAAACGGGGCCTGCTGTCGTCCACGGGCGAAGACCTCCTGCGTCGGGATTGGGGCGGCTCAACCCTACCGGCGGCCCCAGAAGACCACAGACGCGGCGCGCGTTTCCCGAACCCGGCCACGAAGCGGCCACGGGGCGACCACAGGCGAACCGGCACCGATCCGCCCGTGGCCCGACACCGGCCTCACACCGGGAGCGGCGCCTCACGGCCCTCCCGTGCGATCCGGCGTCTCCTCAGTGCGAGGCCCTGCAGAGTTCCAGCACGTTGGCGATGATCCTCGCCCCGGCGCCGCCCTCCGCGGTGAGGATCGACTCGGGGTGGAACTGTACGGCGAAGCGCCGCCTGGCCACGTCCTCGATCGCCATCACCGCGCCGTCCGGGGTGAGGGCGGTCGCGGTGAAGCCCGCGACTCCCGGCTGCTTGGCGTGCAGCGAGTGGTAGCGGGCGGCGGTGAACTCCTCGGGCAGGCCGTCGAGCAGCGCGCTCTCACCGAGCCTCCTGACCCTGCCCCGCTTGCCGTGCTCGGGGTAGGACAGCAGGTCGAGGCTTCCGCCCGCCTGCTCGACCATGCCCTGCAGGCCGAGGCAGACGCCGAAGACCGGCAGGTCCCGCTCGTAGAGCGCCTCGATGAGCCCGCTCAGGCCGAAGTCGGAGGGCCAGCCGGGTCCGGGCGACAGCACCACGAGCGACGGCGCGATCTCGTCGATCATCCGCACCGGGAACCCGTGCCTGAGCGTGACGACCTCGGCGCCCTGCTGGCGGAAGTAGTCGGCCAGCGTGTTGACGAAGGAGTCCTCGTGGTCGACGAGCAGCACCTTCATGCCCTCGCCGGGCCGTACGGCGGGGGCCCGCTCCTCGACCGCCTGGTCGGCCTGTCCCGCGCTGACCGCCGCCAGGGCGCCGAGCAGTGCGCTCGCCTTGAGCTCGGTCTCCCGCTCCTCGGCCTCGGGGTCGGAGTCGAACAGCAGTGTGGCTCCGGCCCTGACGGTGGCGACCCCTCCGCGGATCTGCGCGGTGCGCAGGGTGAGGCCGGTGTTCATGGAGCCGTCGAAGCCGATGTAGCCGACCGCGCCGCCGTACCAGCGCCTGGTGGTCGCCTCGTGGTCCTCGATGAACTGCATCGCCCAGGTCTTGGGGGCGCCGGTGACGGTGACGGCCCACATGTGGGTGAGGAAGGCGTCCAGCGCGTCGAACCCGGGCCGCAGGCGTCCCTCGATGTGGTCCACGGTGTGGATGAGCCGCGAGTACATCTCGATCTGGCGCCTGCCGATGACCTGGACGGTCCCCGGCACGCAGATACGGGACTTGTCGTTGCGGTCGACGTCGGTGCACATCGTCAGCTCCGACTCCTCCTTCACGCTGGACAGGAGGGTGCGGATCGCCTCGGCGTCCTCGATCGGGGTGCTGCCGCGCGCGATGGTGCCGGAGATGGGGCAGGTCTCGACGCGGTCGCCGTTGACCCTGACGTACATCTCGGGGGAGGCGCCGACGAGGTGCTCGTCCTCACCGAGGTTGAACAGGAACTCGTACGGCGCCGGGTTGACCTTGCGCAGCGTCCGGTAGAAGGCGGCCGGGTCGGTGCAGGAGGAGTGGAAGACCTGGCCGGGCACGACCTCGAACAGGTCGCCGCGGACGAACTTCTCCTTGGCCGCGGCGACGACCTGGGCGTAGGTGCCCCGCTCCGGGTCCGCGGGCAGCTCGGTGGGGACCGGGGGCAGCGGGACGCTCTCCCCTTCGCGGGGCAGGCCCCTGGTCGAGACGCCGTCCACGGTGAACTCGTAGCGGAACTCCTTGCTGGTCTCCCGCTTACGGTCGATGACCATCACCCGGTCGGGCAGGTGCAGCACGAGGTCACGCTGGTCCTTGGCGCGGGTGAGCACCTGCCTGATCGGCTCGAACTGGAAGGCCAGGTCGTAGCCGAAGGCGCCGTAGAGCCCCAGGTGCTCGTCCTGGCCCGCGAAGGCCGCGACCACCTCGCGGATCGCGGTGAAGACGGTGGGACGGCGGCTGCGCATCTCCTCGGGGAGGATGTCCTCGGACTCGGCGACGTACACCTCGACGTGGTCGGCGGTCGGCTCACCGGTCGGCTTGCCCGCGGCGAGCAGGCAGGAGGCGACGGCGGGCAGCACGACCCGGCCGCGGGCGTTCAGGGCGCGGGCGGAGATCCTGCGTCCCCGGGCCACGATCTCAAGGCAGGGGTCGACGTAGGCGAGATGCCACCGGCTGTAGCGGCCGGGGTACTCCATGCCGGAGGACAGCACGCCGCCGCGACGCTCACCGAGCGTCGTGACGACATCCTCAAGCATCGTCTCGGGCACGTCGGAGGCGGTGACCTCGACCTCTATGCCCCCCGCGGTGGTATATCCGCTCGTCTCCACTGCTGCCTCGTCCCTCTAAGTTCTCCTGGGCCCTCAAAGAGGCGGCTGACACAGAAAAGGCCGCCTCACTCGGGGCGGCCGTCTGTGTGCTCTCGCGAATGCGAAACCCGCGCCGCCTAGAAGCGGCGCCACCACTGCTGGGTTTCGGGGTGTCGCATGCCACAAGACTAGCGGCGGAAACTGTGATCATGCAACGTGACCGCCCCTGCGGCGTGGCGGCCGGGTAGCCGTCACGCCCCTTCTTCTGTTACCAGTAGGGAGGAGGGCAGTTTCGTTACCGGCGAGTAAAAGGCCAGGTGAGGAGGCCGCATGACGATCACATGGCCGCGGTCCGCGCACCGGGTCACGATCCAGCGCGATCTGCCCGTGCCCATGGCCGACGGGGTCGTCCTGCTGGCCGACCGCTACGCGCCCGTCGGTGCCGTGCGCCCGCCGACGATCCTGGTCCGCTCGCCGTACGGCAGGCGGGGGATGTTCGGGTTCGCCTACGGCAGGGTGTTCGCCCGGCACGGGTTCCAGGTCGTGCTGCAGAGCTGCCGGGGCGGGTTCGGCTCCGGCGGGCTGCTCGACCCGCTCGGCGACGAGCACGACGACGGCCTGGCCACCCTCGCCTGGCTGCGCGCCCAGCTCTGGTACGGCGGCGACCTCGCGATGCACGGCCCCTCCTACCTCGGCTACGCCCAGTGGGCGATCGCCCCGTTCGCCGGCCCCGACCTGAAGGCCATGGCGACCTCGGTGACCGCCTCCCAGTTCCGTGACGCCGCCTACGTGGGCGGGGCGTTCGCGTTGGAGTCCACGCTGATGTGGATCACGCTGACCGCCTCGATCGACGGCCCGTTCGGCGGTGCCGCCGCCCTCCTCGCGCCGCGCAGGACCAGGCGGGCGGCGCTGTCCGGGCGGCCTCTCGGGGAGATGGACGTGCTGTCGGCGGGCCGGGACCTGCCGTTCTTCCAGGACCTGCTGACCCACCACGCCGACCCCGGGTCCTACTGGGCGGCACGTGACTTCTCCGCCTCCGTCGGCGAGGTCGGGGCCGCCGTCACCATGGTCGGCGGCTGGTACGACGTGTTCCTGCCGTGGCAGATCAAGGACTACACGGCGATGCGGGCCGCGGGCAGACGCCCCCAGCTGACGATCGGGCCGTGGTACCACGCCGACGTCCGGCACGGCAGGGCCGCCAACGCCGACGCGCTCGCCTGGTTCAGGGCGCACCTGCTCGGCGATCCCTCCGGCCTGCGCCGGCAGCCGGTCAGGCTGTACGTCACGGGCGCGGGCGAGTGGCGCGACTACCCCGACTGGCCGGTTCCCGGCATGCGGGAACGACGCTGGCACCTGCAGCCCGGCCGGGCTCTCTCCCCGGACAACCCCTCCCCCGGCGAGCCGGACCGCTACCGTTACGACCCCGCGCACCCGACCCCCGCGCTGGGCGGCCCCGTCCTGCTGGGCAACTCCGAGCCGCGGGACAACCGGCGCCTTGAGGCCCGCCGTGACGTGCTCGTCTACACCGGGCCCGAGCTGCGCGAGGACACCGACGTGATCGGCCCGGTCCGGGCCGAGCTGTACGTCAGGACGAGTGCCGAGCACGCCGACGTGGTCGTCCGCGTCTGCGACGTGCACCCCGACGGCACCTCCTACGACGTGTGCGACGGCGTGCGCCGCCTGCTTCCCGGCTCTCCCCCGCCCGACGTGGACGGCGTACGCCGTGTCCTGGTCGACCTGTGGCCGGTCGGCCACCGCTTCCGCAGGGGTCACCGCATCCGTCTGCAGGTCGCGGGCGGCGCCTACCCCCGCATCGCCCGCAACCTCGGTACCGGAGAGCCGCTGGGTACCGGCAGCGCGATGGTCGCCTGCCTGCACGAGGTCTTCCACGACCCCGTCCGTCCCTCGGCGGTCGTGCTGCCGCTCGTGACCGGCTGAGAGCGGGGCGGGGCTAGGGTCGGAGGGTGCGCGCGGCCAGGCTGATGTCGTTGGTGCTGTTGCTCCAGGCCCGTGGCGGGATGACCGCCGCCGAACTGTCCGAGGAGCTGGAGGTCTCCGAGCGGACCGTCCACCGGGACGTGCTGGCCCTGTCCGAGGCCGGGATCCCGGTCTACGCCGACCGGGGCAGGGGTGGCGGTTACCGCCTGCTCGACGGGTACCGCACCCGCCTCACCGGCCTCGACCGGGCGCAGGCGCAGGCCCTGTTCCTGTCCGGTGTGCCCGAGGCGCTGCGCGAGATGGGCCTGGGCGAGGTCGGGGCCGTGGCGCGGCTGAAGGCGTCGGCCGCGCTGCCCGCGGACGCGCGGGACGCCCAGGCGGACGCGGCGCAGCGCTTCCACCTGGACGCCCCCGGCTGGTTCGCCCGTGACCGGCCGCCGCCGGAGTCCCTGCTGCCGCTGGCCAGGGCCGTGTGGGGCGACCATCCGGTGACGGCCGCCTACCGGGGCGCCCGGCGGACCCTGGAACCGTACGGCCTGGTGCTCAAGGCCGGGGTCTGGTACGTCGCGGCCCGTTCGGTGATCTACCGGGTCGAGCGGCTCAGCGAGGTCGAGGTCCACGCCGATCGGTGTTTCACCCGCGATCCCGGCTTCGACCTGGCCGCCTTCTGGAACGAGCGCGCCGCCGAGTTCGCCCGTTCCCTGCTCAAGACGCGGGTGACCGTACGGCTCAGCCCCGAGGGCCTGCGCGCGCTGCCCGTCTTCGCCGACCCTGCGGCCCTCGACGAGGCGCTCGCCTCCGCCGGGGAGCCCGACGAGCGGGGGTGGGTCACGCTCCACCTGCCCGTCGAGTCCCCGGAGGTCGCCTACGCGCAGATCCTCAGGTTCGGCCCGGAGGCCGAGGTCCTCGACCCGCCGTCCCTGCGCGCCCGCGTGGCCGAGGCCGCCGCCCGGCTGCACGGCCTGTACGACCGACAGGTCTAGCGGTAGCCGGTGGCGTCCGCGGGCTTGTCCTGGTCCTGGACCTCGACGATGTAGCGCCAGGCGTCCGGCCTGCTGCCGTCCACGTCGGTGAAGCCGTAGACCTGGGCCAACTGCCCGCTGGAGAGGGACTGTCCCGACCAGCGGACCCGGTCGGGGTCGGCGGCCAGGGCGACGACCGCGCGCCCGGTGTAGGCGGGCGACTCCGAGATCACGAAGTGCGGTTCCCTGACGAGGGCGTCACGCCAGGTCTCCTCGGTGACGCCGTAGTGCTCAAGCATCATCTCCGAGCGCAGCCAGCCCGGTGTGAGCGACACGGCCGCGCAGCCGTACGGCCTCAGTTCGTGGGCCTGGGAGAAGGCCAGGCGGTTGACCGAGACCTTGGCCAGGTCGTAGAAGAACGAGACGCGGTAGTTGACGGCGTTGTACTCGGCGGTTCCGTCGGTCACCTCGACGACCAGGCCGCCGGGGTTCCTGGTCAGCAACGGCAGGGCGTGGTGGCTGGTGATGACGTGGGTGTCGATCGCCAGCCTGAGCAGGCGCAGGCCGTCCTCAAGCGAGTGCTTCCAGAGCGGGGTGTCCCAGGCGGCCAGCGGGTCGCCGCCCCAGACGTCGTTGACGAGCAGGTCGAGCCTGCCCTGCTCACGGTCGATCCGCTCCACCAGCGCGCGCACCTGCTCTGACTCCAGATGGTCCACCTGTACGGCGATGCCCCGGCCACCGGCCCGCGTCACCAGTTCGGCTGTCTCCTCGATGGTCTCGGGGCGGTTCATCTCCGAGCGGTGCTCGCGGGTCGTCCTGCCCGTGCAGTAGACCGTGGCTCCGGCCTCGCCGAGCGCCGTCGCGATGGCCCTGCCCGTCCCCCTGGTCGCCCCGGCGACCAGGGCGACCTTCTCTCGCAGTGTCGTGTGCATGCCACTGACCCTGCCCAAGAAACAGGACACCTTATGTCATGTTTTCGCGCCGTGTCCGGCGGCGGCCGAAGTCGGGTCAGCCGACGGCGTCGACGAAGCGCCGCGCGTCGGGCTCGGTCATACCGGTCTCTCCCCTGACGAGCAGGACGGCCTGCTCGGCTCGGCCGGAGGTCTTGAGGTCGTGGACCCGGGAGGCCAGATCGGCGCCGCCACGACGCGGAGTCGCGGAAGGGGGTTGCGCGGGGTGCGGCAGAAACGTCGCGGGCCTGGAGGAGCGCCGTACGAGAAGGACGAGGGCGGTGATGATCCCACCGAAGAACAGGATGAGGATCAGACCGATGATGACCAGTTCCGTAGGCCCTAAATTCGGCATGGCACCAGCCTATTGCGAATTCGCCGGACGCGGCCGACCGCCATACCTCCACTAATCCTGTCAAGGAAGCTGATACTCCGGTCGATAGGGCGAATTCTCCACATTTGCCCCGGTCACCGGGGTATCGACCTACCGTTCGCCGCGTAAAGCACCCCGTTCGGCGCTCCGTGACCGCAATGAAACAACCACGTAATTACGCTTCCGGTCAGCCGAAGGAGTCAACCCCCCATTCGGTTGTCCGTTCTCCAGCCCCGAGGAGACCGTATTGGCCACTCCGGACAAGGACAGAGGCGATCGCAGCCCGTGGAACCGGCTGCTGATCATTCCGATCGTCGTGCCTTTGCTGCCCTTTCTCTACAACGCCCTCGACCCCCGGTTTCTGGGTTTCCCACGGTTCTACTGGTTGCAGCTCGCCTTCGTCGCCCTCGGCGTCGCCTGCACCGCGACCGTCTACCAGATGACCAAACGGAGGCGGTGACCCGTGAACGCCCACCTCACCGAGATCATCGTCTTCACCGTGCTGTTCCTGGCCGTCAGCGTCATGGGGTTCGTCGCCTCACGCTGGCGCCGCCCGGACGACCTCGCCAGCCTGGACGAGTGGGGACTCGGCGGCCGGAGCTTCGGCTCGTGGGTCACCTGGTTCCTCATCGGCGGCGACCTCTACACCGCCTACACCTTCGTGGCCGTGCCCGCCCTGCTGTGGGGGGCGGGCGCCACGGGCTTCTTCGCGATGCCGTACACGGTCATCACCTACCCGATCGTGTTCCTGGTGCTGATCAGACTCTGGTCGGTCTCGCACGTACACGGGTTCGTGACGCCCGCCGACTTCGTCAGGGCCCGTTTCGGCTCCCCGACGCTGGCGCTGCTCATCGCGATCACCGGCATCGTGGCGACCATGCCCTACATCGCGCTCCAGCTCGTCGGCATCGAGGCCGTACTGAAGTCGATGGGCGTCACCGGACACCTTCCGATCATCATCGCCTTCGCCATCCTCGCCGCCTACACCTACCAGTCGGGGCTGCGCGCCCCGGCCCTGATCGCCTTCGTCAAGGACTCGCTGATCTACATCGTGATCCTGGCAGCCCTCGTCGTGATCCCGCTGAAGCTCGGGGGCTGGGATGCGATCTTCGACGCGGCCGAGGCCAAGTTCGCCGCCACGCCCGCGCCGGGTGACGGCATCCTGCTCAACGGCGGCAACCAGCTGCAGTACGTCACGCTGGCTCTGGGCTCGGCACTGGCGCTGTTCCTCTACCCCCACAGCGTCACCGGCGTGCTCGCGTCGAAGAACCGCGACGTGATCAAGCGCAACATGTCCGCGCTGCCCGCCTACAGCCTGTTGCTCGGCGTGATCGCGCTGCTCGGCTACATGGCGATCGCGGCCGGGGTGAAGCCGATCGTGACGGCGGGCAGGCCCGACAGCAACACGATCGTCCCGCAGCTGTTCGACCAGATGTTCCCCGACTGGTTCACCGGCGTCGCCTACGCGGCGGTCGGCATCGGCGCGCTGGTCCCGGCGGCCATCATGTCGATCGCCGCGGCGAACCTGTTCACCCGCAACATCTACCGGGAGTTCCTGAAGCCCGCCGCGACCGACGCGGACGAGGCCAGAGTCTCGAAGATCGTGTCCCTGCTCGTCAAGGTCGGCGCGGTGCTGTTCATCCTGTTCATGGACACGGGCTTCTCCATCGACCTCCAGCTCGTCGGCGGCGTCATCATCCTGCAGACACTGCCCGCGGTGGGGCTCGGCCTCTACACCCGCTGGTTCCACCGAGGCGGCCTGGTCGCCGGGTGGGTCGCGGGCATGACCTGTGGGGTGCTCATGCTCTACAGCATCGGCAACCCGGTGACCGGCAAGGCGCACTTCGCCGGGTCCGCGTTCCCGCTGAGCAACCTGGGCCTGGACACCAGGATGACGGTCTACGCGGGCCTGCTCGCCCTGGCCGTCAACCTGCTCGTCGCCGCGATCGGCACCCTCGCCGCCCGCGCGGCCAGGCTCGCCGACGGCGGGGACCTCACCAGCCCCGCCCACTACACAGCGGACGAGGGCGACCCCCGGGTCAAGGATCTCGACCTCGTCGGCTGACATCCGAATACGGCTTTCGCCGGGTCCGTCCCCGATGGGCCGGACGGACCCGGCGGGACCCTCCGCAATAACCCTAATTTCCTACCGTATTAGTTGACAATTATCGGCGAGGAAGCCTACCGTGAGGGCATGACCTCCCCGCTGTACCTCACGACACGAGGTCACGTGGACCTCTGCCGCGTGGCCAGCGCGCTGTGTCCTTCCACCCGGTCTTGAGAAGGTTCCATTGGCTCGTTGGAAGGAAGACACGATGTCGTCACTCGTCATCACCCCCGTCGCCGGGCGCATCGGCGCCGAGATAGTCGGCGTCCGGCTCGGTGGTGAACTGCCCGCCGAAGTCGTCAAGGAGATCCGTGCGGCCCTGCTCCGCCACAAGGTGATCTTCTTCCGTGGTCAGAAACACCTCGACGAACCCGGCCAGGTGGCCTTCGCCCGCCTGCTCGGCCCGCTGACCACCGCCCACCCGACCGTCCCCGCCCTCAACGACGACTTCCCCATCCTCGACCTGGACTACAGCAGCGGGCAGAAGGTCGACCGGTGGCACACCGACGTCACGTTCGTCGACCGTCCGCCACTGGCCTCGGTGCTCCGGGCCGTCGTCGTCCCTCCCTCAGGAGGCGACACCCTGTGGTCCAACACGGTGGCCGCCTACGAGAACCTCCCCTCTGAGCTGGCGAGGCTGATCGACGGGCTGCGCGCCGTACACACCAACCAGTTCGACTACGCGCGGGTCAACGCCTCCGACGACCCGGACAAGGCCCGCAGGCACGCCGAGGTCTTCTCCTCCATCTCCTTCGAGACCGAACACCCCGTCGTCCGCGTCCACCCGGAGACGGGAGAACGCTCGATCCTGCTCGGTGACTTCGCCAGACGGATCATCGGCCTGCCCAACGACGTGTCGGCCTCACTGATCCGCCTGATCCAGGAGCAGGTCACACTGGTCGAGAACACCGTCCGCTGGCGCTGGTCCCCCGGCGACGTCGCCATCTGGGACAACCGGGCGACCCAGCACCGGGTCGTGCACGACTTCGGGGCACAACCGCGCCGCCTGCACCGGGTCACCGTCGCCGGCGACGTCCCCGTGGGCGTCGACGGCCGCCCGAGCGAGGTGCTGTCCGGCGACGCCTCGATCTACTCGCCCATCGCCTCCGTCACGCCCGTCGCCGCCTGACGGGGGCCGTCTGACAGGGGCACGGTCCCCTCGGGTACGGCGCGCCGAAGAACTTCGCCGCCTCCCCTCCGAAGCAAGCCCGCCCGGCTCCTCCTCCACCGGGCGGGCTTATTCGTGCCGCGAAAAGGGGCGACTCTCGTCGCCTCAGGCGTTCCACGCGCAAGCCCCCCTCCTCCTCCAACACTCTGCGCGGGGCCGGTGCCGACGCCCGGCACCTGTGAGGTGGCAGCCATCGGGAGGCCGGTGTCCGACGGATGTCCCACCATCGCCCGGGGTCCCGGGTGGCGAGCCCGCCACAGCCGTACGCCGTGTTCGCGCTGGTCGCCTAGCACCGCCTATAATTTAGACCAGCATCGAATTAAGGAATCGCCCATGGCCGTCACCGCCCCCGCCTCCACCGGTGCGCAGTGCTGTGCGCCGATCGCCCGCGAGCCCCTCAGCGAAGCCGACGCCGCCGAACTGGCCACGCTGCTCAAGGCCGTGGCCGACCCGGTGCGGCTGCGGCTGCTGTCGATGATCGGCTCCCACGCGGGCGGTGAGGCGTGCGTGTGCGATCTGACCGGCGTCTTCGACCTGACCGCCCCCACCATCTCCCACCACCTGAAGGTGTTGCGCACCGCCGGGCTGATCGACGGCGAACGCCGCGGAACCTGGGTCTACTACCGGATCATCCCCGAGGCGGTGAACAAGCTGGGCGCGCTGTTCACCCCGCTCGCCACCCCCGCCGCAGCGCAGAACGGCCCGGTGGACGTGGAACTGCTCACCGTATGACCCGACGCGGCTCGTCTGACGGATGTCGTGGTCGTCGGCGCCGGACAGCCGGGCCGACGGCGGGCTACCACCTGCGACGAGCGGGCGCCGACTTCGTCATCTCCTGGACGCCCACCACCCCGGAGGCATTCTGGCCTTATTGCCCGGTGACGGCGCTGCGCCGTTCCAGCAGGACCACGTCCCGCCAGAGGCCGTGGTGACGGCCGACGCGTTCGCGGGTGCCGACCACGCGGAAACCGAGCCTGTCGTGCAGGGCGAGGCTGGCGGTGTTGCCGGGGAAGACCCCGGCCTGGATCGTCCAGATCCCGGCGTCCTCACTGGCGGCGATGAACTCCTCCAGCAGCGCCCGGCCGATGCCGTGCGCCTGGCACCCCGGGTGGACGTAGACGCTGTGCTCGACCACCCCGGCGTACACCGGCCGGGCCGAGACCGGCGAGGCGGCCACCCAGCCGACGACCTGACCGGTCGCGGTGTCGACGGCCACATACCGCGGGTGCGCCAGCTTGCCCGCGGTGAACCCCTCCCAGGAGGGCGCCGTCGTCTCGAAACCGGCCTGTCCCGTATCCAGGCCCGCCTGGTAGATGGCCAGCACCTGCTCGGCGTCACTCTGGAGCATCGGCCGGATCCCCAGGCCCGGCCCGGCGGGCTTGGCTGCCTGGACGATCTCCTCGTGCGTCATCATGGGCTCCCTTCACTCACAAACCGGTACGGCCGGAACGGGGTTACCCATCACCACGTCAGCGGCGGTGGGGAAACAGCTCACGCATGCCTCGTTGATCCGATACAGGCTGGTGGTGCCCTGCCGTTCGACCAGCACGAACCGCACCTCGGCCAGAACCTTCAGGTGGTGCGAGACGGTCGACTGCCCCACCCCGGACACGGTCACGATCTCGCCCACACTCATCGGCGTGCGCCGCCGGGCCAGCAACGACACGATCTGGATGCGGGTGGCGTCCGCGAGGGCCTTGAACCAGCTCGCGTACTGTTCGGCCTCCGCACGGGGCAGTGACTTCTTCTCGTCATTCATCGTCTATCGACGATAGACGATGAATGACGGATGTGCCACCATGGCCGTCAACCGGCCTCTGCCGCGAAGTGTCGTCGGCGTTCAGAGCCGTGTGAACATGGAACGCATCTGAACGAGCTCGGCTTTCTGGCGGGTGATGATCGAGGCGGCCAGTGCCGTGGCGCGTGGAGAAAGGCCCTCTCGCCGCTCGGCCACGGCCAGGCCGATCGCGTCAGTATGGTGCCAGACCATCATGTCCAGAAATATCCGGTCAAAGTCGGTCCCGGACGCCTCATCCAGGGTTTCCAGGTCAGTCCAGCCCATCATGTGCGGGCCCCGGTGCATACCGGGTCCCATGTCCTCCGGCCCTCGGTTGCACGGACCCCGCTCGTCGTCCCCTCCGCCGGGTGGTCCCGTCATGCACGGACCCAGGCCGGGAGCCGGTTCTCCCCAGCTCCTCAGCCAGGCGGTCAGCTGGGCGATCTCGGCTTCCTCGGCCCGTCCGATCCGCTCGGCCAATGCCCTGACCCGGGGGTTCGAGGTGTGTGTCCCGGCCATCCCGGTCATGATCAATGTCTGCCGGTGGTGAAGGATCGTCTCCTGGGCGAAGCGTACGTCCTGAGCGTTGTGCTCCTCGGCCAGGACGCCGGTGGACGAGACGGCCGGAGCGCCGATCCACGGCCCGACGAGCGCGACAGAAGGTCGCCGGGGCCACCGCAGGCCATCAGAACGGCGCTGACGCCCAGAGCCGCGAGACCTACGCGGCGGGCGGGAAAACTCGGTGCAGCCATGGCGTCCCCCTGACGGGGTTCTCACATCCGGCGCGCGGCCGGACGGCACGGATTCTTGGTGGCGGGCGCCCCACCTGTGCGGGAACGCGGCAGGCCCGCCTCCACTCCATCCCATGCTCTGGACCGATTGATCACAGCCGCCTGATGTCACCCCTTTGTGGGACTTATGTCCTGTTCTGGAGGAGACCAAGGAGCAACCGGTTCGGCTCACGGTGAGCGGAGGGAGGAGAAAACCGGGTGCGCGGAGTCCGGAGCGGCGGTCAGGGAGAAGTAGGCCTCCTCCTCCTGGTCGAAGTGGAGCACCAGGACCGCGTACAGGCCGTAGAGGCAGGCACGCAGGTCGTCGAGTTGTTCGGGACGGGGCCCTTCCGCTCCGGCAAGGGCGAGGTGACCGTCCAGGCGGCGGATGAGGCGTTCGATCTCCGCGTGCGCCCTGCTCATGGTCATCGTGACCTCCGAACCGCCCAGGGCCTGTCCCATGGCCGGGTACAGTCGTCTCTCCTCGGCGCGTTCGTGGGGCAGCAGGCGTTCGGTGAGGAAGTCGTGGACCTCCCGCAGCCGGTCGAGAGCCACCTCCGGGGGGCTCTGGCCGAGCCGGTCCGCCGTCTCACGGATCAGTTCCAGGGGTGGCCTCAGCGAGGAGTGCTCCAGCTCGAAGCGGCGCAGCAGGGACTCGGTCTCCGCGTCGACCACCGTTCTGGTCCCCCTGGTGGGACGCAGCGCCCGCAGCGCGTTGAGGATCACCGTGACGTCGATGGCCTCCTGCAGCAGGGCGCCGGCCGCCGGAGGCAGTGCTCCGGCCGCGGCCACAGCCATGGCCAGCAGCGACAGTCCCATCCCCGCGGCGGCGCTCTGTACGGCGATGCGGCGGGAGCGACGGGCCACGTCCATGGCGTCGGCGAGCCGGTCCAGGTGGTCGGTGGTGAGCACCACGTCGGCGGCCTGGGCCGAGGCGGCCGACCCTCGGGCGCCCATGGCCACCCCGACGTCGGCGGCGGCCAGCGCCGGAGCGTCGTTGATCCCGTCGCCGACCATCACGGTCACCGCCTCGGCCACCTCCCGCCGTACCGCTTCCACCTTGGCCACCGGCGTCTGCTCGGACAGCACCCGGTCGACGCCGAGCACCGTGCCCACGCTCTCCGCGACCTCGGCCCTGTCTCCGGTGAGCATGATCACCTTTTCGATCCCGGCGGTGCGCAGCCGCCGCAGGGTCCGCGCGGCGTCGGCCCGCACGGCGTCGCGCAGCAGGATCACCCCGGCCGTCCGGCCGTCGACCGTGACCCAGACGGTCATGGCGCCGTCCAGCGTGGCCCGGGCCCGCTGGGCTCGTTCCCATTCGGAATCGGATCGGGCCGCCGCCTTGCCGACCTCTACCCGGCGTCCCCCGACCAACCCCGTGGTCCCGGTGCCCGGCTTCTCCTGCGCCTCGGTTGGTTGGGGCAGCGTGAGGCCGCGAGCGTGAGCGGCGTCGACGATCGCGGCGGCGAGCACGTGGGAGGACATCTGGTCCAGCGCGGCCGCCAGACGCAGCACGTCGTCGGCCTGGACACCGGGGGCGGCCACCACGTCGACCACCTCGGGGCGTCCCGCGGTCAGCGTGCCGGTCTTGTCCAGGACAAGCGTGCGGGCCTGCCCCAGCCTCTCCAGTGCTCCCCCTCCTTTGACCACCACGCCATGACGCGCCGTACGGGACAGACCGGAGGCGATGGCGGCGGGCGCGGCCAGCAACAGCGGGCAGGGGGTGGCGACGACCAGGACCGCGACCGCCCGGACGGGATCTCCGGACAGCAGCCAGGCGCCCCCTGCCAGCAGCAACGTCGCGGGCAGGAACCAGGCGGCGAACCGGTCGGCGAGCCGCACCACGGGAGCGCTGCCCGCCTCGGCCTGCCGTGCCAGCCGTACCACTCCCGCGTAGGCGCTTTCGGCCGCGATCCGGGTGGCCCGCAGGTCGAAGGCGGCACCGGCGTTCACCACGCCGCTGCGCACCCCCTGCCCGGCGGGGCGTTCGACCGGCAGCGCCTCCCCGGTCAGCGCCGACTCGTCCAGCGACGCCAGGCCCGCGGCGACCACCCCGTCCACAGGGACGGTCTCACCACTGGGGACCAGCAGCAGGTCACCGGGGCGGACCAGGCCGACGTCCACCTGGCGGGGCGTCCCGTCCTCGTAGCGGCGCGCCGAGCGCGGAGCACGTTCGTACAGGCCGGTCAGGTCACGGCGGGCCCGGCGCAGGGAGTAGTCCTCCAGCGCCTGGCCGGTGGCCAGCATCACGCCGATCACCGCACCGGCGAAATACTCCCGTACGGCCAGCGCCCCGGCCAGGGCGAGCACGGCGATGGCGTCCACGCCCAGCCGGCGCTCGCGCAGCGCCGACAGCACCTGCCAGAGCGCGGGAAGCAGGGCCACCACCGTGACGGTCGCCCACACGGCGTCTCCAGCCGGGGACGCTCCGGCCAGATGGCACACGGCCCCGGCCGCCAGCCCGGTCACGGTGACCACCACGAACGCGGTGCCGCCGAACTTTCGCATGTTCTCAGCCTTCCCGCTGCGAACCGGCTCGCCCGGATCCGCCGGCCCGCACGGGCCCAGGACCGGATCGCCACCGGACAGTGAACGTGGTGCCGCGCTCCTCGGTGCCGCAGAGAGGCGCACAACGACCGGGTCCACCCTGCTGGAGGTATCGGCGGGACAGGAGTCCTCACATACAAGCCCACGGTCAGATCAAGCGTCGGACACGGGAGTGAAGGAACCCAGAGACGACAGACCTGCTATTTGGTGACTTTGGACCCGTTTCTCCATAAATCCTGGCGTGGTGAGTGTCACCGCGCATCCTGCACCCGGCTGCCTCTCCTTCCCAGCGGCCCGAAAGGCCCGTCGTCCTGGGACTTCCGGCCCTCACCTCCTCCTTTTCCCTGCGATGGAATGGAGGGCATGGCGGACCTGCGGCGGTCTGCCCCTTTCTCTCTGGGAGATCTCGATGACCGGACACATGACGACCCCGGGAGACCTGGGCCGCCGGGTGAGCAGACGGCGTGAAGACCTGGGGCTGACCCGCGACCAACTGGCCGACCACGCCGAAATCGACGCCCTGTACCTGGCGTACCTGGAGGAGACGCCCGCCGCGCCGTCGGCCGAGACCGTGCGCAGGCTGGCCACCGCTCTGGGCGTCGGCGTCGCCGAACTGCTCGGTGGGACGGTCGATCTGCCTCCCGGCCGGGGCCGCCCCATCGCGGGTCCCCGCCTGAACAGGCTCGACCCCGCCGAGTGCCTGCGGCTGATCGCTCCCGGCGGCGTGGGCAGGGTCGCCTTCAACGAACCTGAGGGGCCGGTGGTCCTGCCGGTCAACTACGCGGTGCACAACGGTGCCGTGGTCTTCCGCACGGCCTTCGGCGGCCCACTCGACGGCAATCTGCGCACCGGCGTCCAGGGGGCCGAGTTCAAGGTCGCCTTCCAGGTCGACCGGATCGACGAGGCCGGCAGAGAGGGCTGGAGCGTGCTCATCCGCGGCGGTCTCCACCACGTCGTGACCGGCGACGAACAGGCGGACGCGGAGACCTCCGGCGTCCAGCCGTGGGCGGGCGGCGACCGCGAGCTGTACGTCTCGATCACCCCCGCAGAGATCAGCGGGCGGCGCATCCAGCACGTCCTGTGAGGCCGCACGACCGTCTCGTGGCCGGTGATCCACCACGTGCGCGATCCTCCAATGATCGGTCAGCCCTGATGGCGGCGGCGCGCGCCGCCGTACCGTGCGAGTGAGGGGGTGCGCCATGCCGTTGCCCGCGGTCGTCGACCTTGGGCGGATCGCCGCGGTGGTCTTCGACACCGACGGGGTCGTCACCGACACGGCCGGGGTGCACGCCGCCGCGTGGAAACAGGTGTTCGACCCCTTCCTGCGTGAGTACGCCGACCGATCCGGGGGGCGGTTCCGGCCCTTCGACGCCGGTGGGGAGTATCTGCGTCATGTCGACGGCAAATCCCGCCGCGACGGGGTGGAGGACTTCCTCCGCTCCCGGGGCATCGCGCCGGACCCGGAAACGGTGGCGGACCTGGCCGCGCGCAAGGACGCCTTCTTCCTGGCCGAGATCCGCAGGAACGGTGTCGCCGCCTTCCCCTCGACCGTCGAGGTCGTTCGTGAGCTCCGGCGTCGTGGGGTGCGTACGGCCGTCGTCTCGGCGAGCCGTAACTGCGCGCGGGTGCTCCGCGCGGCGGCGGCCGACCACCTGTTCGACGTCCGAATCGACGGTGTCGAGGCAGCTCGGCTGGGACTGGCCGGAAAGCCCGACCCCGCGCTGTTCCTGCGGGCGGCCGAGGAACTCGGGGTGTCGCCGCGGCGGACGGCGGTGGTCGAGGACGCCCTCGCCGGGGTGCGGGCGGGCAGGCGGGGTGGGTTCGGCCTCGTCATCGGCGTCGACCGGCACGGCTCGGGGGACGCGTTACGGGCGGCGGGAGCCGACATCGTCGTCGGCGATCTGGCGGAGCTACGACTGGCCGGGAGAAGCGGTGAACCCTTGGCTCCTCATCTATGACGATGACGATCCCGCCTCCGAGGGGCTGCGGGAGGCACTGACGACGCTCGGCAACGGCTACTTCGCCACCCGTGGAGCCGCACCGGAGGCGCACGCCGACGGTGTGCGCTATCCCGGCACCTACGTGGCCGGCTGCTACGACCGGCTCTTCTCCCGGGTCGCGGGCCGTACGGTGGGCAACGAGGATCTCGTCAACGTGCCGAACTGGCTGCCGCTGACCTTCCGCGTCGACGATGACGACTGGTTCGCCCCCGGCACGGTTGAGTTCCTCACCGTCCGCCGCGTTCTCGACATGCGTGCGGGAGTGCTGACCCGGCTGCTGCGTGTCCGCGACTTCCGGGGACGGATCACCCGGCTGGAGCAGCGACGGCTGGTCTCGATGGACGATCCGCACCTGGCCGCCCTGAGGACGACGATCGTCCCGGAGAACTGGAGCGGCACGCTCCGGGTCCGCTCCGCTCTGGACGGGCGTGTCGTCAACTCCGGGGTCGCCCGCTATCAGGGGTTGGCCGGTCGGCACCTGGTGCCGATCCGTTCACACGCCGCCCACGGGGTGATCGGGTTGCTGACGCGTACCGCCACCTCTCGCGTGGAGATCGCCCTGGCCTCCCGCACCACCCTGACCGGAGGACACGACCATGCCGACGGCGGTGTCTCACACGACGCCCGGAAGGAGTGGGTGAGCGACGAGCGGACCGTGGAGGTGGCCGAGGGCCAGGAGATCGTCGTGGAGAAGGTGGTCGCCCTGCACACCTCCCGTGACCGGGCCATCGCCGGGAGCGAGAGCGCCGCCAGGACCGCGGTGGCACGTGCGGGTTCCTTCGAGGCTCTGCTCGGACGGCACACGCGAGCCTGGGATCGGCTCTGGCAGCGGGCTCACGTGACAGCCGAGGACGCCGACGTCCAGCAGGTCCTCAACCTGTACATCTTTCACCTGTTGCAAACGGCCTCCCCGCACCTGGCCGAACTCGACGCCGGGCTTCCCGCTCGCGGCCTGCACGGCGAGGCCTACCGGGGACACGTGTTCTGGGACGAGGTGTTCGCCTTCCCCTTCCTGGCGCCGCGCTTGCCCGAGGTCACCGAGGCGCTGCTGCGTTACCGGTGGCGGCGGCTGCCCGAGGCGCGCTGGGCCGCGCGTGAAGCCGGGTACACCGGGGCGATGTTCCCCTGGCAAAGTGGCAGCGACGGCCGGGAGGAGACCCCCCGTCTGCACCTGAACCCCCGATCGGGCCGCTGGCTGCCCGACCACTCCCATCTGCAGCGGCATATCGGCCTGGCTGTGGCCTACAACGTCTGGCGGCACTACCTGGCCACCGGGGACACCGCCTTCCTGGCCGGCTTCGGCGGCGAGCTGCTGGTGGAGATCGCCCGGTTCTTCGCCTCCCTCGCCGTGCGGGAGGGAGATCGGTACGCCATCCGGGGCGTGATGGGGCCCGACGAGTACCACGACGGCTACCCGGACCGCGCCGAGCCCGGAGTGGACAACAACGCCTACACCAACGTGATGACCGCCTGGCTGATGCGCCGCGTCCTGGACATGATCGCCCTGGTCGGAGCCGGAAGGGTGAGCCAGGAGGAGGTCGACCGCTTCACCGCCATGGCCGCACGGATGCGGGTGGACTTCCACGACGGGGTGATCAGCCAGTTCGAGGGCTACGACGCCCTGAAGGAACTGGATTGGGCCTCCTATCGCAGGAAATATGGTGACATTCGGCGGCTTGATCGCATCCTGGAGGCCGAGGGAGACACTCCGAACCGGTACAAGATCTCCAAACAGGCCGACGTGCTGATGTTGTTCCACCTGCTGGGCTCCGACGGGCTTGGCGAGGCGCTGACCGGCCTGGGCCACACGTGGGATTCCGCGATGGCGGCGCGCACCGTGGACTACTACCTGGCCCGCACCTGCCACGGTTCCACTCTCAGTGCGGTCGTGCACGCCGGGGTCCTCGCCCACGTACGTCCCGGCGCCTCCCAGCCCTTCCTCGTCGAGGCGCTGAACAACGACGTACGGGACCTGCAGGGCGGAACCACGGCGGAGGGGGTCCATCTGGGGGCGATGGCCGGGGTGGCCGTCCTGTTCGAGAGGTCCTGAGCACCTCACCGGCTGGCGCATGCGGCCGTCAGGGCCGCGCGGTTCCACCCGACAGGGGACCGGTGTGGCTGAACCGGGACGCCCGGCGCTGCACGTGGTGGGCGTGTCCACGGCGCCGGACGGCGGGCCAACCACCCTCAGAGAACGCGGAGAACACCTCCTTGGCCGGCTCGACCAGGACCAGGTAGGCGACGACCATGCCGGCCAGCGTGAGGAAGAAGGCGGGCGGAGGCGCGGTGAACCCCGGCGGACGCGCCAGTGGAGACAGCGGCAACAGCAGGCTGGGACGGCTGCGCAGGAACGGGACGCGCCGGATGCGGATCACAATTTGATCTTGTGTCCGACCCTCACCACGAGGAGGACGAGCGCGACCCGGATACCGTGATGCGTCCTCAACCGCCTTGTCGCCCCTCTGCCTTGATGCCTCACTGTCATGCGTCCGCCCCTTCCCACGCCGACTTCACAGGACGACCCGGCATGGGTGAGGCGACCGCTGAACCGCACACGGGCCAGCGCCCTGCCGCGCTGGCGACACAGGGAGGTGGCCTGGGGTCAGGCGAGGGCGAGGAAGAGCTTTTCCAGTTCTTCCTGTGACATGGGCGGAGTGCCGGAGTCCCCGGCAAGGCACTGCCGCATCCCGCTGGCCACGATTTTGAACCCGGCCCTGTCCAGGGCCCGGGAGACCGCCGCGAGTTGCGTCACGACATCCTTGCAGTCACGGCCCGCCTCGATCATCGCGATCACGGCAGCCAACTGCCCCTGAGCCCGCCGCAGGCGGTTCAGGACGGGCCGCGTCGATTCTTCGTCCATCTGCATCGAGATCCTCCTCCGCTCTCCGACAAGAATACCCCAAGGGGTATAAGCCCGGACTGCCGAGCCCGGACCGCCTGATGACCACCTGGCCGGAGGGACGGCATCGTCCAGCAGGTGAGCCCTCGGCCGGGACGCCCCCCGGCGATCCGCCCGTGCCAGCCGGGCGGACACGGACCGCCGACTCCTCTCTGCGAACAGCCTAAAGATACCCCACAGGGTATTTGACAAGGGAGGATGCGGCCTTTTACAGTCAACCGCGTAATACCCCCCGGGGTACAAAGGCGGCGCCCGCAGACCAATGGCTCCTTGTCGGCACCCCACCCCTGCCGCCTGCGCCCATCCTTGCGAGAGGGCGCCCCCGGCTCAAATGATACCCCCAGGGGTATAAAGCCCATCTTGTTGCGGAGGTTTCCGTGTTCTTCTCGCAGTACTACCTCGAGTGTCTCTCGCAGGCGTCGTACATGATCGCCGACGAGGTCACCGGTCAGGCCGTGGTCGTGGACCCGCGCCGGGATGTGTCGGAGTACCTGAACGACGCTGAGGTACGCGGCTTCACCGTGGTCGGTGTCATCAACACCCACTTCCACGCGGACTTCGTCGCCGGTCACCTGGAGATGGCCGCCCGCACCGGTGCCTGGATCGGCTACGGGCGCCGCGCGGAGACCGAGTACGCGATCCGCAAGCTGGCCGAAGGGGACGTGATCGGTCTCGGTGACGTCACGCTGAAGATCATGGAGACCCCCGGGCACACCCCGGAGTCGATCAGCGTGCTCGTCTACGAACACGCCGATGACGCCGTCCCGTACGGCGTGCTCACCGGTGACGCCCTCTTCATCGGCGATGTCGGCCGCCCAGACCTGCTGGCCTCGGTCGGAGTGACCGCCGACGAGCTCGGCGCGATGCTGCAGGACAGCGTGCAGAACAAGCTGATGGGTCTGCCCGACGAGGTGCGTGTCTTCCCCGCACACGGCGCCGGTTCCTCCTGCGGCAAGAATCTGTCCACCGAGCGGCAGTCGACGATCGGCGAGCAGCGTGCCACCAACTACGCGTGCGCCCCGATGAGCGAGAAGGACTTCGTCGCCATCGTGACCGCCGGACAGTCGGCGGCTCCGGGCTACTTCGCCTTCGACGCGGACCTCAACCGCCGGGAGCGGGAGCTGTTCGACCCGGCGAGCGCGCCGCGGGCGCTGGGCGTGGAGGGATTCCTGGCCCGGCGCGCAGCGGGCGCCGTGGTGGTCGACGCCCGTGACCCGCAGGAGTTCGCCGTCGGCCACCTGCACGGGGCGATCAACGTCCCCGCCGACGGCCGGTTCGCCGAGCAGGCCGGCACGGTTCTGCCGCTCGGCGCGGAGCTGCTGGTCGTGGCGCCGGAGGCCCGTGAGGAGGAGATCGTCACCAGGCTCGCCCGGATCGGCTTCGACCAGGTGTCCGGCTACCTGGCCTCGCCCGACGAGTCCCTGAGGGCGATGGCCGACAAGGTCGCCCCGGCAAGTCGCCTGACCGCGGCCCAGCTACATGCCGAGCTGGCGGGCGACAACCCGCCGGTCGTGATCGACGTCCGCAACTGTGGTGAGCGCGGCGAGAACGGGTTCATCGAGGACGCTCTGCACATCGCGCTCAACGAATTGCCCCGCCGTCTGGACGAGATCCCACGCGACAGGCCGCTGGTCCTGCATTGCGCGGGCGGGCACCGCTCCTCCATCGCCGCCAGCCTGCTGCGGCAGCAAGGCTTCCAGGACGTCTCCGACGTGCTCGGCGGCTGGGCCGCCTTGGCTCTGCTGAACACGCCCGCCACCGTCTGACCCGGTGGCCGGGAAGAGCCGCCGGCGCACCCGCGGCAGGGACTTCCTGCCCTGACTGCCCCGCTGCGGGTGCACCGGCCCTCCCCCGTTTTCCTCTCCCTTTTCCGCCCGTGCCGTGCACGGATCCACTTCACCCCACGGAGTTCCCATGACGACCGCCGCCTCCAAGGCCACCTTCACGCCCGCCGCCCTCCAGCACCTGATCAACAACGGCAGCGCCCCCCGCCTGCTGGACGTACGCACGCCCGGCGAGTTCCAGACCAGCCACATCCCCGGCGCCTACAACGTGCCGCTGGACACCCTGCGCGAGCACCGATCCGAGCTGCGCCGCCACCTGGATGAGGACGTGGTGCTGGTCTGTCGCTCCGGCGCCCGCGCGTCGCAGGCCGAGCAGGCACTCGCCGAGGCGGGCCTGCCGAACCTGCGGGTCCTGGACGGCGGCATGATGGCCTGGGAGGCGTCCGGTGCCCCCGTCAACCGTGGCCCGGAGCGCTGGGAGCTGGAGCGCCAGGTCCGCCTGGTCGCCGGTTCGGTCGTGCTGGTCAGTGGCGTGGTGGGTTTCTTCGTCCCCGGAGTACACCTGATCGGTACCGCGATCGGTGCCGGACTGACCTTCGCCGCGCTGAGCAACACCTGCGCGATGGGCATGATGCTGTCCAAGCTGCCCTACAACCGCGGTCCGCGCACCGACATCCATACTGTCATCGCGTCCCTGCGGGACCGGTCGTGATCACCTTCGTCCTCGCGGCCTCCGCGCTGATCGGTGTCAGCCTGGGCATCCTGGGCGGCGGCGGATCGATCCTGACCGTGCCGATCCTCGTCTACCTCGCGGGTCAGGACAGCAAGGAGGCCATCGCCACCTCGCTGTTCGTCGTCGGCGTCACCAGCCTGGTCGGACTGATCCCGCACGCCCGCGCCCACCGGGTGCGGTGGCGCACCGGTCTGATCTTCGGCGCGGTCAGCATGGTCGGCGCCTACGGAGGCGGGCGCCTGGCCGAGTACGTCCCCGGCACCGTTCTGCTCGTCGCGTTCGCCCTGATGATGCTGGCCACCGCCGTGGCCATGCTCCGCAAGGGCGCCAGCCACAAGGCCGGGCGCAGGCCCTCCCACACCGAGATGCCCGTCAAGCTCGTGGTCATCGAGGGCCTGGTCGTGGGCGCGGTCACCGGCCTGGTCGGCTCCGGCGGCGGCTTCCTGGTCGTCCCCGCCCTGACCCTGCTCGGCGGACTGCCCATGAGCGTCGCGGTCGGCACTTCGCTGCTGGTCATCGCGATGAAGTCGCTCTCCGGGCTCGCCGGCCACCTCGCCGGAGTCCAGATCGACTGGGGTCTGGCGTTGACGGTGACCGCTGCCGCGGTCGTCGGCAGCCTGATCGGCAGCCGCTTCGCCGGACGGATCCCGCAGGACACGCTACGCAAGGCGTTCGGCTGGTTCGTTGTCGTGATGGGCGTCTTCGTCCTGAGCCAGCAGCTGCCCGCCGCCGTGTGGGCCAGCCCTCCGGCCTGGATCGGCACCGCGCTCACCGCGACCGTGGCCGGGGCCTGGACGCTGGCGCGCAGGCACCGGCCGCGACCCGCCAGGGAAACGCCGCCGGAGACGTCCCGAGAGCTGAGCATGCGGCCCTGATTCCGCGCCCAAGGCCAGCACCATTGAGGACGACCGAGACCGCGCGGACGTCGCCGCCGTATCCCGACCCTCTGCCTGGCCGGATTCAAGAGCGTCGCCAGCGGCATCCGT
Organism: Streptosporangium sp. NPDC049376; assembly: GCF_044466505.1. NCBI lineage: Bacteria > Bacillati > Actinomycetota > Actinomycetes > Streptosporangiales > Streptosporangiaceae > Streptosporangium > Streptosporangium sp. NPDC049376. The sequence goes on along the minus strand of NZ_JBITMT010000008.1, from coordinate 6,063 downwards.
CAGTGCCCCGCGGATGAGGGGGTGACGGCGTCTCGCTGCCGTCCTTCCCCCGCTCCACCTTCGCGGGTCTGGCCGAACGGGGTCGTCGTCCTGGAGGTGTGCCGCGATTCCGAGCGCGCTGCCGGACATATCAAGGGTTCCGTGCACATCTCAATCCACCAGCTTCACAAGCGGCTCGGCGAGGTCCCGGGCGGAACCGTGTGGGTGCACTACGCCGGTGGCATGCGCGCCGGAATCGCCGCATCCCTGCTCGACTCCGCGGGCCGTGATGCGGTGGTCGTCGACGACGGGTTCGACTCCGTCACCGACGTCGGCCTGAACGTCATCGCCGGCTGAGCGGTCCGCCCGGCGACACAGCCCCGGGCAACCGGCGGTCACACCGTTACCTGCACAACTACTTCTTCGAAAGGTCTTGTCATGGCCCTGTTCTCCCGAAACACACAACGCGTCACCGTGGAAGAGGCTCACCGGCGCACTCAGGGCTCGGACCCCCGGGCTGTCCTGCTGGACGTACGCGAGCGGAGCGAGTGGGACGCCGGTCACGCGCCCGGCGCCGTGTACGCGCCTCTGTCCGGCCTGGTCACAGGCTCGGCCCTGCCACAGGCCGCCCATGGGTCGCCGCTGGTGGTGATGTGCCGCAGCGGGAACCGCTCGCAGCAGGCCGCCGAACTGCTCCGCGCGCGCGGCGCGGACGCGGTGGACGTCAAGGGCGGTATGAAGGCGTGGGCCGCCGCTGGATACCCGGTCGTTGACGGGCGCGGAAACAACGGCTCGGTGGCATGACGGCCGCTCCTCGCCGAAACCGTCGTCGGCCTGGCCCTCAGCGGACTCGGCGGGGGTGGACGCCGCGCATGGCCACAAGCACCACGACGAAGCAGACTTCCGGACCCGCCGTGAGCCTCGGACTCCGGGAGAACCAGCTCCAGTTCACCCTCCTCGTCGTCGTCAACATGGCCGTCGGCGGCCTGGTGGGTCTGGAACGCACCACCGTGCCGCTCATCGGCACCGACGTCTTCAGCCTGAGCAGCGACCTGGCGGTCTTCTCGTTCATCATCGCGTTCGGAGTCACCAAGGCTCTGACCAACCTCGCCGCCGGAGCCCTGACGGCACGCTTCCGCCGCAGGCAACTCCTCCTCACGGGCTGGCTCATCGGCGTCCCCGTCCCCTTCATGCTCGCCTGGGCGCCGTCCTGGGGCTGGATCGTCGCCGCTAACGTTCTGTTGGGCCTCAACCAGGGCCTGGCCTGGTCGATGACCGTCAACATGAAAATCGACCTGGTCGGCCCGGCCCGCCGGGGACTTGCCACCGGCCTGAACGAGGCCGCCGGCTACACCGCCGTCGGCGCCACCGCGCTGCTCACCGGCTACCTGGCCATCGTCTACGGCCTCCGCCCTGCGCCCGAGTTGATCGGCGTCGTATTCGTCGCCGCCGGCCTGGCGCTGTCACTGATCGTGCGCGACACCGCCGCGCACGTCGCCCTGGAACTCGCCCAACATCCCAAGCCACTGCCCGACGGCGAGCACCCTGGGCTGGCCTCCACGTTCGCGCGCGCCTCCTGGCGGGAACGCTCGCTGCGCGGCGCCAGCCAGGCCGGACTGGTCAACAACCTCAACGACGGCCTGACCTGGGGTGTCTTCCCGCTGCTGTTCACCGACCACGGGCTCGGCCTGGCCGCCGTCGGCCTGATCAAGGGCCTGTACCCGATCCTGTGGGGCATCGGCCAGATTCCCACCGGACATCTGGCCGACCGCGTCGGCCGCAAGCCCCTCATCGTGTCCGGAATGCTGGTCCAGGCGGGCGGGCTCGTGCTCGCTCTGGTCTTGCTGGAGCGGCCCCTGCTGGCTGGGGTCACCTCGGCCGTCGCGCTCGGACTGGGCACCGCCATGGTCTACCCGGCGCTGATCGCCTCGGTTTCCGACCACGCCCACCCCGCCTGGCGAGCCAACGCGCTGGGCACCTACCGGTTCTGGCGCGACATCGGCTACGCCGCCGGTGCACTGCTCGCCGGTCTGCTGGCCGACGCCTTCGGCCTGGAGGCGACCGTCATCGCGGCCGCCGTACTCACTGCCGGCTCCGGGTTACTGGCTGCCTGGTGGATCACCGAGCGCCCCAGGTCCTGATCGCTCGCGGATGCTCGCCACTGCCTGCGTGATGCACCACAGCCGTCGTCCCAGACCGCGACGACCCTGCCCACCCGGTGTGAGCCCGCCACTTTTCGTTCGTATGCCGCCCAGCCCCGAACGCGTTGCCGAAGTTGCCTGTGGTGCCCATCGGCACATATTTGATGGTGCCGGCGAAGGTGCGCCGCCTTTCAGCCGCCTCGTCGGCGGTCAGCCCCGTAATACGGCCATGCCGTCCCCGTCCGCCTCTGGTAAGGCAGGCGGCCGTCCCCTGTCGCCTCCCGAAGTCCTCATACCCGCCGGCAGATCATCGGCGGCCCTGGCGAACCCCGGCCGAAAGGCATCACCTATGGGGACTTTCCACCCATGTCCGCGTGACGGTGCAGGACACCGGGGAGCAGACGACGACCGGCCCTGCCACCAGGGCACTTCGGCCCTAGGACACGACGCGGCGGTGGCGGAGGCTGCTGGTATGAGGCGAACCGTCCCCGACGAATGCGATGTCCTGTTGCGTGAAGGTGGCATCGCCCACATCCGCCCCCTGCGTCCCGGCGACGGGCCGTCCCTGCACAGGCTGGTCGACAGGTCGTCCGAACGCTCGGCCTACCTGCGGTTCTTCACCGGAGGCAAGGCCGGCGACCACGCCTACATGGACCGCGTCACCGAACCGGACCACCCGGGCCGCGTCCTGGTCGCCGCGGTGGACGGCGGCCTGGTGGCGGTCGCGGAGTACATCCCCGGTCAGGACGGCGACGCCGAGCTCGCGATCCTGATCGACGACACGATGCACCACCGTGGCCTGGGCACCCTGCTGGTCGAGCACCTGGCGCTGGAGGCCGCCGACGAGGGCGTGCGCGAGCTGGTCGCCGAGGTACTGGCCGACAACCGCCCCATGCTGCGAGTGCTGGACGATCTCGGACTGCCCACCCGGCGGGCCTTCCTCGACGGGACGGTGGAGATCCGGATGGATCCGCATCCCACTCCGGGCCTGCTGGAGCGGATCGAGGAACGCGCCCACGAGGCGACCTCCGCCTGCCTGAAGCGGCTGTTCCACCCGGAGTCGATCGCGGTGATCGGCGCGGGACGCGCCCCGGGCGGGATCGGCCACCGCATCCTGCGCAACATTCTCGACGCCGGCTTCTCCGGCCCCGTCCACCCGGTCAACCCGCACGCCGACAGGATCCTCGGCCTGCCCGCGTACGCGACCGTGCGGCAGGTGCCCGGCCCGGTCGACCTGGCGGTCGTCGCCACCCCGGCCCGTACCGTGCTGGAGATCGCCCGCGACTGCGCCGGCCATGGCGTGCGCGACCTCGTCGTCGTCACGGCCGGATTCGCCGAGGCGGGTGAGACAGGTATGGAAGGCGAGCTGCTGAGGATCTGCCGTGAATCCGGCATGCGTCTGATCGGCCCCAACTGCCTCGGTGTCGCCGACACCGGGGCCAACCTCAACGCCAGTTTCCTACCTCATCCGCCCGCTCCCGGGCACCTGGCCCTGATGTCGCAGTCGGGCGCGGTCGCGGTCGCTCTGATCGACCGGGCCAACGCCCTGGGGATCGGCCTGTCGGGCTTCGCCTCGGTCGGCAACAAGGCCGACGTCAGCGGGAACGACCTGCTGGAGTACTGGGAGGACGACCCGGCGACCGACGTGATCGCCCTGTACCTGGAGTCGTTCGGCAACCCCCGCAGATTCGGCCGCATCGCACGGCGGGTGAGCAGACGCAAGCCGATCATCGTGATCAAGAGTGGCCGGGGCGTCTCCGGGGAGCGGGCGGTCCACTCCCACACCGCGGCCGCCGCCACCCCGGACGTCGCCGTCGACGCCCTGCTGAAAACGTCAGGTGTCATCCGTGTCGACAGCGTCCAGGACATGCTCGACACCGCGCGCCTGCTGGGAACCCAGCCGTTGCCCCGTGGCGGGCGGGTGGCCGTCGTCGGCAACTCCGGCGGACCTCAGGCCCTGGCCGCCGACGCCTGCGAGCGGCACGGCCTGCTGGTTCCCGGGCTGTCGCCCCTCACCCGTGGACGCCTGCGTTCCCGGCTTCCTGCCTCGGCCGCCGTGGCCAACCCCGTCGATCTCACCGCCGGCGGCAGCGCACGGGATCTCGCCTTCGCCGTGGAGACCGTCCTGGCCGACCCCGACATCGACGCCGTCCTGATCGTCTACACCCCGCCGTTCGGCTCCGGGCTGGCCGGCACCCGCCATGCCATCATCGCCGCGACCGCCACGACGACCAAGACCGTGGCCGCCTGTATCGCCGGGCACGACGGCCTGCTGGACGGACGGATCCCGTGCTACGCCTTTCCCGAACAGGCCGTGGGAGCACTGCGTCACACGGTGGGGTACGCGGCGTGGCGCGCGAGGCCACAGGCCGCGCCCGCCAAGCCACCGGCGGCCGACACCGTCACCGCCCGTGGCCTCGTGGCGGCGGACCTGGCCCGCCATCCCGGCGGCCGATGGCTCGACCACGCCACCGCGGCCCGCCTGCTCGGCTGCTACGGCATCCATGTCATCGCCTCGACCGAGGCCGACGGCCCCGACACCGCCGCGGCGGCCGCCGAGTCCACCGGGCTACCGGTCGCGCTCAAGGCCACCGGGCCCGGCTTGGTACACAAGAGCGACGTCGGCGGAGTCCGCCTCGGCCTCTCCACTCCCGGCGAGGTCCGCCACGCCTACCAGGAGATGGCCGACGCCATCGGACCGGCGATGACCGGCGCGATCGTCCAGCCGATGGCCGAACCCGGCGTGGAGATGATCATCGGTGGTGTCGCGCACGAGTCCTTCGGCCCGTTGCTCATGGTCGGCATGGGCGGCGCCGCCGCCGAGCTCATGGCCGACCACTCCTTCCGGGTACCGCCGCTCGACGATCAGGACCCCGCTGCGATGGTCGCCGAACTGCGATGCGCCCCGTTGCTCTCCGGCTACCGGGGACGCCCCACCGTCGACGTCGCCGCTCTCCGGGAACAGATCGCCGGGGTCGGACAGCTGCTGGACGACCTTCCGCAGGTGGCCGAACTCGACCTGAACCCGGTGATCGTCACCACGTCCGGCGCGCTCGCCGTGGACGTCCGGATACGGCTCGCACCCGCCGCCCCGCCGCCGTCGCCCTTCCGCAGGAGACTGCGATGAGCGACCGGGCCTGCTGATCCGACGAGAGGCGATGATGCGTGTCACCGTCAAGGACGTCATGACCCGGCGGGTGGTCTCGGTCACCGAGGGCACCTGCTTCAAGGACATCGCCGAGACGCTCCTGGAGCACGGAGTCAGTGCCGTACCGGTCCTGGACGGCGACGGCCACGTGGTCGGCGTCGTCTCCGAGGCCGACCTGGTGCGCCGGGAGCGGTTCCGCACCGGGTCGCCCCGGCCGGGGCGCGAGACGGCCCGGGACCTGATGAGCGCTCCGGCCGTCACCGTCCCGGTGGACGCCCCCGTGGTGACTGCGGGCCGCCTGATGGAACACCACGGCGTCAAGCGGCTGCCGGTGACCGACGGCCACGGTCATCTGGCGGGCATCGTCAGCCGCTGTGACCTGCTGAAGGTGTTCGCCCGCTCCGACGACGACATCGCGCGTGAGATACGCCGGGACGTCCTGTCCCGGTCGCTGTGGATGGACACCTCACGAATCCGTGTCGTCGTCGCCGACGGCGTGGTCACACTGAGCGGGAGGATGACTCTGCGCAAGGACGTCCGGCTCGCCGTCCGGATGACTGGGCAGGTCGACGGAGTCGTCAACGTGGTCGACGAGCTCACCTGGGACCGGGACAACACCGGCCCCGAAGGGGCATAGGCGGTCCAAGACCCCTCGTTGGAAAACCTCGTTCCGTACTCGCCTGCGGGGAATCACCGTTCAGGAGCATGATTCGCGTGTTTCTCGTGGACGATCACGAGGTGGTACGGCGGGGCGTCGCGGCCCTGCTGGAGTCCGAGGACGACATCGAGGTCGTC